>CABRZP010000005.1 GCA_902475545.1 uncultured bacterium
TTTAAAGTTAAGTGAATTAAATGCTAAATTTTTATTTAAAAATATTATTAATATATTTATAAATAAAAATTCATATAACTTTCATCTATTGTGTCTTGCTCGATGCCAATATAACGGAGTGTTACTGATGGAGAGGAGTGGTTAAAGATTTTTTGCAGGAGTACTATATCATTATATTTTTTATAATGATGATACCCAAATGTCTTTCTCAATGTATGTGTTCCAATTCTTTCTTTCACCCCAACGGCTTGTGTAGCCTTATTCAAAATTCTATATGCCTGTGCTCTATCAAGCCTGCAATGTTTTTGTGTATAAAATAGCGGTTGTTCCCCAGGCAAACCTTCTACAAATAAATTAATCTCCTCTTTTAAAAACCTATTAAGCGGAAATTTCTTATACTTATTTGTCTTTTTCTCTCTAATTTCAATATAATCTCTGCCTTTTACATCCCCAACATCAAGCGATAATATATCAGATATTCTGAGCCCCGTATTTATCCCAAAACTAAAAAGCAATGCATCTCTTGGCTTTTTTGCCAAATATTTTTTAATCTTTTGAATATCTTCTATCTTTTTTATAGGTTGTACTATATTCATTTTCAAACTCGCTTAATCACAGACAATGATTGCTTCTTTCCTGTAAAAAGTAAAGTAGAATGACACAAAATTTAAACACTATTTAAACGGTATTTAAACAGCGTTCAAAAAGTGTTCAAAATTTCGGCAATGTTCAAAATATACTTCCACCTGCAAAAAACATTTACCACTTCGACAATTCATTTACCCTCAAAATACAACACAACTTCATTATGTTGTATTCTATTTTTCTGTGATATTGGCTTATAGCATCTTTTTGTATTTTTTAATCTTTAAAGATAAACTTCTTTATAGTAGGATAAATTTAATGAAATTTAAAATAAAAGATAAAAATTGGAAAAGATATAATTTATTTTGGCATTATATAAATAATTTGCGTAATGTTCTTAGTATAACATGCGATATTGATATAACTGAATTTCTACCTTATATAAAATCTAAAGATTACAGGTTTTATCCTTCTTTTATGTGGACAGTATGTAAAATTATTAATGCTCATGAAGAATTCAGATTAGGCTGGGATGAAAATAATCAAGTTGGTGTGTATGATGTAATTCATCCATATTTTACACATTTTTTCAAAGAAGATGAAATGTGTGCTTTATTCGTTGCTGAATACAATGAAAATTTAGAAGTTTTTCATAATAACTTTGTAAATATTATTGATAAATACAAAGATTGTAGAGCTTTTGATTTTAAAAATGTTCCTCCAAATGTTTTTAATGTTTCCTGTTTACCTTGGATAAATTATAAAAGTTTTGACATACACGTTTTTGATGAAGGAAAATATTTAGCTCCAGTAATTACTTGGGGAAAATATGTTGAGAAAAATGGTAAAATAACTCTTCCATTTTCGTTTAACATCCATCACGCAGCTGCTGATGGTTATCACCTTTCAAGATTTTTCATTGAATTACAAGAATTACTAAATTCTTTTGAAGACTAATTTATAGAATTAAAGTTTTTATATAAAAGATCTATCTTATAGAGCTTTTAATCTTTTATCAAAAGTTCTCTTATATTTTGGTTTGAACGCGAGTGAGCTGAGGGCGGAGGAGCTTTCTTTGGAGCAAGCAAAGCTTGTGAAAAGAAAGTCAGGAGACCCGTTAAATGCGAACGAGCAAGACAGTCCACTGCGGCCCAGATAAAAAGAGGATAGGTTTTCCTAATCCTCTTTTTTATTTCATTAATTTAAAATTTATAAACTATTACGAGCCCCAGAAACAAGTTTCAGATACTCCTAGATGTTTTGCTAACTCTTCTTTATTAGCAAATTCAAGAGTCTCTATTTTACCGCCATTATTGATTTGTGCTCGGTAAGCCTCTGTTAATTCACCTGTTGCACTTTTTACTCGTTCGAAATGAATTTTTTGATTATCAATATGGAATGTACCGTATAATGGTTTTTTAAATCCGGCTTCCATATTATTAATATAATTCACATAAGAAATTTGTCTGCCTTGATTGTCAATGTATCTTCCGTAATTCCGTTCTGATAATACGACGCCGTCTTTACCTAAATGCCAACTGCAAACGCCGGTTGATGGTTTCTTGCCAAATGTTTCTTGATAAGTTCTGCGTGTATTGTTTGCAAATTTAATGTTTTGACTGTTCATGACTAAGTTTCCGGTATTTCTATCATAAAATCTTTCTCTTGTTATTGTCGAACCGTCTGCATAAATTTGATTAGACGTTTTCCCCCGCAGGCCTTTATATGCAGCATTATATCTTAAATCCATTTCTATAAATGGAGTTTCTACAATTCTATTTTTTGCGGATAAAATTACTCCTTCTTTTTTAGCGAATCCTTTTATTGTATTTGAGGAACGTGCATAGTTTTGCATAGCTCGTGTAATTGTTCTGTCTAATTGTTGCAAAGTAATACCTTTGCTTAATGACATCATGATCCCCATAAAAATTTCCCCTTTATAATTTGTAATATATTTATAAAGTTTTTTTTCATAGAAATTGCTAAATTATAAAGAAATATAAATTTTAAAAATTATATTTATCCCTAAACTCTTCCGTACATATCTTCATAGCGAATAATATCATCTTCGGACAAGATATCACCTTTTTGAATTTCAATAATTTCTAAATCTTCTTCAAAAGGGTTTTGAAGAGAATGTATTGCTTTAACATCAATATCAATACTGTGTCCCGGAGATAGGATATGATCTTTTCCTTCCAGAACTACTTTTGCCATGCCTGAAAGTACTACCCAATGCTCACTTCTGTGATTGTGGGATTGAACAGATAGCTTTTGACCAACATTTACGTGAATAATTTTTGTTTGAAACCCTTTTCCTTCTGCAATAACTGTGTAAAATCCCCAAGGACGATAAACAGTTTTGTGAACTTTTTGAGTTCCGTCATGTTGTTCTTTTAAGGTTTCGTAAATTTGTTTAACTTCTTGAGTTTTATCTTTTTTGCAAGCAAGAATTGCATCTTCTGTTTCAACAATTACAGTATCTTCCAGTCCTATTGTTGCAACAAGTTTTGATGATGAATAAATAAATGAATTTTTCGAATCTTTGTCTAATACATGACCTACAAATACGTTATTATTTTCGTCTTTTGGACTTACTTCATATATTGATTTCCAAGAACCTAAATCTTTCCAATCAGATTGAAGTTCAACCATCATAATATTTTTACTTTTTTCCATAACCGCATAATCAATTGAAATATTAGGCATTTGTTCAAATTCTGTAAATGGAACTGTTTTTTCCGAACAGTTTAAATTTTTTGTGATTTTTGCGATTTCCGGTGAATAATGTTCAAGTTCCTGAATTATTGTAGAAGTTTTAAACATAAATATACCGCTGTTCCAGAAATAATTTCCATTTTTTATATATTTTTCTGCTGTTTCTGAATCAGGTTTTTCTGTAAATTCTGTTACTTTGCCATTTTCGCAGTGAATATAACCAAATCCTGTTTCAGCATAATCAGGTGTTACACCGAAAGTTACAATAAAACCTTGATTTGCGAGTTTTTCGGCTTCTTGTACTGATTGGATAAATTTTTCATCGTCTGTAATTTGTAAATCTGATGGAACAACCAGAATAATTTCATCATCATTAGAGGTTTCTGCAATGTATTTTACTCCCATTGCTATTGCAGGAGCTGTATTTTTTGAAATTGGTTCGGATAAAATAATAGAATTTTGGCTTAATTCTCCTAATTGCATTCTTACATTGGCATTATGCTTAGTATTTGTAATGCTGATAATATTTTGAGCCGGAATAAATTTATTCAATCTTTCAAATGTAGATTGCAATAGACTTTTTTCAGCACACAAGTTTAGTAGTTGTTTCGGGTATAATTCTCGAGAAAGCGGCCATAGTCTGCTTCCTGAACCTCCTGCTAAAATTATTCCGAACATACAAAGCTCCTTTTCTATCTATCCCTTAATACTATTATACTATGTCAACATGTGTTGGCAATAGAGAGAAATATATTACAAAATTTAATAAAAACTTTAATTGTTAATTTTTGTAAATACAGATTTGAAAATACCTCAAATCCTTTTATAATGCCCTATATGATATGATATGATATGATGTGATGCGGTGCAGTGCGGTCAAACTTTTGAAAAAAAGTTTTTTTACATCTTTGTAAGACAAATTTAAGCATCTGATTTTGGGAAAAATGATACGTCGTTAGTAACAAATGACATTTGTTACTGCGATGAATTTTGTCTGCAAAAGTTGGGAAAAATTTTATTTGAAAGGAAAATGGCATGGCAGAAAATTATTTATGGCAAAATATTGGTAATCAAGGCTTTAACAAATATGGTAAAGGTGTTATTGGACCGGGCAGTAAGGAATCAATTCAACGAGCTGTAAATTTTCATGCCGGTGTGCCTGCGGGTACTAAATTCCCTGTAACTGATCCAAGTTTGATTACAGAAATTGAAGTTTTGTCAAAACCTACTCATATTAGTAATCGTTGGGGAGGCTTTGGTACAGATTATAAAATGAAACCGGGTGAATTACGTATGACATACGGTCAACAAGCAGTTGATTGGATGGATAAACGTTGGCAAAAATTTGCTGCAGCTAAAGGTAAAAAGACATTATTAGACCAAGCAGGCAGTGTTGATGTTAAATTGATGGAATCTACTCATAGAGATGCCAGAACCGGTGAATATTTAGTTGGTAAATTACGTAAGCTGGGCGATAAAATTAAAGCTGTTAAAGATGCAAATATAGGTATTACTATTCCAACTGAAGAGATGACACATGTACTTACTTCAGAAGCAGCTAAAACCGGTGCAGCAGCTACTAAATTAAAACCGGGTATGGTAATTGCTCATGATGCACTTGGGGTTTATACTCCTCCGTTAAAAACATTGTTGAAAAAGAATAAACCTGTAACTGAATTAGGTCAAGCAATTTTCAAAAAACTTCAAAAATTCCAACATATTCAAGAAGTAGCAACTGATTATGCTAAAAAAGGTCTTATTCCAAAAGAAAGTGCTGACAGATATGTAAATATGGCTTGGAAATTTGTACAAAAATGGGCTAAAAAAATAAAATAGTCTGAATAGTAAGAATAAAAATACCCTCAATTTTGAGGGTATTTTTTTATTAATAATTTGTAATATTTAGTCAATTAATTAGTTTGTTTTGTTTTATACAAACCAGTGTAGTAAATGTGTGAAAAGGAAAAATAAATGATTAATTCTGTAAATTCGAACCCTATGATTCAAGCTGTGGCACAAAATAGTACCAAAAATGTTATGACAGCACCACAGCCTGTTCAGATAAACAATGCTCCAAATGTTGATATGAAAGGAACTGAGGCTCTTGCTTCTTATAATAAATCTATGGTTGCTGTAAATGAACCTAAGGTTCTTGAACCTGCTATTCCTACAGTTCTACAACCGGAAGCAATTCACAGTATGCCGGGTGAACGAATTTATAGTTCTTCCGGAAATTTGAATGCTATCGGTGTTAATGATGGTAAACTTACAACAATTTATTCAATGGATGTAATGGCACCAAATGATGCTATAAGCAAAATTGAAACTTATGATAATGCTACAGGTAAACCTGTAAAAATCCAAAAAAATTATAATCTTATAGAAAATGGCAAAATGCCTCAAAATTTCTATACAGAAATCTCAGAATTAAATCCTGATGGTAAAGTTGTTAAATCAACGATTTATTCAGACGGAAAACTTGACTGTGTAAGAGCATTTGAATACGGTCCGAATAATTATTCAAAAATTTATAATGTATCAGAAAAAGGTGCTTCCATTGAAGAAGATTTTGGAGATAAGACATTCAAAATGACAAGATTTGACAAAAATGGTCAAATAACTTCTGTAGAAACTCACGATATTGAAAACGAAAAAATTGAAACAATACAATATCAAAACGGATTTCCTTCAAAAATAATGAATGAAACTCAATCTCCTATTCCTAATACAACCGGAAAAAATCCTCAAAATGATCCTGATTTAATTCCATTTGAACCATATGTTTTAGGATATGATCCGAAAGAAGTTCAAGGTGAAAAAAGAAATTATTCAAATGGCTCATTAGAAGCTATTTTTACACAAACCGCAAATGGTGAAATTACTCATTTCTTTAATCTTGACGGAACACTAAGAACAATTTTTGATGACACAAATAATCACAAAAGAGATATAACTTTTGAAAGAGATTTTGGCGGTAATGTAAGTTCTTATAAAATCTCAGAAAGATTTTCTGATGATATTGTTAAACATACAAGATACTTTGAAGATGGTTCGTATGATGTAGAAGTTGCTAATGATAAAAACAAAACAAGTAAGTATGCGTGTTATACAAAAGAAGGCAGACTTGGTTCATACGTTGAGCATTCAGGCGACGAAAGTATGATTATGATATTTAACAAAAAAGGCGAACTTGTTTCTTTAAAACATCGTAATGACTAATTGCAAAATTATAAAAGGCGGGAACTCTTAATTATAAGAGTTCCCGCCTTGCATTTTCAGGTATATTGCTTTTATATCTCCTTTTTAGTAAAATATATACAAAAAGTGAAGGAGAAAATATGGCTCAACAATTTAATCCACAAGGAATGAATGCTCAAAATATTAAAAAACGCTATGCCGTTTTAGTTTTTATTAAAAGTTCAACAGCACCTTTAGTACTGTATGTAAAAGACGCTCAAGTACTTTATGATGAATTAATAGAGAAAATGCAGTCTCCGCAAGCAGTTCTAATTGAAAAAGAAACTGAAGGTCCTTTGAAGAAAGCCTGTTTTCTATCTAATCAGATTGCAGCAGTTGCAATTCAAGAAGAACAATATATTTAAACTTTGCCGGAATTAATGTTCCGGTAATATTTAAGAGAATATTATGGAAAAAATATTATTACTAGAAGATTTAGAAAATGCCGAAAATAAAACACTTTACTGTACTTTTGATGAAGAAATTGAAGGTATAGATTGTGTTGGACCTATTCATGCCGATTTAACAGCAAGATCGCTGGGTGATTTTGTGCAAATTACCGGACATGTGTCAGGGACAGTAAATCTTGAATGCGATTTGTGTTTGGAGAAATTTGAACATAAATTGGATTTTGATATTGATGAATTGTACTCAAAATGCTCTCTATTCGGAGATTATGAAGAATCAGGGATTGAATTTGAAATCAAAGACGGGCAGTTTGTTACTGATTTGGAAGGGCAAAAAGAGATAGATATTTATGACTTATTGTATCAATCTGTAATATTAAGTTTTCCAAATAAAAAAGTTTGTGGTATTAATTGTAAAGGGAAGGAATTTCTCTCAGAAGAAAATATTCCCGACCCTAGGTTGGATGTCTTTAATAACATTCAGATTGACCTAAAAAAATAGTTAGTAAGTACAGAAAATAAAAAAGGAAAAAGACAAATGGCAGTACCTAAGAAAAGAACAGGACATTCTGCTCAAGGCAGCAGAAGAGCTAATTGGAAAGCTACAAAGCCTGAAACAACTAAATGCCCTAATTGCGGCGAAACAGTTTTAACTCACACTGTATGTACAGCATGTGGAACTTACAAAGGACAACCTGTAAAATTAGCTGATAAAGCTGCAGCTGAAGCTGCTGCTGCTCCGGCTAAAAAAACAGCTAAAAAATCAACTAAGAAAGCTGCCCCTAAAGCAGAAGAAAAAGTTGAAGAAACTAAGGTTGAAGAAGTTAAAGCTGAAGAATCTGTTGAAGAAAAAACAGAAGAATAATTTTAAGGTAACAAGAAGCGACAATTTAATTGCCGCTTCTTGTTAATTAAATACGGATGACTTGGAGAGAGAATAAAGTATGGCAAGAATAGCAATAGACGTAATGGGTGGAGACTACGCACCAAAAGCAATTATGGAAGGTGCTTTGTGGGCTGCACAAGAATATGGTGTAGGTTTAGAGCTTGTTGGTCAACAAGATGCAATTAACGCAGAACTTGAACGTATTAAAGCAGCCGGTTGTATTTACTCAGATTGTGGTACTAAAGGTCATAAAAGAAGAATTAAAATTGATGTAGATAAAATTGATTATACAATTACTCATGCATCTGAAGTTATTGGCATGGGTGAGGCTGTTGGGCAATCAATTCGTAAGAAAAAAGATTCATCAATTGTAGCATCTGTTAGAGCTGTTGCTGAAGGTAGATGTGAAGCTGTTGTTTCTGCCGGTTCCACTGGAGCTGCTATGGCTGCAAGTTTATTCGGATTAGGACGTATTCATGGTGTGCAGAGACCGGCTATTGCGGTTACTTTGCCTACAATGAAAGATCCTGTTGTACTTATTGACGGCGGTGCAAATAGTGATTGTACTGCAGAAATGCTTGCTCAATTTGCTGAAATGGGTGTTGCATATTCAAAAAATGTTGTTGGAATTAAAAATCCTAAAGTGGGTATTTTGAGTATCGGAGAAGAAGAAGGTAAAGGCAATGCCCTTGTTAAAGAAACTTATCCGTTATTAAAAGATATGCATGAAAAAGGTTATATTGATTTTGTAGGAAATATTGAAGGAAAAGAACTTTTCATAAACAAGTGCGATGTTGTTGTTTGTGATGGTTTTGCCGGAAATGTTGCTTTGAAAGTTACAGAAGGTACTGCTTCTATGCTTTTGAAAATGATATCAACCGAATTTAAATCTGATTTTATCGGATGTATAATCGGGTTATTGGCAAAACCTTTCTTACGTCGTATTTTAAAAAGAATCAACTGGGAAGTCTTTGGCGGGATGCTTTTATTGGGTGTTAGAGGTATATCTGTAATTGCCCACGGACGCAGTTCATCTTATGCGATGAAAAACGCTGTAAGAGCTGCTATTAGAGTATTGAACAAGGATATTAATTCCAGAATTGCAGAAAATATAAATAGATAGGAAAGAATTATGTCAAAAAATTTGAAACCGCTTAGAATTGCAGGTGTTGGATATAGCGTACCGGAAACTATCGTAACAAATGATGATTTAACAAAATTATACGAAACATCTGACGAATGGATTTATACAAGAACAGGTATAAAAGAAAGAAGAGTGGTTTCAGGTAATCAAAATGCTGTTGATCTTGGCGAAGAAGCTGCTAAAAAAGCTATTGAAAAATCAGGATTTAAACCTGAAGAAATAGATTGTGTAATTGCTGCATCTTCTGCACCGCCTCAATTATATCCGGCATTATCTTGTAATATTCAAGCAAGACTTGGTATTCCTGAATTTGTACCATCATTTGACTTGACTGCTGCTTGTACCGGTCTTATTTATGCCTTGCAAGTTGCAAGAGGTCTGATTGGTTCAGGATTATATAAAAATATTTTATTGATTGCTTCTGATAATAACTCAAGACTTGTTGATTGGGAAGACAGAGGAACTTCTATTTTGTTCGGTGATGGAGCCGGAGCAATGGTTGTAACTGAGGCAGAAGACGGAGTTGACGATATTTTATCACTTGATATTCGAGCAGATGGTTCGATAGGTCAATATATTTATCTTGATACTCCTGGGAAAAATTGTCCATTGGTTGAACCTTGTAAAGAAGGTGACGCAAAAATTCATATGGCAGGACGTGATGTTTACAAGTTTGTTGTAACAACGTTACCGAAATATGTTGATAAATGTATTGATGAAGCTGGTATGACAGCTGCGGATATTGACTATTTGATTCCTCACCAAGCTAATCAAAGAATTATTGAAGCTATGCAGCAAAGACTTGAATATTCAGATGAAAAAGTTATTTCTAATATTAAATACTATGGTAATACATCAGCTGCATCTATTCCAATTGCATTAGTTGAAGGTGTTGAACAAGGTAAGATTAAACTTGGTTCAACAGCAATACTTTGTGGATTTGGTGCAGGTATGACATGGGGTGCTGCAGTAGTAAGACTTCGTGAAGGCATTTGTTAAGGTATTTCTGAAAAGAATATATAATAGGGATAAATTTAATAATACAGGAGTATAAAGTATGACTAAGAAAATAGCATTCGTTTTTCCGGGACAAGGGGCTCAATCCGTTGGAATGGGAAAAGATTTGTATGAAAACTTTGAATCTGCTAAAAATGTTTTTAATACAGCAGATAAAGTTTTAGGAAAAAGTGTAACATCATTATGTTTTGATGGACCGGAAGAGGATTTAAAACAAACTGTAAATACTCAACCATCAATTGTTACAATGTCAATTGCAGCTTTAGAAGCTTTTAAATCAGAATTGAATATTACACCAACTTTTACAGCAGGTCATAGTTTAGGTGAATATTGTGCAATGTACGCATCAGGCGTAATGGATTTAGAAACAACATTGCTTGCTATTCAAAAAAGAGCGGATCTTATGGGTCAAGTTAAAGGTGGAGCTATGGCTGCTATCTTGAATGCACCTGCAGGCAGTCTGGAAGAAGTTTTGGAAAAAACTTTAAGTGTTGGATATGTTGATGTTGCAAATTATAATTCTCCTGCTCAAGTAGTTATTACAGGCGATGAAGCTGCTGTTGCTAAAGCCGGTGAATTATTGATGGAAGCTGGTGCAAGAAGAGTTGTTCCTCTTGCAGTTTCAGGAGCTTTCCATTCTAAATTTTTAGAAGATGCAGGAAGAGAATTTGCAACTTTTGTTGAAGATTTGGATATAAGCAGTGCTTCAATTCCTGTTGTTACTAATGTTGACGCTGCTGCAACTATTGCAGCTAATGATTTTAAAAACAAAATGCCTCGTCAAATTTATTCATCAGTGCATTGGACACAAACTATTGAAAATATGATTGAAAACGGCGTAGATACATTTGTTGAAATCGGACCCGGTAAAGTTCTTTCAGGATTGATTAAGAAAATCAATGTTGAAGCTAAAACATATAATGTTTTTGATAAAGCATCTTTAGATGCAACTGTTGCTTCTTTAAAAGAAGAAATGGCTATTGTATAAAAGTATAACGGTTAAATCCAACAAATATAAGGAGAAAATTATGACAGACAGAAAAATTGCTTTAATTACAGGCGGATCTCGCGGTATTGGTTTAGCTTGTGCAAAAGAACTTGCTAAAGCAGGATGCGATATTATTATCAATGATATTTGCGATGCTGAAAAAGCTCAACCGGCTATTGATGAATTAAAAGCATTAGGTGTAAATGCTTATTTCTATAGCTTTGACGTATCAAATCATGAAGCAGTTAAAGAAAATGTTGATAAAATGATTGCTGAACATGGTAAAATTGATATCTTATTGAATAATGCCGGTATTACAAGAGACGGTTTATTCTTAAGAATGGATATTAATCAATGGGAAAGCGTTATTAAAGTTAATTTAACATCTGCATTCTGTGTAACTAATGCAGTAGTTAAATATATGATGAAAGCTCGTCAAGGTTCAATTATCAATATGTCAAGTATTGTAGGACGTCATGGTAATGCCGGTCAAGCTAACTATTCAGCTTCAAAAGCAGGTTTAATCGGTTTAACTCAAACTCTTGCAAAAGAATTTGGTTCAAGAAATATCAGAGTAAACGCAGTATGTCCTGGTTTTATTCAAACAGCTATGACTGCAGAACTTGGTAATATTGATGAATACTTGAAAGCTATTCCGATGAAAAGACTTGGTACTCCTGAAGATATCGCTAAAGTTGTTAAATTCTTAGCATTAGATACAGATTATGTAACAGGTCAAGCAATCGAAGTTGCTGGCGGTTTGATGATATAATATTTTATATTTTAATAGTACAAAAATGGCGATGGAATATATTCCGTCGCCATTTATTTATGTTTGTTAAATTAACTAATGCTTGAGTTTGCTTACTCTTTATCTTTTAATATTAATTCCATATTCAAAGCTTCAGCAATAAGTTTCATTTCAGAATATCTTATAGTATTTCCTCTCAACTTTTTTGATAATGTATCGAGAGAATAATTTTTATCTGAATGTTCGGTAAGATATTCAGCCAAATATGTTAGGGTCACCCCTTTTTTACCAACTAACATTTTTACTTCATTTATAGCTTTCATATTCTATTATTATAAGTTAATTTCTAAATATAGTTATATAGCTCTAAAATTTATTGACAAATATAGTAATTATACTCTATAATTAGAGTATAATTTCTAATTAAATTAAGATGAAGGAGAAAAATTATGGCTAAAAAATTAAAAGAAGAATTAAAGAAAGAGTTTTGGGACGAGGTTAGAGAAGCTTGTAAAAATTTTCACAAATATTATTTTAAGGATTCAGATATTGATGAATCTATAAAGCATATTAATAAAATTTACTATTACTATTTTTTTAATCTGTCGTGTATTTTATTTTTTACTAGACGCAGTTGCTATAATATTGAAAAATCTTATAAATTTCCTGATGATACCCGCCAAAAAGCTGCAAAGTATCATGAATACTTTGACTCAATTATTAAATACATAGAAAAAGCAGGCGAAGCTTTTGATACTGTTTTGTAAAATTTCTTTAAGTCAGTTGCAAATTTATCTTTAAATAGTATAATTTAATAGAGTAGTGTATTACACAACAAATAAGAGGATAAAAAATTATGAGTACATTAGAAACAGTAAAAAAAGTTGTAGTAGATCAATTAAGTGTTGATGAAAAATTAGTTACACCTGAAGCTCGTTTTACAGACGATTTAGGTGCTGATTCATTAGATACAGTTGAATTAGTTATGGCTTTAGAAGAAGAATTCAAATGCGAAATTCCTGATGAAGACGCAGAAAAAATTCAAACAGTTCAAGATGCAGTTTCTTACATCGACAGCAAATTAGGTAAGTAATTTATCTCACGAATTGAATTGAATTTTTAGAATTATTCAAACTGGATTTTATATTTGCGAGAGTGAGATTTTATATTTCATTCTCGCATTATTTATTATTAATAGGGAAAAAGGGATATCTTAAATGAGTAAAAGAAGAGTAGTAATTACAGGATTGGGAGCTGTTACACCTTGCGGTATCGGTACTGATAAATTTTGGAATGCTATGCTTGAAGGTAAAAGCGGTGTTTCTGTAATTGAAAGAATTAATACTGAAAAACAATCTGTAAAAATTGCAGCTGAAATTAAAGATGCAGACTTCAATCCGGAAGATTATATGGATTCAAAAGATGCTAAAAGAATGGATAGATATACTCAATTTGCAGTTGTGGCAGCAGATGAAGCAATTGCGGATTCAGGTATCGATGAAGCTGATATTGATCCATATAGAATTGGTGTTATTGTAAGTTCTGCTGCCGGTGGTTTCCATACATTTGAAAAGAGCCACATGGCAATGATTGAAAAAGGACCTACTAAAGCTTCTCCATTCACAGTTCCTATGTTGATTGTTGATATGGCATCAGGTCGTATTTCAATGAAACATGGTTATAAAGGACTTAACAAAGTAGTAGTTTCAGCTTGTGCAACCGGTACACATTCTATTGGTGATGCTTTCAGAAGTATTCAATACGGTGATGCTGATGTTGTTGTTGCCGGCGGTTGTGAAGCTACAATTACAACATTAGGTGTTGGTGCATTTACAGCTTGTCGTGCTTTATCAAAAAGAAATGATGAGCCGGAAAAAGCATCCAGACCTTATGACAAAGACAGAGATGGTTTCATCATGGGTGAAGGTTCAGGTGTTCTTGTTCTTGAAGAATATGAACATGCTAAAAAACGTGGTGCTAAGATTTATGCAGAAATCGTTGGTTATGGTCAAACTGCTGATGCTCACGATATGGTTGCTCCGGATCCTGAAGGAAACGGTGCTTATAAGGCAATGGAATTTGCAATGGCAGATGCAGATGTGAAGGCTGCTGATGTTGACTATATCAACCCACACGGTACAAGTACCGGTTTAGGTGATATTGCTGAATCTCAAGCTATTGCAAAAATCTTTGGCGACAAAGATGCAAATCCAAACTTACTTGTAAGTTCAACAAAGAGTATGCATGGACATATGTTGGGTGCTACAGGTGCTATTGAAGCTATTGTTTGTGTAAAAGCAATAACTGATGGTAAAGTTCCACCTACAATCAATTTGGATAATCAAGATGAACATGTTGCTAATCTTGATTATGTTCCACACAAAGCAAGAGATAAAAAAGTGCATGTTGCATTATCAAATTCTTTTGGATTTGGTGGTCACAACGCAACTCTAATCTTCAAAGAAGTTTAGTTTGTGTAAAGATATTACTTAATAATTGGGAGCCATTGTTCATTTATGAACAATGGCTCCTTAATTTTCGTTTAATTAATATATTATTGAATTTCTAATAATTTTCAGTAAAATGTAGAAATGAGGTGTAGAATGAAAAAGATTATGTTAACTTTTGCGGTTGTTATTTTTTGTGCAGGTTTGAATGCCTATGGTGCCCAAGGTTACATTTTTACACCAGATAATACTAAGGCTGTTGTAACTTATAATGAAAGTTTGCAGTTAAAAAATATTCCATACGGTAATTATTTAAAATACTACAATCTTAATCCTGATAAAATTGATGCAGAATTTGTAAAACTTTCAGGTAATGAGGAGAAAAATTTTTTAAAGACTCTTTCGAAAACAGAACAAGAAGATTATAAATATGTTAAAAAAATTCAAAAACTAATTGAAAAAGGTGACTGGAATAAGGTTTTTGAAAAATATCCGAATTATCTTCCTGCGTATTTACAGTGTTATAACTTGAATTATCAAAAGAATAATTACAATGAAGTAATCAGGCTTTTAAATAAAATTCAATATTTGGATAAGAAGGGGCAAATTGTTCGTAAAGATTTAGTTAATCAATCTTTTGGTATTTTATATTTTGCCACAGCACAATATACAAGATCTTTGAATTATTTTATGATGTATGAAAATACTAATGATGATTTTGTAACATCATATATTGCTCATTGTTATTTTGCTCTCGGTAATTATTCAAAAACAATTGAATATTGTAAGAAATTGAATAGGTTGGAATATCAGGATAAAGAGCTTTTATATCTTGCATACTTTAATGTTCAAAACAATTTTGAAGCAAATAAACTGGCAAAAGAATTATTAAAAGAGAATTACAATTTCGAAAATCTGATGCGAATTTCACAAACAGTTAGTGATAATGAGATAAAACTTTCATACGGATATAAAGCACGTTCTGCTGCTCAAGATGATACTCAGATTATGGAAGCAAATGGAGTTATTGCAGATATTGAACAAGCTAAGCTTAATAAAGCAGTATCTAAATTGACATCTTTTGTTAAAATTCCGAAATGGGCAGATATAGAAAAAGAAATTCCGACAATAATTTCAGCTTCTGAAGTTTCGCAAAAACAAGATGAATTTTTTAATACGGCAAATTTGTATTTGAAAAAATACACAGGACAACAGTTAACAAATGCTTTTAATTCTTTAAATGATGATTTTAATAAATATGTTCAGGATAAGAAGAATGAATATTATCAACAACAGCAGCTAGAGGCTCAAAAAGCACTTGTAATTGAACAACAGCGAAATAATATGCTCCAACAAGAAATGATAAATGAACAACGTATTAGGAATTATCTTGAACGTCAACATTTTTATTATATGTCAAGACCGTATTATGTTCATCCGAGATTTTATCGTTACTGGTAGTAATAGCAAAAAATTATCTTTTCGAATTTAATATAATTATGAATCTTATAAATAATACAATTATTTCCCAGAATATTTCATTATTTTCCAATTGGGTTGATTCAACACCAGTTCCAAAGATGGTAGATACAGTAACGTACGATTTATATGAGAGTGATAATCCTTTTAGACATAGATTTAATGATAAACAAATAAAAAATGATGTACTCAGACATTCAGTAAATGCAACTGCTGCGGTTGGTGCAGAAGCTTATTCTATGTTTGCAAATCCATATTATTTAACACATAAAATTATAAATTTGCCAATGTCTATACCTGCATCATATAAAAAAGTTGCAGAAATGTATTCAAAATATTCAATAAATAAAGCTGATTAGGATAGAATTAATTATTTTTTAAATTATCTAAAGGTAATAATGTGTCCAGAGTAACCCCCAGAGCTAATGCAAGATTTGCAATAACCAAAGTCGTTGGACAAGCTTTTCCGTTTTCTATCTTTGATAAATACTCTGTTGAAATTTCTGCGAATTCTGCAACTTTTTCTTGAGTATAATTCTTCCGTGCTCTTTCTGCTCTAACATTAGCTGAAAAAATTTCTACAATTTTCTTTTTATCCATAATTAAAATTTTAAAATATTTGACATAATATTATAATGGTTTATAATTCATATAAGTTGAACTATAGATTAAGTTATATGACATATAATTAATGGAGTTAATATGAAAAAGATTTTATCAATTATTATGCTAAGTTTATTGTTACAATCTCAAATTTATGCTGCAACCATCCCAGAGGGGACAATGCTTGTTGTTCAACCGCAAAAAGAGATTAATGCGGATAATGTAAAAGAAGGAGATAGAGTTAATTTTACGGTAGTACAGCCAGTTAAAGTAAACAATGAGGTTATAATAAAATCAGGCAAAGAAGTTACTGCTGAAGTTGTTAAAAAGAGAAATAACGGAATATTAGGAATTCCAGGTGAACTTGAATTGGGAAATTTTGAACTATTAACTTCAAATAATGATATTATCAGATTAAGAGGAACTATTGCGGATAAAGGTGAAGGCAGATATTGGGCTAACGCTGGATGGTTTTTCCTTTTCCCTATTCTGTTTATAAAAGGTGATGACGGTAAAATTCGTGTGAATTCTACTCACAGATTATATACAGTTGAAGATATCAATTTGTAAAATCTACTAACTTATTTATATCTATATTTAAAGCTTTGGAAAGTTCTAAAATTTTCCCAAGGGACATATTTTGTCGGCCATTTTCAACACAAGCGATATAATTTGTACTTATTTCCAGGATTTCAGCAAATTTTTTTTAAATTAATTGTGTTATAACTTGTATTATGCTATAGTTAATAAAAATATAAGTAATAAGTTATATCTAAAAATGATTGGTTATGGAAAAGATTAAAAATATTGAAATATTGCGATTTTTGTTTGCATTAGTAATTGTTTGTTGTCATATGCGTCAGGGAGTGATTAATATATTTGGTAATGACATTCCAATGTATAATAATATGATGACAAATTTTCACTGGAGCAGGCTGCCGGTAGATTTTTTCTTTATAATTTCAGGTTTCTTCTTGTTTATGACAACAAACTTTAATCAAAATTATGCTGACTTTGCAAAGAAAAAGTTACTTAGATTTATGCCAACAATCATTTTTATGTTGGTAATTATCTATATTACTTCAGTATTTACACCAATTACATTTTTGAAATATGAAAATGTTTTTACACTATTAAATATTCAAAATGTTGGTTTAACTCTTACAAAAGGTGATATTCCTGCTGCATGGTTTGTATCTTCTTTATTCTGGGGCTTATCGTTTTATTTTTATTTATATAAAATAGTTGAGAAAAAAGTTTTTAATTTAATTACGGCATGTATAATATTTTTCTGTTATTCGATGTGGATTCATACTAAAGGTGTGCAGTATATTAATGTTGCTTATGTTTTTAATATTGGAATGATAAGAGCATTCGCAGGTATTGGAACAGGATATTTTCTTTCTATGATTTATAAAGATAATATTCAAAAAGTAAAAGAAATGACATTAAATATCTGGCAAAAGTTACTATTTACAGCATCTGAAGTTTATTTATTTTTCTTTGTATTTTATTATATATGTTTCCATAAAATGAATTATGAGAATCCTTTAATTATGGTTATTGCATTTATTGTACTATTCTCATTATTTGTGATTAAAAAGGGATATTTTTCAAAATTATTAGAAAATAATATTTCAGTTTTTCTTGGACAATTTGCATTTTCAATATTTTTAACTCATCAATTTGTTAAAAATTTGTGGATGTATTATGTTTGTAAAGCTCATTCTCAATGGGTAATTGCACATTCTGTAGAAAATCTTGTATTGTTTTTTGCCGTTGTAATTTTGTTTGGTGTATTTACATATTATTTTGTAGAAAAACCATCTTTTAAATATTTAAAGAAGAAGTTTTTGAAATAAATATAAGAAGCCGGCGATAGATTTCTATCGCCGGCTTCTTACAAAATATAATTTGTTATAATAATTCTTTTAAATAATTTGGAAGAGCGAAACGAGCATTGTGATATTCTTTATTGTAAATTTTACAAGTTGGAATAATTTCTGCAGCACGTTCGTCATTGTAGTATTCTAGCGGTTTAACATCAACTGAACAGAATGCCCATGCCCAGTATCCGCCAGGATAGGTTGGGATATTTGATGTGTATGTTGCAACATTCGGGAATACTTTCTTCAATTGAACATACATTTTTCTTACTGATTCAGCTTGTGCAAAAGGTGATTCTGATTGTGCAACCATAATACCGCCTTTTTTCAATGAGTTTTTAACATTAGTATAGAACTCATCTGTAAATAAGCCTTCTCCAGGACCCATAGGATCTGTCGAATCAATTAGGATAATATCAAATTCATCTTTTTTATCTTTAATATATTCAATTGCATCTTCAACAAGAATTTCTACTTTTGGATTATCAAGTTCACAAGAGATTGTTGGTAAATATTTTTTGCAAGCTTCAATAACCATTCCGTCAATTTCGCAAAGAACAGCTTTTTCTACTGTTTTATGTTTTAAAACTTCACGGATTGTACCGCCGTCGCCACCACCAATTACAAGTACTGATTTTGGGCAAGGGTGCTGCATCATAGGAATATGTGCAATCATTTCGTGATAATGATATTCATCGCCTTCTGTTGTCATCATTAAATCATCAAGTGTTAAAACTCTGCCAAGTTCAGATTCTGTTTCAAACACTTCAACTTTTTGAAATGGAGAATTATCAGAGAATAATATTTTTCCTGCTTTAATAGCAATTCCGTATCCGCCGGGGGTAATCTCATGATAATATCCGTTTTCTATACCATTTTTCATTCTTATTTTCCCTTTCTTATTGTTAAATCTACATAAAACAAGTGTTACGCAAATTTTCACGTAACACTATGCTATCATATAAATATTTGTTTTCAATGAATATTATGCTTGAAACGTTTGATTATAAGAATCAAATTGAGTATAGTCATATAAATCATCCTTAACTTCTTTTGTGAAATCCGGTAATCTGGTATTTGGATCAATTTCATAGAATTTTCCATTATGCTTATACACAGCTTGACCATTTTTTAATGTTGCACGTTCAATCGTAATTATTTTATTGTTATGCTGCATTTTGAAAGTTGTTCCGGTTTTCCAATTTTCAGGTTTTATCATATCAAGATATTTGTCATAGTTATCTTGTTGAGGTGTTTCATCAGTAGTTGGTTTAGTCGTAGGAGGTGTTAAGTTTGGTGTCTTTATCTTTAAATCTTCCGGTTTAATGGTAATTGGCGGAATATCAATTAATGGTGGTTTTTTCTTCGGTGCAGGAGCAATTACTTCAACTTCTAATAATTGTTGAATACCATCTTTATCTAAGTCTAATCTAGGGATTTTTAAATCTGCATCTGCATAGAAATATCTTGTACCTGCTTTCATTTTGCCATGGTCATGACTTAGAGTTTTTAATTGGTCTCTATTTGCACCTTCAATCATTGCTTTTGCAGATTTAATCATTGCAGGAGTAATGTCTGCTTCTTTATAACCCTGTTCAATTAATGCACGTTTTGCAATTGCTGTGTTGGATTCACCACGGTTAACATGGAATTTGCTTGAACCAAATTCACCATCCGGAAGAGGTTTTCCTGAACTGTCAAGGAATTTTACATCTGTATCTTTTTCTCCTTGAGCATTTACAGTTGTAGTTGTGACAAATTTATTACCATTTCTATCAAATTTTGTTGAAGATGTTGTTTTTCCGTCGCCGGAAATTTCAGTCTGTTTTATTAGTTTTCCGTTATCGTCGTATGTGTATTCAATAGAATTCTTTTTACTTGGAATATTGCCGTCAACAACTTCTCTTGATGGTCTGCCTGCTTCCATATCTTGTTCATTGGCAAAAGTGAGTTCATGTTTGTGTTGAGTACCTGTACCGTCAGGCAGACTGTATGATTCACTAATTCCTGTAATACTTGTTCCGTCTGAGCCGAAAGTTCTTGTTACTGTGTGTGGAACTTTAACACCATTTTTCTCGGTAGTTTCTGTAGTAGTTGTTGATTTGATGGTTTTTCCATCAGAAGCATAATTGGTTACTGTCTCTTTGCCGTCTTGTATTTCACATTTTTCAAGTAATACATTATCTTTTGAAAATTTTTCATATCCATTGCCATTCTTAGGAATAGAATATGAACCGTCTTTATATTCTGTTTTTGTTACTTTGCCTTGAGCATCTTTGTATTGAACAGTACCGGTTTCAGGATCTCTTACAATAGATGTTCCATCACGGTTAGTTGTAACATTTCCTCTTGTATATGAGCCTCCTTTGTGGAAAGTTGTGTCTCCTTCCACATGATCTCCGTTCTCGTAAGCATTTTGTTGATCTGCAATAGATTGAAGTGCTTTAAATGCATCTTGATTTAAAGCTTTTGTTGTCTGATGAAAATCTTTTGCAGAAATTTTATCGTCTCGTCCGCCGGTTTCTTTAAGATACTGTGCTAATCTTTGTGCTTCTCCTGCGTCAATAACACCATTGCCGTCAGCATCAATATTAACCATTTGACCGTTTTCACCTTTAACTTTCATATTAAAGATTGATTGGTTTTGGTCAGTTTTTACCAACCCTTGAAGTTTAGATAAATCAACAGTTTTATCCGACCCCTTAATTTTTATTTCACCGGTAGGGGCTGGAGTATTTGATGTTTGAGTTGTTGTTGGTTGTGGTGTCGATGTTGTTGGTGTTGTTTGTGTAAAGAATTGACACCCAAGGTTGTTTACATTAAATTGCATAGCACAATTATCCTTGTTTTTATTTAAATATCGGTTTTTTATTTATATTCTTGAGTTTTTAGAGGGGAATATTAAGGAATGTTACATAGAATTTTAAGCAAAATAAACCCGTATTTGGAATTTATCTAAATACGGGATTTGAAAAGTTTTTAATATAATTATTTTTGTTCATCATTTAATGCAGATAAATCAAATTTTGGAATATTGATAGTTGCATCTTTGTAGAAATAACTAATACCTCTTCGATTTGTTTTTACTGCATTATTTGATTTTCCTCCAACTGCTTTATCTCTTCTATTGGCATCAATAATTTGTTTTCTAAGATTTTTTATTAATTTTTTGAACTTTTTATTGTCTTTACTAATTTTTTCAAATTCTTCTTCGCCAAGTTGAAGTTTTAAATTATTTATTGCAATAGTTGAAATACTTTGTCCGCTTTGAACTACATATGTTGTTGGAATTTTATTGTTTTCATTTCCAATAGGTGCAGCATAAAGCGGTTTAATTTCATTAGGCTTACAACCAATATTGGCACCGTATTTCATAACCGGAGGTTCCGGATTTTCAATATGTGCAGCGTAAAGCGGCTTAATCTCATTAGGTTTACAGCCGATATTTGCACCGTATTTCATAACCGGAGGTTCCGGATTTTCAATATGTGCAGCGTAAAGCGGCTTAATCTCATTAGGTTTACAGCCGATATTTGCACCGTATTTCATAACCGGAGGTTCCGGATTTTCAATATGTGCAGCGTAAAGCGGCTTAATCTCATTAGGTTTACAACCGATATTTGCACCGTATTTCATGACAGGACCTTCGTGTTCTAAGTGAAATCCCGGAATTGGAGTATTATTTTGAGCTTCCGTTGCTTTTTGGACTAATGCTCTAACAATATCAGCTGTTGTTGGAGCTTTATTACCTTGATTTATAAGTTCTTGTCTGGTGTTATTCCAAGTAATATCAAAGTTTTTTCCGTTAATATTAAAATCTGCCATGAAACCTCCAATATATATACATATATATTATAAAATATTATTATAACTTTTAATTTCAAATTTTAGAAAATTTTAATAAAAATTAATGTGTGGACTTTCTTTTTGAACTTTCTTATTATATTAAGGAGAGAGGTACTTATGAAATATAATTTAGAGAGAGTAGTTTGGGAGATAACTTGGAAGTGTAATGCAAAATGTATTCATTGTGGTTCAGATTGTATTTCTGTAGAAAAAGAACATCAGCTAACACTCCCTGAATGTTTAGATATTGTAGCAGATTTAAAACAACTTGGTGCAAAGGTAATATTTTTATCCGGTGGTGATCCATTGATGAGAAAAGATTTTGGAGCGATTGCTGCTGCTATTAAATCTCAAGGAATGGATGTTGCATTTATATCTAACGGACTTGCATTAAATGATGAAACTATTCAAGTTATAAAAGCTATTAATCCTATTGTTTTTGGTATAAGTTTAGATGCCGGTGAAGCATGGATGCATGATTATATTAGAGGACATAAAGGTTGTTTTGATCATGTAGTTGAATCTATTGATAAACTGATTGCTAATGGTATTACACCGTCTATTGTTACTACTGTCCATAAATTAAATTTTTCTCAATTACCTAAAATTCGTAATTTATTAATTCAACATGGTGTTTATTATTGGCAAATACAATATGCTGATCTGATTGGAAGAATGCCGAAAGAGGCTATGATTACGGAAGCTCAATATTGGGATATGGCAAAATTCATTTATGAGACACAAACTGAATATAAATGTCAAATTGATGTTACAGGTGCAGATGCAACCGGTTATATGAGTGATTTTTCAAGAAGTATTCAAGGACAATGGTATGGCTGTCATGCTGGAATGAAAGTATTAGGAATTGGAAGTGACGGTTCTATTCGAGGCTGTTTGTCTCAACAAAGAGATGAATTTATTGAAGGTAATGTAAGAGAACGATCATTAATTGATTTATGGAATGATCCAAATGCTTTTGAATATAATAGACATTTTGATTGTTCAATGTTGTCCGGTTATTGTAAAGATTGTATTTATGCTTCTATATGCAAAGGCGGATGTTCAATAGCTGCCTCAGCTTCTGCTGATGGAAAATATTGCAGATGTAATCCTTATTGTTTATACCGGATAGAAAAAGAAGGTTACTCTGACAGTTATAATGCTCGTACAGAATTCTCAATGGAAGAAATTAAAGCTTTATATAATCCGGTTCGAGAATTACCTGAAGATTTTTATAAACAATATGAAAGATAATACAAAGGTCGGCATTTTATATGCCGACCTTTTATGTAAAATTAAAAATTTTAATTTACTCAGCTTTACCCATTACATGAATATGTAAATGGAAAACTTCCTGTCCGGCTTCTTTGCCTGTGTTAATTTGTGTTTTATAAGCTTTCAATCCAACTTTTTTAGTTACATCTTTTACGGTTTGTAAAAGTTCAGCCATCAATTTTGGATCTTCTAATTCATTTAACGATGCAATATGTTCTTTAGGGCATACAAGCATGTGTATGGGTGCTTTTGGGTTAATATCATTAAATACAACAGTGTTTTCTGTTTCATATACAAATTCTGTCCCGAAGTCACCTCTGATTATTTTACAAAAAATACAATCTTCGCTCATTTTAATTACTCCTTTTATTTTTCCTTTTAGAAGGGTTGATGTGTGAGTTGGTTATCTTAATTTTTTTGCCAATGACAATCCTGCAGGTAGCGGCAAAACTACATTCTCGTAATTTGGATTAGCATTAATATCATCCAAAAATGTTTGAACTTTTGATGCATGTGATATAACGTTATCACACGCAATATAGCCGCCAACATTTAAATGCGGTTCAATAAGGTGGAAAAATTTTATATATTGGGCTTTATTGGCATCAACAAAAGCAAAATCAACTTTGAAATCTTCCGGTAAATATTCTAATATTGTTGCGGCATCCCCTTTTTTGGTTTCAATAATATCTGCAACTCCGCATTTTTCAAAATTTTCTTTTGCGACATCAAGTCGTTTATCATAAAACTCAATAGTTGTAAGTTTCCCACCGGTTTGTTTTAGTGCTTTCCCAAGCCAAATACCCGAATAACCGTTTGATGTTCCGACTTCAATAACACTTTTAGAGTGTGAGTCAACAATCATATTATATAAAAATTCTGCTGTTACTCTGGATATATTCCAAAATTCTTTTTGAGTTTTTTCCAGTTCTTTTAAAATTTTTTGAGTTGTATTATCAAAAGTTTCTATTATCATTTTATTGTTTTAACCTTATCTGTAACTACAATTGAACGAACAGGAACATCTAAAGGACTTGTTTTAACAATTTCTTTAGTTGCTGTGTCAATTACGGAATATAAACCTGAACGGGCATTTGTAATCATTATCATTTCACTGTTTTCAATTGGTGTAATTGTTGTAGCAAATGCGTTTGTATTCAAGAATAATTTATCAGTAATAACATTTTCTTCAGTGTTCAAAACTTCAACAAGATTTTCACCGGCACCAAGAATAAATAATTCTTTATTATGTGCATATAAATCAACCGGTTTTTCACAAACTTCAAGTTCTGAAATTAATTCTAAAGTTTCATAATCTACGATTGCTAATCTGTTTTGAGTACGGCTAATTACATATATTTTACCGTCGGTGTATGCGATTTTCGAAATATTTGGGAATGTGCCGATATTTTTTAATTTGTAATTATTATCTAATTCGATTGCCCAAATATTGTTTTTATTTCTATCTACGTAGAATAATTTGTTACCATCTTCAGACAATGTGAATTTTTCACAAAGTCCGTTAATTTTTAGTTGTCTTTTTAGGGTCATAGTTTCAAGATTAAATACATATATGCTTGAATTAGAACCACTTGTTATATATGCGATTTTTTTATCATTGTCAATGATTATTTGTTCAGGGTTAATTTCAAAAGGAACTTGTTTTATAACTTTTTCATCCATTAGAGAAATTATATTCATAACCTTTGAATCAAAATAAGTTACAAGTAAGAATTCACCGTTGTAACACTTCAAATCATTGATTACAGCATTTTGCTCAAGGGCATAATTTGGTAATTTTGTGTTTGAGTCAATAACTTGAATATTTTTATTTGTTCCTGTTGCAATGTAGAAAGATTTACCGTTTAATTCTTCTACAGGAGAAACGTTGTTTGTTTTCCCAACTTTTCTTGCATTGTTGATTTTTAATCCTGTTTCTTGTGTTATTGCAACATCAATATTACCGATAATGCCTTTCAATGTTTCAGGAATTACAAGTCCTTTTGGCAGTAAAATATCTTGCGGCAGTAGTCCTGATTGAATTTCATCAGGCGGATTCATTAAATTGATAACTGTTTTTTTGCCGTTAGTGTTGATTACTTTTAATAATGAATAATTATTATTGAGAATAACCATATCAGGTTTTTGTTTTAATGTTTCATTTGCAGGGTAGGTTGTTTTTATACCGACTTCGTCAACATTTTCGACTTTTGCAGGAAAAATCGGTAAATACATTGTGTTGTCAGGCAGTACAATTACACCGTCAAAACGGAAGTTTGTTTCAGGAAACGTTTGATTAACGAAATCCTGTACATTTTGCGGAACTTGTTCTGCAAAAGATGCTCCGGATGCTGTTAGACATAAAACTAAAGTCAACAATAATTTTTTCATATTATTTAAAAACTCCTTTAACCTTTGACATTATGGATTTTGGCGGAACTTTGCCGGTTTCAAATTCATACAATTCTTTATATAAAGCTTCTTGTTTTTTGTTTAATTTTGTAGGAATTTTAATTTTAAGAATTACTATATGGTCGCCTCTTTGAGATGGTTTTGAAATTATAGGAATTCCTGCACCTTTAATTTTAACCAGATTTCCGTGTTGGGCACCTGCCGGAATTTGGATTTCTTTTTCTCCGTCAAGAGTTTTGATTGTTACGGTGTCTCCAATAACAGCTTGTGCAGGTGAAATTGCGAGTTCTGTAAATACATTTATACCTTCACGTTTGTAGTAATTTGAAGATTCAACGTGAATAACTACAAATAAATCTCCGTTTGGACCGCCGTTTATACCGCAATCACCTTCGCCGGAAACCCTGATTTTAGACATATTATCTACGCCTGCAGGAATTTTAATTTCAATTTTCTTTTCTTTGTTAATTTGACCGTGTCCCTGGCATGTTTTGCAAGGCTTGTCAATAATTTCTCCTGTACCATGACAGTGAGGGCAGGTTGTAATTTGTGCAAAATTGCCCAGAGGAGTTCTGGTTACTGTTTTAACTTGACCTGAACCTCCGCATTGCGGACAAGTTTTCTTTTGAGTTCCTTTTTCAGCTCCGGTTCCGTGGCAGTCAGGACAGGTTTCAAGGTGGTCAAATTTTATTTCTTTGTTTATTCCAAATGCAGCATCTTCGAATTTTAATTTTATATCGTATCTTAAATCATCACCGCGTTGAGGTGCATTCGGGTCAACCCCTCCGCCAAATCCAAATCCGCCAAAACCGCCGAAAAATGATTCAAAAATATCATTTAAATCGCCAAAACCGCTTGCAAATGGTCCATTTGTGTCAAATCCTGCATTTTTTAAACCATCTTCACCATATCTGTCATAAGTTGCTCTTTTATTTTCGTCAGATAATGTTTCATAAGCTTTGCCGAGTTCTTTAAATTTTTCTTCGGCATCAGGGGCTTTGTTTACATCGGGGTGTAGTTCTCTGGCTTTCTTTCTGAAAGCTGATTTTATTTCATCTTTTGAAGCATCTTTTGATACTCCTAATATTTCATAATAATCTGCCATATCCTCTTTTTACTTCCTTTGTTCTATTTTTATGGATACTGAAATGAATTCAGTATGACATTGTTGTGGTTTGAAGTGCCGTTTTATTCAGCAGTCGCAACATTAACAAGAGTTGGTCTTAAAACCTTGTCACCCATTTTGTAACCTTTTTGTAATTCAGCAATTACTGTATGTTCAGGGTGTTCACTTGTTGGAGTTTGCATAACTGCTTCATGGAAATTAGGGTCGAATTCTTCGCCTACTGCTTTAATTTCTTCCAATCCGAGTTTTGCTAAAGAATCCCAAACCTGTTTATGAACAAGATTAAAACTTTCTTTAACCTTTTCGCAATCTTCAACACCTTCAAGTGCCTTTTGACCGCGGTCAAAGTTATCAAGAACTTCAATCATTTTTTTCAGAGTTGATTCTGTTCCGAATTTGATTAAATTTTCACGTTCTTGTTCCTGACGTTTTCTGTAATTATCAAAATCTGCCGCAAGACGAATATATTGCTGGTTCAATTTGTCATACTCTTCTTGAAGTTTGTTATCTTGAGCGGTTTCTTCTTTTGCTTCTTCAACCGGAGTTTTGTTTTCGGTTGAAGCTTCAATATTTTCATCTTTAATTAATTCGTCATTTTTAAACGGATTTGAATTATTTTCAGTCATTATTATATTTCCCTTCACAACATTATATACCTATATTATAAGGCATGAAAGCAAATTAACAAGTGAAATTTATCTTTTTTTAATAATTGGTGTAGACACAGGCTCTTCATTTCTTTCTCTTTTACTCGCAATAAAGCGTATAGCGAGCAGAGAGCGAACGCTCAAGGCGTTGAGCCTTGACGGTAGTCCCGTTTAATGCGAGCTGATAAGCGGAGAAAGAAATGAAGAAACAGAATTTATTTTAAAAAGAATCTTTCTTTGTTCACTTTTTTAACTTGGTTACTCGCATTAAACGGCATTGCAGTCAGGGCTCAACACCCTGCCTTTCAGCCTCTGCTCGTAATCCGCTTTTTGATTGCGATGCAAAAAGAAAAACACGCTTGATTAAATGGCTTGAGTCATCAGGGGAATCCCCTGAAACCCCTTTAATATTGTTACTCTAAATTTATGAGTCTCTTTTATATAAAGATTCTAAAACAGACTGGCGGCTTCGTCCCTGTACATATAGGCTCGGTTGACTCATTCCTCGTCGCTTCGTTTTGTAAAGTTCAGCATGACCCTTCGTCAGAGGAAGGTATTTTGTCACTAATGTTGGTAAAAATTGTGTTATTCTCTAATATATTTACCCCTTATATGTAAATATTTTTATTTTATATTAAATTTATGATATGATTTTTTTATGAATTTTGAGGAAAAAACACTTAGTTCCAGGGTCGTTTATGATGGTAAGGTTATTACTGTTATAAAAGATGATGTTGAAGTTGCTGACGGTCATAAATCTTTTAGAGAAGTTATACTGCATAGTGGTGGTGTGGTAATTGCAGCATTGAAAGATTCGGAAACTATTCTGCTTGTTAAACAATATCGTTATCCGTTGAAACAAACTGTTTTAGAACTTCCTGCTGGTAAGTTGGAAATTAGTGAAAATCCTGATGAGGCTTGCAAACGTGAGTTAGAAGAAGAAACAGGTTACAGAGCAAAAAATTGGAAGTCTTTAGGTTATATCAATACAACACCCGGAATTTGTACGGAAAAATTGTATTTATATCTTGCTTCTGATTTAGAATTCGTCGGAGAACATCCTGATGAAGGCGAAATTATTAAGTGTTTTGAATTTAAACTGTCAGAAGTTTTTCAAATGATAAATGATGGAACAATAAATGATGCAAAAACAATTTGTGCACTGTCACGTGCATTTTGTGGAGGATTTACACATGATTAAAATGATTGCAACAGATATTGACGGAACTATTTTAAAATGGGGATTAGATTTTACTCCTGCAATGAAAAATTGTGTTGAAAAACTTAAGCAATCAGGGATTAAATTAGTTCTTGTTACAGGCAGAATGCATTGTGCCACTTTACCTGTTGCTAAAGAACTCGGGCTTGATACTCCAATAATTTCTTATCAAGGCGGATTAATTAAAGATTGTCATAACAATACGCTTTATCAAAAAAATTTATCAAATGATTATGCAAAAGAAATTATCCAATGGGCAAGAAAAAATAATATTCATATAAATTTGTATCTTGATGATAAGCTTTATGTTGAAGAAGATAATGATATTGTTAAATCGTATACTGATGGAAAGTTTATTGATTATACGGTTTGCAATTTTGATGATTTGGTAATCGAAAATGTTAACAAAATTCTTGCAATAGATTTAACTGATGCTGAAAAAGTTACCGGTTGGGTTAACGAATTAAAAGAAAAATATCCGGATTTGTATATTGTAAAATCTACTCCATATTTTTGTGAAATTGGCTGTAGTGATGCAAAGAAATCCCTCGGGGTTCAGCATATTTGCAATATGTGGGGAATAAAACCTGAAGAAGTTTTGACAATCGGTGATCAAAACAATGATATTGATTTGGTTCAGTGCGGCGGTATAGGTGTTGCTATGGGAAACGGCACACCCGAATTAAAGGAATGTGCCGATTTCATAACTGATACCGTCGAGAATGACGGGTTTGTGAAAGCTGTAGAAAAATTTGTTATTCCAATTCAGGAATAGTAAATTTAGTTCCGCATCTTGAGCAATAAATTTGTAAACCATCTTCTTCTGGGTCTATGTCTGCCAGTCCCATTGCTCTGGTTTTTCCGTTTTCATCTTTTGTAACTTTAAATTTGAGTTTACATTCCGGACAAATTGCATAAGTAATATCGCCAACTTTTGTAAGTTCAGCTTTTGGAGATTCTTTTATTTTTTTTGAGGGTATCGCATCATTTATGCCTTCACCTCCGCAATAATGATCAACAAATTCTGCAAGAATATTACCTAAACCACCCATTGGAACATAGTTTTTAATTGGTTCAATTACAACAGCGTTACCGTATGCAATAACTTCTGCAGTTCCGCCTGTTCCATACATTACAGGAGTGATTTCGAAGCGGAAATTAATAACAGCATTAGCTCCAATTCTTCTTGCTGAAGAAACCATTCTATCCCAGGCTCTTTGGCGAACTTCATCTGATAATTCTGTGTATGATGTTAATTCACCACCTGTTACGTTTTTGCAGCCCATCATTGTGTCTTGAACAAAGTCTTTTGCTCTCATTGAGATACCCCAAACAACACCTTTGTAATCCATTACCTGATAACCTTCGAAGGTTTCTTTTTCGGTTACAAGAATTCTACTGCCGACTTCGGGTCTGGTTCCGGCAAGTAAGTCTTCACGATTAATCATAATTCCATCCTTTCTTTATTCATTTGCCTCATAATTATGTTTGAATATTCTTCTTCTAAGTCTAAAAGAGCTTGTTTTTGTTGTATATATCCTTCACAGGTTTTACCTTCAACAAGTTTTTCACAACCTTTGCAAATTCTGTCTCCGCTGCGTTTTTTGTTATAAATTGTTCGCAAAAGGATAAATACAAGAATACTTCCAAATCCTGCGTATAAGTTAAATTTGAAACTTACAACAAAGAATGCTGCAAGAAAAATTCCATCATAAAACCTTATAAAATCTTTAGTTAGTCTACGAAATTTTGAATAAATTGTCGGGTAAGAAACGATAAATGTTAAAATTAATCCTGCTAAACCTAAATAAAAATATTTGTCAAAGTGTACACTTTTTATTGAAGTAATACAAAGAATAATTGATATTAAAAATCCTGTATACAAAAGCAGACAACTTCTACATACATATAGTCCAAAGATTTTTAAAGTATTATCTTTATATTTTTCGCATAATGGTTTATGTAAAAAGATATATTTGTAAAAATGTTTATAAAATAAAAATTTGTATAACAAAGCTTTATTTAGTTTTGTCAGTAATATTTGAGTCATAAGTCTCTTCCAGATTAGCTCCGCAAACTTTACAAGTCATAGATTCCATATTTTCAGAACGGAAAGATTCCCCGCAAGACGGGCATTTATAAAATTTTCTGGAGCGAACAGATTTAATAAATCCTATAATACCAACTATAATTATTAAAATAATCAAGCCGATATTTATATAATCATAAATATCAGGTTGTCTTGTATATGTAGTTTTGCTGTTAACTTCAACGGTTGTACTTTTTTTTGAATTATTATTGTAGTTTTGAGAAAAAACCGGTCGGGTTGTTGTTACAGTTTTTCTGTTAAATGTTGTCATATAAATCTCCTTTTATTTTTATTGTATACTTTTCATCTATTTTTACATCATATAAATTAAGGACATTCCGGAGGCTCAATTCTGGATAAACATAAAGGGCATCTTGACGGTAATTTCTTTTTATATTTAAAAACTCTGCCGCATTTAGGGCAAAGATGGTCTTTCTTTTTTGTTGCTATGATAAAAAGAATAATCCCTCCAATAATTGAACCAATTATTGCAAAGATGATAAATGCATAAATGATAAGTGAAAATATAAGAGAATAAACTTTATATGGATAATAAATAGACATATCAACATCTGTATAAATAGGAGTTGGTGTGCTTGAACAAGTAGGATGAGGATTTACTTTACGTGTAACAACAGGTGATGTCATAATTCCCTTTATATTCTATTTTTCTATTATAACATATAATGTAAAAGTATGCTATAATAGTAAAAGAAAGGATTTATAATATGTATCGAATTGGCATCGGATATGATATTCATAAATTAATTGAGGGTCGTGATTTAATCATTGGCGGGATTAAAATCACGCATGAAAAAGGGCTTTTGGGACATTCTGATGCAGATGTTTTAATTCATGCAATTATTGATGCAATGTTGGGTGCACTTGCACTTGATGATATTGGAACTCTTTTTCCTGATACCGATCCAAAATATAAAGATATTGATAGTACAGTACTTTTAAAACATGTTTATAATCTTATCCAAGATAAGGGTTATGGAATTGTTAATATTGACAGCAATATTATTGCACAAGCTCCGAAGATGATGCCTTATATTCCAAAAATGAAAGAAGTATTGTGTAAAATATTAGATATTTCACCTGATGATTTTTCTATAAAAGCAAAAACTAAAGAAAAACTTGACGCCGTTGGCCAAAAGCTTGCAATCGAAGCAAATGCGGTTATATTACTTGAAAAACGTATGAAAAAAATGTATAAATAAAATTACATTTCAGAAACGTCAGGCAAGTCAATTCTTTTTAACCTTTGTTCGATACGTCTGTACCATTTTAGGTGTTGTTTGAAAAGAATTTTATAATCATCAATTTTGCCTTGAGAAATGTTTCTGAATTGTTCATCACAAATTTCAGTCAATTTTGCTTCTAAAAATTTTGTATAATCTTTTCTTTCGATATTAGGGTCAGTTAATTCTATACGTTTGCCAAAATCAACAATAACTTCAGGTCTGTTGTCTCTTAAGAAACAATAATCAATAGAAACCGGAATTAGATTAACTTTACCATATTTCTTAACTGCATTTTGTGCAATATATGTTAAACCTGTTTGAAATTTAAACGGACGGAAATGAGGTGGTCTGATAATCCCTTGAGGGAATATGCACAATACATTTCTTAAATCACTTAATAAATCTACTGAATATTGAAGAGCTTTAATTGCTGATTGAGCAGATTTTTTGTTAACCGAATATGCTCCGCCGCGTCTTAATAATGGAAATCTGTTAAGTTCTTCAACCATTAAACGGATTTCTTTATGACAAATTCTGTGGGTAATATTGTATAATACAATTCCGTCCCACCAGTTGCAATGTGGAGCAAAAAGAATTGTCGGATATTTTTCATCACGTTCTTTATAGTTTTCTACACCATTATATCTGAATGCATAAAACCTGTTTTGAAGCATATTAAAGAAGAATAAACTTGCTATGGTTAACCAGAAACGATTTGTTTTTGCAGGTTTAAATTTTTCTTCTTTATTTCTAAGTTTTGTCGGTGGAATATCCGAATATAATTTTTCCTTAGTTGCCATAAATATATTTTACCCCAGTAACATTAAAAATAAAACTTTCAATTAAGAAAACTTAACTTCTTAATAATAATCTTGTCAAATAAAAAATGCAAGTTACTCGGGTGTATATAATTTAAATGTTTGTAACAAACTGGCAAAAAATATCTAAAACTTGTTTTAATAGAAATGTAAATAAAAGGAGGTCTTATGGTAAGTGTAGCTAAAACAATGGGAATAATGTCGGTAGCCGGAGCTGCACTTGGTGCAGGATCTTCATATTTATTACAAAAAAGAATGGATAATATTACTGTTCAACAAGCAAAAGCTTTTTCTAAAGACGGTAAAATTCCTATTGGTGGAAGAACTCCTGATGGAAAAATGTGGGACGGGCAAATTTCTGTTGATGAGTTTCAAAAGAATTTAACTAAAAAGAGAACAATTTCTTCTGTAGTTGTTGGTGTAATTTCAGCAGTGGGAATGGCTTTGATATCAGGTTTGACATTGGCACTCCGTGGTAAAATTAAATAAAATACTCTAATGGTATAAAAATACCTTTATTATTATCAAGAACAATGCTCATACGCTTATTTTATGTTATACTTTTTCTGAGAATAAATGGAGAAAGTATAATATGAAAGAAAGTTATTTTCCACAAGAAATAGAAAAGAAATGGCAAGGTATTTGGGAAGAAACCAAAGCTTTCAAAACTTTGGACGAATCTGATAAACCTAAATACTATGCTTTATCTATGTTTCCGTACCCATCAGGTAAACTTCACATGGGACACGTAAGAAACTATACAATTACAGATGTAATTGCAAGATTTAAAAAAGCAAACGGATTTAATGTTTTACATCCAATCGGCTGGGATAGCTTCGGTCTTCCTGCTGAAAATGCAGCAATGAAACATAATGCTGATCCTGAAACCTGGACTGATGAAAACATCGCATATATGACAAAACAATTAAAAATGTTAGGTTTGTCATACGATTGGGACAGAGAAGTTACTACCTGCAAACCGGATTATTACAAATGGACACAATGGTTATTCTTACAACTTTATAAAAAAGGTTTAGTATACAAAAAAGAAGCTGCTGTTAACTGGTGTAACGAATGCGGAACAGTTCTTGCAAATGAACAAGTAATCGATGGTAAATGCTGGAGATGCGACAGCGTTGTTGAGAAAAAATATTTATCACAATGGTTCATAAAAATTACTGAATACGCAGATGTATTGTTAGAAGATTTAGATAAACTTCCGGGCTGGGGTGATAATGTTAAAACAATGCAGGCTAACTGGATTGGAAAATCTAAAGGTGCAATTTTTAAATTCCCTGTAATTGATGCTCCAAACGGTGAAGAAATGTATGTTCCTGTGTATACAACAAGACCTGATACTGTTTTTGGTATAACTTATCTTGTTGTAGCTCCGGAATACAAAGATATTGAAAAACTTACAACAGACGAAAATAAAGAAACTGTTGAGGAATATCGTGCAAATGCCCGTAAAATGACTGAGATTGAAAGACTTTCAACAGATAGAACAAAAACAGGTGTTCCTTTAGGAACTCACTGCCGCAATCCGTTTAACGGTGAAATTTTCCCTCTATGGACAGCGGATTATGCGTTAGTTGAATATGGAACAGGTGCGGTTATGGCAGTTCCGACACATGATGGCAGAGACTTTGACTTTGCTAAAAAATATAATATGCCAATGAAAATAGTTATTGCATCTAAAGAAATTCAAGACAGAATGGCAAATGGTGAAAATGTCGTTTTGGAAAAAGTTTCTGAAGATGGCGGAATCTTGATAAATTCCGGCGAATTCAACGGAATGGATAATAACAAAGCTAAAAAAGCTATTACTCAATGGGCAGTTGATAATGGTTTTGGAGAATTCAAAACTCAATACAGACTTCGTGACTGGTTAATTTCCCGCCAAAGATATTGGGGTGCTCCAATTCCTGTTGTATATTGTGACAAATGCGGCATTCAACCGGTTCCTGAAAATCAATTGCCGGTAATGTTACCGAAAGATGTTGATTTCTCAGTTGCTGGTAAATCTCCAATAACAACTTCTAAAACATTTAAAGATGCCGTATGTCCTGTTTGCGGCGGACATGCTACTCGTGAAACAGATACAATGGATACATTTATGTGTTCAAGTTGGTACTATCTGCGTTATGCTGATGCAAATAATTCAAAAGAATGTTTTAACCGTGATATAGTAAATCATTGGCTGCCTGTGGATCAATATGTAGGAGGTATTGAACACGCAATCCTTCACTTGTTATATTCAAGATTTTTCACAAAAGCATTGCGTGACTGCGGATTGTTAGACTTTGACGAGCCGTTCAAAAATCTTTTAACTCAAGGAATGGTATTAAAAGACGGTTCTAAAATGTCAAAATCCAAAGGCAACACAGTTGACCCTGATGAAATCTTTGAAAACTATGGTGCAGATACTGCAAGATTGTTCATTCTTTCAGATTCACCTCCGGCAAGAGATTTTGACTGGTCAGATGCAGGTGTTGAAGGTTGCTACAAATTCTTGAATAGAGTTTGGAGACTTATTTCAACAAATGCTCAAAATATCACACTTGATTACAAACTGAACTTTCCATTAGAAAAATCAAATGATGATTTAGTAAGAACAGTTCATATTGCAATGAAAGGAATTACCAACGATATTGCAAATGACTTCCAATTTAATACAGTAATTTCAAAATATCGTGAACTTACGAATGCAATTTATGATTGGCAATCCAAAAAGCCTGTATTAAATGAAGAAGATAAAAATGTCTTGAGTTTTGCAATTGTTTCGTTGATGAAACTTATGTCTCCTGTTGCTGTTCACTTAACAGAAGAAGCATGGCACGAATTGGGCGGAACCGGTTCAATCCATGAACAACCTTGGTGCAAATGGGATGAAAACCTTGCAAAATCAAGTTCAATAACTTTAGTTGTTCAAGTTAACGGAAAAGTTAAAGATAAAATTGAAGTTGATGCAGGTTTAAGTCAAGACGAAATGAAACAAGTTGCTTTAAACAGTGAAAAGATTAAAGCACAAACTGACGGAAAAACTATTGTTAAAACAATTGTAGTTCCTGGTAAACTTGTTAATATAGTTGTTAAATAATAAAAAAGACATAAAAGGGCGGGTTTGAATTCCAAACCCGCCCTTTTTTATTTTAATCAATTTTAAAATATATGTTTTAAAAATTTTTTGATAATTCTCCAACTCAAATTACTCTTTTTTGAGGGTTCTGCAATTGGAAGATACATTTCAAGATTATCGGCTTTTGTCCAATGCATTTTTCTTTTGTGTTTAATACACCAATCAATATGTTGATTTATTTTAGGTTTATTGGAAGTAAAACCTAATTTTCTATAAAATATATGCGGAGGTCTGGTTGGTGCAAAAATACGACTTGCAACCAAATGTATTCTTCCCATACAATCATATTTTCTGCTTTCGTGTTTTGCTAAATTTATAAAATCACTGCCAACGCCTTCATTTGGGTATGTTACATGTAGTTCGTCAATATAAAATGATTTGTAGTCTTTATCAATCGGATAAAAAGATTTTTTTATATTTTTGCGGCAAACCATTGGTCCGGCAATCATTTTACCGAGATAATCACCGGTTTTTGTGTCACACATTCTATATTCATAGGCATTGTAATCCGCAGCAGTAACAACATCTTCATAAACAATTCTGATTACAGGTTGTTTATATATTAATCTTTCAGGAATAGTTCTATTAGGTGGTTTTACGAAATAATTCATTGTTGTACTATACCTTTACTTTGTTTGTTAAACTAAAGACTTGAGATATTGCTTTCATTATTCTTTTTAAAAACGGAGTTTTATCTTTAACATCATATTGGATTGGAGGATAAAACATAGTCAGAATTTTAAAATCTAAACCTGTAGCATTTTTTCTTTTCTGAATATACAAATCAAGTTTTTTGTCTATACTTGGACGACCGGTGTTCATTCCATATTTTTTATAAAATACATGCGGTGCATATTCATATTGTTTCAAACTGCTTGCATCCACATGGAATCTTCCTTCAAGATCTAATTGTTGACTATATCTTTTTGCGGCATTTAATAATATTGTACCAAGTCCTTTTCGTGGATTGTTACAAGAATCTAAATATGAAACATAAAGCGATTTTACCCAACCCATATCTCGTCTGTATACCTGTCCGGGATAGCAATACATAATAGCTTTTTCTTTTGGATTTTTTGTGGATACTGCTGTAAAATATTCTTCTTCTATTCCCGAAGAATATTTAATAGTTTGGCTAAAAATTAAATGATCAGGAACTTTTGTTAAGATTGGTCTTCTGGTTATAAAATAATTTTTTGGATATTTATATTCGAACATTATGAATTATAGAAAACGTATAAAGATATTTTTTGTTATTAATTTAAAAAATTTGTAAAAAAATAATAATATTCAGTCAGAAATGATATTTTAGAGTATAATTGTAAGCAGAAGTAGAGATTATAAATAGTTAGGGAATAAAATTTTGAAAAAGAAATATCATTTTATCGCAATAGGCGGAGTAGGAATGAGCGGACTTGCAAAATACTTGTTACAAAAAGGGTTTGAAGTTTCAGGCTCAGATATAAACGACAGTAAATATGTACAAAACGTAAAAAAATTAGGTGCAAAAGTTTTTATCGGACACGATGAAAATAATCTTCCTGATGACTGTGTGGTAGTTGCCAGCACTGCAATTCGCGAAAACAATCCTGAAATGCAAAAAGCAAAGAGATTAGGACTTCCGATTTTCCATCGTTCCGATCTTTTAGCAGAAATTTCAAAAAACGAAGAGTACTTCATCGGATATTCAGGAACACACGGTAAAACAACTACCAGCGGATTATGTTCTTATGTAATGGAAAAAGCCGGACTGAAACCATCATATATTGTTGGCGGAATTATTCCGGAAATTAATGCAAATGCAAATGCAGCATTAGACAAAATTTTTATAGCCGAACTTGATGAAAGTGACGGAACAATTGTAAAATATTCCGCAAATCTTGTTGTAGTTAACAATTTGGAACCTGATCATCTGGATTTTTATAAAAATGGCTTGGATTCTATCTTAGAAACTTTTGAAACATTTTTGTCTAAAATTAGAGAAAATGGTATTGTTCTGGCAAATACTGATAACGAAGGTGTAAAAAGACTTGTTAAATACTATACTGAACATGAATTGGGACATAATGCAAAATTTATGACATATTCTATAGGTGGAAACACTGATTACTGTGCAAAAAATATTAATTATGCCGAAGATTATACAACATTTGATATTATGTACAAAGGTGAATTCCAAACAACATTAAAAATATGCTTAAAAGGAGTTCATAACGTATATAATTCACTTGCAGTATGGGCATCATTGCACATTGCAGGAATCGATATGGAATTAGTCAACAAACATTTTGCGACATTCAGTGGAATGGGAAGAAGATTCCAAAAAGTTGGAGAATTCGATGGTATATCAATTTATGATGATTACGCACACCATCCGACTGAAATTAAAGCAACATTATCTTCTTCAAAATCTTTCAAAAACAGAAATGTTATTGCTGTATTTCAACCGCATAGATTCACAAGACTGCAAAATTTGTGGAATGAATTTATGGGAGCATTTTCTGATGTAAATAGAGTTGTAGTGACAGATGTTTATGCAGCATCAGAAGATCCGATTGACGGAGTTAATTCTCTTGCATTTACTAATGAACTAAAAGAAAAAATCGATGTTCCTTGCGAAAATATTTCAGGTGATATCAAAGAAGTTGCAAGAAAATTGTTCCCGACATTGAAATCAGGTGATATTGTAATCGGCTTAGGTGCCGGAACAATTACTAATCTTGGTAAAGAATTGTTGGCTTTAAATGAGGAGAGAGTCAAAGTTGGAAAATAATTCTGAAAAAAACTTTGATATAAAAATTCATACAACATTCAAAATCGGCGGCAAAATCGCAGAAGTATTTTTTCCTGAAAATATAAATGAATTTGTCAAAATTTTAGAGGAAAATGATGATGTTCAAGTCTTCGGAAATCTTTCTAACACACTGGTTTCAGGAAATGGTTATGATGGAAAAATTATCCTTACAACCAAAATGGATAATGTAACTATTGAAGGAAATAAAATAATTGCTGATTGTGGTATAAAAGGTCCGAGACTGGCACAGTTTGCTTGCAGCAAAGGTTTATCCGGTTTTGAATTTATGATAGGATTTCCGGGGTCTGTAGGCGGTGAAGTTTTTATGAATGCTTCTGCGAATTCTCAAGCAATAAGTGATAAATTAACTGCTGTCACCTGTTATTCAAAACAGAATGGAGTTGTAAAATATTCAAAATCTGAAATGAATTTCGGCTACAGATCATCAAGATGCCAAAATGAAGATCTAATTGTTTTACAGGCAGAATTTGAGCTTGATGAAAAAAATCCGATTGAAATTCAAGCTCGAATGAATGATAATTTAAAATTCCGTAAAGCTCATCAGCCGTTGTTATCTCTTCCAAATTGCGGCAGTATATTCAAAAACCCTGACGGAGATTCTGCCGGAAGATTATTGGATTCTGTAGGAGCAAAAGAAATGAAATGCGGCGGAGTCAGAGTTTGGGAAAATCATGCAAACTTTATTGTTAATGATAAAAACGGAACTTCTGCTGATGTATTGAATTTAATGTTCCAAATGTACACAAGAGTAAAAGAAGCTTATAATATAGAATTAAAGCCTGAAATAGTATTCTTAGGCGGAAAAAATAAAAAGGAAAATGAAATATGGCAAATATTGAACAGAAAATAAATAAAGATGCTAAAATTGCAGTCCTTTGCGGCGGAATGTCTTCAGAAGCCGAAGTTTCAAGACGTTCAGGTAAAGGTTGTTTTGAAGCTTTGCAAAGACTTGGTTATAAAAATGCTGAACTTGTCGAAGTGGATAAAAATATTGCTCAAACTTTAAAAGATGGCAATTATGATTATGCATATAACGCACTTCACGGGAAATACGGTGAAGACGGATGTATTCAAGGTATCTTGGAAATTCTTCAAATCCCTTACACCGGATGCGGTGTTATGTCATCTTCTGTTTGTATGAACAAAGAATATACTAAAAGAATTCTTTCAACTTGCAAAGATATTCCTTTAATTAAATCCGTTTTTGTACAAAAAGGGGATGATGTTAAGGAAAAAACAAAAGATTTGAAATTCCCTGTTTTCACAAAACCGGTTTGTGAAGGTTCAAGTTTTGGTATGACAAAAGTTGATACTCCTGACGAGTTGGAAAAAGCTTATCTGGAAGCTATCAAATATAATGACGATGTCTTAATTGAAGAATTTGTTGAAGGTGTCAGTGCAACTGTCGGAGTTTTGGAAGGTCAGGACGGATTATTTGCAACAGAAATTCTTGAAATCAGACCAAAAAATGAATGGTACGATTACGAAGCAAAATACACAAAAGGTATGACTGAATTCATTTTACCTGCTGAGATTTCTGATGATATGACCAAAAAAGTTAAAGATATTGCAGTAAAAGCATTTAAAACAGCAGGATGTGCAGGGGTTTCCAGAGTAGATTTCTTAATTACGGAAGATACACCTTATGTTCTTGAAATTAATACATCTCCCGGAATGACTGAAACAAGTGATTTGCCTGCACAATCAGCAGCAATGGGAATTAATTATGACAACTTAGTTCAAATTATATTAAACGGAGCGGGATTAAATAAATAATGAACGAAGATGATAACATAATGAAAGAATTTGAAGAAGAGCTGCAAGATGAATTTACTCTTCCGAAACATTCTGTAAAACACAGGCAGACTGAACGTAAAATTCGTAAAAAGCGTAAAAAGCTTAACCGATTAAAATCGTTTTTGAGAAGTGTTTTGCTAGTTGTGTTGTTATTTTTGATTTATGAATTTGTAAAACTTCCTCAATGGTATTTGCCTCAAGATGTTTTCAAAAATTCTGACAGTAATAAAATTGAAATTGTTAATAACAATATTGTGCCGGATACAGTTGTTTTTAATTCATTAAAAAATATTTCCGTTCCAAAACTTCCAATATTTTTAATGAGTGTAAAACCGATAAAAAAAGAATTATTTAAGATTCCGGTGATAAAAAATATTTATGTAAGGCGTTACGGTTTTCCTGCAAGAATACAAATTATTCTTAGAGAAAGAGTTCCTGTTGCCGTTATCAAAACAGATTTGAATGCTAAACCTGTTGCGTTTTTCACTTCAGATGGTATTTTAATAGCTAATAAAAATTATATGGGTTTATCTAATTCCAAATCTTTATTAACTATTCTGACTACTTCTTCCAAATTAGATAAAAATTGGACTGTTAAGAAAGTTAATTATATTGAAAAAATAGTAAAGGCGATTGAAACTTATTCAGGAGAAAAGGTATCTTATATTGATATGAGAAACCCTAATGATGTGTATGTCAGAATTCAAAAAACAAGTATTCGACTTGGGGCATTAGACAGTACGGTATTTGAAAGAATAAAAAGAATATATACAATTTTGCCGCAAATTAAAGATATGGATAGCCGGATTAAGTATATTGATTTGAGCTGGGATAAGGTAAATTATTTAAAATTGAAAAAATAAATATGAGTTTTAATAGTAAATATCAAAAAATACGAAATTTGGCAAAAGACGAATTATCAACAATTGAGAAAAAAATAGTTGAAGCTGTTTCTGTACGTGAACCTATAAATTCTGATATTGTTGAGTTCTTACTTGCACCTTCCAAAAGAATTCGTTCTGTTCTTGCAATTTTATATACAAGAGCATGTGGCGAAATTTTGTCTGAAAAACAGTTGGAGTTTTTAGCAGCTGTTGAACTCGTTCATAATGCTTCTTTAATACATGATGATATTATTGATGAAAGTAAATTTCGACGCGGGGTAGAAACTATATCTTGTAAATTCGGGAATAAATTAGGTGTTATTGCAGGAGATTATCTGTTGTCTGCGGCTATGGAAAAAATTGTTAATATAGGTTCAATAGAGATTTTTTCAAAGTTTGTACACACTTTAAAACAGATGTGTATAGGAGAGATTAATCAAAATTTCGACAGGTTTAAAATCGGTACAATTGACAGTTATATTGAAAAATCAAAAAATAAAACCGCATATTTGTTTGAAACTGCACTTGTCGGCTGTATGTTTTTGGCACAAAAACAGTATGATTTATCTGAAATAAAAGAATTGGGTTTAAACATAGGAATTGCGTTTCAAATAAGAGATGATATTATCAATCTTACAAATATCGATAAATCAAAACCGGTTAATAATGATATTGCAGAAGGAATTTATAATGCCCCAATTATATATTCGGGCAGTGTTGAGGATTATAAATCAGGTATTGAAAAAACCCGAGCTTTGTTGAATAATTATATAAAAAGAGCGATGCAGCAAGTGGAAAAACTTCCCAATAATGATTACAAGACTGCATTAAAAGAGTTTTTGGAGCTTTTAAATAATGAATAAAATACAACAATTTTGGTTAGATTATAAAACAAGATTAAATGAAAAAAGAAAAGCACAATGGATGAATTTTAAATCAAAGTTACCTGCTTCCGTACAATTAAAATTAGATAAATGGGAGGAGTGGTATAGAAATTATAAAGAAACAGCATTGTGTGAAGTTATAGAAACCGTTGTTTTTGTTCTGGTAATGGTTATTATAATAAGGTTTTTTGTTGGTGAAATTCGTTGGATTCCGTCAGGTTCAATGAAACCGACGCTTGTTGAGGGTGATAGAATTGTTGTTGAAAGATATTCAAGATTTTTCTCCGGTCCTGAACGCGGCGATATTATGGTCTTTTATCCGCCATCAACAAAATTATCACGGGAACCTTTGCCACTTTTAGCAAGATTGACAGGTATTTTATGTAAAGATATTGCCTATATTAAAAGAGTAGTTGGAATGCCGGGGGATACGGTTGAAATTATTCCTGGGGAAAACGGTTCGGCTTATGTTTATATTAATGGCAAAAAATATGAAGAGGATTATATAAAAAGTGTTTATGAATACCCTTCCTGTCCTGATAAAAATACTGATCCGTTAATTTTAATGAGTGATCAGGTAATGAAATGCGGACCATTTAAACTCGATGAAGACAGTTATTTTATGATGGGTGATAACCGTGGAAATTCACAAGACAGCAGATATTGGGGCACTTTAAAAAGAGACCGTTTTGTCGGTCGTGCTGTTGTGGTATTCTGGCCTTTAAATCGTATGAAAGTTCTTCACAGATTAAAATAGATGATAATATTTCATATAATTAGCCATGATATCTGAACTCATACCATTGGCAACATTCGCTTTAATATTTTGTTCTTTATCTTGACTGGTTTTTTCGTCTATTTTGCCTGTTTCATCGTGTTGCGGCTGGATTTCTTGTTGATTTTGAACTTCTTTAAGTTGTTCCATCATTTCTTCAACTTGTTTCATAACCTGTGAGTGTAATTGAACATCTCCTGAATATGAGCCGGTTGATTCGATTCCGGCAGTATCTAAATCTTCAAGAATTTGCTCCCAGTGTGAATAGTTAGTAATATTTGTGCCCTGTGCTTGTGCAGCGGCTTGTGCTTTGCGTAATTCGTCGATTGATTTGATTTCACCTTCACTCATAATGTCGGCCCTCCTAAATTTTATCTTCTTATCTATAATATATAAGTTAAATTTTAGTTGGTATTTTCAACATTTTAGATTTTCGTAACAAAAATTTATATGATTTATTTAGTTTGTTAGGGCAAAATATTTCGAAGATTTTCAATTATTTCATCAAGTGTTTTTAAAGTATTTTGATTTGGCTGGACTAATAATTTTTCGATATTTTCTTCAAAATTTGCAGGTAAAATCTTACAATTGGTTTTTGCAAAATTTATCAAACGTTTTTCTCCCGGATGAAGGAGTTCGTTAACTGCAAAAATTATGTCAAAATAACTTGCTAAAAATGCTGAAATTCTGTGATTTATACTTACGACATCGTTTCTGTTGATGGCTTTTTTGATTTGTTCATAATAAGATGCAAACGGTTTGTCTTGTAATAACATTATATTTCTTTTTATAATATTATTTTTTAATTCTTGAGGGTATACGGTATTAATTTTGTTTTTTTGCGAAATTAGCCAATTATTTTTATCAAATAGTATTCTTAGATTTTTTAATGTATATAAAAAGCAGGTAGTATAACCATTTGAGGGATAATGTTTTACCCAAACATTTTCTATAACATTTTCAAACCAGTTTTTATCCCAGAACATAACATCGAATTGTATATTAAGTGCATCTACAAAATACTCATCACCTGAGCCAAAATATTCACCGCCGACTTCGTATTTTGAAGAAATTTTTTTGACGATTTGTTCTCTAAGTTCAATTGAAATGCTGTTGGTTGTAAATACATAAATATCAATATCTGATGAGTTGTCAGATGTTTTTGCTGCAGATGAGCCGCCGATTGCTATTGCTTCTATGCAGTCGAAATTTTTATATTCATTGATAATATCGTTGAAAATCTTATTGTCCATGAATTTCCTCCAGATAAGTTTTTGCCAAAGTCAAATCTGATTTTGTTGTTACTTTGATATTTCTGTAATCACCCTCAACAATATAAACATCTTTTCCGAGAAATTCCACCATTCCTGCATCGTCTGTAAAACTTTTATCAATCAAAGTTTCATGTGCTTGCCTGATAAGTTTATATTCAAAAGCCTGCGGAGTTTGGGTATTATAGAGTTTAGAGCGGTCAATTGTTTTGATTATTCTGCCCTGTTCGTCAACTTCTTTAATAGTATCAATAGTTTTTGTCATTACTGAAACGGCTTTTTTTTCTACAACAGAGGTTATTGTGTTTTTTATTATTTGGGTTGTAATCATGGGTCTTGCACCGTCATGTATCAATACATAATCACTATCTAGGACTTTTAAGCCGTTAAAAACAGATTCTTGACGGGTTTTTCCGCCTTCAATGATTTTAATATTTTTATATTGATTGAACATTTTTGACAAAATTTCAATAATAGATGAGTTGGAACAAATTACAATATCTTCAATGTCTGCTTGAATAAAAGCTTCAACGGTATATTTAATAATTTCTTTGTTATTAATTTTTTCAAGCAGTTTGTTTGTATTTCCAAATCTTGACGAAGTTCCGCCTGCTGTAATTATTGCCCCAAATTTCATTTATTATTCTCCCAATGATTAAAAATATTATTTTCAACGTCTTTTTTTGTAAAATGTGTTATTTTATTGTTGATTTTTAAATTTACACCCAATCCTTCTTTTACATTACCGATAGTTGTGCCAAAAGGACAATCTTGTGGAACGGTGGCAACTATTTGATAATCCTCTCCGCCATATAATACTAAGTTCTTCCAATTATCAAAATTTTCTAATTCTTTGCTGTGCGGAATTTTATCAAAATCTATATCTAATAAAACGTTGCTTTCGTTAGCAATTGTTGATAATGCATCCATCAAACCGTCTGAAGTGTCCATCATTGCATAATCTTCTTTAACATTAGTTGCAATATTTTTTCCGAATTCAACCTGTGCTTGAGGTTCTAAATGTGCTTTGACAAACTGTTCAGGTATATTTTTGTCGTCAATTAGTAATTTTAAACCTGCACTGCTTGAACCATGTAATCCTGAAACAATAACTTTCTGACCGATTGCTGCATTTTTGCGTGAAGAAATATTTCGTCCTGCTGTTGAGCCTATTGCACAAACAGAAACAAAAATTTTGTCTCCGCCGGTGATATCGCCGCCTACAATGTGAATATTTTCACCGCAAGCTTTTTTACATCCTTCATAAAATTTTTCAACGAAAGTATTATCAATATCTGATGGCAAAGATAATGAAACTGTTAAATATTTAGGATCTCCGCCGCTTGCCGCTATATCAGAAATGTTAACCATGACAGATTTATAACCAAGTTGAAAAGGGGTGATTTTTTTACGAAGAAAATGCACATCTTCAACCAGACTGTCCTGTGTTACAACAATACCCAAATCTTTTAAATATGCACAATCGTCTCCGATATATTCAGATTTGAGAGTATTTTTTATTATTGAAATAAATTCTTTTTCTTTCATAGTAATTAAACTATATCATGTTCAATAAGCGAAATAAATTCTTTTACCAAATTAGCATTTAATTTTTTACCGCTGTCAGCTTTAATAATTTCAAGAGCATCACGTGTAGAGAGTTTTGCCCGATACGGACGAGGTTCTATTAAAGCAAAATATTCATCAATGATTAGAATAATTTGAGAGGATAACGGAATATCATCTGCTGCAACATTATTCGGATAACCTGAGCCGTCCCAGTTTTCGTGGTGATGTTCAATTATTGGAAGAATGTCCTGAACATAAGAAATCGGCTGTAGAATTTCTCGTGCTGCAATAACAGGATGGTTTTTAATAGTTTCTCTTTCTTCTTCAGTTAAAGGTGTTGCTTTTTGCAGTAAGTCTTTTGGAAGCATTAAATTACCTATATCATAAAGTAAAATTGCAATTCTTAAATTATCAATATCTTCTTTTGAAAGGTCAAATCTTTTTGCTAAACTTACGGCCATTAGAACTTTATTTTTTACGGCTCCTGCTGAATGCATAGGATTATACATTTTAGCCAGCATATCAGCTACTGTATATAGTGATTCTTTCGATAATTCATCTTTATTTGCCGGAGCTTTGAGTTTTAGACATAATTCTTTTGATAAATGTTTTGCCATTGGAACACGATTTTTAGACAATATATCAATAAATGTATTAACTGCAATTTCCTGCCATGATGTTTCTGAAATAGGTTTTGCAAGAGTAACTCTGTTTCTTCCTTCGCGTTTTGAAGTATACATGGCCTGATCCGTAAGTTCAAGAAGTTCTTCGACATTGTCAGTATGTTCAAAGTATGTTGCAACCCCTAAACTTCCGGTAATATGTCCGATAGTCTCAATTTCAACATGTTCAATTGATTTACGGATTCTTTCTGCTGCAATCATTGCACCTTCAGATGATATACCCGGAAGTAATACATTGAATTCTTCTCCGCCGATTCTTGCAGGAACATCGACAGAACGGGCATTTGATTTTAATACACTGGCAATAGTTTTAATCGCTAAATCACCATAAAAATGACCGTATGTATCATTAATTTTTTTCAAAAAGTCCAAATCAATCCCGATGACTGAAAATGGTTGTTGTTGACGTTTTGCACGTTGAACTTCTTTTTCCAGAGCTTCTTCAAAATATCTTCTGTTGTATAAACCTGTTAAAGCATCTGTAACCGCTTGTTCTCTTACTGCTTGGAATAAGTCGGCAATAGTAATTGACATTTCAATTTGTTTTGCAAAAAGTCCTAAGAAATCCATTTCTGCAGAAGCAAGTTCTTCTCTTGCTGAAAATACGCAAAACCAACCAAATTCATTATTTTGGGTAATTAGTGGTACAACAATTACTGATTTTACAGGTTGGTTTGCAGTTGACGTAATTTTTTGAACAATTTCATCAGGAAGATCAGGTAAAACAGATTTTAGCGAAAGATCAATTGAACGAGTTTGAATAATTGTTCTTTGTCTCATTGTATCGGCAAAAACACTTTCATCAGAATAATGAAGTCTTCGTGTTTGGATTCCGGGAGAACCTATAAGATTATTTAATCTATCAATCAAACCATCATTTGATTGTGCAAGAATTTGCAAATATATGCCTTCATCATCAATACATTTTCGGATAATACTACAGTGCATATATCCAAGTTCGCCTTGTGTACTGTTAACTATGGCTTCCATGACATTTTCTAAAGGAGTGGAAGAATTCATCATATCCCAAATGTGTTGAAGGGTAAACATACGTTTATTTGCATCGTTTAATTCTTCAGTACGTTCGGCAATCTCTTTTTCTAACTCAAGATTACGTTCATATATTTCAAGGTAATCACGTTTTTCGTGATAAATATTATGTTCTACTTCAGAGACTTTTCTTGTAACTTCTTTAAATTTGTCAAATAAGCCCATTTTTTTTCCTTAAAAAATAGTCCAACTAAGTAATCATGATAACACTTTTTCATGAAAATATCAAGTTATGAATAAAATCTAAGACAATTTTTGGATTAGGAAAATTTGTACATACCTTTTTATGTTTTCTGAAATTACAATGTTTTTTAAAACATGGCTGGCATGGAAGTCCTTCTCCACCAAGTGCAATGTACTTTTTAGGGCTTCCTAACGGTGCAAGAATATTTTTTGGAGTACAGGTGAAAATAGTTATTATTGCCGGTTTTCCTGTTGCCCATGCCAGATGTGCACTGCCGCTGTCCGGAGATAATACCAAATCTGCTCTTGAATATAATTCAATAAGTTCCATTAAATTGGTTTTTCCTGCAAGGTTTAGTCCTCTGTTATCGCTGATATATTGAATTAATTCATTATCTTTTTCTGTACCGGTAAATATAAGATTGCATTTTTCTGTAAGATTCCAAACCAGTGTTTTCCAATTATCTTTATTCCAGTGTTTTGCGTTCCAGGTGGTTGCAGGAGAAATAACCACAATTGGTTTTGATTTATCTAATTCTGCAATTATTTCGTCAATTTCTTGTATTTCATGATTACTTCGCGGCGGTAATGATACTTTCAAATTTTGAAGTTCTATCCCCAAATGTTGTGCAAATTTAAGATAATTCATTACAATTGGACCGTCAGGATTGTATGAAACATCTTTAACCCATTCATTTCCTGCAAGGAAGGCTAATTCTTTTGCTTTTTTTGAAGTAATTCTTCTTTTTGCACCACATAATAGCAGCCACCAAAAGCTTTTTTGCATCATTTGTGCATCAATTGCAATATCATATTTTTCTGCTCTTATTTGTTTTAAGATGCTGAGGAATTCTTTGAAGTTTTCTATAATAGAACCTTTTTTTCGCCATTTGTACATTGGAACAAATATTGTTTTATCAACGCAGGGGTTATTTTTAATAACCTGAACTCCTCTTTCAGAAACAAGCCAATGTACTTCATAGCCTGCATCTTTCAAGGAATTTGCTAATGGAATATTAAATATTACATCTCCAAGAGATGATAGTTTTATAAGCAGTACTTTTTGTTTTTTTTCTTCCATTTTTGCAAAATCCTCTGTGATTTATTATATGTAAAAAGCTTTATATCGTCTAGCAAGATTTAGAATTTTGAGTTTATAAAGCTGTTAAAAATGTAATATATTTATCTCCGTATTTTTTTTGTTTCAACATTTGAAAACCTGTAAAATCAACCTCTGTTACGTGTTCAAGAATAATAATTCCTGTACTGATTTCTTTTATTGATTTCAAACTGCTCTCATAAATTCCTGAAAAATACGGCGGGTCAATGTATATAACATCGGGTACAAAATCTTTTGGTAATTTTTGACAAATTTTTAAACTATCACCTAATATTAATTTTAAATAATTATCTTTTTCATATTTTTTGAAATTTGATTTGATAACATTATAAACTTTTTTATTTTTTTCGATAGAAACAATTTTTGAAAAACCTCGGGATAATGCTTCCAAACCCATAATCCCCGAACCTGCATACATGTCTAAAAAGCTTGAATTTTCAAAATTAATCATTGACTGCAAGGTATTAAAAACACTCATTCTGACTTTTGACAAAGTCGGACGGGTGATATTTTCATCCGGTGCAGTAATTTTTTGTCCTTTATAGATTCCAGCTGTAATGTTCATATATGTAAATTATCATAAAATAATTCAATTAAAAAGATGATTAAATTGTTAATATGTCGATTTAAAATTAAAGAACTGTTTTGGAGAAAAGATGAAAAAGATTTTAATAATTTTAGGTATACTAATTTTTATAAACTTGCTTATAATTACAGCAAGCAAAGTTATTGCTGCAGAATCACACACAGCAATGCCAAATTTAATTATGGCAAATATTTTTTAGTATTCCATTTTCCAACCGGCATTCATAATTTCAGTTAAACAACCGGAAGCTCTTGAAGAGAAAGTTCCTGAATTACCTGTACAAGTTCTTGCTGAGCCATATACTTTTGGGTCTCTTGAATTTGAACCAAAATCTGCAACTGTTCCGTCAGATTTAATGTCAACAGCAAAAGTATCACGACCAATCATATTTGGTTCTGCAGTACCATTTACATCAATAATTAATGTCAAAAGGTTGTTTGCATATTTGCCGCAAATGGCTGCTCCATTTGTAGTTTGTATACAGTAATCTTTTTTATCCATTGCCCCTGCTGAACTTAATGTGATTGAAACATAGCTACTCGCAATACATTGATTAGTTCCTGTTCCACAATTTCTTTTTACAGGTTTAAAATATGTATTTAAAAAATAACATGGGACATTGCTGGCGGCTGTACATTCATTTCCGTTTGTAGGAGTTTTTGTTATAGCTTGGGTTTCATAAAAATTATCTACATGTTCGTCATTCATAATTGCCTGAGCCGCATCTGAAATTTGTGAATATGCTTTTTGAAGCTGGGCTGTATATAATCTGTTTTTATAGTTTTTCATTACACCCGGAATTGTTAAAACTGCTACAACCCCGACAATGCCAAGTGTAATTAGAACTTCTGATAGCGTAAAACCTTTTTTCATATATAATCCTTTCAAATTAATATTTCATTACCCAGTTATCTTCAATAATTTTGTTTAAACAACCATGACCGTATATATCTTTATTTCCATTATTACAGCTTGCAGGATTTACATGAGAGAATACTTTTTTATTGACTGTATCAATTCTAAATCTGAACATATCACGTCCACCTACATTTGGACCGTCAGTTGAATTGACATCAACAGTTACAACGCATTCAGTTAATGTTTCGCACATTAAATCAATAGCTTCTCCGCTTTTTAGTCTGGCATAAGCAGATGCGGGTAGTTGAAGAGGTGCTCCTGTATTTGATCCCATTTTTCTATAAGTTGTTGCAAATGGGCGATTTCCTGATGTTATAGCCACACCTGAAAGTTTAAAGTATTTGTTTAAAAATTCTGCTTGTTTATCGACTGCACCAACTTTTGCATAAGGAGTTTGGTTGAAGTATGAAACATTACTATCAATACAGGCTTGTTCCATTGCACTGGTAAGAGATTCATAAGTCTTTTTTAATCTTGTTGTAAACAATTTATTATGATAATCTTTCATAAAGCTAGGTAGTGTAAGTGCCGCAATAACACCAATTACAGTCATTGTAATTAATAATTCACCAATAGTAAGGGCTTTTTTCATACTCTTATCCTGTTCCCGATTGCAACCTATAAACCAATTATACAACTTTTTTCATGGCTTTTCAAGGGGTAAATGTAGTTATCAATATTTAGTCATACTTTTATAATTCTTGTTTGATAAGAGAGGAATAGAATTTCATATTTTTATTTATTAAATCTTTTAATTGTGATAAAATGTTAATAAAAATATATAGGAGTCGATATGTCTAAAACAAGAGCAATTATAATGGTTATTGATTCAATGGGAATAGGTGCAATGCCTGATTGTAAAGATTTTGGTGATGTTCTTGAGTGTAATACCTTAAAACATGTTTGTGAATTTAATAAAGGTTTAAATGTTCCAAATCTGGAAAAAATGGGGTTGGGAAATATTCAGGATTTTGAAGGTATTAAAAAAGTTGAAAATCCGATAGCAACTTATGCAACTCTTGTTGAAAAATCTAAAGGGAAAGATACAACAACAGGTCACTGGGAAATTGCCGGAATTACATTAGACAGACCTTTTGCAACATTCCCTGAAGGTTTCCCGGCTGAATTGATTGATAAATTTATAAAAGAAACAAATTGCGGCGGTGTGTTGGCTAATTGTCCGGCAAGTGGAACTGCTATTATTGAAAAATTAAATGATGAACATCATGCAACTAAATTTCCTATTGTTTATACTTCAGCGGACAGTGTATTTCAAATTGCGGTTGATACAGATTTAATTCCTTTGGAAACACTTTATAAGTGGTGTGAAATTGCAAGAAAAATTCTTACTGAAGATGATTATTACGTGTCAAGAGTAATTGCAAGACCGTATAAAATTATTGATGGAAAGCCTACAAGAATTTCAAAAGATAGACGTGATTATTCTATAGAACCAATTGCACCAACTTTATTAAATGAAGTTAAAGATAATGGCGGAAAAGTAATAGGTATTGGTAAAATTGAAGACATATTTTCAAAATCAGGCATTACACATGCCATTCATACAGGTTCAAATAAAGAAGGTTTGGAACTTACATTAAAAGCTGTTCGTAATGAACTTCCATTAGAAGAGATTGCTTATATTAAGGAACAAGCATACAATAATACTGAAATAATTTTTACTAATCTTGTAGATACGGATATGCTTTACGGTCATAGAAATGACCCTAAAGGTTACGGACAGGCAATTGAAGAAATTGATACATATTTAGAACCAATAATGGATGCAATGACAGAGGATGATTTGTTGATTATTACAGCAGACCATGGATGTGACCCTACGGTTGATGGAACCGATCATACACGTGAAAAAGTTCCATTTTTGATGTATTCAAAAGTTTTACCATCAAATGGAAATTTGGGTGAAATTGAGGGTTTTGATTCTATTGCAAGTTTTATTAAAGATTGGATTTAAATTGTTGTAGAAATTTTTTAGTTTTTGTTATATAATTTTATTGTGAAATTTTTTCACGGGTTGTAAATATAAGGAGAAAACAAAATGACAGTTAAAGTTAATGATAGTTGTATTGCTTGCGGTGCTTGCGAATCTATTTGTGATGCAGTATTTTCAATTGAAGACAAAGCAGTTGTTAATGAAGCTGCTGTAGCTGATAATATTGATGCTGTTAAAGAAGCTGCTGATGCATGCCCGGTTGCAGCAATCGAAGTTGAATAATAAAATATTCAAATCAAAATACAAAAAAGAGTGTTAGGAATTTCCTAACACTCTTTTTTATTAAATAATTTATATTTAAAAATTACAACCTAAAGCAAGTGTTCTGCCGTTATTTTGGGCTTCATCAAGAGCAGCACTATTGGATAACATTTCAATAGATTCTCCATTTGAGTCCATGATACCAAGAATTTGACAATTCATGTGGCTATTGTTGTTATTATTTTGTATTAAATTATCAACTTTGCTATTCAGTTCTTCTATTTGAACAGTTAAGTTATCAATGTCGCTAGTATTGTTTCTTTGAGCGTATTCACTGTTTTGAATTTGTTCTTTTGCATTTTCAAATTTTTGCTTGTTATTTTCTTTAATTTTCACTTCTGAAGCATCTTTAGTATTGGTATAAATTGCAGCTATTACAAATACAAATAAACATAAAAATATAATTGTTAACATTTTAAATTTGTTATAATTATCCATAACCTCTCCCTTGATTTTAATGTAATAACATATTAGCATAAATGATTTTAATAGGGCTAGTATATAAAAATATTTTACGTAATAAAAAGGACGGATTAAAAAATCCGCCCTTTTTATTTTAAGAGATTTTGGGGATTAAACTGAAGCGAAAGCTGTTGCTTGGCTAACAACTGATTCTAATGCTTCTAAAGCATCAGCAGGAAGTTTGTCAATACCAGCTTTTTCAGTTTCTCTAGATTTAACGAAATTAATTCTGTCGTTCATACGAGCAACGAATTGTTGAGCATATTCTTTATTAGAGAATGATGCGTCAAATCCTTCAATATCCATAATTTCGATATCTGAGAAGTTTTCCCATTTATGGAAATTAGCAGTTCCTTCAACGATAGCTTCGATGATACCTAAAGTGTGTTTAGGTTGAACTTTTGTTCCCATGAATTCGCCTGTATTCAAGATATAACAATCAACGCCTGTAGCGATTAATTCTTTGAATCTTTCGTAATCCATTGATAGAGGGTAAACTCTGAATGGGTTAGCATAAGGTTCAACAACTAATGCGTTAGGGTCAACACCTGCAGCAAGTCTTTCAGCAGATGAACGTTTTGTAGCTAATGTAGCACCCATAGCAGAACCTAATGAAGCACCTGATAATTTTAATACAGGAGGAATTGTAGGGTCTTTCATTAACCAGAAAATAGCATTGATTGGTTCGTTGATTCTGTCAACTCTGTTTGGTGACCAAAGTTTAGATTTAACAGCACGGCCGTTACCATTTCTGATATCTTCTGTAACTGAAACAACTTTACCGTCAGCTAAAGCAATAGCACCGGCATTTTGTTGAGTTAAGATATATTTGTTATCTTCACATCCGATTGGGTAATCTGCTGTTTTATCAAAGTAAGCAGGTTCCAAAGCGATTGTATATTTGTCTTGCATATTGATAACAAATGCGTCATCGTGTAAAACTGTGATGTTGTATTTGTTATTGTGTTTTGCGTGAGTAATAGTTGATTTACCTGAACCTGATAGACCGAATACAGCAACTTGGAAAGATTTTCCGCCTTCTAAGTTGTAACGTTTCATACCACCGTGGCAAGAAGCGAAACCGTTACGAGCAGCACAACCCCAAGCAAGAGTTAAAGTGCCTTTTTTGTGTTCGCCGAAGTATCTCATACCTAAAATACAAGCACAGTTGTGTTCAGGGTCAAAGAATGTCAAACCATATGGGAAGTCAGGGTGTGACCAATCCGGATCAGAGAATACAAAGATATCTCCTTCCGGATATTCTTTAGATTCAGCATACATATTAGCGTAAGCTTCATTTAAGTATTGGAAGTTCAACATCCAAGAATACATGATATTTTCAAATCCTTCAGGAATCATCAGGTGAGCTTTAATCATGAAATCATTATCCAAACCAACAACTGCTTCAGTTTTATACATCAATTTATCACGAGTACCATAAATAGCTTCACGGATAATTGGTAATAAATATTTCATATCACAGTTAGGTTCGCCAACGATTTTTCTTGCAGCAGCACAACGGCCAACAACAGTACCATCGTTGAATAATAATTGGTTAGCACCTTGAGGTAAACCTAATTTTTCAGGTTTGTAAACAGGCATGCCTGTTAATTCAATAGTACCTGATGATGATTTAGCTAACTTGTATGCTTCTGATACAGATTTAACTTCTTCAACATTGTTGCCGAAGAATGGAGCTGTAATAGTAGCACGAGCAGCAGACATCAATTTTTTCAATTCTTCTGAATTTGTAAAGAATTCTTTTGTTGTCATAATCTTTCTCCTTTTTGTACCGAATTAATATATTAAGTGTAAAATTTACATTTAACCTATATATAGTCAGTGTACTACAAATAAAAAAAGTAAACAAGTGGGTTAAACGGGGGAAATAAAAAGAACCATTCAAGAAATTTTCCTGAATGGTTCTTTCGACTGTCAATCAATTTTTTAATTAAGAAGCAACAGCAACTTTCATAGTTTTTTCAATGATTTCGTTGAAGCTGTCAGCTTTTAATGAAGCACCGCCGATTAAAGCACCGTCGATATCAGATTTAGCCATTTGTTCTTCAATAGTAGAAGGTTTTACAGAACCGCCGTAAAGGATTCTGATAGAATCAGCAGCAGATGAACCTGCAACTTCTGAAACAACGCTTCTAATCATTTTGATAACTCTGTTAGCTTCTTCAGCGTCGCAAGATTTACCTGTACCGATAGCCCAGATTGGTTCATAAGCGATAACTGATTTAGCTACGTCTTCTGATGAAATACCTTCTAAAGCAGCTCTGATTTGAGAAGCGATATGAGAATCTGTAACACCTGATTCTCTTTGTTCTAAAGTTTCACCGCAGCAGATGATAGGGATTAAACCGCCGGCTAAGATTGCTTTTGCTTTTTTATTAATCATTTCATCTGTTTCAGAGAAATATTGTCTTCTTTCAGAGTGACCGATAATAACGAAAGAGCATCCTGCATCTTTTAACATTTCAACTGAAATTTCGCCTGTGAAAGCACCAGATGATTCCCAGTGGCAGTTTTGACCTGCAACATAAAGTTTAGAACCGTTGCATCCGCATCCGCAAGGGATTTCAGAAACTTGGTTTAAAGATGTAAATACAGGTGCAATTACAACTGTTGGAAGTTGAGGAGCATCAAATTTTGATACAAATGATGAAATTCCTTCATATAGTGCTTTAGCATCACTTTGAAGAAGGTTCATTTTCCAGTTACCTGCAATAATAGGTTTTCTTGACATAATAAAAATCTCCTTTTTAATACCACATTATACAGTTGCATTCTATATTAAACAAAAATTTAAAGCAACGGGAGAGGCTGGGAATTTATATACAATTTTACACAAAATATAATATGAAAGAATCTTTCTTTGTCCACTTTTTCTTTTTTATTGCGACGAAAAAAGAAAAAGTAGACGGAAAAAGAAAAACACGCTTGATTAAATGGTTCGAGTTATCAGGGGATTCCCCTGAAACCCCTTTCTCTTCACCGGAGTGGGTACTCTGCTACCAATATCGGTATAGCTTTTATCTCTGTCACCCTGAACTTGTTTCAGGGTCTCAAATATTTGCCGTTCAAACAATACTCGCTTTTATTGTTGTTTCGCATAACATTTATTGCTCACTTCGTTGACAGTAAAGAAGTAGATTTATTCATCCATTAAGACAAAATTTTCACCCAGTTCTTGTTCAAGCATTTTTGCAAATTCAGAAAATTTTATGCCAAGAGCTTCTGACATTTTCCAAGCTGTAATTAAATGTATGTTATAAAGACCACGTTCAATTTTACTAACGTTACTTTTGTCGAAATCATATTCCATTGCAAGTTTATTAATTGATAAACCCATCTTTGATATCCGATTTTTGCGTATTACATTACCTACAGCTTGTTTGAATTGTAAACTTTTATCTCTATTTTGCATTTAATAATCGTAGTTGTTATATTATATATAAGTGTGGCTCATAAACCAACAAAATATCTAGAATTCAAAGAAGGTTTTAGGATGAACATTTAAAGCTTTTGCGATATCTATCAATGTACTTGTAGGAACATTTGATTCGCCTCGTTCTATCATTCCAATGTAGTTACGGCTTTTTCCAACAAGTTCGGCGAGCTTTTCTTGAGATAAATTTTTAGATTTTCTCACATCAGAAATATTTTTACCAATTTTTTTTAGATATTGATGAACCATTTAATTATTTTGAAATTTAAATCTGGTATTTTCTACCAACTGTTACTTGTCAACGAGACTAATTAAAAAGGAGAAGAAATGGACGAAACTAGTTTATTACAGGAAGAATGCAGGATAAAAGAAAATAGAACACAGGATATTCTGGTAAATTTAAATAGTTATTTAAAATTAGCTTCTTTTTATATTGCAAAAAATGATAATAATGAAGAGTTATTTCATATGGGAATTTTAATAGATAGTATGCAAAAAGGAGTATCTGAATTAATGGAAATATATGACTTGGTATCTACTGAAGAACAATAGATTAATTCAAAAAACATGCACTTTTATGCTGTGGTTCAATTTCAATTAGTTCAGGAACTTTTTGCATGCAAATATCCATGCAAAAATCACATCGTGGATTGAATTTACAACCATCTATTTTTTGTGATAAAGTTGGCGGTTGTCCTTTTATTGTTTCAAGCTTTTCACCTCTGTTAGACGGCAAAGCTTTGAGAAGTGCTTTTGAATACGGGTGATTGGGATTTGCAAAAAAAGTATTATTAGGGGCTTTTTCTACAATTCGCCCCGCATACATTACTGCAATATCGTCACAATTTTCTTTAACAAGTGCTAAATCATGTGTAATTAATAATATAGAAGTTTCATTATTATTTTTAATTTCATTCAATAAATGCATTATTTGGGCTTGAATAGTTACATCTAACGCTGTTGTAGGTTCGTCTGCAATTAGAATCTCCGCATTGCAGGCGAGTGCCATTGCAATAATTGCACGTTGTTTCATTCCTCCTGAAAATTCATGCGGATAATTTTTGAAGCGGGATTTTGCTGATGGAATTTGTACTGCTTCGAGTGCTTCAATTGCTTTTTTTTCAGCTTCTTCTCCGTATAAATGCTGGTGTATATTTATAATTTCTAATAATTGGTCGCCAATTGTATAAAGAGGGTTTAGAGAAGTCATTGGGTCTTGCGGGATTAAAGCTATTTTACCTCCCCGAATATTTTGCATTTCTTTTTGAGATTTTTCCAAAAGATTTTTTCCTTTGAATAAAATTTCTCCGGAGGTAATTTTAGCTGTTTTGGGAATTAAATTCAAAATACTCATAGCACTCATTGTTTTTCCGCATCCGGATTCGCCGACTATTGCAAGCATTTTACCTTTTTCAAGTGAAAAAGAAACATCAAAAAGAGCCTGTCTGAAGGTTTCTTCACTTTGAAATCCTAAATTTAAATTTTTAATTTCCAAAATCGCCATGATATTTAAAATTATATCGACTTTTGACTTTCAAGTAAATAGGTTAACAAGTTATTATGGTTAAATATTTTTTCAAACTTGCTCAAACTAAAAATATTGTTATAATAAAAGGTATGGAAGATATTGATAAGAGCGATTTAGAAGATTTAAAACAACGAGTTAAAAAAAAGCTTGACGAAACAAATTTATATTCGTATAAAGGTACTGTATCTAAGCTTTTGGGTTTAACCGTTGAAGTTAAATTGCCGGGATTAAAAATCGGTGATTTATGCTACATCGAAACTGCAAATGGTGAACAAAAACCTGCTGAAGTTGCGGCGTTTAAAGGTGAAGTTGCTCAATTATCATTACTTCTGGATGGTAACGGGATTGGTCAGGGAAGTTTGGTGACAACTTCAAGACAACCTATTACAATTCCTATCGGGGATTTTTTATTAGGACGATTAATTGATCCTTTGGGCAATCCTATAGACGGGAAACCTCTGGATACAACCAATGCAACATGGAGACCGATTGAAGGTCCTCCTCCGGGGCCGTTTGAAAGACCTATTATTACAGAACAATTTTCAACAGGGGTTCGTGCAATTGACGGTTGTATGACTATGGGTTGCGGACAGCGTTTGGGCTTATTTGCAGGATCCGGAGTTGGTAAAAGTACACTGCTGGGTATGATTGCAAGAAACTCTGATGCTGATGTTAACGTTGTTGCTCTAATTGGAGAACGTGGTCGTGAAGTTAAGGAATTCGTTGAAGATGCTTTAGGTGAAGAAGGTATGGTTAAATCTGTTCTTGTATGTTCAACAGGTGACCAGCCGCCTTTGATTCGTCAAAAAGCTCTTTTAACTGCAACTGCGGTATGTGAATATTTCCGAGATCAGGGTAAAAAAGTTTTCTTGATGACAGATACGGTAACTCGTTGTGCTATGGCGGGTCGTGAAGTTGGTTTGTCTCTTGGTGAACCGCCTACAATGAAAGGTTACCCTCCGTCAATTTTTTCTTGGCTTCAAAAAGTTCTTGAACGTGCAGGAAACAGCCCAAGAGGTTCTATTACTGCATTGTATACAGTACTTATGGAAGGTGATGATATTTCGGATCCGATTGTAGATATTGTGCGTGGTATTGTTGACGGTCACATTTTCTTATCCAGAAAAGTTGCCGAATCTAACCACTATCCTGCAATTGATGTTTTAGGAAGTATTTCACGTTTGATGAGTGCAATTGCGGCTCCTGAACATAAGCAGGCGGCAGGTAAACTCCGTACTATTTTGTCTTTATATCGCGAAAATAAAGACCTTATTGATGTTGGTATGTATCAGCCGGGGTCAAACCCGCGGCTTGATGTTGCGATTGAAATGGTTCCAAAAGTAAATGCATTTTTGCAACAGAGAACTTCTGATAGTGTAACTATGGAAGGTACTATAAATCAACTTATTGAAATGATGCGTGGTGTAGAAATTTAGTTTGGTATTGTAACAATAATCAATAAATGCAATGCATGAATTTGACATGTTTTTTTGCTTAATTTACTATCATGAACAAGAGGAAATGAAGTGAATATCTTCAACTGTAGCCGCAGCCGTAATAGTCGGAACACTCAAAAACCACCTTATCTACGTGCAGATTAGAAAGGGTAATAAAGTTTTTTGAAGTGTCCTCCAAGGCTGGAAAGTCAGAGGATTTTTTTTATGTCATTACCATCAGCAGTACATACTCATAGTGCAAAAGTTGGGACATGTCCACATGGTTTACCACTCGGGGCTTGTCCGATTTGTAATGGTATGGCTGGTGGAAATTCTACAACAAAACGTGATATTCCGCGTAATGTTGGTGAAATGTCTTATAATCAATGTGCGGCTATTGGTGCAATGCTTCGGGCTCAAAAAAATGCTAAGCATCAGGCTCAAATTGCACAACAAAACCATTTGCAGGCAATTGCAGATTTCCAAAAAAGTATTGCAAACACTCATCAAAGACTTATGACTCTTGCTGCCTCTATCTCTGAAACTATGCCTGCTGTTATTGCAAAGCCCGTAAATTTTGTTTTAACAAATGTTATTGGTAAAGCATTAAATATTGTACAGAATGTTTCAAACATGATTATAAATATTTCGCAGGCTATTACTCAAAAATTTGCGGATATAACAGACAAATTGACTGCGATTTATGGAGAATTTAAAGCAGCTGTTCAAAAAAAAGTTTCAGAGTTTTTATCTAATGTGAAAAAGAAATTGAAATCTTTATTTTTTGTTTTTGGAACACAAGAGACAGAGGATGAAGAGAAAAAAATTGATGAAGCAAAAAGGATGTTTGAGCTAAAAACTTTTATTCACACTCTTGCTCAAAAACTTAAAAACCAGAATGAAAAGGATATAGAAAAGGATGAACGTAGTACCGTTTAATGACGGTGAATTAGGAAGACAACAGAGAAATCTTACTAATTCTCAAAGAAAAAATATTCAAACCACCAGAGAAGGTGTTTTGGTTAATAATTTGATAAAGGATAAAGAAGTTAATTTATCTGATACAAAAGATTCATACCTGATTGCAGACAGTGTAGATTTGCCGTCTGAACTATATAAAGATAACAAAATTATTGATAAAAAACTTGTTCCGTTAAGTGCAATTGCTCTTGGTGTAATGTCTGCAGTTGCAATAATAACAGGCTTTGCCAGACAGAGTGCTAAAATTGCTAAAAATCTTCCGAGTGAAAAATGGCTTCCGCCTGTTACCAGAAATGTTCAGTTGAGTAAAGAAATGCACCAACTTGTTTATCAATATATTCAAAATCCTAATCAAAAAACCTTGCTGGCTGGACTTGGAGTTTTAACTTTATCTACAATGGCGTTTATGGGTAAAACTTTTTTTGATGGTTATAAAGATATTTGGGTAAAGCGAAAAGAGGCAAATATTCAAAAAAATCTTCAGGAAAACTTAATTGCTGTTGAAACCCAGTCATTCTCCGGTAAAATGCAAATTATTAGAAGTATGTTATCAAAGCATGCTGCTGATTTTGAAAAATATATTACTCCTGAAGGTGAGAAAATTTTACCGAATTTTGGTAAGAATAAATATTCTACATTGACATTTACATCAGATTCTAAAAATCCAAATGCAAAAAAATCAAATATAGGGAATATTTTGCTAGGTGCTTTTACATTTGGTGGAATTATAGGATTAGGATTTTTATCTATGAGAAATCTGTCAAAAGGTAAAGGGTATTTGCAGGAAGCGGCGGAAAATTCTAAGAAACTAATTACTGAATTTGTAAAAAAATCGGATGAATCTTCAAAAGATTTTGATAAAGATTTATTGGAACACATGTTTATGGCTATAGACGATGGTTCAGAGGGTGTCAGAACCTTTATTAAGGAACAAATTAATGCTTTCAAATGGAAAAATCCTAAAGAAAAAGCTGATTATTTAAATAGAATTCTTACTAAGTTAAAAACATCTACAACTAAAGCCAATCCAAATTATGCCGGAGATGGAACTCCGCGTCCGGCATTTAATTCATTTGTAGAAGATTATAGGGCATTTTTCTATAACTGGTTACTGGATACAAAGAATCCGCAGTTCCAGCAGTTATTTTTCGGGATAACAGGATTAACTGCGGCAAGTTATGGTGGTAAGCTTGCAGGTGATGCAATAAAAGACGTTCAGGTTAAGAAAATTAATGCTGAAACTGAGCTTGAGCTTCAAAAAAGGCTTGTATCAACTGAGTTAAGGAATTTCAAATCTAAAAAAGATGCGGCGATTACGCCGTTGGTAGAAGAATTTTACAAGCAGGTAGACAGTGGCAAGCGTTCAAAAGAAGAACTTAAAACAATGGCAGAGAATGTATTGTTTGAGATTAAAAACGGTCCACCGTTTGTATATTCATAGAATTTAATAAATTTATGGAGGTTTCAATGATTAGGTAAAATTTACATAAACTATGTTATTTGCACATGTAAATCAAAGGAAGGTTCGGAAACGTAGTTTCTGATAACTCGTATCATTTGGTCAGCGTTTTTCTCTTTCTTTGCTTGCGTTTCTTTCTCTTTTACTCGCAATAAAAGAGAAAGAAATGAAGTAACAGAATTTATATTAAAAAGAATCTTTCTTTGTTCACTTTTTCTTTTTGATTGCGATGCAAAAAGAAAAAGTAGAACCGAAAAAGAAAAACACGCTTGATTAAATGGCTCGAGTCATCAGGGGATTTCCCCTGAAACCCCTTTATTAAAATATCGGTTTGATATTTACCCCTAACATAGTTTATGTAAATATTTTCACATCATAACAGGAGATAATATGATTCAACAAGTAATTTTAACACCTTTAAATAATCAATATCAAAAACAGTATATCTGTAATTCCTGCCAGTTGCCATCACTGCAAAGAAATTATTGTGTTTTTGATAAAAATGAAGTTGATTATTTTGTTAAACAAAAAGAAAATGCACTTCCATATTTAACTGATATTCTTCAACATTCAAATAATGAAGCTCAAATAACAGAAACCCTCTATATTATGGATAGAATGCTTGATAATGGAACCAAAGGAATAGATAAATTGTATCCTGTCTTTGCAAGATTTAATCAAACCCAGTCTCCTAATATTCAAACTTTTTTGGCTGGAATTTATAGAAAAATTCAAGTACCTGATGCTTTTGGTCCTCTGGTAAAAATGTTAATTCAAAACTCAATGCAGCCTCATAACCCAAATCAACATTTTGATCCAAATGAGGAAATAGGCGGTGCAATTTTAAGCTATTTGTCAGATAGATTTAGGAATTCTAATTAAATATAAAATTTAAATTAGTAGTTAATTTTCCAACCATCTCTAACAACTCTTTCAAAACATCCGGCAGAAGAGGATACTCCACAGTTGTTAGCACTGGTTTCATTATAATCAACAAGTGTTCCGTCAGTTTTAACCTCTAAATAAAAAACATCATATCCTGTGATATTAGGTTTTTCCGGTCCATTAATGTCTATATTGAATGTAACGTTAGGTTGTCCGTTTTTTAACCTGTATCCTTGGCAGATAGCTGCTCCGCTTGTTGTTTGAACACAATATTGTCCTGCTAGAGTTCCAGCATTTCCGCCTGACAAATTTGTATATGCGTTAGAATCTGTAGGTTTTTTGTTAGAACCTACACTTACGCATAATTTAGCTCGAGCAGCATCTGTATCTGCAGTAAGAACGTTACAATTTTCTTTCACGGTTTTGAAATAATTTCTTAAGAAATAACAAGCACCTCTAGGATTTGCGGGATCTGTACAATTGCTTGAAACCCCTGCTGTTGTTTGGTAAAAACTATCAGCTTGTTCATCAGCCATGATTGCTCGGGTTGCGTCAGTTATTTGAGAATATGTTTGCTTAAGTTTAGATACATAAACTTTTTTTCTGTAATTTTTCATTACCGCAGGTACTGTTAAAACTGAAATAACTCCAACAATTCCTAATGTAACCAAAACTTCTGATAGTGTAAAACCCTTTTTCATAATTTTAATGCCCCGTGATACGTAATTTATATATCAATTATACAACTTTTTTATGAGGTTTTCAAGTCTGGCAATAGAAACGGCAGAATGGATTTCCATTCTGCCGTATTTTGTATATTTACAATCAATTAAACTGAAGCTAATTCTTTACTTCTTTCTAATTGTAATGTAACTGTTGTAATGTCACAAACAGAGCTTGGTCCAAAGTACTGAACAGCACCAGGGAATAAGTATCTGTCATTCATAGCCCAATCTTCTCTGTTGTCTTGAAGTTGTTTGAATACAGGACCATCAAGTCTAACAAGAGCTTTTTGGATAACAGGTTTCATTTCACCGTGACGTTTTTCCATGTTCATCATCATTGTAAGAGGAACACCACCTGCAATCCATTTATCAGCAGGTTGAGTTAAGTTTCTTACAGATGATAAATAACCGGTTAAACCAAAGTTAATTAATGCAAATGCATTGAAACCAAGTGAATAGCAGTAATCAGCATCAAAGTTTGATGGGAATGCACAACGACCTTCATAACCGAAGAAGTGTGATTGTGCTGAGAATTTACCGCTGAATTGACCTGCTGCTTTCATTTCATCTAATCTTGCAGAAATCATTTCAATTAATAATTTTTCTGTTTCGATTTTAGAAACTTGAACATTACCATGCGGGTCTCTGTCTGCTAACAATTGAGTTTTAATTAGTGCTGGTAATGAAGCGTAAACTTTAGCATTTTCAGAAGAAAGTTTGCTTTCTACAATGCTGAATTTTTCTGTTGCAGAAGCACTTGTGAATGATGAATCAGATTCTAATGAAGCCATAATATCGTTCAAGTTAGAAATCATTGAACCCATTTCCGGAATGAATTCGATTAAACCTTCAGGGATAACTGCAATACCGAAGTTTTTGCCGTTATTTGAACGTCTTACGATAATATCAACCATGTAATCAATGATTGAAGATAAAGACATTTTTTTAGCTTCAACTTCTTCTGAAATTAAAGTTACGTTAGGTTGAGTTTGCAATGCTGCTTCTAATGCAACGTGAGAAGCACTTCTACCCATAATTTTGATAAAGTGCCAGTATTTTTTAGCTGAATTAGCATCACGTTGAATATTTCCGATAAGTTCAGCATAAGTTTTTGTAGCTGTATCAAAACCGAAAGAAATTTCGATTTGTTCATTTTTCAAATCTCCGTCGATTGTTTTAGGGCATCCGATAACTTGAATACCTGCGTTATTTTTAACAAACCATTCAGCAAGTAAAGCTGCGTTTGTATTTGAATCGTCACCGCCAATAATTACTACAGCAGAAATGTTCAATTTTCTGCAAACTTCAAGAGAAGATTTGAATTGTTCTTCTGTTTCTAATTTAGTTCTTCCTGAACCGATGATATCGAAACCACCTGTGTTTCTGTAGTCATTAATAAATTCATCAGTGAATTCAACGTATTTGCCTTCAATAATACCTGAAGGTCCGCCTAAGAAACCGTATAGTTTATTTGCAGAATTAGCATTTTTCAATGCATCATATAAACCTGCAATAACATTGTGTCCGCCCGGAGCTTGTCCGCCTGATAAAATAACTCCGACATTTCTTACTTCAGATGAATTTGAAGAAGATGAAGAATTAAATGTTACAGTTGGTTTTCCGTAAGTATTTTCAAATAAAGCTTGAATTTGCTCTTGGTCTCTTACTGATTGAGTTGCAGAGCCTTCAACCAATTCCAATGAGTTTACGCCGTTTTGTAAACTTGAAGGAAGTTTTGGCTGGTACTGTAATCTTTCAATTTGTAATGGTGAAAGTTTTTTCATTTAGTTAGTTCCTTTCCTTTTGTAACCCTTTTACATGCTACATTTTACTATAAAAATAAGAACAATAGTATTTTTTATTAAAAAAGCGAAGCTGTATTTTACAGCTTCGCTTATGCTTTTGATATTTTTATTATGCTTTTGCTTTTGACTTATCTGCTAATTCGCTGTCAACTCTTAAAAACACAGGATGGATTTCTTCTTTTGAAATCAATTTACCGGTTTTTAGATTTGATGTTGTAATATTTTCTAATTTGGTTGATAAATCATAAGATAATTGTTTTGCCATATCTTGTGCAATATTTGGACAATAAGGATATATCAATGAAGATACAACACACATAACTTCAAGTACTGTTGCTAAAACTTGTCCGCATTCTGTCATTTTTTCTTCTTTTGCAAGTGTCCAAGGGGCATTGTCTGTTACGAATTTGTTTGTAGCATCAACAAGAGAAATTATTTCTTGTGCCGCTTCTTGAATTTCAAAATGATTGAAGTGATTTTCTACAATTTTAACTGTTCCTAATGCTGTTCTGAGTAAACTTTCAGCTTCTTTTGAGCGATTGGTTAAGAATTCATCTTTAATTTCACCGTCAAAGTATTTAACAAGCATTGAAAGACTTCTATTTAGTAAGTTGCCCATGCTGTTTGCAAGATGAGCATTAACTTTTTCTTTAAAGTCTTGATCTGAATAGTTTCCGTCACGGCCGCAAGGTGCAGATGTTGCCATGTAATATCTGAAAGCGTCAGGATGTGCAAGCTCAAAACTTTCAAGTACAGATGTTGGTGAAACAACATTACCTAATGATTTAGACATTTTTGTTTCATCAATTGTAATCCAACCGTGTGCAAAAATATGTTTTGGAAGAGGTAATTCTAATGCCATTAAAATTCCAATCCAATAGATACTGTGGAATTTTAGGATATCTTTTCCAATAACATGAACATCTACAGGCCATAATTGTTTGAATTGTTCAGATGGATTTTCTGTATCGTATCCGATAGCTGTAATATAGTTTGAAAGAGCATCAATCCATACATAAATTGATTGTTCAGGATCATCAAGAACATCAATTCCCCAGCCTACATTTGCTTTGTTACGGGATACTGAAATATCTTGAATATCTTCCAATTGGTTTAAAACTTCATTTGCTCTGAAACTTGGAACGATAAATTCAGGATTTTCTTTAATATGTTTAATAATAGCATCTTTGTATGCAGATAATTTAAAGAAATAATTTTCTTCTTTTACGACTTCCGGTTTTTTCAAGTGGTCAGGGCAAAGTCCGTCTTCGGTTAAATCTTTAGGATTTAAGAAGCATTCGCAGCCTGAGCAGTACAAACCTTCATATTCGTGTTTATAAATATCGCCTTTTTCAACAAGTTTTTTAAATATTTTTTGAACAACTTTTTCGTGGTCTTCATCTGTTGTACGGATAAATCTGTTATATTTAATATCAAGAGCTTTCCAGGCATCTTTGAATTTTTGGGCATTTTCGTCACATAATTCTTTTGGAGTTTTGCCTTGAGCTGCTGATGTTTTTTGGATTTTAATACCGTGTTCATCAGTTCCGGTTAGGAAAAACATGTTATCTGTTCTTTGCGAATAATGTCTTGCAATAATATCTGTAAGAATTTTTTCATAAGCGTGTCCGATATGCGGTGCACCGTTCACATAATCAATTGCTGTAGTTAAATAATATTTATCCATTTTGTTGCCCTCTTTATAGTTACTATGCTATTATTTTAGCATAAATAAAAAGGAGTTTGAATTAATGAAAAATAAATTGATGGTGTCAGGAATAGTTTCAATCATGCTGTTTGGCAGTATAGCTTATGCTATTGTTGTCGGGTTTGAACCTCCCGCAACTTATATTAATAATCTTAAAAACTGTACAAGAAGTACACTGAAACAAACAACTAATGGTATGGTGCAGGAATATACAATAAAAGGTTTGCTTCCAAACGGCAAATGTGAAGTTTCTATGAGTTATTATACGGATTTTTCAGACCCGAAAGTTTATGAAGCTTTTAAAACAAGGACAAAATTCTTTATGGGAATGGCTAAGAATATGGCAAAAGATAAGAATATTCCTGATATAAAAGATTCAGATTTTCTTCCAAGTCAGCAGGAAATGATTGAACAAGGTAAAAAAAGAAAAACGATTACTGTCTGTAAGTTTAGCAAAGAGGAACGTACTGCACTGTATAACGCATACCAAAAATATGACAGTAAAAAAATTTCGCCTGCAAAAGTTGAAAACGGTAATGTAAGTTTTTCTTATGATACAAGTAAAATTTCGTATGATAATCTTATGATGAAACTTAATGACGGACCGTGTTCAACTAATGATGTAGAAGATATTTCCTCTGAAAAAAAAGAAAAGAAATATGTTTGTGAATATGCAGATACAACCTGTTATTGGACAGATTTAGGTAATGGTGCAGCAAGTATGTCATGTACAAATGAGGATAGGATAAAACAATATCAACATTTTAATTTTGAACTTATGGATAAAGTTGAACAACACGTAAGAGCAGGCATGTGTCAGAGAATTTAGGGGTACTTACCACACGGGATAGAAGACAATCTGACAAATATGGGAATACACCATTTTATGTCATTGCGAAGGAAGGTAGTGACTATCGCAATCCAATTCATTATAAAGTTTAACAAATTTTAAAATATTTAAACTTGTTAAATTAAAACATAATGAGATTAATACGGGCTACATCCTCGTAATAACAGTAAATTCTCAAGTTATCTCTTTGCAGTGATAAAACTTTTTCTTAGCAAGTGTGCTGATATTGTAATAAATTTATACAAAACGCAATTTTTTTGCACAAAAATCCTTTATATACATGTAGGTTAATGTAAAGGAAAAGTATTATGTCTTCAAACTGGGTAAATGCATTAGATAATCTTGCTGCGGGTGGAGTAATTGATTTTGATGCTCCGGCTTATTTGCTGGATAAACCGGCACGTTATGTTGGACATCCAAAATTCTCAGAGCTGCCTATGACTGAAATATCATTGCTTCCTGATGGCGTAAAGCTTAAAGATTTGCCTAATGTAGATGAATTTAACAATTCAAATAAAAATCTTGTAGTAAATCCAAGTTGGAAGAAACGAGTTTTTGGAGTTCTTGCAGCAGCAGGTGCAATTACTCTTGCTGTTTTAGGTTTTAAAAAGTTTGGTTTGGGTAAACTTTTTGGAAAGGCAAAAAAAATTCCTAAGCCTACACCAAAACCATCAGGTAAAAAGGCTAAAGGTTTTGTATCTGTGTTGAAAAATTTTGGCAAAAAAGTTTGGAATTTTATAAAAGCTCCGTTTGTTTGGGTTGCCGGTAAGTTTAAAAAGAAAACCCCATAATTTTTATAAAATAAAAAGGTCAAGTAATATATTTACCTGACCTTTTTTATATATAAATTTATTATTTAGTCATTAATTGCTTCGAGAAGTCTTTCCCAAACTTCATCAATTGGACCATCTGCGTTGATTGTTCTTAAAACTCCTTTGTTTTTGTAATAATCAATCAGCGGAGCAGTTTCTTTGAAATATGTTTCAAAACGTGCGTGTGCAGTTTCTTCATTATCATCTTTTCTTTGGACTAATGCTGTTCCGCATTTGTCACAAATTCCTTCAACTTTTGTAGGTTTTGTTTTTAAGTTATATATTTCTCCGCAAATCGGGCATGAACGTCGATTTACAATTCTTGAAACTAAAACACTTTCGTCAATATCAAAATAAATTGCTCTAAAACTTGTTTTAATATCTCCGTTAATGTCAGAGTTGATTTGTTCAAGCATATCTGCTTGTTCAATACTTCTTGGGTATCCGTCAAGGATATAACCCTCATTGCAATCATCTTCGGATAATCTGTCTTTGATGATTGAACCAACTAAATCTACAGGAACAAGATTGCCTTTATCAATAAAAGATTTTGCAATTTTACCATTAGGGGTTTCTTTTGCAATTTCTGCTCTTAATAATGAACCTGTATCAACATGTGGAAATCCTAAATATTCTGCTAATTTAGAAGTCTGTGTTCCTTTGCCGCAAGCCGGTGGTCCTAAGAAAATAAGTTCTTTTTTCATAATGTCACTCTTTTCTATATTAATATAACTTTTTTGATTTTTAACAATACCCATTTTATTATCTTCTTCTCTACTTATAATCCAATTAACAGAATAATTGTACATCAAGACAAATTATAATTCAATATCACGATGATTTTACGGTTGTTTAATGATATGTCTTCACAATAAACAGGGCGGATTCTTAAAGAATCCGCCCTGTTATAGTTTTAAATTTTTAATTTTTTATTAAAAAGTTCCTGCAGGTTTTTTCTGAGGAGTTGCACCCGGAATTGACTGCCAATTTGCTGCCATGATTTTTTTGAATGATTTTAAAGCTGTATCTTCAAGTTCGCCTAACTCTTCAGCTTCCATAATCAATTCTCTTAATGGCATCAATGCTCTAGGGTCTCTTAAAACACCTAATGCAGCAGCAGCACCTGCTCTAACTAATTCATTTTCTGAACGGTTTTTCATAACATCAATCAATGCAGGAACTGCTTTTGTGTCATTTAATTTGCCTAATGAAGTTACTGCATAAATTCTTACGTTAACCCATTCGTCATATAACATATTGATAATTTTATCAACAGCTTTTTTGTTACCGATTTCACCTAATGCTCTGGTTGCATCACATCTAACGTTAACTTTTTCGTGATCTAATGATTCGATTAAAGCGTCAGTTGCAACATCACCAATTTCGATTAAAGCATCTGTTGCAGTGATACAAACTTGTGGGTTTTCATCATTTAAAGACTCAACAAGCGGTTCAACAACGATAGCACCGCCTAAGCGGCCTAATGCACGAGCTGCACGAACTCTAACGTCAACATTACGGTCTTCACGTAAAGATTCTATTAAGTGAGTTGTAGCTGCAGAATCACCAAGTTCACCCAATGCTCTTGCTGCGTATAGTCTAACTGAACCGTTTTTATCGTGTTTTAGTACATCGATTAATGGTTCAACTGCTTTGGAATCACCCATTTCGCCTAATATACGAGCTGCATTGTATCTGACTTTTTCTGAATTACTTGTTCTTAAGTCATTCAATAATTCGTCAAATGATTTTTTTACTTGTTTTTTCTTACTGTTCACACTAATTGTCATTATTTTCCTCCGACACTACAATAAAATATTCACACCTTACTTTTATATAAAAACATTTTTGCGAATATTATTGCCTTTTTTGTGATATCTTAGTTAACATTGTTTACAATTCATAAATGTTATTGAATTTTTCCTACTAGTTGTACCTTCAAGTGCCAGAGATTTGATTAAGGGTAATACTGACACTTATTTATATTGTACTACTATAATAACACATTTTTCTTGTTAATTCATCAATTTATACAAAAATTTTAAAAAGTTCTATAATTGTTTTTCTAAAGATAAATGTAATTCTGATATAAATATAAAAAATATGTAACAAAACTTAATATTGTATTACTCCCCTTTGATAGTAATAACAAATTCCGTTCCTACTCCAATTTGGCTGTATACTTGAATTTTACCGTTATGTTTATCTATAATTTTCTGACTGATTGCAAGACCTAATCCGGTACCTACACCTACACCTTTTGTTGTATATCCGGCTGTAAAAATTTTATTTAGACTTTCAGCAGGTATTCCTGAACCGTTGTCTTTAAAGTGTACGACAAGATTTCCGTCAATATATTCTGTTGTAATAATAATTTTACCCTGTTCGGTAATTGCCTGACATGCATTTACGAGTATGTTTGTAAAAACTTGGTTTAGCATATTAGGGTAACATTTTATTGGTGGAATCTGACCGTAATTTTTTTCGATTTCAATTTTATTTTTAAGTTCATGTCTTATTAAATCAAGTGTTAAATCTATTTCTTTATTTATGTCAGCTTCTTGAAGTTCAGCTTCATCAAGACGTACAAATTTTTTGAGTGAAACTACAATATTACTTATTCGTTGAATTGCTTCTTTGTCGATAGCATTTATTTCATTAAACATTTCTTTCAGGTCATCTTGTTCAATTTTCGAAATAAGTTTAGTTAGTATTTCGTTATTTGATTTTATAGATGCAACGGGAGTATTGATTTCATGTGCGACACCGGCAACTAATTGACCGAGAGATGCCATTTTTTCTGAATTTATTAATTGAAGTTGAGTTTCTTTTAATTCTTCCAGTGCAGCTTTCAGGTCTCGAACGTTTTTAGCGTTTTTTTGATATAGTTCAGCTCTTATAATTGCGTTTCCAAGTTGGGATGATACCGCATCAAGAATTTCTATTTCTTCATTAAGTTCTCTTTTTTGATAACTGAGTAAAATTAAAACTCCAATCATCTTTTGTAAATGATATACCGGTACGATAATACGTAAAACAGAATTCTTAAAAGGTTCGGCATTTAAATGTTCTTTCAATGAATAGCTTATTGAAATATTATTTGATTTTAACTTATTCATAACATGCTCATCAAAAGAGATTTCACTATTTTTTGAATTGCTGTTATTTTCACCGTACATTTCTTTAATTGTAAAAGTTTCATTTTTATATGATGCGTAATAAGCTTTGAAACAGCCAAACATCATTGCCAGTTCTTTTAAGGCAGAATTTAAAATCATTGATATATCCATTGATTCTCTTATGATATTTGAAACTTTATTGATAAGTGCGATTTTAAAAGCTTGAGATTGTGCTTGTTGACGAATTTTTTGCAATTCATCATTTTCTTCTTCCAGTTTTAAAAGTTTACCTTCGTAAATTTCTTGCTTTTTTTTATTATCTTTCAGTAGTATTTCGGAACTCACGTCACGTAAAACGATTATTGTGTAAGCTCGACGTTTTATTGCAATTATATCATAGTAGCAGGTTTCCGAATTTGAGGAAGTGTATATAGTTCTTGCGAAAAAATTTTCTTTAGAGACAATTGCTTGGAATACCGGAGAAAATAAATCAATATTTTCACTATCCATAGGGCACATTTCAAATGTCATTTTATGTGCAAATTTTCTTATATCGCCAAAATTTGGAAAGACATTACAAAATACATTGTTTTTAAAAACAACTTCTTCGTAATTTTTTATGATTATAACCGGATCCCTGTATTGATTAAAAAAATCAAACTTTTTCATATTAAAATTATAATTTGTTTCTTTATGTCGGGCAATTTGTAAATCAAAATGATAGATTTAATTATTCGTTTTCATGAAAAAGATTTTCAACTTTTATGTTTAGGGTATCTGCAATAGCAAAAATTATTCCAAGGCTTGGAGCTTTCTCAGCTCTTTCAATACAGCCGATATAATTTCTTGCACTTGAAATTCTGAATGCGAGTTCTTCTTGAGAAATATTATGTTTCTTTCTAATTTTTTTAATATTATTTCCTAAATTTTTGTATAAATGATAATATTTATTCTTGTTTTCACTCATACAAACCATTGTTAAATATTTTACTAAAGGTATCTACCACCTATTTAGGAGCATTAATGACAATCATAAAGACTAAGTGTTTCATTTATTAATTTTGACATTTCATTTCTAAGTGATTTTGGAGATATTATTTCACAATTATATGAATATCTCATAAGTCTTTTTAATAGTTTGTCAAATGGTTCGTTTTTGTTAATAATAGTAAGATTCCCATTTTTGTCATATCCGTCAGAATATTCATTTTCTTTAACTTTGTATGTTTTAGCAAGTCTGTTTTTTAATTTGTAAACAACTGTTGTTGTTAATTCTGTTGAATTTGCAATTTGAGGTTGTTTTGCAATTGCAAGTATATTGGAAATCGGAATATCAATGTTTTCTCTTTTTACAATGTCATATATTTGTAAATAAACTTCCTGCGGTTCATATAAAATTTCTTTAGGTGTACATTTGCATCTGACTTCTTGATTATTATGTATATAAAAAACTTCTGTTACATATTTATCCTGACATATTTGCTGGCAGTGCTTAATTTTTTCTTTTAAATCAGAATAGAAAAACGAAAAATCATAATCTTTTTTTAGACTATTCAATTTATTTTTATCATTAAGATTCATTCTTTGCATGAGGAGTTTTAAAAAATCTTCTAAATTTTTTGTAATTTCGTTATCAGGAAAATTATTTATTGATTTACTCAGAATGTTGATTGACTTTAAATCATCTGAAGAAAAAGGCATTGAATATAAACTGTTTTCAAGCGTGAATTGATGGTTTCGTTTTTTTATTTTAATACCAAATATTTTTAAAGTGTTTATGTATTTGTTTAATATTACTTGAGTATTGTTTGTGGATTGATCTATACCATCATTAAAAATCTCAATAACATTTTTATAATCTGCCTCGTCTTTGTATAATAAGTCGATTAATTTGAAAATTTTGAGACAACCATCATTTAATTTTGTACTACTTTTCAAAATTATAACCTTCTTTCATTTGTATTAAATGATTAATAATTTCTTCTTTAAAGTTTTGTGGTTCTATAACTTTACAATGGTTTGTCAGTGATAGAATTCTTTGAGTAATTTCAAATTTATTTTGTGATTTTATTTCAACAATAAGTTTGTTTTTATCTTCATTTATAATTTTTTCACAATTTAAAGGTTCAAAATTAGAAAAATCTTTTTTATAAAGTTCATATTTTACGGTAAGAGTTGGAATATTTAATTTTGTTTCTTTAATATTTACTCCGATAATTTTAATTATTCTTGATACGAGCAGGCTTGAATAATTATTATGTTCAGAATTTATTCCGCATACGTATAATTTACCGTTAGTTATTTCAAGTTTATCTACCAGTATATTTATATTCTTTTTACCTGAGTTTAGTGAATTATATAATATTATTATTTCAGTATGTGTTTTTTCATAATGCAGTAAATCATTAATTATTTCATGGGGAATATTATTGAGTGGTGATATATTTTTTAGTTTTATTTTTAAATCTTCATTGGTAATATATTTTGAAAATTTTTCAAAAAAGTTTTGTAAACATATTAAATCTGAAATTTCTATTGATTTTGAAATGGCTGTATAAATTTTGAGTATACTTTTAGCTTGATTTTCGTTGATTTTTAGTTCAAAAGGGTGCGTATCTATTGAATAGTAAGTGATTCCGTTAATTGATTTCCTGCTTATTTTACATCCGATTTTTCTTAGTGAATTAAGGTAAACCCTAAGTGTATCAATAGAAACAGACTCATGTAAATATTCATGATTTTCAATTGAATACTTTAATTGTTCATAAGATTTCGGTCCTTCTAACAGGAGCGTAAATATGAGTAAAGATTTAAATCCGGTGAAAGACATGAGATTATATGTTATTTTTTTATTTTTCATAAATTCTTTCATAATATATTCTCTACTTCCTCAAATTCAATCTATCACAAACTTTCGGTAATTTCTAATCTTTAACATTCCATGCCGTATTTTTTTTTGTGTAATTTATAAAAGTCAAATAAAAAATGTATAAAATTTTACAAGTATTCATTAAGTTTTCTTCATTAAGATTTAATAACACGAATTTTTTCTTAGAGTTTCAAGGGGCATGGTCAAATGTAAATATTTAATAATATTTTTTTACTTGTAATCCTTTGGATTTAGGACTACAGTAAGAGACATAAAGAAAGCCGAATTAAAATCAAAGGCTACCAGACAAGCGGAAGGAATAATTACTGAAAAGTAATTGAAGTATAAAAAGAATAATTGGACAGTAGAAACAGAGGTGATGGTGAAGTAGTCCAAAAGGGAAAGAGATTATTGAGGTACAGTATTTTAAAACTGTGTGATTAGGGATATTTTTAGTTTACAATAAATTTTTTGTATATCTAATTTGGGAGTTTAAGTAAAAGCTTAAGAGAGAGTGATGGATAGTTGTAAACTTTTTAATTAGTTCGTGCTTGCATAAGTACGGGCTTTTTTATATGATGATTTTATGGAAGAGTTAGAAGTTAAAAGAGTTATAGCATTGATGTCCGGAACATCATGTGACAGTATTGATGCAGGTTTGTGTGAAGTTTATCCGGATATGACCGTTAAACTTATTCAGGGAATTAATTATAAATATCCTGAGCATATCCGGTCTAAAATATTTCAAATTTTTCGAGGAGAGGCAACTGTCAAAGATATTTGCCAGATGAATTTTGCTATTGGAAAATGTTTTGCGGATGCTGCAAATGTTTTAATTCAAGAATTTGGAAAACCTGATTTTATTTCCAGTCATGGACAAACTGTGTATCATTATCCTTTTGACGAATCTATTGATAATATAAGTTTAAAAAGCACTTTGCAAATTGGTGAAAGCTCTGTTATATCGCAGCTTACAGGCTGTATGACTGTTTCCAATTTCAGAGAGGCAGATATTGCTCAAGGCGGACAGGGAGCACCGTTAGTTTGTTTTGCAGATGAAAAATGGTGGAGGGGTAAATATGCTACCAATCTTGGTGGTACCGGTACTGATGATGCTTTTGGGGGTAAATATAAAAATTACGCAATACAAAATATTGGCGGAATTTCAAATGTAACTGTTGTGTCTCAAGATTTTGATACATTTGGATTTGATACAGGTCTTGGTAATATTATGATAGATTACTGTATGAATAAATATTTCTCTCTTCCTTATGATAAAGATGGGGAGATTGCAAAAGAGGGTATAGTTTCTGACTCCTGGTTAGATTGTTTAATGCAGGATGAATATTATTATATGGAACCTCCAAAATCTACAGGTAGAGAATATTTTTCTCCTGAGTATATTGAAAATGCTCTTAAATTTGCTCCGGAAGATCCAAAAGATATTATTGCAACAGTAACAGCATTGACAGCTAAAACTATTGCATCTGCTTATGAAAGATTTATCTATCCGCAGGTTGGAATTCACGAAGCGGTTATTTGCGGAGGCGGTGCATATAATCCGACTTTAATGAAATTTTTAAGAACATATTTGCCATCTTATATAGATTTAAAAACATGTGAGGATTATGGTATTTCTAATAATTTTAAAGAAGTTATGGCATTTGCATTATTAGGATATTGTACATATTACGGTATTCCAAATAATCTTCCTTGTTGCACAGGTGCGAAAAAACGTGTTGTTATGGGTAAAATTTCATATTAAAACAATGATTTAACAGCTAATCCGATTAATATTATTCCGCCTGTTATTTCAAGGTATTTTGATGGGATTTTTTTTATAAAATTTCCTGTCCAAAATCCGGCCAAAGACATTATAAAAGATATAATACCTATAATAAGTGTTGAAATTAAAAGACTTGTGTGTGTAAGTTTTATTGTTGCACCTGAGACAAGAGCATCAATACTTGTTGCAATTCCTAAACTTATCAGGCATTTCAAGTCGATACATTGAATTTCTTCTTCTTTTTGTTTAAATGATTCAAGAATAAATTTTGCTCCGAGTATAAAGAATATTCCAAAGACAATCCATTTACTGAAAGGTACAATTAATTTATATAATGATTCTGTTCCAATATATCCGATTACAGGCATGAGTCCTTGAAATAAACCCATAATTACTGCAAGATTTAGTGAATTCTTTGTTCTGTTGCATTTGAAAACAAGTCCCTGTGAAAAAGAGACAACAAGACAATCAATTCCCAATGCTATTGCTAATAATATTATATCAATTAAGTTCAATTTCTACCTCGAATAATCTTTCCCAGGGGTAAGTGTATCTGACATTTATCTCTGTATCTAAAACTGTGTTGATAACTTTTTCATACTCTTGCATTTTATCACAAAGTTCTTTTGTATTTGGTTCTTGTAATAATTGACGAATATTTGCCTGATAAGCCCAATCATCTAAAAATCTTGTAATTTGTAATCTTTTAAATGCAGAAGAATTATATTTTTGGGCAAGGTATTTAATTTTTGCCCCGCAAATAAGACTTCCTAAACTATTTGCTGATGTATTCCATGCTGAATATCCACAAAAATATTTATCATCAATTTTATTTTTCAATAATTCTTTTACAAAATTATTATCTGCTCCGTTTGCAAATCGAACATCTGCTATCATATATGGTTTATCAGGAGTGCAAAAAGTTTTTGAAAACCCTTCCGTATTTACTCCCATAACAATTTCACCTTGTTTGTCACGGAAATTATTAATATATAAAATAATATCAGCTTTATCCGGTTCTGAAACAGATACAGCATCAGCAAGTTCTATTTGTCCAAGAACTGATTTTTCTATAGAAATATCTTCATAATTAGATATTAAATCTTTTTGATTTGGCTCTAAAAATATAGGACAAATTTTAAATTCTCCTCTTACTGCACGGGAAAGAAGACTTAGCGGAATTTCATCGGCTCCGGTTTTGGTAAATCCGCCCATTTGTTCAAGCATTTTTGCTTCTTGAACATTGAAGCCATATTCAGCACAATCATCTTTTGAAAAAATCAGGGTGTCAAATAATCCTTCTTTTTGCCATTCAAGATAAATTTTATTTATTTCGAAATTACGTTTACGGGTTTCAAGATAATCATCAAGAATATCTGAAGGAATAATATTTGTTATGCAGCTTTCGCAGCCTAATTTATGGGTTTGATAGGAATAATCAAAAATTTTTTTACCCCATTTTGACCAGTATTCTTTTTCTTCTTCATTATAATTATTGTTAGAAATTCTCATAATGCTTGAGAATGCATATATTTTACAATTTTTTTCTAAAAGGATATTTTTTAAAGTTTCAATTCTTGATTTAATTTCGTCAAAAGTTTCAGGACATCTTCTGGAGGGAATCAAACCTCCGTAGGCAAGTGTATCTAACGATAAAATTATTGCATCAAGTTTAGGCAAAGATTTTAACCACTCGAAGAGTTTTTCAATATTAGCATATTTTTTTAAATCGCCTAACAGCGTTCTTTCCGGAATAAAAAATTCAATATTCTCGTCTATTTCTGCAATAATCTTAGGCAGCGTATAACATACAGGTCTATTATCTATTGGTACAAATCCTATTTTCATAATATAATTGTAGTCTAAATTTCAATTTAGGCAAAGGAGTTTACATTATGGAATGTGATAAAAATCCTCAAAAGATAAAGTTGATGTTCGATGAAATTTCTGCATACTATGATTTTATGAATAATTTTATTTCTTTAGGGACGCATTATTTATTAAAATTTTTGGCAATAAAAGAGCTTAATATAAAGCCGAGAACTATGATTTTAGATTTATGCTGCGGAACAGGTGATTTTACAAAAATTGTATCTAAATTTTATCCGAGGGCAAAAATTATTGGTTTGGATTTTTCAGATAAAATGTTGAAATTAGCCAAAAAGAAAAATCCGGAAGGTGTTTTTATTAATGGAGATTGTACAAGCCTGCCTTTTGGAGATGAAGAGTTTGATTATGTAACAATGGGTTTTGGTTTGAGAAATATTCAAGATAGGCAAAAGGCTTTGTGTGAAGTCTATAGGGTTTTGAATAAAGGTGGAAAGTTTTTACATTTAGATTTTGGGATGCATAATAATACCGGTAAAATTTTTAACATAATTGTTCCGATTATGGTAAGAATTTTTAAAGGTAATTTTAAGCATTATGAATATTTATTAGCTTCTAAGGATTCTTTTCCTGAACCGGAGGCTTTATGTAAAGAGTTTGAAACCGCAGGATTTAAGTATGTTAAAAGCTGCGGTTATCTGTTTAATTCAATTTCTGTTTTGATTGTGGAAAAATAGACGGGTTAGAATACTCTGAATTTATTTCCGCCGCATAGAAAATCACTTAATCCTTCGAAACTTTTTTCAAGAATGTAATCAACTGATTCTTGTGTATCATAAGCCATGTGTGGGGTGATAATAACGTTAGGTAATTTGTTAAGTTCCTGTACAGTTTTTGATTCTTCAAGACACATAAGAGAACTTCGTTCTATTTGTTTTACGTGTTCTAAGCAATTTGGATCTATGCATGCTACAACATCAAGTGCAGCTCCGTTGATTTTTCCGTTTTTAATGTATTTTAAAAGTTCTTCAAGATTTACCAGTTCTCCTCGGGATACATTTATAAAATAGGAATTGTTTTTCATCTTTTTTAATTGATTGCCTGAAATCATGTGATAATTATCTTTATTAAAAGGTGTATGTAATGAAATAATATCAGAGTTTTCTAAAACTTTATCCAGTTCAAGATATTCAACATTGTATTTTTGTTCAAGTTCTTTTTTAGGGAATGGGTCGTAGGCGAGAATTTTCATGTCAAAGCCATGTGCAATAGCACACACTCCTGCTCCAATAGCACCTGTGCCAATAATTCCGAGAGTTAAAGTATTAATATCTCGTCCGGTGTAATTTTTTTGAATACAAGCTCCGCTTTTGATTGCCTGTATTGCAGGAAATAATTGTCTTATTAGTGCAAGAATTAATGTAAAAGTGAATTGGGCTACAGAAGTATTTCCATATTTTTCGACATTTATCAAAGCAATATTATTTTGTGTGCAAGGTTCAACCATAATATGGTCATATCCGGTTGAGCGTGTAGCTATGATTCGTAAATTTTTAAATTTTGCCAGAACTTTGTCGGTAATATCAGAGGTTATGAAAATACTTATAATTGTTGTGTTATCTAAGTCTTCTTTCGATAGGTTATTTACTGTTTCTTCATTAAGACTTTCTGTGAAAAATTTTATATCAAATTTATCAAGATTTTTATTTTTTTCAAAGAATGGTTTTTCTGATTCTCTTAAGTCAAAAAATAACATTTTGCAAGACATGATTGTTTCTCCTTGTTTTATGTAACTATTATTTTTTTTCAATGTTAAAAATCTATTGTACAAAGGTATAGGGTTCTGTTCCGGAAAGATTAACCAAACCTCTAATGTTAACAGGGACAAAAACATTTATCTTTAAATAGAAAGGAGTTAATACATGAATCACGATTTAATTGTGCGAGAACCTGAGTTATATTTTGATAGTATACATCAGGAATTAGATAATTTTTTAAGAGATACTTTTTTTACCCATTCTTTTGGTCATCCTTTAAACATAATTAAAAATTCTATAATGCGTCCTGCGGTAGAAGTTGTACAGAATAAAGAAAATTACAAAGTTAGAGTACAGCTTCCGGGTGTTAAAAAGGATGATATCGAGGTTGAACTTGATAACGACTTTATGACAATTACTGCTGTTACTCAAGAAGAAAAAGAAGAAAAACAAGAAACAGAACATAATGCAAGATACCACACTTCAGAATTCCGTTATGGTAAATATCAGAGAACCATATCTTTTGATCAGCCCATAAAAACCGAAGAAGCAAAAGCTAAATATAAAGACGGGGTTTTATGTATTACTATTCCAAAACAGAATATAGAAGCGACAAAACCTAAAAAGTTAACTATTGAAACAAAAGAATAAGTTTTTGTATCCTATAAGCCGAGTTTACCTGCGACGTGGCAGGCATGCAATAGTGCGGCTGGATATGAAACGGTTGTTTTGCCGGGGAGCATGAACCGGTGAGTGCGACAACCGATAACAGAAACTACAGACTGTGATTTGATACGGTCTGTAGTTTTTTAATGTTATTAGTCAGATGTATATAATCATTTAGACTATATTTAAAATATTTTACAAATCTTAATGCGATTTGAAATCATGTAAAACCATGTCTAGTCATGGGTTAGACGGGTTAGGGAATCTGTATACCATGTCAGTACATGGTTTTAGGGGGTAGTTGACTCCGGAAATGTAGGCTATAATTCAAGTATAGCTTGTTGTTACAAAACTTCATAACAACATGTTCCGCCCTTGAAAAAAAACTCTTATTTTCTATAATGGGTATATGAAGTTGAAAGTCATTGATATGACGGCTTTAGGGGAGATATATCGATATATTTAATTTGGGATATCGATTTGTTAATCAGATAAGTGGAGATTATATAAATTGTTTAGAAGTAGGGATATGGGAAGAGCAGTTGCAGTAAGAAGATGGACGACGACTGCACTCGAATGTTATAAAAGAGGCTGTAATTGTGAAGGTTGTTTTTATAGAGACTTCTTTAGCGGTTCATCTCAAAAATGTCAAATGAAAGCATCTGTTTTAGAATTAGTTAGAGTTATTGGTACTCCGGATGTAGAATTACCTCAATTTTTAGCAGATGAATAAGCAATTTACCCTTTAAAAATTATTAAATCTGTGTTATACTGACAAAGCAGTATTGAAAATTGGAGGTTTTAAATGCACATTCATGTAAACGGTAGAAACATTGAGATTACAGAAGCTATTAAAGCGTATGTTAAAGAAAAAATTGGTAAAGTAGCTACACGTTATGACCAAATTCAAGGTATTGACGTTGTTTTATCTGTAATTAAAAATCCTTCAGCTGAAGGTAAACACATTGCTGAAGTTTCTTGCAAAATGAGCACAGGTGTTATTCGTTGTGAAGAAGCTGCTGAATCTATGTATGCAAGTATTGACCTTTTAGCTGACAAGCTTGCAAGACAAATTACTAAGTTTAAAGATAAAAACATTTCTTCTGACAAAGCATCTATCAGAACTGAAGTTCAAGCTGAAGATGAAGTTGAAGAAGTTGCAGAAGTAAAGGCAATGGAAGACTAATTCTTACAAGATTATAAGAAAAACGGAACACCGATTGGTGTTCCGTTTTTTATTAATTTAATTATAAAAATATTTATACTAAATTTTGTGCATATTATCTACAATTTCTTTTTTTTGAACCCAAATTTCCATTCCCATTCCTTCTCCGCATTTTGTAAGAGATTCTTTGATTTCTTTAAATGAATATTGGGATTTTGATATATTGCATAACATAAACATTACAAAGTGTCCCTGCATTAATGTTTGTTTGATATCTTCGATATTAACAGTTAATTCTGCTAATTTTGCAGTTACTTTAGCAACAATACCAACATTATCTACACCGTATACAGTAACAATTATTTGATCTGACATTATTCTTCCTCCTTAACAGCTTCTACTGTTTCAGATACTGCAGGAACTGTTTCTGCTTCTCTAAATATAAGTTTGCCAATATTATGTTTTAGGCAGTATGCTTTTAAATCTTTCAAGATTTCCGGAGCAAGAATGTATAGTACGATAATGTTTGGAACACACATCGCAATCATCATTGCATCAGTAATATTAATAACAGATTCAACATTCATAACAGAACCTATTACAATAAATACGCAATATAATATATTAAATGTTAAAACTCTTTTCTTACCTTCACCTAATAGGAATGTCCACGCTTTTTGTCCGTAATATGCCCAAGAAATTAATGTTGATAATGCAAACAAGATTGCAATTATAGATAAGATAATCGGGAAGAATGGAATAACTGATTGGAATGCGTTAGATGCAAGTTCAATACCTGAAATTTTTCCGATTTGAGTATTATTAAGAACACCTGAGAATATAATTGCAAAAGATGTAAATAAGCATAAGATACCGGTTAAGAATGTTTCTAATAAAGCTACAAAACCTTGAGACACAGCTTCTTTAGTTTGTGCGGTTGCATAAACGATAGCAGCTGCACCTGTACCAGCTTCATTTGACTGAACTGAACGTCTTAAACCAATGATAATTGTACCAAATACCCCTCCGGCAACAGCAGTCGGATGGAATGCTTCTTTTAATATTAATAAAATAGCACTTGGAATATTAGCAAAATTTGCACATATAACAACAAGACCTGAAACAATATACATTACACACATTGTTGGTACAAGAATTGTTGTAACTTTAGCTATACTTTTAATACCGCCGACAATAACCATACCGATTAATATTGCTACAATTAGACCAAAAATCCATGTATATCCATGAAGGAAGCTGTTAGCTCCGCCTGTTATAAATACTAATTGGTGTGCAGATTGGTTGATTTGAATCATATTACCACCGGTAATACCGCCACCAATACAAAGAATTGCAAATATGACAGACAAAGGTTGTCCTAACCAACGCATATTTTTTCTGGTTAATCCGTGTGCGATATAGTGCATTGGACCACCTGATATAGAACCATCAGTATTAAATCTTCTATATTTAACAGCAAGAGTTGCTTCAACGAATTTAATAGACATACCCAGAAGAGCTCCGGCAAAAATCCAAAAAGCTGCACCAGGACCACCAATTGAGATAGAAATAGCTACACCTGCAATACTTCCTATACCAATTGTCCCGGAAAGAGCGGTTGCTAGTGCTTGGAATGATGAAACTTCACCACTGCCGTCTTTATTATCAGATGGTTTTGCAATAATATCAATTGCATGTTTCAAGCCCCAAATAGAAATTCCTCTATAATATATTGTAAAGAAAATACCAGCAATTAGTATCCAGAAGATAATAAGTGGAACTTTGGAACCTGAAATTGAAATTGGAAAGAATATCAGGTTTGCAACAAAGTCAGATATCGGTGCAATATGTTTATCCATAAAAGCATCAATATTAACAGCATTTGCAGCCTGAATACTGCTTAAAAATAACATTAAAAAAGTCATCAATTTTTTCATTTTTTATTTATTCCTTTCCTGATTCCAGATAGGTTAAGTTCCCTAATAGGGGTAAATCCAACCACAATTACTAATATTATAGCAAAAACATTTTTATATGAACAAAGCTGAAAATAATTTGTTACACTTCTTTTTAAATGATTGTAAACATTTGTAACAAGTCTAAGAACATGTGAAATTAAGGGTTTTGACATGTTTTTATATATTCAAGAGTACAAAATGAGAGAGCGATATGTCAGTAAATGCACTGCCAAAATTTAATAGAGGTGGACTATCCGGAACAACTTTCGGACAGCGTTCTTCTGCGAAGACCACAAGCGGTACTTCTAAGCAGAAGGCTCCTAGCAGCATTTCTGTGTCTTCTCGTAGTTATTCATTAAAGAATAAAAAGAATTATAAATACACTGCCGGTACTGAAATTAGCAGAGGTCAAACTGCGGATTATACTGCATTAAGAAGAACTAACAGTACAAGAGGAGCAAGATACTCAAGTGGTATAGATAGTTCATTTATGACCAATGCTGCCGTTAGAATGGGCATGATTCAAGGTGCTTATGGTATGCAACAAGGTGGTATGTCCACCGGAATGGCAATACTTAATGGCGTTAGTATGATTGGTCAAACTTTATTTGGCGGCGTGCAACAAACCAGATCAGCTGCACTTGATGCAGGTATAAACAGCCTTGGTGGTGGTAAGCTTGGAATTGCTGATATTACTAATAATACTGAATTAAGTTCTGCTGCACTTGCAATGACAGCTGCTACCGATTATCAAAGTTTAAGTACTGCTATTAATAGTGCAAATGGAGTCTTAGAACAATTTGAAAAGAAAGGACCGGCACTAAAATCTGCGGCACAAGATGCAACTCGAAATCTATCTTCACTTGAAGGTGGAGTAACAACTGCTGAAAATGCTAAGACAACAGCAAATAAAGGTGTAACTGATGCTAAAGGTGACTTAACTACCGCTAAGTCTAGTAGAGATAATGCAAAAACTGCATTTGATAGTGCTGTTGCTCAATATGATGAAACCACTCAGGCATACGCACAAGCTAAACTGAAAAAATCAACTGCATCTGCGGCTAATGAGCAGGCTCAAGCTAATTTAACTACTTGTAAAACTGCTAATACTGATGCTCAAGCAGCTCTTTCAAATGCAGAAGCAACATTAGAAAGTACGCCAAAAGAAATTGACGGACCAAATGGACAAAAAATTCCAAATCCTGCTCGTGCTCAAGCTGAAAATGCTGTAAAAATGGCTAAGTCAAAGGCAGATGCAGCTGAAAAAGCATTACAACAAGCTGAAGAAAAAGCTACAGCTACAGCTCAAGCTTTAGATGATGCGAATACTGCTTTAGAGGCAGCTGAAGCTAAAGTAGATAAAGCTGAAAAAAATAAAGTAGATACAGATGATAAGGTTAATAGGGCTATAACTGTTTGTGAAAAAGCAGAAAAACAAGTCGGAGTTTCAGAACAAGCTGTCAGAGATGCAGAAATAAAAGCTGCTGAAATGTCTACACAATATGATATTGCTAAGGATAATTATGATACAGCTAAAGAAGCAATTACTGCTTACAAGGATCATGAACAAAATGCTGCTGCATTGAAAAATACAATTAAGGATCAAGAAGGCAGATTAAGTAAAATGGCTAAACAAGATGAAAAAGAATATAAAGATTTAAAGAAAAAAGGTGATAAGAGAACAGAGACTGATAATAACAGAATGGAAACATTAGGCAGATCTAATGATGCAGCTTATGCTAGAGAAGTTCTTGCACACGGAAAAGGTAAAGATACAACAACTGAAACTATAGGTAAAGAAAAAGTGACAATTGGTACAAACCCTACTACAGGTCATAAAGTTTATATGAAAGAAGACGGTACTACAATGAATGAAACTGAATATCAACAATTAAAAAGCAACCCTTCAGGTAATTCATAATAAATAATTGTATTTTAAAATCCGAATGACAATTTCTTGGCTTAACGAACGGTTAACAAAAACTTTACTTTTTATATAAATTATAGTAGAATAAAATCAACAAAGCAGTATTGCATAAAAAAAGAACGGGTACCCCGTTCTTTTTTTCACTAAAAAGACTCTTTTTTGATGAACAAGTTTAACAAGAAAGGTTAGTATATGAAACAAGATGTAAACAGGTTAGAAGTATTAGAAGCGATTACCCCGTTGATTGAAAATACGGCTATGCGTTTTAATCTTATTCCTATTGAAATTGATTTTTCTAAAGAAAACCACAGATGGTATTTGAGAATATTTTTATATTCCAAAGACCATGGAATTACTCTTGATGATTGTGAGAATGTTACTCGCAGTCTTGAAGGTTTTTTAGAAGAACTTATTCCTGTTAAATATTATCTTGAAGTTTCATCTCCCGGATTGGAACGTAAATTTAAGTCAGAAAAAGAGTTTATTATTTTTAAAGGCAGAAGGATTAGTCTAAAACTTAAAGAACCTTTATTAGGTGAAACAGAAAAGATTTTTAAAGGTGAGATCATTGATTATGATTTGAATGAAGGTTTGACTTTCTTTAGGTTCGATGACGGTTCAGAACTTCAAATTCCTAAAGAAAATATTCAGTCAGCAAAATTATATATAGATTAATATAAAGGAAAGGAAAAGCAGATGATTAAAATCGGTGCAGGAAACTTAAATGAAGTTTTCGAAGAGTTAGAAAGAGAAAAAGGTATTTCTAAAGAAGTTGTTATTTCTTCTTTATGTGATGCAATGGTTGCAGCATACAAAAAACACTTAAGAATTAAAGAAATCACTAATGTTGAAGCATTTTTGGATGAACAATCCGGTGAAATCGGTATTTTTAAAGGTAAAACTGTTGTTGAATCTGTAGAAGATGAAGATAATGAAATTTCATTAGCTGAAGCAAAAGAAATTGATGAAGATGTTGAATTAGGTGATGAAGTTAAATTAGAAGTTACACCTGAACAATTTGGACGTATTGCCGCTCAAGCTGCTAATCAGGTTCTTACTCAAAGAATTAGAGAAGCTGAAAGAAACCTTGTATTAAATGAATTCCTTGATAAGAAAGGAACTTTAATTACAGGTATAATTCAAAAAGTAGATGACAGAAGAAATGTTATTGTTAATATTGGTAAAACTGATGCAGTTATGCCAAGAAAAGAACAAATTCCTGGAGAATATTACAAACCTGGTAATAGAATCAGAGTTTTTGTTCTTAATGTAAAAGAAACAACAAGATTACCTCAGGTAATTGTTTCTCATGCTCATTCTGAAATTGTTAGAGAGTTATTTGAACTTGAAGTTCCTGAAATTGAAGACGGAATTGTTGAAATTAAATCAATTTCTCGTGAAGCAGGATATAGAACAAAAATTTCTGTATGGTCTAATGATCCTGAAGTTGATTCTGTTGGAGCTTGTATCGGACCTAGAGGAAGCAGAATTCAAACTATTGTTGGTGAACTAAAAAATGAAAAAATCGATATTGTAAGATATTCTGAAGATCCGGTTGAATATATTGTTAATGCATTATCACCTGCAAGAGTAGTATCTGTTGATATTATGGCAGATGATGAGTTTGCTCATGAAGCTTTAGTTGTTGTTCCAGATGATCAATTAAGTCTTGCAATCGGACGTGAAGGTCAGAATGTTAGACTTGCTCACAAATTGACTAATTGGAAAATTGATATTAAATCAGTTTCTCAAATGGAACAAGCTGAGACTCAAAATGTAAGCAATTACGAATATGAAGAAGAAGTTTCTGAAGAACCTGTAGAAGACGCAGTTGATTCAGAAGAACTTCAAGCTGAAATTGAAGAAGAAATGAGCCAACAAGAAATCGATGAAGAAGATATTGAAGTTGGTGAAATTTCTGAAGAATCAGAAGTTGAAGAATAAATCAATTTACTAAATAGTAAAAAATGAAGCCACACAACATGGCTTCATTTTTTTTTATAAACTATGTTAGTGGTAAATATCAAATTGATATAATAATGTCATTCTGAACTCGTTTCAGAATCTCCTCTGATAATTTTTCGTCACAATCAAAAAGCGGACTATGAGCAGTGGCTGAAAGGCAGGGTGTTGAACCGGCGAAAAGTGCTGAACTTAATAACGGCGACGTAAGAGCGTAGCTCCACAGGGGCAGAAAGAGAAAAACGCTGACCAAATGATACGAGTTATCAGAAACTACGTTTCCGAACCTTCCTTTGGTTTGTATATGCAAATAACATAGTTTATGTTTATTTATACCAAACCTTCTTTTAATGCTTTGACTGCGGCTTGAGTTCGGTCATCAACCAGTAATTTTTGTATAATATTACAAACGTGTGCTTTGGCTGTATGGGACGAAATTGTTAATTCTTCAGCAATCTCATTGTTTGATTTTCCGTCAACTACAAGTTTTAAAACTTCGTATTCTCTTTGTGTAAGATTTGAATGCTGTTCCCGAAACATTGCTCTCGACATTTGACGTTGAGGAACAATTCCGCGGTTTTTATCACGAAGAATCGGAACTGCAAGAGGATCAATCCACATTGCACCTTCTTTAATTGTTTGTATAATCATTTTCAAAATATCAGTGTTTATATCTTTCATTACATAAGCACAAGCTCCACATTCTAATGCGTCGATTACTTCTTGTTCGCTAAGATGTGATGTTAAAATAATAATTTTTGCGTTAGTGTTTAATTCAAGAATTTTTTTTGTTGCTTCAATACCTGAAATATCCGGCAAACCTATATCCATCAATGTTACATCAGGATGCGTTGTTTTGAATTTTTCTATTGCATCTTTGCCCGACTGAGCTTCAGATGTGACTTCAAGTCCTTCTTGTTCTTCAAATAAAGATTTTAGTCCGACTCTCATTAATTTATGATCTTCTACTAAAAGTATTTTTATAGAGGAATTTATCATAACTGCTCCTTTATTATTTTTTCTAATTATAGAAGTTTCAGTTATTTTCTATAAACCAGATAGTGTTCATGTGTTAGGGCTATTCTTTTAAATTTTTTATTTTGAGTTTTAATTTTATTTATTTTTATAAAAATTTTTGTATAATTATTGGTTAAAAAAGTCTGTTTGTTATAAAATTATTAGGATATAAAACACAGGGATAAATATATGAAATACTCCAAATATTCAGCAATAATAATAGGTAGCGGGATTGCCGGATTGTATGCCGCATTAAAAATTGAGCAGCAATTGAATTTGCCTGATGGTATTTTGGTGGTTACAAAATCAAAACTTGGTGAAAGTAATTCTTATTATGCTCAAGGTGGAATGGTTGCGGTATTAGAAGAAAATAAAAATGATTCGGTAGAATCTCATGTGACTGATACAATTAAAGCCGGTGCAGGTTTGAGTGAACTTAATACAATAAAATTTATCAGTGAAAATTCTGATAAAGTAGTGAAAGATTTATTGACTTTCGGGGTTGAATTTGACCGTGATGAAAATGGCAATTTTACATTGACGAAAGAAGCTGCACATAGTGTTAATAGAATTCTTCATTCCGGCGGAGATGCGACCGGTAGAGAAATGGAAATTGCTCTTTGCCATACATTGCAAAATAATGATAAAATAAATGTTTATGAAAATACAATTGCCGTCGAGCTTTTGGTAGATGATAATACTTGTCAGGGTGCTGTTTTATATAATGAACAAACCGGAGAATACGAAACTGTTTATTGTAAAACTTTAATAATGGCAACAGGCGGACTTGGTCAATTGTATAAATATACAACAAATCCGGCAGGTGCAACCGGAGATGGTTTTGCGTTATGCTATAATGCCGGTGCAACTTTACAAGATATGGAATTTGTACAGTTTCATCCGACAGCTCTTGCTTTTGACGGAGCTGAAAACAGATTTTTAATAAGCGAAGCCGTTCGTGGTGAAGGTGCAAAATTGTGTGACGAATTCGGAATGCAGTTTATGGCAAAATATCATGAAAAACGTGAACTTGCTCCTCGTGATATTGTTGCCCGTTCTATTTATTGTGAAATGAATAATAACGGTGATCCTTGTGTTTATCTTGATGCAACAGGAATTGGAGAAGAAAAACTTCTGAAAAGATTTCCGACTATTGCAAAAAAATGTAGTGAATATGGAATTGATATAACTTCAGATTTAATACCTGTGGCTCCAGCGGCTCATTATTTTATGGGCGGTGTTAAGACAAATTTGAAGGGAGAAACTTCTATCAAAGGACTTTATGCGATTGGCGAAGTTTCTTCAACAGGACTTCATGGCGGAAACAGACTTGCAAGTAATTCTTTATTAGAATGCGTTGTTTGTGCTTATGAAGTTGCGTTATTTTTGAAAAATTCTGACTTATCTTTTGATTTGCCGTCAGGTGAAAAGTTTAAAAATAATATTGAAAAATATGAACAAAACATTTCCGCTTCAGAGGTTGATGTTAAAGATTTAAAATCAAAACTTCAGGATTTAATGTGGAACAATGTTGGTATTTTTAGAAATGAAAATACTCTTAATTTTGCATTGGCAGAGATTAAAAAGCTTGAAGAAGAATTTGTCAGAACTGATGTATGTTTGACAAAGGATGAATATGAATTAAAAAATATGCTGATTACGGCAAAATTAATTGTGCTTTCTGCACTGAGACGAAAAGAGTCCAGAGGTGCACATTATCGTATTGATTATTTAAATACGAATGAAATTTGTGAACATAGCATGTTGAATAAAGTAAAAGGAGAACTAAATTTTGTTAAGTAATTTTTATGTAGAAGATCATGTAAAAAATGCGTTGATGGAAGATATCGGTTTCGGTGATGTAACTACCGAAAGTATAGTTGGGGAAGATAAAATTTTTAACGCAAAGCTTGTCTCAAGATGTGAGGGTGTGATTTGCGGTTTAGAAGTTTTTAAAACTGTCTTTAAGGTATTATCTGACAAAGTTAAGGTTGAATTATTATTTAAGGACGGCGATAAAATAAGAAAAGGTGATGTTTTAGCAACTTTAACCGGTCCGGGTAAGTATTTACTTTTAGGTGAAAGAGTTTCGTTAAATTATATTCAAAGAATGAGTGGGATTGCTACTGAAACTAACAAATATGCTCAGGCTATTGGTGAATTGCCTGCGAAAATTGTTGATACAAGAAAAACTACTCCGGGGTTCAGAGCATTTGAAAAGTATTCAGTAAAAGTAGGCGGCGGAGCCTTGCACAGATTTAACTTATCAGATTGTGCGATGATTAAAGATAATCATATACAAGTTGCGGGATCTGTAACAAATGCCGTGAAGCTTGTTAAAGAAAATCTTTCACATGCTCATAAAATTGAACTTGAATGTGATACTTTAGAACAAGTGAAAGAGGCTCTTCCTTTGGGTGTAGATATTATTATGCTTGATAATATGTCTTTTGATAAGATGAAAGAGGCTGTTAAACTTATTGACGGGAAAGCAGTTGTTGAAGCCAGCGGAAATGTTAATCTGGAAACAGTAAGACAAATTGCAGAATGTGGAGTTGATATTATTTCATCAAGTGCTATTGTTGCAAAAGCTCCAACTTTGGATATCGCTTTAGATATGTAAGTTTTATTAAAAGTATTAAAGACCTAGAATAAGTTCAGGGTGACATAAGAGTAAGATGTCCTTCTGGACTTATTTTTAGTCCAAAATAAAAAGGTTAGATTTTATACTCTCTAACCTTAAATAAGTTCATTAACCGAATACATATAACCCCTTAAGTTTTTATTTCTGTTTAATGATTTGTTCTAATGTTCCTCCATTGTTTCCTTGTAGTGTCGGAATTGTGGTTGTTGCAGTTATGTTTTTTGCTGTTGTTTGTTCCGGTTTTGCATTAGAACCTGTATTATTTCTTGGTGCAACTTCGTAAGATTTAATTGAACGTTTACCGGTTAATCTTTGCATGAAGTTGTAATAAGCTTTCTTAAAGCCTGTTGAATTATTTTGTTTAGTTTCAATATCGATTAATTCATCTCTGGTATGTGCTTTCAGTGGTGTACCAACTGATGATCTTGTTAACATTTCACCTAAGGTTGTGTTTGTTAATGTAATCCAACTCATTCCAAGAAGTGATGCGTTATATTGATTTCTGAATGTTGAGTTGAACAAGTCAATTAACAATGTTTGGTAGAATAATCTTGAACCTTCTTGTACAAATCTTTCTTTGAATTTAGTGTTAGCACCATCTTTATCGTTACCGTTTGATTTCAACATAACCATATTGTAGTTATCTGTCATCAAGAACCAGATTGTTGCAATTGAGGCTGCTGTTTTTGCAAGATTTGATAATTCTGCATTTGATACACTTGACAATGAATCTACGTTGAAGGCTTTTAACAGATTTACTTGAATGTAATCTTTAAATTGTTCAGGATTCATGTTTTTCTTTAATGCTTGTTTTGATATTTTTTCAAAACTGTTTGCAAGTGCTGTAATATCTTTTGTTGGTGATTTAGGTTTTGCCTTTCTAAATACGCTCATTAATTTTTCATCAATCATCCAGTATGGTAATGTAATTGTATTCCACATAAATTTGAATGGTGCAATTACAAAGTTAACCAAAGGTTTAACTTTTTTATCTTTTTTGCCTAAATCAATAATTCTCTTACCATCTTCAGTTATTAATGCAGTTTTACCAACTTCGCTGTATTGATTTGCAAGTTTTTCAAAGCCGTTTTCTCTTAAAACTTTTACAACTGCATCAAATTCTTCTTCTGCTACGACAAATCTTTGTGATGTTAATTTGTTGTATAAATCTTTAAATGGTTTGAAGATTACTTTTGATTGGAAATTATCTACTGCATCTTCTAATTTTAATTCTTTTATACCAAGTTTTTCAAATTTTTCAGGATTATTAGCTTTAATATTTTCAAAATATTTTAATGCAGCTTTTTTAACCGCAGGAATATTTTTGATACCTTTAATTGAGTATCCTATACCAAGAACGGCTGCTGAACCTTTCATCAAAGTATTGAAGGATAATAAAGGTTTTGGTTTTTGCTGTTCTTTTTCTTTTGTATTATTAGTTCCAGTAGAAGAAACCTGTTGAGTTTGATTTTGTGTTTCAATCGGTTTAATTTTAGCTTCCGGAGCATGCAATTTTTCATTTTCTCTTCTTGCTTGTTCAGGGCTCAATCTGAAAATATGTTTTCCGTTTGAGATACGAGAGAACATTTCTGTCACAAGAACTGTTATACCTGTTGTTAATACAATACCTGCTTTTGACTTGTTGATGAATTTTTGGAATGCTCCCATTGTAATAAGTGTTAAATATCCGCTTGTTAAAATTCTGCTAACTTCTTGTTTAAATCTTGTTTTTCTTTCTTTTTCTGCAGCTTTTGAATCATCATCCATCATTCTTGATAGATTGTAAGCATCGTTAGCTAAGAATATTGCAGGTGGCAGACCTGAAACTAATCTGTTTAATGATCTTTCGTGTTTAGTATCATAGTTACCTGATTTAGGGTCGAACATTTTTAATTCACTTTGGAATATGCTGGAACCCATTTTTGCATCTACTTCTGCAGTTATTTTTGCCATTTCTTCTGCTGATAAACTGCTTACATCTTTGCCTGCTGATTTTGCAAATGCTTCAGCAGCACTTTGAATTTTCATATCTCTGAAGGTTATTAAACCTGTTAATGAATTAACTTTTGCTTCAATTTTTGAACGTTGTCTGATATTTTTGAAGAATGGTCTTTCTAATGTTTTTGCAGACCAATTTTTAAGTCCGGGAACTTTACCTAATAATGCTACAGCACCTTCAAGCATATCGCCCGGTAATATTTTGAAAGGATAAAGCATTCCATCTAATGCTAAATGAGGAATTGTTTTTTTGTTAATTATTATTCTATCCCCGTCAATTTTGATTAGGTTTGAAGTTGTATCCCCATGTTTTACTGTGATATCTTCTAAAAGTTCTCTTCCCATTTTGCCTATATATTTATCGGCAAATTCGAGGAATTCTTTTTTGCTATATATCTTGTCTAATTGTTTATAGCCTAAAGAAAGACCTTTAAAACTTAAATCTTGATGATTAGTTTTTAAAGGTCTCTTAATATCTAAATTATTTAATTGTGAATTAATTTTTGGAGAGGAGAGAAGGGTCTCTGAATTTGGAGACATGTACTCCTTTTTGTATCGTTGTTTGTCTATTCGAAAATTTGTTGCACTACTTACTATCATTTTTCACTTCCGTTTTTTTGTATTTTCATTCATACTAAAACAAAAAGCAAGATTTTTTTGCTAAAATTTTACGTAATTTAACAATTGAGATAAATAATATTTTATCTTACTGAAGGGAAGAAATATCTTACTCCATCATCCGATCTCCAACGTATATAGCCTGTTTTCGGGGTTCTGTCCAAATCCATTACACTAACTAATGCCCAATTCCCACGAATTACATTTAGATTTATTTTTTGCGGCATGTTCATAACAGATATTGTTTTTGCAAGATCCTCCGGAGATGATTTGATATCTTTGCAGGTTTCAGGGGCACTTTTTAAAAGATTTAGCCCGTATTTTTTGCCATAACTGTTATAAAAACCAATCCATGTCATAAACTTATACGGATCATCTTTTTTTATCCAACCGGTTTCGCCTGTTGATTTGTTATAAACAATTTCTACCCACTCGTCAATTACATCAACAACTTCTACCATTGCGAGTTCTTTTTTCGGTATGAATACCTCGAAAAACTTTTCGGCTCCTATTGCTTCAGGGAAAAATTCTTCATTATTCCATCTGACTCTATATAATATATGAGAATTTTCATCTGGCTCTTTATATATAGTAATATCATTACTTACTTGATACAAACCTACAGTTCTTACAGTGACAATATTTGGTCTTATTGGTATAATATCTTTAGAATAAGTGTTAAGTGCTGTTCCAAACAATATTGTCAGTACAAATGTAAAAAATATAAGTAATTTTTTCATCTGATTTTACTCCCTGAATGTTATTTGAGCGTAAGTTTTTTGTAATTTTTCTCTGACAGAAGTCATTTGTTGTTCAATAATTTCATCTGTTAAAGTTGCGTTTTCGTCTTGCATTTTAATTCTGAATGCAACACTTTTGAATCCTTCTTCAACATGTTCGCCTTGATATACATCAAAGATTTCTGAGCCTTTAAAAATGTTTTGTTTAACAGAACCTTTGATAACTCTTTGAATATCATCAAATGTTACATCATCATTGATAATAAATGCGATATCACGTCTAACCTCAGGGAACTGTGGAATATGTTTAAATCTTGGAACAGTTTCTTTAACAGCTCCAATAAGTTCTGTTAAGTCAACTTTGAATAAAAATGCGTCTTGATTTAATTTCAATTTATCAATCAAAGTCGGATGAACTTGTCCAAAATATCCTATTGGTTGCGGTTTTTTACCTAACAACATAATAACAGCAGTTCTGTATGGGTGAAGAACTTTGTGAGTTTTTGCAAGTTCTGTTTCTTCAATAGGAACAAGTTTTATACGTCTTGATACTTCCAAGTCTTCAAATAGGTTTTCAATGATACCTTTTACTGCATAGAAGTCAGTAGATGTTTTAACTTGCCATTTTGAGTTTTGAACTTCTCCGGTCATAACACCTTGTAAAACTCGTGTTTCTTTTATTCCTGTTGTTTTTTCGTCTGCTTCTGCAACTTTTAAATATGTTTTTCCAATTTCATAACCCCAGAAAGTTTTTTGTCCGTTGTCGAAATTGTATTTCATGCAGTTAAGAACACTTGCTGCAAGAGTTTGGCGGAGCATAGAATATTCTTCACTTGCTGCATTGGCAACTTTTACTGCGTTAACATCATCATAAGTGATTTTGAACTTATCTAATAACGATTTTCCGATTAACGAACTTGTTTGGATTTCGTTTAAACCGGCAGATAACATAAGCTCATGAACTCTTTTTAAAACTCTTTCTTCCAATGTAATAACAGGAGTTTGAGATTTTGAAGGAAGGGTTGGAGCGATTTTGTCGTAACCGTTAATTCTTGCGATTTCTTCAATTAAGTCGATTTCTCTTGTAACATCGTATGCTCTGAAACTTGGAACTGCAAATTTTGCAGCTGCAGCATTTCCTCCAAGTTTTTTAAATCCTAAGTTTTCTAATATGTTATCGCATCTTTCAGGTGCAATTTCACATCCTAAAATTCTTTTAACTTGCGGATAACGAAGAGTAATTTCTAATGGTTCAAGTTTGTTTTCGCCGTCTTCTACAACACCTATAACTTCTGCATCAGCATATTCGATAAGTAATTGCATTGCACGCATAAGAGCCGGTTTAACTGCCTCAATATCAATGCCGCGTTCAAATCTTGCACTTGCGTCACTTCTATATCCTGCACTGCGTGAAGATTTTCTGTTTGAAACAGGTGTAAAGTATGCAGCTTCTAATGCAATTGCGGTTGTATTATTGTCAATTTCAGAATTTTCTCCGCCAAAGACACCACCTAAACATACTCCTTCTTTTTCAGTTGCAATAAGAACGGAATCGGTAGTTAAGGTTCTTTCAACACCGTCAAGAGTTACAAGTTTTTCCCCTTCTTCTGCACGTCTTACACAAAGATATCCGTCTAATTTGTTGTAATCAAACGCGTGAAGCGGGCATCCGTATTCAAGCATAACATAATTTGTTATATCAACAACATTATTGATAGCACGTATACCGGAGGCTACAAGCCTTTTTTGCATCCAATCAGGTGATGGTTTAATTTTGATATTTTTTAGTAAACCTAAAGAATAATATGTACAAACGTCTTTATCTTTAATTTCAACTTTGAATTTGTCAGTTGTTAAATCTTTTGTGCATTCAATCGGATTAAATTTCAGAGAAGTGTTGAATAAAGAACTTAATTCTCTTGCAACACCTATAACAGACATTTGGTCACCACGGTTAGCGGTTGGAGCGATATCAATAACAGTATCTTTTTCAAAACCTAAAACATCTTTAACATCTTCACCCAAACCAACGTTAGGGAAAATTCTGTTTAAAATCAAAATACCGTCTTCTTCCTGATAGCCGCGTTCAGAAACTCCTAGTTCGTCTGAAGAACAAAGCATACCTTGGGATTCAACGCCGCGAATAACGGCAGGTGTCAGAGTGAACATTTCACCTGTTTTTCTGTCTAAAACTTGTGACCCGACGCTTGCGTATGGAACAACTTGACCTTCTGCAATATTTTGGGCTCCGCAAACTACAGTTTTTAAACCTGAACCTGTGTTAACAGTTACAAGGTGTAATCTGTCAGAATTTGGGTGGTTGTCTATTTTTTCGATTTTAACAGTTTTAATATTGGTAAACATTGGTTTAACTTCTTCAACGGCTTCAACTTCAAGACCGCTCATAGTCAGTTCGTGAGCAATTTGAGCCGGTTCAATGTTTGATATATCAACGAATTCGTTTAACCAATTTAAAGATACTTGCATTTATTTTTCCCTCTTAATTATTATATAATCCTATATGTAGCTATATTTTATTACAAAAGTAATTGCTTGTAAAATATTTGTAAATTTTCCCTCTTGAAATTTAGGCAAAAGTGTAGTTTAATTAGTGTAGTCGGACATTTAGGAACGGTTATTATGCTAGAAATTTCAAAAACACAGGACGATGGTTCTCTAAAAACATTAAGTTTAAATGAAGCGGTTTCCGGTTCTTGGTTTAATCTTGTTAATCCGACAAGAGAAGAAATCCAACAGGTTTCACTTGTTTTGGGTTTAGATGAAAGCTTTTTGAACAATTCTTTGGACGCGGACGAGTTATCTCGTATGGATTTTGAAGACGGTAATCTTTTAATCATTACCAATGTTCCGGTGATGGATGATGAAGGTAATTTTGATACTTTGCCTTTAGGTTTGATTTTTACACCGGAAAGTGTGATTACTGTTTGTTCTCACGAAAATAAAATTATAAATTCTTTTAACTCTGATACTGCTAAATTCTTTGATACTCGTCATAAGGCGAATTTTATGCTAAGTATCTTGTTCCGTGCAGCAAAATTTTATTTAAGATATTTAAATATAATTAATAAACAAACTGAAAATATTGAAGATTCATTGAAAAAAACTACACATAATAAAGCATTATTTCAATTAATGGAAATTCAGAAATCTCTTGTATACTTTACAACAGCTTTAAAAGATAATCAGCTTGTGCTTCAAAAGCTGTTAAGAATGGTTCATACAGAGAATTTGCAGAGAATTTTGAAATTTACTGAAGATGATATTGATATGTTGGAAGATGTAATTATTGAAAATAAACAGGCTTCTGAGATGGTTGAAATGCATAGAACAATTCTTGAAAGTATGATGGATTGTATGGCTTCAATTATTAATAACAATTTGAACCTCGTGATGAAATTTTTGGCAGCAATTACAATTATTATGTCTATACCAACAATGATTGGTAGTTTCTGGGGAATGAATGTTCCGATGCCTTTCGGTGAAAATCATTTTGGATTTTTGATTGTTATCACTATTTCTGTGATTGCAACATGTATTGCAGCATTTTTCTTTAACCGAAAAGGTATGATGTAAGTATATGTTTTTAACCGTTAGTGCTTTAATATTAAGGATTTTTTCTAATCCTGCGGCCAACGGAATTCAAAAATATCTGGCAAAAGATAATTCAGCAACAACTGTAAATTTTTATTCATTTTTATTTTTAAATTTGTTTTGTTTAATATCTATTTTGTGCGGCTGGATGCCATGTAATTTTTCGGCTTATGGTGCAGAATATTATTTATATGTTATGTTAGCCGGTATTCTTTGTACTCTGGGTTCGGTGTGTTTAATAAAAGCATTGCAGCTTGGTGAAATGTCTGTTTTAGGTCCGATAAATTCATATAAATGTATCGTCGGATTGATTGCAGGTTTTTTATTTTTGGGTGAAGTCCCGACACTTTCCGGCATTATTGGGATGTTATTAATTATACTGGGAAGTTGGTTTATTTTTGATACTGTACAAGAAGGTGGTTTTTTAAAGCTATTATTGAGAAAGGACATTATTTTAAGATTTTGTGCTTTGTTGTTTACCGGATGCGAAGCTGTTGTATTAAAGAAGATTATTTTAATGTCTTCGGTTTCGGAATCCTTTATATGGTGGTGTTTTACAGGATGCATTTTCTCATTTGTTCTTATGTTGGTATTTAAAACGAAATTACGGCTTAATTCTAAAAAATCAGTATTATTATGTTCACTAATTGCATTATGTTTGGGGATAATGCAATATTCTACAAATATAGTTTTTGAAAAGTTAAATGTAGGATTGTCTCTTGCTTTATTTCAATTATCAGGTATTATTGCTGTGATTTTGGGGTACAAAGTTTTTAAAGAAGGACAGTTCTTCAAAAAGATAATTGGTTCAATAATTATGATAGTTGGAAGCTGTTTTATTTTAATGAGGTAAATTTATTTTAATATGTTCAATATCATTAAAGTCAGATGGTCTTGATTTTTCTTCTTGTGGTCCAAGCATAACATTTGCTTCCACCTTTGCACTTGCTCTGCGACTGTTTGGAGGGAATTTTGTAATTGGTGTATGTGCATAATTTTTTATTAAGTTTGCAACCCTAATTTTGTCTTCAGTTGACAGGTGTATAGAATGAACTTTGACATTGTGAATTTCTCCGGTTGCGGTTACTATAAATGAATAGTAAAACATGGAACCTATTGGATATTCATCAAGACTTTTTATATACATACTGTCATCAATAATTTTGTTTACAAAATTACTTTTCCATTTGTTCCAATTTATGTTTTGGTAAACATATTGGTCATAGTTGTTTTGAGGTTTTGGATTATTTATTTCGTCTTGAATTCGTTTTAATTCATTTTGTTGGTTTTGGTATTTAACAAGGTTTGGATCATATTCTGTCTGCTGGTTTTCAAATCTGGTGTTTTGATTATTGTAGTAATTATTATTAGAAAACCTTGATTCTTGGTTGTTAAAAGATCCATTGTTGTTAACGTTAATTTGCTGGTTATTTGTATTTATATTTTTTGAGTTAAAATCTACAGATTGGTTGGAAATTTTAGAATTATTCATGTTTATTGAAACATTTTCACTTTGAATTTCCGGATTTTCGTTGTTAAGGACAACATTACGGTTACTAATTCCAACTTTTTTTCTGGAAGACGTATCTGACGACAATACTAATATTGTCGTCAGTGCGAAAATTACTAAACCAATTGTTATGTTTATGTATAATTTTTTGTTGTCCATGTTTATTTTTAATCCAACATTTCAAGTAATTTGTTATAATTATTGATTTTGTACATTGTAGCACTTAATAAATTAGTTTCTGCAATCAGTAATGCTGTAGGAACAAGTGCTGCAACGAAACTTATGAACATACCTTGTAAATCACCGCCAATTTCGGTTACAAAATATGAGATGTTCATTGTAAATTCAATTAAAATAATAAAACATGCAATAAACATAAGTCTATTTTTTGTTCTGGTTAGTTTTCTCATAGAATCTATACCGAGAATTGTTACTCCGTGGCTGCTGTAATCATGAAATCCGTCAAATTTAATAATTTCTGAGCCTTTTATTTGTTCTGCAATTGTAAATGATGCTACAAATAGGAAGAACGCACCTATAATTAAGAATGTTGCTAGAACTAAGAATATAGGACTAAATCTTATACCTGAATATCTTACCCAGCCTGCTGCTTCAGAAAAACACGCTGCTAACGTATTTGAAACCCCGTAAGCAAGGAAAGGTGCCGTTATTATACCTATGAAAGCCTCAACAATCATTTTTAGTTGATTATTTAAAAGGTTACTTTTTATATTATTTATTTTGTTATTACTTAGGCGATTAACGTATGTATTTATCATTCCACGATAACTTTTCATTACAGATTCAAAATCTTCTCTGTATTCGCAATTTGCCAGTTGGGAATTATATTCTCGTAGTTGATGGCTGAAATAACCGCTTGCGATTGAAACGATTGTTAATGCTCCAACAAACAGTAATGATACAAATAGTGATGCAACCATAAATCCGGGAACATCTTTATAATAAAATAAGTTTAATATGTATACGATAAACATTAAAACAGAACCTGTTCCAATTATGAATTTAGGCATCAGGTTACTTTCACCGTATCTTTTTGTCTGATTAGAGTTTAATAAGGTTGAAACTCCATATTTTAATGAGAATGCAATACCAAGTATAACAACTGAAAATCCAATTAATCCATGAATATTTGTAGTTAAATTTAAAACAGATGATGAACTGTCAAATTTTAATCCTAATAAGAAATTTGTCATACCAAATGCGGAAATTATTGATAGAATAAATATTGACGCATTCAGTAATAAAGAGGCTATATTCAATGATCTGATTGAATTTTTTAATTCTGTAATTTTATAACCAATTTCTTTAATTATTGCAATTCTGTTAGTTTCAATTTCATTATTAAAAATGTCTTTAGCAGTTTCTTGTTTTTGTTCAGTTGTAGATAGTGTCTGCACATTTCCATTTTGTATCGGAGTATGTGATTGTTGTTTTGCACATTCTGTTTCAATATAAATGTTATCGGTTAAATTTTTGACGCTGATGTTAAAATTTCCTGAAACAAGTACTTTTGAAAAAGGTTTGTTATTATATGTGTAGCCACTGTTGTTCATTGAATTAACAAGAACATAGTTATTGTATTTGGAAGAATAAATCAATTTAATAACATCGTCAGATGAAAAATCGGAGATTATAACATCGCAGTTATTTTTTCCAATAGTAATAATTGCTTTATCTTCAAAATGCTGGATATTATCCAAATATTTTATTGTTACTTTCATGCTTTCTCTCCGGTTATTCTTATATTATCTGCCGATAGCTGATAAAAATTTTCTCAATTCTTTATCTGCAGTAATTTCAGTTCCAATAATTAAGTGGTCTTCACCTAATACAGGTGATAATTTTTCTTTAACCATATCTAATTTTTCAGGTCCTGCAAATAAGAACATCATAGAAAAGTTTCCTGTTTGGTCTTTGACCTGTTGAACTTCGTCTGGCAGGGTTTCCCAATTAATTTGATCTTCAACTTTTCCTTCGTTCTCTAGATCTCCGATTACGACAACTGCAGGAATATAACCTGATTTTTTCATGTTTAATGCGTGGTTAAATGCTTTTTTTAAAGATAAACCATACGCTGTGCCGTATTCTTTTGAGTCCATTTGAGTAAATTTTTCCATCGATTTTCTTATTTTAGAACCGTTTTGAGGGGTTCCGTCATAAATAAGATAGGAAGTTTCTGAAACTCTCAACATTTTTATATTGTCTTCCGGATCAAGCATTGAACATAATTGTTGTATTGTTCTTTTTTGTTCAGGAAGCATTTTTTGATTTGATGCTGAGGAATCAACAATAAGTATAATTGATGCTTTATGAAATTCATCAAATTTAATTTTAGATAACCCAAATACTGCTGCACATAATAATATAATTACCAGTATTGAAAAAAGTATAATTTTTAACGTATTATTCATACTATAAAAATAACACAAAAATGTAAAAATCGTAATCATATAAACGGTTGAACAATAGAAAAACGTCTTGTTTATAAGTATACAAGACGCTTTTCTTAAGATAAATGATTTACAATTATTAGTTAAAATATCTTTTTAATAAACCATCAAAACCTTTGCCGTGACGAGCTTCATCTTTAGCCATTTCGTGAACTGTATCATGAATAGCATCATAACCTAATTCTTTAGCTCTTTTAGCGATTGCAAGTTTACCTTCGCAAGCACCGTGTTCTGCATCAGCTCTTAATTCAAGGTTTTTCTTAGTTGAATTTGTAACAACTTCACCTAATAATTCAGCAAATTTTGCAGCGTGTTCAGCTTCTTCGAATGCATATCTTTTGTAAGCTTCAGCAACTTCAGGATAGCCTTCTCTTTCAGCAACTCTTGCCATTGCAAGATACATACCAACTTCTGTGCATTCTCCGTTAAAGTTTGCTCTTAAACCTTCCATAATTTCAGCATCTTCAACTTTACCGTCACCTACATTATGTTCGCAAGCGTAAGTTTTTTCTCCGCCACCGATTTCTTTAAATGTTGTTGCTCCGCATAAAGGGCATTTTTCAGGAGCTTTATCTGCTTCTGTTGACCAACCGCATACTGTACATACGTATTTCATAATTTAACCACCTTTCTTAACATATTCATATTATACGAGTAATTATAACAAAAAGATTTTACATTACAAGCTAAATTTTTGTGGTTAAATATTGGCACTTCCTTCGTTCTTGATTTTATCAATTACGTTTTTAGAGCCATCTGTTTCTTTTGTATAATTTAAGACGAAATTGCTTGCTTCATTATCTCTTGTGATGGCTTCTTTTATAGAAATAATATCTTCCATTGTTAAATTTTTCATAGCATCATCAGAATCATTCAGAAATAATTTTTTGAATTTTTGCTGAACTTCGTATTCAAATCCGGGCAGGTCAGATTTAAGCGAATACCACCTGTAAAAATGATGGAGAAAATAGTATTTTTCAATATCTCCATGTCTTAAAACAAACATCGGAGGAGTTATTAAACTTGGCATTCTTCCTGTAATTATTGACAGATATAGTGCCTTTATTCCTTTTTGTTCACAAATTAATCCTTCTTCTTCCTGAAGAAATTTTAATAATTTGTCGGCATTACCTATTCTATAAACAGGGGTTTTTGTTGTTTCTATATATTTTAAAAGTTCATCAGGATTGCAGTTTGTTTTTTTTACAATTGAGCTTACGTTGGCTTTAACTTCTTCAATTTTTTTTAATGTTTCAGTATTAAAAGTTACATCAGCAGCTTCGCCAAGAATTCTTTTAGAGGATTTGTTAGTAAAACTGCTTTTAGTTGTTCTTTTTAGTTTTCTTTGCAGATTTTTTTCTTTTTGAACAAGAAGAAAATATTTGATTGATTTAAAAATATTTTTCATAGCAGAATTATAATTTATATATTCAAATATTTACACATCCAAATATATGATAAAAATTTCAGAATATTATTTAGATATTTACTCCTATGTGTTGAAAATTCTGTCGCCGGCATCTCCCATGCCCGGTACAATATACCCCTTTTCATTAAGGTGATCATCAATTGCTGCCGTTATTATTTCTATATCAGGATAATGTTTCTGGATATTTTCAATACCTTCCGGTGCTGCAATAATACATATACACTTAATATTTTTTACAGGAATTCCTTTTTGTGCATACAAGTCAATTGCTGCAAGGAGAGAATTTCCAGTTGCAAGCATTGGGTCGGTTATATAAATATAGAATTTTTCAGGATTTGGTGCATCCATAGGCACTTTGTTATAATACCAAACAGGTTTCAACGTTTTTTCATCACGATACATCCCGATATGACGGATTGTCGCCTGTGGAAGAATATCTATTGCTTCATCTGTAAAAATCAAACCGGCTCTCAATATCGGGGAAATAATTAAATTAATATCAGGGTCAACTGTTTTTGCTTTAAATGTAGTCAAAGGAGTTGTTACATCACGCTCAACAAGCGGAAGATTTTGTGCTGCCTCATATAAAAGACATCTCGTAATCTTTCTGGTTGCAATTCTAACACCCTGACTGTCAGTATTTTTGTCCCTCATTGTGCACAAATTAAGAAGTACCACAGGATTATTAATTACCCTAACCTTACTTAAGTCCATCACCATTTCCCCCGTTTTTATTTATAAATTTTTGTTTAAATTTCTGTTTGGTGTCAATAATTGCATCAACATTTTTTTCAATCATAATTAAACCTTCTGTTGCATCTGCAGGAGTAATCATGTTTTGTTTAACATCATTTTCAAAATCAAACTGTCTGCCAGCATGATCCAAAGTTGTAATTATTGAATCCAATTCCCTGAATATATCATCAAATAAACTCATAACTTTACCAAGTCTTGTCGGATTTTTAGAAATAATAATTTTATCTTTTGGGGCACCCTCAACAGGCGGATAAATTTCAAGAGCTTTAGATCCGCCAAGACCTGATGCTTCAACGGTTGCAATAGAACCCACCGGAAGAGTCAAACCTTTTTGAGTTATAACAAATTTTATATAAACATTTGATGAAACTACTTGAATTTTTTTAATATGTCCGATTTGTACTCCCAAAAATTTTACAGGAGAACCAATAATAAGCCCATCCACATCTTCCATGAAAATTTGATAGCTTTTATATTGTTTCTGAATTTTATAATTATGATATCTGATACCAAGAACTGCAACAGCAACTATTACAAGCCATATTACAAATTCAACCCATGCATACACTCTAACATTATCAAGTTTCTTCATACCTAATATTATACATAAAAGCGTGTTAATTAAAAATTATGTTATTTAACTTTACGTATTTTTGTAATAAATTTATGGAATGTTTAATCTGATAAAATCAATATTTTACGAAACTCTTTCCTACTTTGTTCCGGAAAAACTTGTTTATAACGTTACCGGAGAATGCAAAAAATGCGGTAAATGTTGTAATTATATGTACAGTTATGATACATATACAGAAGAAGAATTTAAAATAATGCAAAAACTTTTTCCTACATATAAAAGATTTTATATTAAAGGAAAAGATGAAGAAGGCAATCTTATTTTCGCCTGTAAACTTGTTACACCGGAAGGTTTGTGTTCAGATTACAAACATCGGCCTCGAATGTGTAGAAGATATCCTGCAAAACGAGTTGCTTATCCTGCAAAACTTCATGAGGGCTGCGGATATAAGGTAAATATTAAATCTTTTGATGATTATTTAAAAAAATAAGCAGGTGTTTATAACAGAGTTACAATCTCGCCGATTTTTTCGCCGTGAATTGTTTCTATATCATGCGAAACTTCAATATTGCCCCAGTGTAAATTATTAATTAAATCTATTGTTAGAATTTCTCTTGCCTGCATATTTGAATCGCAAATTTTTACAACAAAACCTTCTTCAAGTTCTGTATTCACTACAACACAAAGTCCGCCTGCTCCTACTTTTGAAATTAAATTTTTTGATTTTTCAATAATTTTTGTATCTGTTCTGTCTTCTCCGCCAATTGTGTAGGCATGTTTTAAAAATGCATTTTTGATTTTTTCATATTTAGGATTACAAAATACATTCAAGTATCCTTTTACAATATTAGCAAGCGGCATTGAGTGAATTGGTACTCCGCAGCCGTCTTTTGTTATAGGATAATCTTTTTTTACATCGCACAATTCATAGATTTTGTTTTTTATTGCAATCTGAAGCGGATGGTTAATATTGTCATAATTATCCATATCCCAATCGTTAAGTTTGCATAATCCAAGCATCATTGCATGTTTACCTGAACAGTTATTGTGAAGGGCGGTTGCTTTCTCGCCATGAATAAGTAAATCATCTTGTGCTGTTTTAGAAATCGGTTGATGGTTTCCGCATTTTAGTTTATCAGGATTAATTTCAAATTTGTCTAAAATTCTCTTAACAATATCAACATGAACTTGTTCTCCGGCATGTGAGGCTGCACAAATTGCTATTTCTTCTTCTGTCAGATTAAATTTTTCATCCAAACCGTAGTCTATTAACAATGCAGCTTGAAGCGGTTTTGCACAGGATCTTAAATAAAACGGATAACTTTTATCATCTCCTACTGTTTCAAGAATTCTGTCTTTATTTGTGCGGACAATATAGCCGAAATGTTCTTGTTCTATAAGTCCGTCTCTGTTAAATGCAACCAATTTTGCAGGTTCAGTATTGATATTATTCATTGTCATTATTTCTCACCATTGTTAATAACTGATTTAGTTTCATTTTTAATTGTTTGTTTTCCTGTTCAAGCATGTCGATTTTTTGTTTGTAATCGTCAGATAGTTTTGTATAAACTTGTTTAATTACAGGGATTTCATTGTGGTCCAATACAAATCTTTTCTTGGCTTCTTCTTTTAGTGCAAGGATTTTATCAAGTTGATTTTTTGTGATTAACCCTGAGTCAATTAAGATTTGTCCGAATTTTTTATTATTTTTTTCTTTATCAATATTGTCAATAGCACCGTTTAATTGTTCTTCTGATATAATGCCATTTTGAACAAAATATTCTCCGGTTCTGTATTTGCCGACAATAAATCCTGCAATATTCAGTATTTGTGAATTATCAGGAATTTCTATGTAGCCTTCATCAACGCAAAATATAAAATAATTTGCAATTTCTTCCATTGACATGTATGTATTTAGGATAATTTCTGAAATGCTGTAATCTTTGTCGCAATAATTTAATATATTATAAATATTGTTATCGAAATTAGACTTTTTAAAATCCAGTTCGCATTTACCTTTGTATGTTAACACAGGTCTATAGGTTGCAAAAACATATGTTACATCGTCTTTTTCGTCAATTTCTTCTGACAATTTTGCATATATAATTTCTTTAACCCATTGAGGGAATTCTGATATTTTTGATAAAAACTGACTTAAAAAACTTTTTCTCATATTCTGCCTCTGCAATTTAGTTTTATTTTAGCATTAAATTACAATTTCTTCAATATTTTTGTGCATTTATTTCTTTTAGTAATTTTGTTGCAGGAGCATATTCCGGTAGCTGCCTTAAACAATTTTCTAAAGATTTTCTGGCATTTGGAATATCTTTGTCAGTGTAGTAAATATATCCTAAAAGATAATGTAATTCTGGGTCAGTATAAAATTTATCTTTTGCCTGCATTAAATAATACATTGAAGCTTTCATAAGATTGTTGGCCCAGAAAACCCGTCCCATGAACTTGTAGCATTCCGGATTATAGAATGCCATAAAGTCTGTATATTTCATAATGCGTTCAACATAGTTACCTTTGCAATAAAGAATCAATATATTAATATCAATTTCTAAGAAATTTCTTATTTCAAAATAAGTCGGTTGTCTTGAAATTTCTCCTGTTAACAGTTGTATAAGAAATAATCCCCAATGAGCTCTGATATCACAATTTGCAGATTTGGAAAAGAGTTCTTGAGCTTTATCAAGTTTGTCCAAAATTATACAGCAGTATGCGGCTTCGGTAAAATAACCATGACTTTCAAAAAATGTTTTGCAACCTTTTAGTCTGCCCGATAAAAAATCTTTTTTTACTCTTTCGTATTCTTCTGTAGGCATAAGATTATTCTTAATTCTATCCTTGTTTTCTGTATTAAGTCATAGTTAAAAATCTAGAAGTTTTGCATCATAGACTGAATCATCATTGTTTGTATAACTTCCGGAGATACTTTGCTTTCAGAGTTTGAAAGTTCAGGAAGCAGATTTGTTAAATCATTTTCAGAATTCTTTTGACTATCGCTTCCTAACAACATTCTCAATTCTTCGTATTCTTTTTGAGATTTAACAAATTCAGGATCTTTTGATAAAGATTCCATATCAGCCGGAGTTATATATGCTAATTTAATGGTATCAGAATCGGATTTTTGATTATCAAAAAGTTTTATATTTTTGATATTAAGTCCGTCTGATTCCGGATTTTCTTGAGCATTATTAATAGTTTGTTGAATTTTCTTCAATTGAAGTTGTTTGTATTCTTTGTTCAATTCAGGAGACAAACCGTTTCCGTATGGAGCATTGATAAAGTTATCAAGTTTTTCATCTTGATTGCCAAACGGAAGATTGATTTTTTTGTTTTTCTCTTGATTGTTAGGGTCAGAGTTATTGTTTCCGTTATTATTATCTTCTTTAACAACTGGTGATAATTTGTTTTGAAGTGTTTTGATATTTCTGTTAACTAAAGTTTCAGGATCAACCGGTGTTAAATCCATATTTTTTGCCATATCAGCATAAGGGTAAATAAGTTCCGGTTCATTAACATTAGGGTAACATTTTTCTTCATCTATACCCATAACACAATTTCGTCCATTGGTTGCATATTTTACAATCATAGGATTATCGTTAAGAGAAATAACTTTTTCGTATGCTTTAATTGCATTTTCTTTATCATTTACTTTTGTATAACACATTGCAAGGTAGTAAAAACCAAGTGTATCATGCGGATTTAATCTTACGTATGCTTCACATTCTTGTAAACAGCCTGCAAAGTTACTTCTTTTATATTTTTCTTTAATGCTGTCAAAAGAAGGATTTTGGTAGTAATAAGGTCCTTTTAACCATGCTGCCGGAGTTTCCGGATCGGAATATACTTTTCTGGCAGATTCACGTAATGCGTCATTACGACGTCTTGGAACGTTAACTTTTTGAGGATTTAGCGGGTCATATTCTTCCAAATCTTCTGATGGAACTTCATCAAGTTCAGATTTTGAAGATGATAATGAATTTTGATAGAATTCATCCATTACAGTTTCACGAGTACCGTCACTTCCGCTTGACACAGACGGATGTGTATCTTCATAAAGATTATAGCTTTTTAGTGGATTTGTAAACCCGAATGCTATTGAAGATGTTGTGTTTAATACCATCACTGCTGCTAATAGTAAACCTATTTGTCTTTTCATTATATCTATCCTCTTTAGAATTTTTTTTTATATCTTCTGTGTCAAGGATATTATATGATATTAATTTTTTGGCGTCATAGTCTAAATGAATGATATTATTACTTTCGAATTGCAAATTTACAACCGCAATAGTTCTGTCGGTAAAGATTTAACTCTTTAGAAATTCGGTTTGTTTTTAAGAATCCGTCATTTTTTCTGAAATTTGTAGAGATGTAGGTTAAATCCATATCTGCTGCAATTTTTTCACCAATTCGAGTTAATTTATCGTAGTTTTTGTGCGGACTTATTACCATTGATGTTGTGAATTCCTGTATGCCCAATCTTTTTGCTGCTTCAGCAGCTTTTGTAAGTCGAAGTTCAAAACATTTATCACATCTGGCACCTTTTTCAGGTTCGTTTTCTAGGCCTGAAACATAATTATAATAAGTTTCGGGTTCATATTCACCCTCGATAAGTTCAACATTAAAATGTTGGCATAAAGTTTTTTCTGCCTCAAGTCTTTTTATATATTCATCTTTTGGAAAGATATTAGGATTATAAAAATAAACTACAATCGAATATCCCATATCTTGCAATAAAGATATGGGATACGCTGAACATATACCGCAGCATGCGTGTAATAATATTTTTTTGTTAGAATAATTTGTTTGGTTTTGCACCATGTTTTTCAACCCATTTTTTCATTTCATGGTAGCCTTTAACACCCATATCAAAATCATCACCGATTTTAAGAGCAGGAGTACCTACCATTTTTTTATTTACAGCATAATCAATATCATCTTGAATAGTTTTTTCTACTTGAGGGCTGTATGCATCTTTTTTAAGTTTATCCATATCAAGGTCAAAGCCGGAATTTTCTAATACTTCAAGAATTTCTTCTTCGGTTGTAGGCTTTTTATCAAAGAATAATGAATTAACTTCCCAGAATTTACCTTGAAGTTGAGCAGCTTCGGCATAATGTGCCATTTTGCAAGAGCCGTGATGGAATTCTTGTTGTAAGTATTTGTTACATTCAGTATCAAGCGGTAATGCGTGGTGTTCTACTCGCAAGTTTTTATATTCTGTTGCTAATTTATGAATCATTATGTTGCAAGCATAGCACATTGGACATTTGTAATCTGAAAATACTTGAAGTACAACGGCATCTTTTGCGTCGCTGCCAAGGATATTTCCTTTAACCGCATATTTGTTTGTTGTTGCTTTAGTAAATTCTCCGTATTCTCTATCAAATTTTAGTGCCGGAGAGAATTTTGCAGTTGTGAATGTCCAACCTAAGAATCCGCATGCACATAACATAACAACTATAAATGCAACTCTGTATGGAATTGGTTTCAATGCATCAATAAAGTCTTTCCAACTTTGTTTGATTGCACCGACAAATCCACCTTCAAGATCTGTTACGGCAACAAGACCAATACATAAATCAATTACATAAGTCAATGCACACATTACACATAATTTATGAATTCCAAATAAGCTTACACATAGTAAAATCATTGAAATTATGAATGAAATAAGTCCTAATGAAGCAATATAATGGAATTTATTTTTGAATACTTCTAAGAATTTTAGTCCCGGAATATTTTTTAATTTATCAACACCTAGAAGCATTAGGATAAATGAGTATAAAAACATTCCCCAATAAGCTAGAGGAACACCAAAGAATTGAGATTCAGTTGTTCTTGCAACTCCATCACAGTCTACAAAATCACTAACTGAGCAAAAGCTTGGTAATGCATATTGGTTAAAATTTGCTTCATAATATATATATGCTAAGTCCAAAGCTATAATAAATCCTATTAAAACCAGCATGATAATCATGATATTCTTTTTTGAATTTAAATCTTTTTTATCATTTTCCATTGTATATTCTCCCTTTTCTCTAAACATATATTACATTTATATAAGTAATTAATCAACCAACTTAATATTAAGACAGGATTACTCCATTCGGGTATTATCTTGAATGTTAAAATTTAACAGCGGCTTTTATTTATTTTTGCAAATTAAATTATCCATGATAATATGAGTTTATGAAAAGAAAACCAACAGTAGCAATAGTAGGAAGACCTAATGTCGGAAAATCAACATTTGTAAATCGTCTTGTCGGTGCAAGACATTCAATTGTTGATGATTTGCCGGGCGTTACACGTGACAGAATTTATTTTGATGTCGAGTGGCAGAATAAAGGTTTTACTGTTATTGATACCGGCGGAATTATTCCGGGTGATGACGATGATATTATGGTATCAATTTTTGATCAGGCTAAATTAGCTTGTGAAGAAGCTGATAAAATAATTTTTCTTGTTGATGGTCAGGCTGGTATTAATCCTGTAGATTATGATATTGCGAATATTTTGCGTCAGTCCGGTAAACCAATATTTTTGACGGTTAATAAATGTGATAATCCTGAATCTTTAATGATGACAAGTGATTTTTATGCATTATCTGTAGGTGATCCTATTGGAATTTCAGCACTTCACGGTTCCGGCGGGGTTGGAGATTTATTAGAACTTGTTACTGAAGATTTTGAAATAACCGAAGAAGAAGAAAAAGATAATCGTATCAAAATTGCGATTGTCGGACGTCCGAATGCAGGTAAATCTTCTATAGTTAATTCGCTTTTAAATACAGATAGAGTAATTGTTTCTGATGTGTCAGGGACTACAAGAGACAGTATTGACAGTTATGTAACTTATAAGGACAAAGAATTTATTATTGTTGATACAGCAGGTATCAGAAAAAAATCCAAAGTTGATTATGGTGTTGAAAAGTTTGCAGTAGACAGAGCTATTCGTTCTATAAGAGAATGCGATGTTGCGTTGTTAGTAATTGATGCAAAAGAAGGTATTTCTGATCAGGATAAAAAGATTTCGTCTATCATTACCGAAGCCGGTAAAGGTATTATTGTTGCTATAAATAAATGGGATTTGATTGAAGATAAAAAAGCAAATACAATAAATCAATTTGAAAAAGAATTGTCAATGCAGATTCCGTTTTTGAGTTATGCTCCAAAGATTTTCATTAGTGCTGTTACTAAACAACGTTTGGGGCAAATCTTTGAAGAAAGTGAAAGAGTTTACGAACAATGCACTAAACGAATTTCGACAGGTCTGTTGAATAAAGTTATAAATGAAGCTTATGCTCTTAATCCGCCAACAAGTTTCAAAGGTAAGAGATTAAAAATATATTATATGACTCAAGCTGCTGTTCAGCCTCCGACATTTGTATTGTTTGTTAATAATGAAGAATTGCTGAAAGACAGTTACAAAAGATATTTAGAAAATAAGCTTCGTGAAGCTTTTGGTTTCTTTGGTACTCCTATAAGGATTTCAGTTCGTCAGCGTGGCGGCAAGGGGTAAAAAACAGATATTATATAACAAATTTTTGAGATTTTTTTATTAACCTATTGTCTATAATTATTTAAATGATACAATATAAGTAATAAAAGAGGTCAATTTTAGTTATGATGAGTCAGTCGAAAAAATTATCCATAGCTTTTTACTGGCATATGCACCAGCCTGTATATCAATTAACTCCTACCGGAGATTATTTAATGCCTTGGGTAAGGCTTCATTGCGTTAAAGATTATCTTGATATGGCTTTATGGGTTGATAAATTTAGTGATTTAAAATTGAACTTTGATTTTGTCCCTGTATTGTTGGACTGTATTATTGACTATGCTGAAAAAGATGCTCATGATATTCATTCAAGATTAACTGTTACTCCTGATGAAGATTTGACTCATGAAGATAAAATTTTTATTTTGAATAATTTCTTTGATGCGAATTATCAAACAATGATTTTGACTAATGAAGAGTATCACAGATTATATCAGCTTGTTCAGGTTAAAGGTACAAGTGATACCGAAATTTTTACTGCTCAAGAATATTCTGATATCATGGCTTTGTTTAACCTTGCTTGGATTGACCCGTCTTTTAAAACTTCTAACAGAGAGTTAAAAAAACTTGTTAAACAAGGTAAAAATTATACACTTGAAGACAGGGTTAAGATAATTGATATTCAACGTCAAATTATTAAAAAAATTATTCCGACTCTGAAAAAGTTTGTTAATGAAAACAAAATTGAAATTACGGCAAGTCCATACTATCATCCAATATTGCCGATATTGTTGGATTACAAAAATATCAAAAAAAATGCACCTGCGGATGATGAAATTTTTGCATTGAAAACTGAACTTGATGCAAAACTTCAAACAAAAATGGCTCTTGACAGGGTGGAAGAAATTTTTGGAAAACGTCCGAAAGGTGTTTGGCCTTCAGAACAGTGTGTTAATGGGAAAACTCTTGATATGCTTAGCAGTCTGGGGGTTAAATGGACAATTTCCGATGAGGGTATTTTAGCTAATTCTATTAATTTTGAATTTGTTCACGATTTTAAAGGGTATCTTAAAGAACCTTATCACCTTTTAAAATCTTATCAATATAAAACAAAAAATTCTGATATCCAGATGATATTCAGAAATTCTACAATTCATAATCTTATAAGTTTTGAATACTCTAATCATAATCCTATTGCAACTGCAAATGATTTATATGACAGAATTAAGGTTATTCAAAGTAAAATTTTATCTTCTCCTGACAAAGATCACCTTTTAACAATTGCATTAGATGGTGAAAATTGTTGGGAAAACTATATGGAAGACGGTGCATCTTTCTTAAAAACTTTGTATACATTAATTACAGAAGATGAAACTTTGGAAACAGTTTTAATTAGTGATTATCTTGCAAAATCAAAAGAGCATAAACCTCTTAATAAAATTGCATCAGGTTCATGGTTTAACAGAAATTTCAAATTATGGATTGACGAACCTGTTAAAGATCTGGCATGGACATATTTAAAACGTGTTCGTCAGGATTTTTCAGAGTTTGTTAAGCGTGAACCGCTAAATCCTAATATTGAAATGGCTAGAAAAGAATTGTTTATCTGTGAAGGTAGTGACTGGTTCTGGTGGTATGGTGAACCTAATGATTCAGGACGGGATAATATATTTGATTTTATTTTCAGGACTCACTTAAAAAATATTTATAGATATCTTGACCTTGATGCTCCAAAATATTTGGATGAGCCAATTACGAGTATTTCTCCGTCTAAGCCGTCACGTTATCCTCAATCTTTGATTACTCCGCCTATAGATGGTAAAAATATTTGTTCTGAAGATGATGTATGGAACAATGCCGGCTGTATTGAAACTCCTGACGGACCTGTTTTGAGAGAATCAAAATTGTTCGAAAAAATCAGATTTGGTAATGATGAAAATAATTTTTATCTAAAATTCCACTTAAATAAATATATTAAAGATAATCCAAATTTATCAAAAAGAACTTTCCAAATGTATATCTATTTGAGAAAATCCGGCAGAAAGCAAGCTCTTGCTCCGGTAAGATTAATTAATAAAACTCAAAATATCTTGCCGATTTCTATGGAAAAGTTCCACAATGAACTTCAGATTGCTATCAGAAAAGATGAACTGCAGTTTATGCGTCTGATTAAAGCAATTCCGGGCGATATGTGGGTTCTAGATAGTGATAGATCTATACAAACAGCTTATGATGAAGTGTTGGATTTAAAAATACCGTTTGATTTATTAGATATTAATAGCGGTGAAACGCTTGAATTCTTATTTGTAAATGCAAATTATGGTGTTAAAGATTTTTATATTCCTAACGAAATGGTTTTATCTGTTACCCGTCCTGCGTTTGCTGTTAAAAAATAATTAAGAACGGCAAAGTAAATCTTTTGAAATAAGACCTATTGCGAATATTTGTATTGCTCCAAATAAAATTTCCATTTATAATTCCCCTTGTTACATGATAATAAAGGTATTTTGTACACTAAAATTGCTTTGATATTAAGTTATATTACATATTATAAACAATTGATTTAAATAATTTGTCTATTTTACAATAAGAAATTTTTGGTGTATAATTGGGTTTAAGAGGGGTTTTATGCTAAAAAAAGAGAATAAAACAGATGTAATAGTAGTTGGTGCCGGACCCGGTGGAATTTCTTGTGCAATAACTCTTGCAAGAGCAGGAAAAGAAGTTGTATTGATTGAACGCGGTTTATTTGCAGGCAGCAAAAATGTTTTTGGCGGTGCGATTTATACGCAGCCTACTAAAGAAATCTTTCCGAATTTTGAGCAGGAGGCACCTTTAGAACGAAAAAATATTGAACATAATTATATGATTCTTGGTCAGTCTGATTCTACAACTATTTCTTATAGAAAAAATGATAATACGAGTTATTCTGTTATTCGCGGGAAATTTGATCGCTGGGCAGCTGAAGAAGCAAAAAAAGCCGGAGTAGTTCTTGTTGAAGAAACTGTAGTCAGAGAACTTATTAAAGAAAATAATAAAGTGGTGGGTGTTAAAACCGAACTTGAAGAATATTTTGCGGATATTGTTGTTTTAGCGGATGGTGTAAATTCTCTTCTTGCAAAACAGATTGGTCTTAGAAAAGAGATTGAAACCCGTGATGTTGCATTGAGTGTAAAAGAAGTTCTTAAACTTGATAAAGAAACAATAAATCAGAGATTTAATTTAAAAGATAATGAAGGTGCAATCGGAGAAATTTTTGGAGGTCCTATGCTTGGTTCTTTAGGGCTTGGTTTTATGTATACAAATGCTGATTCTGTCACAATCGGTTTAGGTATTACATTGAATGATCTTGTAGAAAAGAACTACAGACCTTTTGAAATTCTTGAACAATTAAAACAGCATCCTAAAATTGCTCCACTTATTGAAGGCGGAGTTTTAAAAGAGTATTCGGCACATTTGATTCCGGAAGGCGGTTATAAAAAAATCCCTAAACTTTGTGATAATGGTGTTATGATAGTCGGTGATGCGGCGATGCTTGTTAACAACTTGCATTGGGAAGGTACTAATCTTGCGATGATTAGCGGAAAAATCGCAGGTGAGGTTGCGATTGAAGCTCTTCATAATGGTGATTATTCTAAAAAAATGCTTTCTAATTATGAAAAAATATTGAAAAATTCATTTGTCTTAAAAGATATGAAAACTTATCGTAATTTGATGGATATTGCACATCAAAGACAGATGGCATTTTTAAGTTATTATTTGCAGAAAATAAATGCATTTTTTGAAATGTTTACTTCTGTTAATGGGGTTCCAAAAAGGGAAAATTATTGGAAGTTTATGAAGAGTATTTTTACTGATAGAAAAATTTCTGAACTTTTCAAAGATGTTTGGGCGATTTTAAGATTAATTTGGAGTATTTTAGTATGAATATAGATAAGAAACTTTATACCTTAAAATATTCACCTGATACAGAATCACATTTAATACCTGATAACGAGCAGTGTAAATTATGTATAAGTCGTTGCTGTACATATATTTGTCCTGCAGAAGTTTATGAATGGAATGAAGAAAAACAAGAATTAATTGTTAATTATGAAAATTGTTTAGAATGCGGAGCTTGCAGAATAGCTTGCGAGAAAAAATGTATAAAATGGCAATACCCTAAAGGAACTAAAGGTGTTACGTTCAAACAAGGTTAGAGTGTAAAGGTGTAAGGGAATAAATGTTATTCTTGTTCGCTGATTTTGGTTTCACATCAAATTTGCAATATTAACAAACAAATGGTATAAATAATTTAGGATTATAAAGGAGACAAGAAGATGAAAGAAGAGTATTCACAAAACCACAGACGCTGGTATGATAAAGATCCTGTATTATCAGAAGCAGTTAGAACATTGGAAGAGACTGATGATCAAACTCAAATTAGGGTAGCATTGAATTTAATAAAGATTATTATTGAACACAATATTGAAGATGAAAAATTTGAAGCCGTTGATGATATTATTAATGCTGTAGGTTCCGGCTTGGATGACAATAGACGCGGACGCTGGTATGACATAGATACAACTCTTAGAACTGCAATGAATATGCTTCAAAATTGTCCTGAAGATACTCAAAAAGTTATTGCTAAAGAAATGGCAAATCTGGTTCTTGAGCAAATAAAAAAAGAGGATGAAGAGTAAATAAGTATTATATTTATTATTAGAAACGCAGGATTGAAGATATTTTCAATCCTGCGTTTTATAATGTCAACTAAATAAAGGATATCTTAAATATATGTTTTCGTTATCATATATGTATGGATAGTTATAACCAAAATGAAGAAGACAAAGAATTAAAAACAGTGGGATTGGAATTGATGTTCCTAACCCCTGAAAAATGCTCGTCAGAAGATGGTATTACGGCTGTTGAATTGGCGAAGCTTGTTAATTTGCCGCTGGAGACAGTAAAGAAAAAACTAACTATTCTAAAAGAAAAAGATATTGTCAGAGTTAAAGGTATCAATCCGAAATATTGGAAATTTAATGAATATAATTTTCAAAGAATGGATGATGATGATGAAATATTTTTGCTTTTATGCAGTTTTGATGATGTAGATTTTGACAAATATTTTTCTTACTAAATACGAAAGAAAGAGTATGTATTTTCAAATTTAATATGATATTATAATATATAATAAGAACAATTAAGGAGACAGAATGCAAACCAGTACAAATCAATATATTAAACCTCTTACTACAAAGATTAATTCTGCCGGAAATATTGAAATCGGCGGATGTGATATGGTTGATTTGGCTGAAAAGTATTCAACACCTTTATATGTTATTGACGAAGAAACTTTAAGAAGTATTTGTAAGGATTACAAAAAAGCATTTGAAAAATATCCGAAAACTCGTATGATGTACGCATCAAAAGCTCTTTGCACAAGTGCTGTTTCTAAAATCCTGGCAGAGGAAGGTTTTGGATTTGATACAGTGTCAGGCGGAGAAATTTATACGGTTTATAAATCCGGAATTGATATGAGTAAGGTTTTATTCAATGGTAACAATAAATCTTATGATGAACTTTCTCTGGCTGTAGATGTTGGTGTTGGCAGAGTTTCTGCGGACAACTTTTTTGAACTTGCTCTATTGAATGAAATTGCACAGAGTAAGGGTAAAGTTGTTGATATACTTTTACGTATTACTCCTGGTATTGAGTGCCACACACATGAATATATTCAAACAGGTCATTTAGATTCAAAGTTTGGATTTGATTTAACACAGATTGATGAAGCTGTTGAGCTTATTTTGAATGAATATAAAAATTTGAAACTTCATGGACTTCATGCACATATTGGTTCTCAAATTTTTGAAACATCAATTTATGCTGATGAGATTGAAATTCTGGTTAAAGAGCTTGTAAGACTGGATGAAAAATTTGGTTTGAAACTTGATGAAATTAATATTGGCGGCGGTTTAGGGGTTAAATATGTTGATTCGGATGTTCCGCCTTCAACATTTGAAATTGGTGAAATTATTATTAATAAATTAAATGACGTAATTGCAAAATATAATATTGAACCTCCGACGGTATTTTTAGAACCGGGCAGAAGTATAATTTCAACTTCAGGAGTTACATTATATACTGTAGGCAGTTCAAAACAGGTTCCTCACGGTACAAAATATGTTGCAGTAGACGGCGGAATGTCAGATAATCCGAGACCTTCCATGTATCAAGCTGAATATTTTGCAGAAGTTGCAAATAACAAAGAAGATGCTGAACTTGAAAAAGTTACTATTGCAGGCAGGTTTTGTGAATCAGGTGATATTTTGATTAAAAATATCGAGCTTCCAAAGTTGGAGGAAGGTGATATTTTATGTGTTTATAATACAGGTGCTTACAATTACTCAATGGCATCAAATTATAACAGGGTTCAAAAACCGGCAATGGTTCTTGTTAAGGAGTCTGAATCTGAGATTATTATCCAACGAGAAACTTTAGATGATTTAATTTCGCACGATATAATTCCTGATAGGTTAAAATAATGATAGAAAACTTCCTTACTTTATCTCAAAATTTAATAGGTAATTGGCACCTTTATATTAAGGATACTTTTGGGTGGAAAAATATTTTGGAAGTTTGTATTATTGTTGGTGTTTTAATGATTTTTTATCAAAAATTTATTAAAAACACACATTCTGAAAAGTTTGTAAAAGGTGCATTTGTTCTTGTATTTTTGTGGATAGGCAGTGAAATACTTGTTGCTTTAGATTTAGCAATACTTGGTGGTTTTATCCGTTCAATAGTAATATTTGTTGCATTGAGTTTGATTGTTATATTCCAGCCGGAACTTAGAAGATTTTTAGGATATTTAGGTCAAATAGATTTCTTCAAGAGATTTTTTGAAAATGATAAAAAGAAAAAAGATGACAAATCTATTGATGTTATAAAAGAAATTATTGAGGCTGTTAAATATCTTTCAAAATCTCATACAGGTGCTTTAATAGTTTTCCAAAAAGATTTGAGTAATACTTATCATGATGTTGGAACAATATTGAATGCTGATGTTTCAACAGAATTATTGCTAACAATTTTCCATGTAAATACACCTTTGCATGATGGTGCGGTTGTTATCAGTGGTCAAAAAATTATTTCAGCTGGAGTATTGCTTCCGCTAACAGATGATCCGAAATTAAGCTGGAAGTACGGAACCCGTCACAGAGCTGCAATTGGTATGACTGAATCAAGTAATGCTGCTTGTCTTGTTGTTTCGGAAGAAACAGGTGATGTATCTATTACTCTGGATGGTTCTTTGAAAAAATATGATGATATTCCTACATTAAAAACTGATTTGGAAAATATTTTAGGTCTTAAAAATATTGAACAAGAAGAAAAGAAAACTATATTTAATTTAGAAAAGTTGATTACAATTAAGAAAAATGGAAAGTAAAATGGCAAACAATACCGAAGTTTCAAAAAAAGGATTATTCTTGAAATGGGTTAAAAACATATTGTTTTTGACTTTCGGTGCTATTGTAACTGCATTTGCTCTTGAAGCTTTTTTAGTTCCTAATAACATTATTGATGGTGGAATTATTGGTATTTCTATGATTATTAGCCACATATCAAAATGGAATTTAGGTATTCTTGTTTTAATTTTAAATGCTCCGTTTATTCTTTTGGCATTTAAAAAAATGGGTAAAAAGTTTGTATTTCAAACTGCTTATGCAAACGTAATTCTTGCATTATCTATCAATTTTTTTCATCATTATAAAGTAACCGGAGATGTACTTTTAGCGACAGTATTTGGCGGCATAATCCTTGGTGTTGGTGTCGGTCTTATTTTGAAAAATGAAGGTTCTTTAGATGGTACTGAAATATTATCACTTTTAGTATCTAAAAGGTTTGGATGTTCTGTCGGTGAATTTATTATGGGTTTAAACCTGTTTATTTATATTGTTGCCGGAAAAGTTTTTGGCTGGGAAAGTGCAATGTACTCTATTATGACATATTTTATAGCTTCTAAAGTTATAGATATTGTTATGGAAGGTCTTAACAGTTCAAAATCTGTCAGAATTATTAGTGATGATTCTTGTGCAATTGGTCAGGCATTGATTGAAAAGCTTGATATTAGTGTAACTTATTTGCAAGGTATTGGCGGTTATACAGGACAGGATAAAGATTTAATATATTGTGTTATTTCACGTCTGGAACTTCCAAAAATGCTGGAAATTATAAAAGAAATTGATCCTAAAGCATTTGTTTCTGTTGTTGATGTTCACGAAGTTTATGGCGGAAGATTTAGAAAAAGAATTGATAAAATTTAACAATATAGACAATTTAAAAAAAATATAATATACTAATTTTAAGAAGAGATAAAAGGAAAATAAGATGGCAAAACATAGTGATACAGTACCAATAGAGGTAACAATTCTAACGGCAGACCATGATATTAAAGGTGTGGTACACGTTTCAAAATATACAAATACAAATAGAGAACTTACGGATTTATTAAATGATAAAGAAAGAAGATTTCTTGCTGTAACTAATGCGGAAATTTATCCTCGTGTAGGAAACCAATCTCCAAGAAGATATAATTTCTTAGAAATCCATATGGATTATGTTTTGATGGTTCACCCGACAAGTCAGGCTGTATTTAGAGATTCAGGTAAAACTCAGGAAGATATTTCAAGATTTAGAGAATTAAGATTGAAATTGAACCAAACAAAACCTTTTTAAGATTTAAAATTTTAAATAAAAAAGCACTCCAACATTTACCGGAGTGTTTTTTGTATTTTTTATTTGCAAATTAGAAAATATAATGGCGGGATTTAAATCTCGCCGTTTTTTAATCCTTAATTTTTTATTAAGATATCTTAAAATTTTTATGTTTATGTTAGACTGAAAGTAATAATAAACTTGGAGAGGTATTCACTAATGATAAAATGGTTGTTAAAACTTTTGGGCGATCCCAATGAGAAAAAAGTCAAATCAATGATGGGGATTGTTGAGCATATTAATGCTCTTGAACCTGAATTTGCAAAAATGACAGATGACGAATTGAGAGCAAAAACTCAGGAATTCAAAGATATTCTTGCAAAACGACCAACCTCAAAGAATTTTAAAGAAGATTTAAAATTAGAAAAAGAAGCTTTGGATAAGATTTTGCCTGAAGCTTTTGCTACAGTAAGAGAAGCCGGTAAACGTGTTTTGAATATGCGTCACTTTGATGTTCAGTTAATTGGCGGATATTTCCTTCATAATGGTCACATTGCAGAGATGAGAACCGGTGAAGGTAAAACTCTTGTTGCAACATTGCCTGCATATCTTAATGCTTTGACCGGAAAGGGTGTTCACGTAATTACCGTTAACGATTATCTTGCAAAACGTGACAGTGAATGGATGGGAAAAATCTATAAATTTTTAGGTTTGACTGTTGGTGTAATTCTTTCCAATGGCGAAGGTGCAAGAAATTTTGAAAATAAAAAACATGCTTATGAATGTGATATTACTTACGGCACAAATAATGAATTTGGTTTTGACTACTTAAGAGATAATATGGCAAATCATCCTCAAATGTTAGTCCAACGACCATTTAATTATGCAATTATAGACGAAGTCGATAGTATTCTTATTGATGAAGCGAGAACTCCTCTTATTATTAGCGGACGTTTGGCACAATCTGCCGAAACCTATCAAATGATGGCTAAAATTGCACCTCAATTGAAAAAAGAAGTAGATTACACTGTTGATGAAAAAAATAAAAATGTTATTTTGACAGAAGAAGGTATTGATAGGGCACAGGAACTTATTGGTGTAAAAGATTTATTTGATATTCAAACACAATATGCTCATCATTTATTGCAAGCCTTAAAAGCGAAAGAACTATTTGTAAAAGATACAGATTATGTTGTTCGTAACGGTGAAGTTATGATTGTTGATGAATTCACCGGACGTTTAATGGAAGGCCGCCGTTGGTCAGATGGTTTGCATCAAGCTGTTGAAGCAAAAGAAGGTGTTGAAATTCAAGATGAAACTCAAACTCTGGCAAGTATAACTTTCCAAAATTTATTTAGACTTTATCCTAAACTTTCAGGTATGACAGGTACTGCTATGACAGAAGAAGCAGAGTTTGGTAAGATTTATAATCTTGAAGTTACAACAATACCTACAAATAAACCTGATATTAGAATTAATTATCCTGATGTCATTTATAAATCAGAAGTTCAAAAATATTTAGCTGTAGTGAACGATATTATTGCACAGCACAAAGAGGGCAGACCTGTACTTGTTGGTACAATAAGTATTGAAAAATCAGAATATGTATCTTCTTTGCTAAGACAAAGAGGTATTAAACACAATGTATTAAACGCAAAACACCATGAACGTGAAGCTCATATTATTGCACAAGCCGGACGTTGGGGTGCAGTTACTATAGCAACCAATATGGCAGGCCGCGGTACAGATATTCTGTTAGGTGGTAATGCTGAATATCTTGCAAAGGCTGAGTTGGAAGAACATGGTATTGATGAAAATACTCCAAATTATGAAACTTTAAAAAATGAAGCTTTAGAAAGAGCAAGAAAAATTACGGAAGAAGAACATGCTAAAGTTGTTGAAGCCGGCGGACTTCATGTTATAGGTACAGAACGTCATGAATCTCGTCGTATTGATAACCAGTTAAGAGGTCGTGCTGCACGTCAGGGTGACCCTGGTTCAACCAGATTTTTCTTATCATTGGAAGATAATTTGATGAGAATATTTGGCGGTGAAAAAATTACACAGCTTATGACTGCATTAAATGTTCCTGAAAATATGGCGATTGATTCTCCGTTGATTACAAAACGAATTCAATCTGCACAGAAAAAAGTTGAAACTTTCCACTTTGATATGAGAAAATCAGTACTTGAATATGACGATGTTATGAATATTCAAAGGGAAAAATTCTACCGTCAAAGAAGAAAAGTTCTAGCTGGTGTAGGTTTGTATGATGATATTTTATACATGATGGAACGAGAAGTTGACAGACTGATGAGAAGTTATATTTCTCCTGAACAAAAAGTGGAAGAATATGTTTATGAAGATTTGCAGACAATGATTAAAGAACTTCATTCAACTGTTCCTCAATTAGCTTCAACTTTCGATGTTGCGGATATTCAAAATATGCGTTTTGAGCCTATGTATAATAAAATGAAAGATTATGTGATTGAAGCTTATAAAAATCATGAAATTGAAATAATTAATTTCTATAATCAGGTTGTAAGTGATTATAATGCAGGTAATGAACTTCAAGAGGCATTTGCATCATCAAATATTGTGCGTACTCTCGAAAAAGACGTATTGTTAAAAGTTGTTGACAGTAAATGGATTGATCATTTGCATAATATTGATATGTTACGTGATGGTATCGGCTTGAGAGCTTATGGACAAAAAGATCCGCTTATTGAATATAAAAAAGAAGCTTATGATTTATTCAATAAGATGATGTATGAAATTCAAAGTGATACTGTAAAACACTTATTCCGTACAAGATTCGGGGTTCAAATTGTACCTCATCCGTCTTCAGCACCGGAAGAAAGTGATTATGAAGTTATAGATGAATCTGAGGCTGAATAATTAGAGTTTTTTAATACGATAAATTAGTTTGTGAAAATATTGTACAATATTATTAGCAATCTTTTCAAAAGAAATTTTTTGCGAGCATATTACTCTTGCCTAAAGTTTTAAAAAATAATATAATTATTTTGTAATATTTAACTTTCGGGGGGGGG
>CABRZP010000006.1 GCA_902475545.1 uncultured bacterium
AAAGAGAAAAACGCTGACCAAATAATTCGAGTTATCAGAAACTACGTTTCCGAACCTTCCTTTGATTATCCTACGGATAATATTGTTTATGTAATTCCCTCATATCTTAAGTTTTATTGCTGAATTGTTTGCAAATATCTATTTTTGTAGTATAGTATCATTGGTTACACTAGTCTGATAGGTTTGCCCTAGTCCTAAATATTTGGATGAGACAGTTTAGCCCGTAGTACAATACATAATAAACAAAAGGAGAAAACCGATGCCAGTAGCATCTATGATTGAACTTTTAGAAGCAGGTGTACATTTCGGACACCAAACACAAAGATGGAACCCTAAAATGAAACCGTATATTTACGGTGCAAGAAATGGTATCTATGTTATCGATTTAAGAAAAACAACCGATTTATTGGATGAAGCATACGCTCTAGTAAGAGATTACGCAGCAAAAGGTAAAAACATTCTTTTCGTTGGTACTAAAAAACAAGCAGCTGAAGTAGTAGCAGAAGAAGCTAAACGCTCAGGAGCTTATTTTATCAACAGAAGATGGTTAGGCGGTATGTTAACTAACTTTGAAACTATCAGAGGCAGAGTTAACAAGTTAAAAGAATTAGAAGAATTCATCAATAACGGTTATGTTGATAAATTACCTAAAAAAGAAGTTGCTCAGTTAAATAGACAACTTTCTAAATTGTCTAAAACTTTAGGCGGTATTAAAGATATGAGAGGTTTACCTGAATTGATTTTCGTTGTAGACCAAGCTAAAGAAGATATCGCTATTAAAGAAGCTAACAAATTAGGTATTCCTGTTATTTGTTTAGCAGATACAAATGCTAATCCTGATGGTATTTCACACATTATCCCTGGTAATGATGATGCTATCAGATCTATCAAATTGATTACTTCAAAATTAGCTGATGCAGTTTTGGAAGGTAAACAATTGAGAGAAAATAAAGCAAATGAAGCTAAAAAAGTTGAAAAAATTTCAGCTGAAGATGCTGGTGTTACAGTAGAAGCTGCAGCTGAATAATTTTAGATTTGTAATTAAAGAAAAGGTGAATTGTAAAATATTGGTATAACTAAGACAACTTAGCACTGATTTTATAACTCACCTTTTTATATAACAAGTAGTAAAAGGAGAAAGTATTAATGAATATTACAGCTCAAATGGTAAAAGAATTACGCGACAAAACCGGTGCGGGTATGATGGATGCAAAAAAAGCATTGGTTGAAGTTGATGGTGATATGGAAAAAGCTCAAGAAATCCTTCGTCAAAAAGGTATTGCTTCTGCAGAAAAGAAAATGGGCAGAATTGCAGCTGAAGGCAGAGTGGAATCTTTCGTTGATGAAAATGGCGGAGCAATGGTTGAAGTTAACTGTGAAACAGATTTTGTTGCTAAAAACGATGAATTTAAAACTTTAACAGCTAATATGGCTCACCATGTTGCTGAATTAAAATCAGCTTCAGTTGAAGAATTTTTAGCTTCAACTTGTCCTCAATGTGGAAAAACTATTGAAGATGCATTGAAAGAAAAAATTGCTTCTATTGGTGAAAAAATTACAGTTAGAAGATTTGTAAGATATGAAGGACCGGTAGCAACATATATTCACAATGGTAAAATCGGTGTTCTTCTTTCTACAGATACAAAAAATGAAGAATTGATGAATGATATTTGTTTACACATTGCATCATCTGCTCCTAAATTTGTATCAAGAGAAGAAATTCCTCAATCAGTAATTGATGAAGAAACAAGAATTGAAATGGGTAAAGAAGATTTACAGAAAAAACCTGAAAACATCAGAGCAAAAATTGTTGAAGGTCGTGTAAATAAACTTATGGCTGAAAGATGCTTATTAGAACAACCATTTGTTAAAGATCCAAGCCAAACAATTGCTCAACTTATTGAAGGTAAATTAACAATTAAAGCCTTTACAAGATATGAATTAGGTGAAGGTTTAGAAAAACGTCAAGATAACTTTGCAGAAGAAGTTATGGCTCAAGTTAAAGGTTAATTACCTTTTGTATATTAGTAAAAAGAAGCTCTCAAAATTTGGGAGCTTCTTTTTTGCTTATCTTATTGAATACAATATTTGCATGGGGTAATTTTGGCAAAAATAAAAAGGGTCTGAAACCCTTTACTCATAAAAAATTGCGCTTGGCGCGATTCGAACGCGCGACCTATCCCTTAAAAGTCTTATAACTAAAAATTTTAAGATTGATTAATGCTATTCAAAGTTAAATATAGCCTAGATTTTTTCAATTTATAGAGTTTTATAAATATTAGTAAATATTATTTAAAGTGGACAAAATATGGACAAAAATTTTAACTTACATAGAAGATGTATTTATGTTATCATAAGTATAGTAATTTTAAGGAGTTGAGAATTGGGGAATGGTTACCTTTTTAATACTTTTATATTAGATGACTATCTAAATAAGCAAAAACAAAATATGTTAAGTAGAATTTCTAGAGAAGATAAAGCTTATTTAGCAAGTATAAATATTGATGAATATCTAACATATCTTCAAAATAGTTACGAAATATCATTACCAATTATTGATGAAAGTAATATTTATATTGATAAAAAAGAACAGATGGTTGAAAGATATGATCATTTTGATTGTATATTACGTAAAGTTGATGGAATAGTAATTAATGTATTTATTCCTTTTCAAGGTGATGCTAATCTTTTTTTAGCTAGAGCTAATACTTGGAGTTCAAGACTTCCGATGGGAAATGTTGTTAATAATTGTATTGTTGTAACTATAGGTTTAACAATGCAAGAAATCTCAGAATACAATTTGACGGAAGCTATAAGTAATACTATTTCGGATATTCAGCAATATCTGTCTTATGCTGAAAAACAAATAAACGAATTTAATGAAAATATTAAAATTGTTGCCAAATCAGAAATCACCTATTTGGTAGATAATTATAAAAAGGTAAATAAATTTTTTGAAAATGTTCCATATACTTTAAAAACAAACGACAAGATACCTTCTACGTTCAAAGTTCCAAATATTGTACGAAAAGCTGAGATTAAAAAGCCTGTAGCTAAAACGAAAAATTTAATACCTGAACCAGAGCTTTGTTTCCATGAATATAATCATATTATTCAAATATGCTCAGATATGACTAAAGTAATAGAACGAAGTCCAAATTCATTTGTAAATATGGATGAAGAGTCGTTAAGAACTCATTTTTTAGTTCAACTTAATGGTCATTATCAAGGTCAAGCAACTGGAGAAACGTTTAATTCAAAAGGTAAAACGGATATCTTAGTTAGAAGTGATAATCAAAATGTTTTTATAGCAGAATGTAAATTTTGGAGGGGTAAAAAAGCATATTTATCAACTATAGACCAGTTATTAGGATATGTAACATATCGCGATACTAAAACTGCTATTTTTGTATTTGTAAAAAATAATGAGTTTACAAAAATTTTTGAACAAATGAAGGCTGTTATTTCTGAACATCCTAACTTTATAAAATTTATAACTTCATATATACCCCCCGTAAATACATCCGCCTTTAGATGTGAGTTTATGAATGCTAATGATTGTGATAAGCATTTTTATATTACAGTAATGGCTTTTTTTATACCAAGTTTGTAAATTTTTGCAAATTCTCCATTGACTTTTTGTCGGTTATACCCTACAATATGAATAGGTAATCTTGTATGTCTGAAAACGAACACTTAAAACAAATTATATATTACAAAACTATTGACGGTCGTTGTCCTTATGATGAGTGGTTTAACTCATTAGATAACAAAACAAAGTCAATAATTGATAATCGCATAGAGCGTTTAATTGACGGTTTATACGGAGACCATAAGAAACTTTCTAACAGTTTATTATCAGAATTAAGATTTTTTGTCGGTAAAGGCTACAGAGTTTACTATAAAGACCTTACAAATGTTGTAATAATAATTGTTGCAGGCAGTGATAAAGGCGACCAAAAACGAGTTATTAAACAAGCAGAAAAATATCTTAAAGACTTTATTGAAAGGAACTCAAAATGACAGATTTTGCAGAAGAATTTAATTTAGATATGGATAAGGTTATGGCTAATTCTGTTAGTCATGATGATTATATGCACGAAAAATTACAAGATAAAGATTATCAAAGAATTTATCTTGAAACTTCATTAGAAGAATTTGCAAAAGACGGTAATATAAATGCTTTTATTCGTTCACTTCAACATGTAGTAAAAGCTCGTGGTAGAGGTGCAATTTCAACACTTGCAAGAGAATTAGACATGGATAGAAGTAATTTGTCTGATATTCTTAATGGTAAAGTACAACCTAAAATAAGTACAACCTTAAAATTGTTAAATGGTTTAGGTTACAAAATCGAGTTAAAATCAGCTTAAATTTTATTTATTATCCCCAAGATTTCCCAAATAACTCATCACCATTAGGAGCTAATCTTAGAATTGCATTTTTATCTAATATTTTTTGAGTTCTTTCACTATAAGAACTCTGTTTATCAAAAGCTATAATTACTTGCTTTTGACTCGCTATATATAACTCTAATATTTTTTCTATAGCATGATCGGATATTTGTTTTAATATAACTGAATCATGTACTAAAATACATAACTTTGTTAAATCTAAAACAGAAATATCAAAAACAACTAACCCTTTGCAAGCTATCCCTGTACCTGTATCATTAGGTGTAAAGAAATCGTAATTTGTATCAGTAAAATTAAGGATTGGGGCATTACAAGCTCCATTATAAATATCATTATTTAATTTATTCATTTCTTGGTTTATTGATGTTTCAATTATCGAAAACTGTTTATTTTTAAGTTGTAATAGTCGTTTCTTATCTTCATCTTTTGTTGTTTTTAAATCGTTACCTTGCTCGTATGCTTCATTTTGTTTTATTAATATATCTCTTTCTTTTAATAAATCTGTATGACGAGATAAAACTATTTTAGAAAGATTTGGATTTTTTATTAACTCTTGTAGTTTATCTTTATAATTTTGTATTATTATATCATATTCTTCAAGCTCTTTTTGTATTTTATTTTTTTCTTCTTTTAATTCTTGTTTAAAGATTTTTGCTATTTTATTATGAAATTCTTCAATTTCTTCTATTGAAGCTATATCTGTATCAGGAAAATATTTTTTTAAGTCGTCAAATGAATTACAAGTAGTTGAAAACTTATAATTTCCATTTTCATCAATTATGTTATATTTTCCCTTTAATTTAGCTTTTGCTCTTTGCGTTCTTGATAATAAACTTTTTAAATGTATAGCTTCTTCTGTAGCAACAGCATCTACATCTAATAAACCTTGTTCTAAGCCTGAGGACAAGTCTTCCAATTCTTTTGTAAGTTCTATTATTTTAGTTTGATTTTTCTTATATTGTAGTTGGGTTACTTTAGTTACAAGATTTAATTTTTGAGCTTTTTTATAGATCTTGTATTTTTCCTCAGACTTGTTTGCTTGTTCTTGCAATTCTTTTAATGGTAAAAATTCATTGAATAATTTTAATAAAGCATAACAGGCTATTTCTGCTTTTTCATTAGGAACATAATCTAAAGGTCTTGCTTCTTCACAATTTTTCTTTCCATAAACTCTTATATATCTTCCAACAGCATCTCTAAATGTTAAATCTGGTAAACATATTTTATACATATTGCTTAACCAATTACAAAATATTTTTATATCAATAGTTTTTATTTTTTTGTATTCATTATCACATTCCCAAACGTTATTACATTCAATATTATTCCTACAAAATTTATAAATTTTATCATTAAATTTAAATGCAAAATAAATATCATGTTTGCCAATAGCTTCATTTATATCGGAAGCGTTTGCATATGTACTTCCTCCAAATACAAAATCTACAATTAACAGAAATGTGGACTTACCTATTGAATTATCTGCATTGGGAGTACCTAACACAACATTAAAACCTTCATTAAAGGTTACTTTTTTTTGATGAAATTGCTCGCAATATATCTCATGCAACATAATGTATTTCCTCGCTTTCAGATAAAATGATTTTTTTCATAGCAAATAAACAATCAAGTGTATCAATGAATTCTTCTATATCTTTAAAATATTCCATAGTTTTTTTGTACAAAGAGAATATATTTTCATCGTTTTCAATAAGAATCTGTATGATTGGTACAAACTTGGAAATATTACTTTCATTGTAAGAAACAACTTTATTCGGTAATTTCATTAAATACCTCACAATTTTGTACAAAAAATGATACTATAGCTTCATTAGCTAGTTTTGATTTTGAACCAGTTTTGTTGCCTATCCAAGTAGCAATTTGATTAAATATTGCAGTTTTATTGCTCGATATTCCTTCCATTTTTAAAAAACAAGCTTTAATTTGAGCAGACAACACTTGAAATCTAAAATTATTTTTACCTTCTATTTCCTTAAATAAATCTCTTATATAAGGATAGTAATTTGTAACATCATTCATCACTGAATTTTTGAGTAAAACTTCTGTAGGTAAAAATTTCTTTGTTAAATTAACTGGTGAATAATTTAAAGTAGCAAATTCTTCTTCTGTAATATTAGCCAGTTTGTTGACAACATCAGCAATTTGTGTTTCTAAACCTAAAGATAATGTTGCTTCATTTAATTCCGTTTTTTCTAAGCAAAGTTTTTTGATTTTTAATAATTTTAAATAATCCTCTTTTGTTGTATGAAAATCTTGGTTAGTATGACAATCTTTACAAAGTGCAATTTTATTCTCAAAGGCTTCTGAATTGTTGCCAAGGCGTTCTAAGCCGTGTAAAACTTCATATTGTTCTTTTGTTGGACTATTTGGAAATATGTGAGCAATTTCATAAAATTTAGTGGGCTTTTTTTGTTTGCTATGTCTTATAATTTTACCACATAATGGACAACAGAAATCAACTTCTTTTAAATATAATTGACGTTCTGGTTCCGTTGGATCTTTACGGTCAATTAAATATAAATCAGCTTCTAGTAAAGACTTAAACTCTTCATCTACCACTACTTTTTTCCTTATTTTGAAGCAGTATCTATTATAGACACTAATATTGTTTCATTGTAATTATCTTAACAGAAAGAATTATTTTTTACACAATTATGTTAATTATTTTAAACATAATATAACGTAACAGTTTTAAGATCTACGCAAAATTTTCATAACTGGTATTTCTTTTTCATTTCAGCGATTTTTTTAGCAAACGTAGGCGAATTAGATAAATTCTTTATCATAGCTTTTGCCATAATCAAACCTCTATCTTCTTCGGTTTCTTCATCAATAATCTCGCATTCTTCTGAAAAAGGGTTTGGAAAAGAAGTATTTTTAATATCTTTTAATATATTATTATCCAAACATTTTTTGGGTATATTACCAAATTTCTTTTGGGTATCAACATAAATTACTTTAGGTGTGAGTTTTAGGTACCCTAAAAATTTTAGGGTAAAGTAATAGTAAATTCTTTTGCGTTGTTTTTTCTTATCTATAAGCCCTTTTTCATCAAGTTCTTTTACGGCATTCCCGACAGCAACCTCTGTTAAGCCTGTACACTTTGCAATAGTAGCTTGTGTTGGGTAGGCACAGCCAATTTTGTAATTCCAATAATCCACTATACAACGCAAAACTAATCTCGCAGATAAAGACAATTTTATACTTGAAAATAACTGTGTAGATGTTATCAGCTTATTTATTTCAAAGCTCGTCGATTTTACTTTAATTGTGGTTTTCATACTTTTACCTGTTAAGCTACATATAATTTTAAATATCTGGATAAATTAGCAACAGTCGTTGAATATTGCTTAGCAATAATCGTTTTTGGAACTTTAAGCTCAACTAGCTTTAAAATATCCTCTCTGTCTTTATCCAGTTTAGATTTTCCTCTGCCCTTTGGTCTGCCTAATTTTGTACCTGTAGCTTTTTTAGCTTGTAGTGCTTCTTTAGTTCGCAGACTTATCAAATCTCTTTCAATCTGAGCAACCAGTGCAAAAATTGTACTGGTTACGGTTGCCGTAATACTTTGCTCATCATTGCTAAAATTTTCCTTAATCGCATATAGGCTTATGCCTTTTTGCTTGGTTATGTCTATTACTTCTAAAATCTGAGAAACAGATTTTGCAAGTCTTGACAATTCAGGAACAATTAAGACATCTCCCCGGTGCATTTTATCTAATAATTTACCCAACTTACGGTCTTTAAAATTTGCCCTGCCTGAAATTTGCTCCTCTACAAATTCAACACTGCCTAACTGCTTATCTTTTGCAAATTTTAAAATATCCAGCTTGTTTTTATCGGTATTTTGTTCAAGTGTGCTAACACGTAAATATGCAAATGTTTTCATTTAATCTCCTTTATAAAATTTTTCCGAACCAATATTTCGGCAATAAATGTTGTCGATAATTTGCTTATTCATCTTTTTGCCCTTAATTTTTCTGCTGTAAAAATGCCTGAAAGTCAGTCATTAAAAAGAAAACCTATCTTTTATACTTTTAATTTATGATTACATATACAAAAAATCAAGGCTTTTTATTTACTGTTTTAATATAACTTAAACGAACATTTTTATTTTAGTTGTAACAATCATTGATTTCTTTTTCAAGTTCATTTATTAACGCTTCTGACTTGGTAGGTTTCTTTTGTGTTTGATTAGGATTTTGTGGCTTGTCTTTGAATATAGGCAAATCTCCTAACCCTATTAACTCAGCTTCAAGTCGGTCTCTTTTTTGCTTAAGAGCTCCCATTCGCTTGTTGTATTTAGTACATTCGTCTTGTAGCCTCGTTTTTAAAGTCGTAACAATCCAGTTATGCACACGTTCTTCGATGAAAATATTTTTAGTTATTATTGCGTATTCTTCTTTTGTTGACATTTTTCACTCCTTTTATTTAATTAAAAAACTCCTACCAATTATTGGTGAGAGTTTGGATGTATCAATTATATATTTATTCTAAATATGGATTGTTAAAATGGCATAATTCCTGTTGGAACTCTTAGATAATCGATTAATATTATACTTCCACCTCGCTTTATACCTACTGTAACTTTTGTCCCTCTTCTACCAAACAACATTTTATAAATATTATATACAGATTCCCCTACAACATTATGTCCATCAATTTCAACTAACTTTTCTCCGTGAATAGGTTGATTATAAGAACTTGTACCATACACCGTTATCCTTGGTAAACCTTTTTCATACCAAATTTTTGCATCTACACCATAAGTATAGTAATTTTTTGAAAGTTCTGAATTTGTTGCACTAATAATTTTTGAAAGTGTAGTTTCAGCTTCTCTAGCTTTAACTTCTCCATATTTTTCTTTTATTATTGGCAGATAAGATTTTCCTTTTCTTAGCAAATTTTGTCCGTCTTCAGTATTAGATCCTATCATTAGACCTGCTCCCGTATAGCATATTGCTTCTCTCATTTCTGGTAAATATTTTGTATCATTTTCTAAACTATCTATTATTTCATTTCGAATAAGTTGAGCAATATATTCTTTTTTTGTAGTGTGTTCAAATAAAATTTCTGTATTTTCTAAGTTATCAACAAAGCGAATATACCTAAATTTTATTGGTAAAATAAGTGTTTCATATAAATTTTTTTCTATAGATGTATTTTTTGCGGCAAGTTGTAAAAGTGTTATAAGTTTAGAATATAACTGATCTTTCATTATGCTTGAAACTCTGTAATCATCGAAAATTACACGTAAATAAGACATTGTATTAGTTATATATGGACTATTTTCAAATTTTACACAACTTGAAATATCGTTATACATTTTTTCAATATTTTCGTGCTTATTTGTTCTTGCGTATAAATAAGCTCTCCAACCATATGCATTTAAACTTGGTTCGGCTTTAATAACATTAGTTACGTCTTCTATTGCAGCAGGAACATTGTTAATTGCTTCATAAGCTAAACTTCTATAAAAATATGCCTCACTACTATCTAAAGGTTTATCCGCAATGATATTATTTAAAGCCTTTATTACTTTTTCATACTCTCCTGTTCTAATACAATTAAAGACAGTATTCCAATCGCTACTCATTATTGCCGGATTAGCCCAAGGTATACCTTTAGCTTCAGCATCAGGAATAGAAATTCCATATTTTACATTTTGAGCATTGACAGAAGTCTGTACTAAAAACAAACATGCAAAAAGTAAAATTATAAATCTCTTCATAATATGTTCTCCTTTAAATTTAATTACCATCAATATTTTTAAAACCTTCACTCATTATATTTACAACATTTTCTGTATTTTTCTTTTGAATTTTTTGTTCTTCTTTTACTTTTTCAATATTTTTTTTGTAATTATATTGTTTTAATATAATTGGATTACAAACACCCTCGCAAGAAAAATTCTCATTAAAACTACAACTAGAAGAAGAAACTAAAACATTTCCTTCAGAAATTTGTGATGTATATTCTATGTTACACGTATAAGTGTTATACCCTTTTAAAATGTCTGCATCAAGTTCAGATGAATGATGTTTAGCTGTTGAATAATAACTATTTGAATATTCGTAAAGTAAAGGTTTAAAAATATTGGATGATGTCATTACAATAGTACCTGAACATTCATATCTATCAACAGAACTATCATAAGATACATTTGCTGGGTATCTAAGATAAACTTGGTTAATTGAATTACTTTCAATTGCTTTATAATAATTGTTATTTTCTTTAAATATTTGTACTGCCAAATTTTTAACATCATCAGCCTCGCACGAATGTGCTTTTGAAAATAAATTACTTAAGGGTTTGTTTGAGATATCTTCTAAGTTGTATGAAGCTTGTTTACCTAAGTAACCTAATAAGGTGAACAATATTATAAGTCCAATACAGATATTAACAATTATTCTGGCTAGATTACATCCAAAATTATTTTTATCATCATTTTTAATACCTGTTTGTTTAAAATTATAACCACAGCGGTTACAAAACAAAGCATCAGAATTATTTTCATTATTACACTTTGGACAGAACATTTAGACCTCAATAAACACTAATTCACAACGCAACTACGTTGAAATAAATAATAGTCAAGAATTCCTTGTTCAGAATATATAGGTTCCCTTTGTAGTCTCCACAATAGTCTATCGCAATTATTCCGAATTTCACTAAGAGCTTTAGGATTAGCCAAGTATTCTACATTTTCTTTTGTTGTTGAATGCTTAACATCGCTTTTTTTCTTTAAATTTATTGCATAAGAATTAGCAGGAATAAGTAACACAAGTGCTAGTATTATAAATTTTTTCATTTTTGAACTCCTTTTATTCTTAAATACTATCTCATCTACAATAATTTAGTATAATAGCATAATTATATTAGCACTACATACTAAATATGTCAAACTTTAATAGCATTTAAGGAAATTAAAATAAATCACTTTACATAATAAAATTAATCTGAGGTGCTAGAAATGGGTTCGTTAAAAGAAAAATTAGGTGCAAGAATACAGACAGTAAGAAAAAGTAAGAATTTAACACAAGAAAAACTTGCTGAGATTATTAACTTAGATACCCCAAACCTAAGCAATATTGAAAGGGGTAAAAGATTTGTTTCATCTGAAACATTAGAAAAAATAATTAAAGCTCTCGGTGTTGATGCAAGCGATTTGTTTGATTTTGGACATCTTAAAACTAGAGATGAACTCATAGCTTCTATCGATGATATTCTAAAAATTTCTACAGACCGTGATATTCAATATTATTACAGAATGATGGTTTTACATAAAGAATGCAAGTAATAGACCAAAATTTTTCAGTTTTTACGGCAAATTTGTTACTTCAAACTCAAAAAAGTTAATAACTTTTTGTTTTGTTAGACAAGCGTAACAGCTTCAAATTTAAACATTTTAGGCTTTTGTACATAAATGTATTATTTCAGACAGGTTCGTTTAATACAATTTAATTTTGCTTGGCTATGTTAATGAAAAAGTGGGGGATAAATCCCCACGCCTTATTCATAATCTTGTACAACATAACTTTTTAACAATTTATTTATTTGCTTAATTGTTTCACGTTTTGTAACCACGTATCTTTCTGGGTGAAATCTTTGTACGTAATTTATTTTACCTAACAGCTGTTGTAATTCTTTAAGACTCATTTTTTTTATTTCCTTGCTTTTCAATATTTCAATAACTTCGTAATTTTTTTTAAATGGTAAATCTAATTTTCCACCAGGTTTAAGCACAACCCCGGTTACAAACCCGATATTTCTTCCAAACCTTCTAATTTTATCAGGATTAAGTCTAAATTCATGTTCAGCTAACATATTTTTAATATACTTTACAGCTTTACCTGAAATATGTTGCTTTGCTGATAATGTAATATCATCCATGTATAACGTCATTGTAATTCCCTGCTGTTTCATCCTGTTGTAAATTTTATCGAAAAGATCTTGATGACTAAGAAATAATAAAATCGGACTTGTTGAAGCTCCAGTTGGTAAATGTCCTCTATAAGTCGTTAATTGCAACATGATTTCCAGAGCTTCACCTGTTATGTTTAGCTTATCTTCAAAAAACTTTCTTACGTATATATCTTTACTATTCTGAAAACACGCATGAACATCCAGTGTTATAATTTCACGTTGATTAAGATGTTTTTGAGCATTTTTAATGTTATTTTGCCCCTTGAACCCACATTGGCAATATTCAGGCGGTTCAATTTTTTGTAGTTCGACTAGGATTTTCCCTAAAATCATTTTTAAGGTCTGATTTGGTTTTTCAAGTCGTCTGTCTTTGCCATTTTTATTTATCACTCCTTTCCGATATGGCAAAGACAGTGATTTCTGTAAATCTTGTTCTGTGACCTCTAACGCTTTTATTAGTTGTCTTTTTGTTTTTATATCTTTGATTTTTGGCATTGTTTTTTCTCCTTTTACATTTTTTTGCAGCTTAACTACAGCCCCTAATGGGCTGTAATTTGCCATTTGGCTAGCTGCGTTGTGTACAAACATTGAGGGATAATTTTTCAGCTTTACGGCAGTGCTGAAATCAGACGATAACCTAAACCCTCAAATTGTGAGCGAGGCGACCGAACTTTTTTTGTTCTGTGGTCGCTGAGCGAAAAAAGAAAAAGCTTTTATAATACTTCTACTTATACTTATTCGCCTATTCGCTTTATATAAGATATCAAACAAACTATTCTGATTTGCGGATATCTTTACTGCCTCTAATAAGCTATCGCCGAAAGACCGTTTTAGGATGTTAATTTATTACATCTGCTTCCCCCCTTTCTTCGTCTGGGCTGTTTTTAGTTATCAGAACTTCTAACTTACAGCCATTTTCAATCCAGTCAGTGGTTTGTTTCGTATTAAAGAAGGTTCTTCTACCAACTCTAACAAGTAATCGTTCTGGGATAACTTTTCCTTTCGAAATCCAAACTCTAATTGTATTTTCTTGCACTCTTAGTAGTTCTGCTAATTCTGGAACATTTAATAATAATTTTTCTGTCATCTTTGTTTCTCCTTATTTTTTATAACACTAATGTTACCTTATAAAGAGATTAATACATCAGGGGAAAGTCTGAATTTACCCCGAAATTTGCCCTGAAATTTGCCCTGAATTCTTTGAAATTGTTTTAACCGTTAGATGTTCAGTTTTTTCAGAGCGTCGATGAGATTAGATAGTTTTTTTATATCTTCTGTAATGTTAAAATAGTTAATAGCTTTACTTTTTATATTGCTTTTATGAGTTTCTACAGTTTTTTGACCGATATTAAACTTCTTTTCAAGTTCTTTATTTTTTATATTTTGATTTTTGCATAATTCTTCAAAAATTTCGGCTTCACGTTCTGAAAGTGAACTTTTTATAAAATTTTGAATTTGAGCGTTTTGAAGTATCGGTATATATTTAACTTTCCCGTTAATATAGTTGTCAAAATATAAAATTGTTGAGGTCAGTATGCAGTGTATTACAGGTACTAAACTATCAAATATGTAGGCTGGAGGATTGTTGTAATACTCTAAAAATGCTTTTATCTCAATGCATTCAAGATATTTTTTTGTTTTATTAAATTCATTACTGTATGCCTGTTCGATTTTTAGAAATTCTTGCTGTGTTATTTTTTTATCCTTCGATTGCAACATTACAGATTTCCAAATATCGTTGTTATCATAATCTTTACTTATATATTCCAAGACAGCCTTTTGATATTCTAAGAAACTCTGATTTTTATATTCAACGTAATATCTTGTTGTAACACTCTCTAGCATTGTATAGTTTTTTATTAACGATTTCCAATATGCAAAATCGTATATTCCGTTTGGGCTTTTTTGATTACAACATCTAGCAATATATTTAAGATATTCCAGATAATTATCATAAAATATTTTCAAATTATCGTTGATTAAACTGTCGTATTTAATTTTCTGAAGATGCAGGTATTCTTCTAATATGGGATGGGCATTGATGGTATTATTTAATTCTGTGTATATTATTCTATATTCATCATTGTTTTTAACCTGAGATAGTTTATATTTTATACTGTTAAGTATTGTATTTATTTGTTCAAGTTCTTTCATGTCCATGATTAAATCTTAACAAAAGAGCTCAAAGAATCCCAAATATTACAACCTTGTAATATTTTTAGAAAATTTTATTATATATTGTTATGTTTTTTAGATTTCCTTTTTTTATTTAGTTTAATTATTCTAGATTTGATTTTTGCTTAAATTATTTTAGGGCTTGAGTTTTGGCGATTTTGAATATTTAATATATGCAGAAAATAACCGAAAAAATTATCAAAAAGATAAAGGTATGGTAAAAAAGTTAAAGACTTTTTACGGTAATTGCTTACTTTCTAAATTTGACAGTTCTGAGGTCGAAAAATTTCGAACTAAAAGAAAGCTAGATGGTATGAAGCCTGCGACAATAAATAAAGAAGTCGGAATCTTACGGAGAATGTTCAATATAGCTATTGATAACGGGTGGATGACAAAAAATCCAGCACTAAAGAAGTCTGTAAAACCAATGGTGGTTGAAAACACTGAAAAGAAAGTTTTAACATTCGAGGAAGAAAAAAGATTACTTAGTGCTTGTACCGGGGAATGTGCATATCTAAAACCAATAATTATTTGTGCTTTACATTCTGCAATGCGCAAAAGCGAAATATTAGGTTTGGAATGGAAGAATGTTGACCTTGAAAATCGCTTGATAACTATATTAGTTCAAAAAAATCGAAAAAAGTCATATTTGCCTATTAGTGAAACTTTGTTGAAAGAACTCAAAAAGCTACATCAACAAAAATCTTCAAAGTATGTTTTTGTAAATCCTATTACAAATTTGCCGTATGTAAATCTTCGAAATAATTATAATAAAGTTTTAAAGCAAGCTAAAATTACAGATTTTACGTTTCATACGCTACGACATACCGCTTGTACCCGATTATTAGAAAAAGGTGTGTCCATCGATGTTGTCAAAGAAATTATGCGACATTCAAATATTCAAATTACTTTGGACGTATACAATCATATAAACCAACAACGCAAGTTTGATGCTGTAAAAGTTTTAAATGATTATTGTAATTCATAGATATGTATTTATATTTACAGATATGTCAAAACAAACAGTGGACAAAATGTGGACAACGGTCAAAATTTTTGCAAAAATAAAAAGGGTCTTTAAACCCTTTACTCATAAAAAATTGCGCTTGGCGCGATTCGAACGCGCGACCTATCCCTTAAAAGGGGAGTGCTCTACCTGCTGAGCTACAAGCGCAAATTATCTATTCATATTTCCTTGGCTATCGACTTTCACCGTGTACATTTATAGTAACTAAAACAAAATTAAATGTCAACCCTTTTTTTTATAAAAAAGGTTCACTGTAGTGAACCTTTATGTATCAATATATTTGCGAGCACAATCAAACATTGCGTTTATTAGTGCAGCATTGTTATTTAAATTCATGCCATTGGTTTCAAGAACTTGTTTTATTCGCTCTTCCCAAATATTATAAATATCATTTTTATCTAACTCCAGTATTTGACCAATCATTGAAAGTTCTTTGAAATCAATAGGAACAGGATATGCTCCTCTAAGCATGTCTACGATTTCAACACGTTTTTTTCTTGGAAATGCCTTTAGAAAATTTACTACACTCATTTTTTTGTCATGAAGCATGCTTTTTAATAATTCTATTGTTTCATCTTTCAAAATTGGTTCCTGAGGAATTTTATATTCCTCAAATTCTTCAGGTTCAATCTCCATTACTACAGCAATTCGTTCCAAAGTTGTACTTCGTGTAGAAAATGGTATTGTTTCATCTATCAAGTTATATACATAAGAAAGAGTTACTCCTATCATTTCAGCAAAATCTTTTTTATGCAGTGAATTTTTTTCTAAAAAGTCGGCTACTTTTTGAGAACTTTTTTCTCCTGTTAATTCGTGTTTCATAATTTTTACCCTCATTTATTTGTTTTTAATTTATTTTTAATTTATCTTTTTGTTAAGCATAAACTTGCTATGCCATTATGGTAATATTTATTTGCGTTAAAATATAAATCATAAGTATTATTTGTATTAGAGGAAAACATTATTATGAAATTAGTTGTCGGTTTGGGTAATATTGGTGATAAATATTGTTTTACAAGACATAATGTAGGTTTTATGGTTGTAGATAAGTGGGCAATGCAAAATGAAGTATCTTTTAAAGAGGATAGAAAATTAAAATGCTTTTTAACAAAATTTAGAAGTGGCTTCAATGAAGTTATGTTGATTAAGCCTACAACCTTTATGAATTTGTCTGGTGATGCGGTTATTGCTGTAATGAATTATTATAAGATTGACGTTGAAGATATAATCATTGTTTATGATGATTTGTCGTTGGAGCTTGGTAAAATGAGATTTAGAGCAAATGGTTCAGATGGCGGGCATAATGGTATAAAATCTATTATTAAATCGGTAGGAACATCAAATATTCCGCGTTTGAAGATAGGAATAGGACCACAGCCACCTATTCCGGCAGAAGCATTTGTGTTACAAAATTTTTATAAAGATCAACTGGAAACATTAAAACCTGTTTTGAAACAAGCAGTTTCAGGAATTGAATTTTACCTTGAAAACGGGATTCAGAAAGCTCAAAATGTATATAATTAGAATTGTATAAATTCGCATTTAATGATATAATACGGTTGAATATAATGTATTAAAGGAGTGAGACGCAAATGAGTTTACAATTAGCGGAACAATTTGAAGCAAACGAACAGTACGAAGATGCTTTTCGTGAATATAAAAAAGAATATGAGCATAATCTGGATGATTTAGGGATTCTTGAAAGATTAGGACATTTGTCTTTAATTTTGGAAAAACCTGAAGAGGCTGCATATTATTATCATGAAATATTGAAAAGAGACTTAAAAAATCCGCTTGCGTATGAACAGTTGATGTCTATTTATGAAAATACAGATAAGTATAAATACTATATTTATAGAGGCAATAAAAATTCTCTGGAAGGTAAGCTTGATTTTGCAATTAATGATTTTAAAAAGGCTTTATCTGTTTCTGATGAAGAAACCCAAATTATTATGACTCGTCTAACTCTTGCTAATTTATACCGTCAAACAGGAAATAATTTAAAAGCAATTGATGAATTTAATGTTATTCTGGAATATGACAATTTACATGAAGAAATTTTCTTGCAATTAGCAGATATTTATCTTCTTGATGATGCGTATTCAAGTGCAATTGATGCCCTTTTGAGAGGAAAGCAAAAAGGCTTTGACACAGATAGAATAAATGAAGGTTTAGCTTCCGTATATTTAAAAAGCGGGGATGCCAAAAAAGCAATTGAATATACAAAGGATGAGCTACTTAAAATACAATGTATGCTTGAGCTTGGGCAAGTTGAAGAAGCTTATGAAAAGTTAAATAATTTGCCTGATGAATATAAAAAATTGCCACGTTATTATACTTTGCAGGCTCAGTATTACTATTCTTCAAAAGATTTTGATAAGGCTCTTGGTTGTATTGATGAATACGACAAAGTTTCACCAAATTCTCCGCTTACTTATCAGATGAGAGCTCTTGTTTATGATGAAAATGGAGATGAATATAATGCCCATTTGAATTGGGGTAAATATAATATTGTCAGAAAAAATATTGATATTGCAATAAATGAACTTTTAAATGCTGTTCAAATAAAAGATGATGATATTGATTTGTTATTTACTTTAGCTGCTCTGTTAACTGATAATGGAGAAACCAACCATGCTGCTGAATATTATGAAAAAATTATTAAATTAGAGCCTCAAAATAAAGAAGCACTAAAAAAACTTGCAGCATTCCGTGAAGGTATCGGGGATTATAAAATGCAGGCTGAATATTTAGAAAAAATTGTAGAAGCTGATTCTAAAGATTTGGAAACTGTAAAAACATTGGCACGAGCTTATGAACGAATTAAAGCTAACAAAAAAGCTATCGAAGCTTATACAAAATATTTAGAACTTGTTAAAGATCCTGTTGATTATCAAATGGCAAAGAGCAGACTTGATAAATTGGAAAATCTTGGAGCCGGTGATGCTGAAGAATCTGTCGGTTTGTTAGATAAAATTATGAGTCTTTTTAATAAAGGCTAATATTAAGTTAACTTTTATCACATTTTTATTGAAAAAGAAGCCTATACGGCTTCTTTTTTGTATAATTAAATAGTGAACAGTAGAGGGTTAGTATGAGTAGATTTATAGGAATTTTGGGAATTGTTTTTATTCTGGGGATAGCTTATTTGATGTCAAATAATCGAAAAGCTATTAATTATAAAACAATAGGAATGGGATTCCTTCTGCAAATATTGCTTGCTGTTTTTATATTTAAAGTTCCGTTTGGTCAAAAATTATTTATGGCAATTGGCTTGTTTATTCAAAAACTGCTTGTTTTTGCTAAACATGGTGGTGAATTTGTTTTTGGTGGCTTGATGAGTGCTAAGTTTACTGAAATATTTACTGCCGGCGGTTCAATTTTTGCTTTACAGCTTATATGTTCAATGGTATTTATGATGATTTTAGTAAATCTATTGTACTATTTTGGTATAATGCAAAGGGTTGTTGCTGTTTTGGGCCGTGGAATGAATAAACTCCTTGATGTTAGTGGAGCTGAAGCTTTATCAAATGTGGCAAGTTCCTTTGTTGGTCAGGTTGTTGCACAAATTATGATAAAACCTTACCTTGCCAATTTGACTCGTTCAGAATTATTAGCTTCCATGTCCGGTAGTATGGCTTGTATTTCCGGTTCTATAATGCCAATTTATATTGCTATGGGTATACCTGCAGAATATATTCTTGCATCTTCAATTATGGCTGCTCCAGGGGCTCTTGTAATTTCAAAAATTGTTTACCCTGAAACAAATGTTCCGGAAACAAGTAAAGATTTTAAATTGTCAGTTAGTAAAAGACATAGAACTCATGCTAATATATTTGATGCGATATCTTCAGGAGCTTCTGAAGGTATGAAAGTTGCTATAAATGTTGTGGCTATGATTTTAGCTCTTGTTGCTTTAGTCTCAATGATAGATTGGGTTCTTGCCGGTATTGGTACTCTTATTGTTAAATATTTACATTTTAATTTACTTTCAATCGGGATGGATTTAACTCAACTGTCAATGAAAATGATTTTAGGTAAAATATTTGCTTTATTTGCACTTTTAATGGGTGTACCTCTGAAGGAAGCGACAACTGTCGGCGGTTTGATGGGAACAAAACTCGTTCTGAATGAAATGGTTGCATATTTGGATTTAACTAATCCTGCAATGCATTTGTCGCCGAAGAGTTTCTTGATTGCAAGTTTTGCGTTATGTAGTTTCGGAAACTTTGGTTCTATAGCGATATTGCTTGGTGGTATTGGAGAATTAGCTCCTAATCAGAAGAAAAATTTAGCAAGATTAGGCTTAAGATCTTTAATTTGTGGTACCTTAACTTGTTATATGTCTGCTGCAATTGTTGGAATTTTATTTAATTAGTTAATTTAGGTTAACTTTTTGCAATACAGGTAATTGATGTTATAATTTACCTATGGAAGTAGTAAGAGAACTTAAGGAAATTCCAAATTTATCTTTGGCATTAGGTTTTTTTGATGGCATACATCTTGGACATCAATCTGTTATAAAGTGTGCTGTTGATTTTGCTACTGAGGTTGGGTGTAAGTCTGCGGTAGTATCTTTTAAAGAGCATCCGTATTGTTATTTTAAAGGTGTACCGCCAAAGTATATTTTGACTTTACAAGATAAATATAAATATATTGAAGAATTGGGTGTTGATTATCTTATAGAACTGGATTTTTCGACCGTATGTCATTTACATCCTGAAGAATATTTATCTGATGTATTGGTTAAATACTTTTCACCAAAGGCTATTTCAACCGGTTTTAATCATAAATTTGGGGTTGATAAATCCGGTAATGTTCAATTTCTTTCAGATAAACAGAACAAGTTTGATTATTTTTATTTTGCAACTCCGCCTCAATCTATTTATGGAGATACTATTAGTAGTACAAGTATAAGAAAATATCTCAGAGAAGGTGATATTTTCTTAGCAAATTCAATGCTTGGACGCAAATTCTGCGTTAGTGGTACTGTAATTAAGGGTAAAGAGCTTGGGGCAAAAATAGGTTTTCCTACTGCTAATATTATTTATCCAAAAGAAGTTGTTGAGCTTCCTTTTGGTGTGTATAATGTTGAAGTTGAATTGGATAACGGTGAAACTTATAGAGGTCTTGCAAATTTCGGAGTTGCTCCGACCATTTCAGAGTCCGGAAATTGCGTTTTAGAAACTTATTTATTGAATTATCATGGAAATTTGTATGGTAAAAATATAAGAGTCTTTTTCTCAAAAATGTTAAGACCTGAAATTAAATTTTCTAGTGTTGAAGAATTAAAAACTCAAATTAATATTGATCTTCAATCATTATAATTATTATGTTAAAAAAATCATCTATGAGGAAATACTCATAGATGATTTTTAGTGTATGTTTTATTGCTTGATTATAATTCAATGTTTTCAGCTAAGATATCCATTTCTTCAGCTGAACCATAAGCTGAACGGCATCCGCAGTCAACATAAATAACTTCACCAGTTGTACCTGTAGAAAGGTCAGAAGCTAGATATAAACCAGCTTTACCAACTTCTTCCAATGCAACGTTACGTCCAAGAGGAGATCTTGCAACAGCGGCTTTAAGCATTTTAGAAAATCCGCTGATACCCATAGATGCCAATGTTTTAACAGGACCTGCTGAAATACAGTTAACTCTGATACCTTTTTTACCAAGGTCAACAGCTAAGAATCTCATAGAAGATTCTAATGCAGCTTTAGCAACACCCATTACGTTGTAGCTTGGAACAGAAAGAATAGAACCAAGGTAAGTAAGAGCAAAAATTGAACCGCCTTCGTTCATAATAGGTTCAGCATGACGAGCAATTGTAACAAGTGAATATGCACTTACTCCTAATGCTGTATCCCAACCGTCTTTAGAAGTTTCAATAAATCTGCCCATTAAATCTTCTTTTTTAGCAAATGCTACTGCGTGTACTACAAAGTCAATTTTACCGTAAACTTTTTCGCATTCTTCAAATACTGCTTTAACTTCATCTTCTTTAGTTACATCGCAGCTCATAATAATTTTAGCACCCATGCTTTCAGCGATAGGTTTTACACGTTTTTCCATAGCTTCACCAGCATAAGTAAATGCAATATCTGCACCAGCATCGTGAAGTTGTTTAGCTATACCGTATGCAATACCGTGAGTATTTGAAACTCCAAATATTACACCTTTTTTACCCTTCATTAAATCCATTTTAATTTTCTCCCTAATTTTCTTATAAAAACTACTCAATTATATTAGCAAAAATATGGAATGAACGCAAATATGTGAACTTTATTTCTGTTATGTAAACAATTGTAAACAATTCCTAAAGTGCTGAAATTAGGCAATTTTAAAAGTTTTTATATAAGTAAGAGAGTATTTAATTTCGGAGAGCTGAATAAGTGAGCATTAATGGCGTAAATCAGAATACAGATATTCAAAAGCTGCTTAAGCTTATGAAAGCTAATGGTGCCCAAAAGGGTGCTAAAGCTCAACAAGCTAAAGCTCCTGGAATGTCTATGGAAGATTCCATTTTCTCCGTTAATAAAGATGCTAACACAATTAGTTCATTTACTAATTCTGTTAAATCTAGAGGTGTAAAAAATTCTAATCCTCAACTTTCAATCAATACAATGAAATCAGTTTCAAGTATGTCAGCTACACAAAAGAAATCTGGAGCTGAAAAAACTGAAGCTACTCAAGGTCAAAAAGATGACAAACAAAAAGTTGATATTGGAAATTATGATTTTGATAACTTAACTCAAGTTTCTACTTCTGAATTACAAGAATTAAAGTCAGAATTGAAAGAATTAAAAAATTCAGATGTTCCTATATTCTTAAAAAATGGTATTTCTAAAAAATTAAGCAAAGTAGATGCTGAAATTGATAAAAGATCTTCTAATTTTGAAGAAATAAAAGACGAACAAAAAACAGAACAAAAAGAAAAAGAAAGCAAAGCTTCTGAATCAGATTCTAAAGCTGCAGCTACAGAATCAAAGGCTGCAACAAAACAAACAGAACAAGGCACTCAAAAGATGAATGAATCTTCTGCTGAGATGAAATCTTTAGATTCTAAAATGAAATCTGATGAAAAGAAAATGAACAAGACCATGCAAAAAGGTCAAAAAGAAATCAGATCAAATCAAAAGAAAATGGAAAAAGAATCTGCTCGAATTCAAAAAGAAGCAAAACAAATGGAAGCTATTAATGCTGAAATCGAGCAACTTAGTTCTAAAGCAAATGAAGAAGGTACTTCAGCTTCTGAAAAACAAGATATTCAAGGTCAAATTGAATCTAAGACTGCTGCAACAAATGCAATAAAAGTTACTATTGGTAAAAGTAACGTTACATTAAAAAAATTACAAACTACATCAAATAGAAGTACAAGAGTTTTAGCAAGAACAGCTAAAAGATTTTCATCAGTGCAAGCTCAAAATGTAAAAAATATTCAAGCAAATCAGCAAGAATCAAATAAAGTATTAGATATTGCAAATAAAGCTGATGAAATTGCAGGATATACTGTTACCGCAGGTCAAATAACTGAATGGGTTGGTCGTGGTATGCAATTATATCTTCCTACAGCTGCAGCTGGTCGTGTTGTAGAAACTGTTGGTACTACAGTTCAAACAGTTGGAAATTATGGTAAATGTGCTGCTAACTTAACAAAAACAGCTGTGTATGCAGCTCAAGGTAATATTGCAGGTGCTTTAACTTCAGCTGGTGCTGCAGTAATGTCTGGAGCTTCTGCTATTCAAGGTACTAAAGAGTTGCAACAAACATTTAAAGGTGCTGCTAAAGCTGCAGAAAATACTGCAAAAGCTGGTACTGAAGCTCTTAAAGAGGGAGCCAAAGAAGGTGTTAAAGAAGGAGCTAAAGAGGGTGTTAAAGAAGGCGTTCAAGAAGGAGCTAAAGATGTTGCTAAAGATATGTCTAAAATGGGCTTAAAAGATCAATTAAAGCAAGGTGGAAAAGCTATTGCTGATAATATGAAAGAGAGAATGAAAGAAAAATTTAAAGATTTACCAACTGCTTTAATGTCTGTTGGTGGAACTTTACAACAAGCTGGTGCAATGATTGGTCAAAATAATCAAAATGGAGCTCAACCAACTCAAACTACAATAAGACGAACCGGTCCAATGCATGCTCAAAGAAGAAGACTTAGATAGTAAGTATGTTAAATATAACAACTAGGGATAGAATATAATTTCTATCCTTTTTTGTGGTTAAATAAATGTTTAAAGTGTTTGTTAAATTTATTTTGTTTTTTATAAATTAGATTTCAATATGAATTCATAATAACAGTTGAGAAAGTCTATTAATTATTTAGTATTTCTGTATTATGTGTCATATTCATTACTAATGTATCCTAATAAGTATTTTATTGTCATATGATTGTAATGTTATTCTGCAGGATATATAAGTTTACGTGTCATATTGCTAGTATATTCTTTATCGTTAATCCAATGAGCAATTGTCTTTTATTCTCATTAAATACAAAAGCTTCATCTTCAGATATGGTTAAATTGATAGTCGCTAACTTTCCGGTTTTTGCATCATATTTTATTGTTTTTATGGGCTAGTTCATATTTTTTGTATCTAGCACTTCAATTGCTACACCTTTATAACCGTTTTTAGTCTTTTCATAATAGTATGCAAAATGTGGTAAATCTTTATATACAACGGCAATGGCTTTATAAGGAATCACTTTGAATAATTTTGCATTGAATTCTTGCATTGTTAAAATTTCATCCTTATTTATAGAAGCAACGAATAAAGAACGTTGAAAAGAAGGTACATCTGGAAATGGACACCACATATATACACCTTTAAATGCTTCTACTCGTGCGTTTTCTTCTGCTGTATACGTAACTGTTGCTTTTAAAGGTTCTGCAAGTGTCGGTAAGCTTAATATAAAGACTATAAATAAGAGTATTATTTTATATTTCATTATGACCTACAATCTTTTAATATAAATAAAGAAGCCCTACTGGATTTTACAGTGGGGCTTCTTGGTATTTTGTTATCTTCTTCTAGTCGTTGAGTGCGATATTCATTGAATCTTCAAGTAATATGTTCAAGTATAGAAGTTTGTTTGCTGTTGCTTCATCTAAGTTAACGAACATTGCACCTGCTCTGTTTGTAGAAGCTGTTACGACTTTAACGTTAGCTTTGATATCTAAGTCTCCGTATGTGATGTGTACTGGTACAACGTCTCCAACGTTTAGTGTGTTGTTATGTTTTACTGCGATACCGCCTCTTGATACATCGATTAGTCCATTGATGTTTTGGTTTCTTTCAAGTGCAACAGGTGTTCTGCTGTCTGTTACATTGAATCTCATATATTGACGTTTGTCAATGTTGTCTACATTATTGTCATCAATTTTTCTTTGGATGTATGTTGAGCTTCCATCAATATTATACTGAGGAGTAACTGGTCTATCCGGATTAGGGGTTGGCTCTGGATCCGGATCTGGCTCTGGGTCTGGATCTGGGTCCGGGTCTGGATCTGGATCTGGGTCTGGATCTGGATCTGGGTCTGGATCTGGGTCTGGATCTGGGTCTGGATCTGGGTCTGGATCTGGATCTGGGTCTGGATCTGGATCTGGATCTGGATCTGGAATTTCAAGTGGTGTTGCATCTACAATTTCATCATCTGGATCGACATCAGATGGTACTCCATCAAATATTCCATCGCCGTCACCTTCAGGATAATAGTAGTTTCTTTCAGTTTCGCCTCTATCAATTCCTGTTACATCGTCAGGTCTTACAGCATGACCAGTTGGGATTTCAGTAGCTCCGATAACTTTGTTAGTTGAATTATCTCTTTCTTTAGAGAAACCATCTTTGTTAAAGTGTGCTGCGATTCCATTTGCGTAAACATTGTCAGCTGTTACATCTAATGTTCCGTTGTCAAGAACTGCATTATCAATTCTTACTGTTGAACCTGCCCAAGCTTCATATCCGCCTTCAAGAACTTCTTCTGTTGGTCTGATATTGTGGTTGATATCAAGAGCTTTGACTTCAACTTTGTTAGGTAAGATTTCTGATTTATGATCATCTTTATCATAACGACCATCGAATTCATAGCCATCGTGATGTGGTCCAAAGTAGTCATTCATTGTACCGTTTTCATCTTTAATGATGCCTGTAGAATCATCAATGTGACCTAAGTTTTTGATATGCATTTCTTTACCTCTGGTAACGATTTTCATATCACCTTCGGCTGTAATATTATCGATAGTTGTGTTACCTGCGAATTCAACATCTAAGTCGCCTTCTCTGGCAATCATTGTACAAACTTTATTTGTATCAACTTCTTTATCTCTGCCATAGTTTGCATCATTGAAGCTATTTTCTTTTAAATAGATGTTTTCGTTAGCTAAAGCATCCATACTATGGCCTTCTTTAGCACCGGTTTGGATAAATGTAACCTTGTTATCTTTAGAACCAATGCTTCCGTTAGCGATTAAAGAAATGCCTTTGCCTTCAATGTTTGTTCTAGAGTTGTCATCAGGTCTGGCATTAATCATATTGTAACGTCTGCCGCTATCTTTACCTGCGTTCTCTCCGCCTAAGATGTGACCTAAATCATCAACAGTTAGGATAACATTACCATCAGCCTTAATAGTATCAATATTCATATCTGAGTCAATAGCTGCATAGTTGATAACTAAGTCATCAGGTCTGTTAACTTTATTAGTTGATTCTTTAACTTTACCTTTGATATTAGCATTGATAGATTTAGTGAAATCTCTAGATCCGTTTGCCATTGGACCAACACCTGTACAACCTGAACCGGTACAAGCTTTTTGTTGAACTTCTTCACCGATAGAACCGTCGTTAGCAACGATAGTTAAATCTCCGCCTGCATTTAACAATGTTTTAATTACACCGTAGTTAAGAACACTGCCGTTATTAGTATTGATATCTATATTTTTACCAGCTGTTACATAGTTGTTATTATCAGTGTTGTCACCAATTACAATGTTACCGTTTTTGCTGTTAATAGCTACATTATTTTTACCGTTAACTAAGCCTTGAATATTAACATTACCGGCTTTTTCATCTTTGTTGTAAAGACCTTCGGTTCTTTTTTCTGCAATATTGTTATTGATGGTTACGTTATTACCAGTAACTCTACCTTTTGATGCAATTAAGATACCGTTAGCACCGGAGTTAGTCATTGTTACATCATCAACAGCATTTACGTTACCATAAACATTTAATCCGTTTTGACCTTTATTTTCAATGTTTAAATATCCAGAAGGACCATGTTCGCCATCAATGATACCTTGATTAACATTACCATTGATATTAAGGCCGTTAACTCCGCCTTCATTGTTGTATAAGTTACCAACAATAACATCAACTGTACCATCAATGTTCATACCGTTGTGTCCGTTGTTAGTAATTGTTGCATTATCAGCTACAACGTGTCCTGTTTTTGTTACGTTTAAACCGCCTGCTCCGTTATTAGTAATATATGTATTGCCAACAGTTCCTCTAACATTACCGTTAATGTCGAATTTGCCATTTTCATTTAGCATTGTTAGATTACCGTTTTCGTTAGTAACAGAACCATCAACAATGAAGTCTGTTCCATTGTTAGTGTATGTGCTATTGCCAACGTTGTAGATAGTACCGCCAACATTTAACGCTCCGGCATTGTTAGTAACTAAAGCATTACCAACGTTAGTAACATTACCGTTAAGATTCATACCATTAGCACCAGAGTTAGTGAATTCTAATCCTTCAGCCTCGATAGTAGCACCGTTATTAACGTTGAAACCAGCATTACCAGTGTTATTCATAGTTAATTTACCGGTAGTGTTTTTGATTCTACCGTTAACATTTAAACCACCGGCACCGTTGTTAGTAATATTGGTAGCTCCAGCATTTTGAACTGTACCATTGATGTCAAATTTGCCATTTTTATTAGTCATAGCTAATTGACCATTTCTGTTAGTAACAGTACCATTTACAATAAAGTCAGTACCATTATTAGTAAATGTAGCATCTCCAGTATTATCAAAAGCTCCACCAATATTAAGAGCTCCAGCATTATTATTAACTAAAGCGTTTCCAACGTTAGTAACATTACCGTTGATGTTCATTCCAGCAGCACCGGTATTAGTCATTTTTAAACCTTGTGCATTAATCTTGCCGGTTTGAGCTATATTGAAACCTTGAGCTCCATTGTTTGTCATATCAAGTAAACCGTTTCTATTGTTAATAGTTCCGTTTACATTTAAAGCTGTAGCATTTTCACTGTTAATGAAAGTAGCATCTCCAGTGTTGTCAAAAGCTCCACCAATATTAAGAGCTCCGGCATTGTTAGTAACTAAAGCGTTTCCAACGTTAGTAACATTACCGTTAAGATTCATACCATTAGCACCAGAGTTAGTGAATTCTAATCCTTCAGCCTCGATAGTAGCACCGTTATTAACGTTGAAACCAGCATTACCAGTGTTATTCATAGTTAATTTACCGGTAGTGTTTTTGATTCTACCGTTAACATTTAAACCACCGGCACCGTTGTTAGTAATATTGGTAGCTCCAGCATTTTGAACTGTACCATTGATGTCAAATTTGCCATTTTTATTGGTCATAGCTAATTGACCATTTCTGTTAGTAACAGAACCATCAATAATAAAGTCAGTACCATTATTAGTAAATGTAGCGTTACCAGTATTGTCAAATGTTCCGCCAACATTTAAAGCCCCGGCTTCATTAAGAACAGTAGCATTGCCAACGTTAGTAACATTACCGTTGATGTTCATACCTGCAGCACCGGTATTAGTCATTTTTAAACCTTGTGCTTTTATAGTCCCTGTAGTTTGAACATCAAATCCTTCAGGTCCTTTGTTAGTCATATCAAGTATGCCATTTTTGTTGGTAATATTACCTTTAACAGTCAAACCTGTTGCTGTTGCTTCGTTAAGAATAGTTGCATCGCCAGTATTATCGAAAGTTCCATCAAGAACCATTCCACCTGCAGTATTTAGAAGATTAGCAGCTCCGGTATTAGTAATTGTACCATTTAGATTCATTCCTCCAATACCATTGTTGGTCATATTTAGTCCGTTAGAAGTTAATTGACCACCGTTTACGTGTAATCCATCTCTACCATTATTTAAGTAAGTAGCAGTGCCACCGGCATTGATATTACCGGAAATATGCATACCATCAACACCATGAACAGTGTTAGTAACCTCAAGGTCACCTGTAGTATTAACAGTACCTGCAATATTTAAAGCTCCGGTTTGATTGTCTCCGGTAACAGTTTCATTACCTTCATAACCATTTAAAATAACAGCATTGCCATCGTGGTTAATAAGAGCAGTATTTGTGATATCTAATCCGTTACCACCTCTGTTCTTAATTTTTAAATCACCTTTAGTATCAATTTTACCAGCGATAGATAATTTAGTATTTCTATCGTCAACGTAATCATTGTATGGGTTATTAGTAATTAAAGTATATCCATCATTTTTAATATATCCTGTGTCAGTAACAGTTAAATTGCCTTTGTTATTGGAAATGTTAACGGTTCCTTTAGCATTTGCAACTTTACCAGAAATGGTAATGCCATTTGCACCAGAATCAATATTGGTGATTCTAATACCACTCTGATCATTAACCTTAGTTCCATTAGAACCAGTAGCATAGTTAACTAAGTTACCTTGAACGTTAACACCTTGTGAAGATTTGATATAAATTTGTCCGAATTCATCACTTGCGAATTCGCTACCAACATTTACATTTTCTGTTTTTACTAAATTATTGAATAAAGTGTTAGCTTGATCAAGTGATTCTATTTTTGTCATTTTACCGGCATTAATACCGCTAATGACACCCGCATTTTGTCCGATATTAACATTACCGCCGATTAAATCAACTCCGCCAGCTGATAGAATTTTACCGTTAATTGTAATGTTTCCGCCATTACCATTAATTAAGTCTTTGTCTTGATTTATGTAGCGTTCAACATTTGAGAAATTAGTTTTGTCAAAACCGCTGTAAGTTCCACTATCAGGAGCATAAACACCTAAAGAACCAACGTTTAAAACGCCTGAAGCTCCAACAACCATACCGTTTGGAGAAATAAATACAGCTTTACCGTTGTAGAAATTATTGCCTCTAACAGAGTTTAAAATACCATTAACTAAAACCTGATTATCAACTAAGTTTACAAAAGTATTAATATCAGCAAAATTAAGGTTTGCGATATCTCCAGCATCAAGATTGAAGTTGTTATAGTGTCTGAAACCAACATCTCCATTGTGTTTTGTTGGGTCAATGTTGAATGTTCCATGACCGCCGTTTGTAATACCGGTTATGTTACTGGCAAAAACACTCAAGGTCATAGTTTGCTGAATCATAAATAAACCAGTCAATAAAAAAGCGATTGTTCTTCTTTGATTCTTTCTACTTTTTCTCGTCATGTTCTATCCTTTCATATATTTATATTCTGATTGATTTTTCTATAAACCTATTATATTTTGAGCAATTGTCATGTTTTTCAAACACAATATGTATTAATAAACGGCTTATTTTTGAAAAAATTCAGCATAATGTTACAATAATTTATAATTGTTTACAAAAGTTAAGAATATTAACAGGTAGAAAATTTTTCCTACCTGTTAATATTTGTTCTTTTATTTTTGTGAAATGTTATTTACATCATCCAATATCATATTGAGATATAATAATTGGTTTGCTGTTGCTTGATCCAGATTTACAAACATTGCTCCGGCTCTAGTTGTTGTTGCTGATACAACTTTTACATCAGCCTTGATGTCGAGTCCGCCGTAGGATATATGTACCGGAATAACATCTCCAACATTTAAGTTGTTGTTATGTTTTACTGAGATTCCGCCTCTTGATACATCAAGTAGAGCTTCTACTCCGTGTCCCGGTTCTAATCCTATAGGGTTTTTGTTGCTGGATACTTGATATCTCATATATTGACGTTTATCGATAGAATCTACGCTGTCATCTAATATTTTTCTTTGGATGAATGTGTGTCTTCCATCGGCATCATCATCAATGTCAATGTCAGAATCTGAGTCAGTGTCAGTATCAGTGTCAGTATCAGTGTCTGTATCAGTGTCTGTATCAGTGTCTGTGTCTGTGTCTGTGTCTGTGTCTGTGTCTGTGTCTGTGTCTGTGTCTGTATCTGTGTCTGTGTCTGTGTCTGTATCTGTATCAGTATCAGTATCAGTGTCAGTGTCAGTGTCAGTGTCTGTATCTGTATCAGTATCAGTATCTGTATCAGTATCAGTATCTGTATCAGTATCAGTATCAGTATCAGTATCTGTATCAGTGTCTGTATCAGTATCAGTATCAGTATCAGTATCAGTATCAGTATCAGTATCTGTGTCAGTGTCAGTGTCAGTGTCAGTGTCAGTGTCAGTGTCAGTGTCAGTGTCTGTGTCTGTGTCTGTGTCTGTATCAGTGTCTGTATCAGTGTCTGTGTCAGTATCAGTATCAGTATCTGTATCAGTGTCTGTATCAGTGTCTGTGTCAGTATCAGTATCAGTATCTGTATCTGTATCTGTGTCAGGGTCTTCCAGTTCTAATGGAGTATCATCTACTGTACCATCATCATCATCTACATCAGATTCTTCTCCATCAAATGTTCCGTCACCATCTCCAGGGTGTTCATAATAATTTCTTTCATGTTCATCTCTGCCAACACCTTCGACATCGTCAGGTTCGACTCTATGGCCTGTTGGTATTCCATCAGAACCGATAACACGATTTGTACTGTCGTCGGCTTCTTTTGTATACCCATCTTTTCCAAAGTCTACATGAATTCCATTTGCATAGATGTTATCAGCTGTAATATCTAATTTTCCATTATCTAAAACAGCGTTATTAAGTCTTACTGTAGAGTTTGCCCAAGCATAATATCCACCGTCAATATATTCTCCGTCAGGTCTTAGATTTTTATTGATATCTAATGCTTTTAGGATAACATTGTTTGGTAGAATTTCATGTTTGTAGTCATCTTTATCATAACCTTTGTCGAATTCGTATCCGTCATGGTGAGGTCCAAAATAATCTTCACCATTGATTAGAGCAGGATCTTCAATATGACCTAAGTTATTAATTGTTAAGTTTGAACCTCTTGTAATGATTGTTAAATCACCTTCTGCTGTAACATTGTCAATAGTAGTGTTACCGGCAAATTCAAGATACATATCGCCTTCTCTGGCAATCATTGAGCAAACTGAGTTATTTTTTACTTCTTTATCTTTTCCATAATTTGGATCATTATAACTATTTTCTTTTAAGTAGATATTTTCATTAGCTAAGCCATCCATTTTATAGTTTTCTGCATCAGTTTGAATAAATGTTACCATATTATCTTTAGAACCAATGCTGCCATTAGCAATTAAAGAAATACCCTTGCCTTCAATGTTTGTTCCGCCATTAGAATTAGCATTAATCATGTTATAGCGTTTTCCGCTTCCTTTTGCAGCATTTTCACCACCCATGATATGTCCTAAATCATCTACGGTTAAGATAACTCTGCCATTAGCTTTAATTGAATCAATATTCATATCAGAATCAATAGCTGCATAATTAATAACTAAATCATCCGGTTTGTTAACTTTATTTGTTGATTCTTTAACTTTACCTTTAATATTGGCATTAATTGACTTAGTAAAATCACGAGAACCATCAGATTTTGGTCCAATACCTGTGCATCCTGAACCTGTGCAAGCTTTTTGTTGAACTTCTTCACCAATTGAACCGTCGTTAGCAACGATAGTCAAATCTCCACCTGCGTTAAGTAGAGTTTTGATAACACCATAGTTAAGTACGCTGCCATTATTAGTATTAATATTTATATTTTTATCAGCTTTTACGTAATTATTATTATCTGTGTTATCACCGATTACGATATTACCGTTTTTGCTGTTAATAGTAACATTATTTTTAGCATGAATATTGCCTTTGATATTAACGTTACCAACTTTTTCATCTTTATTGTAAAGACCTTCTGTTCTCTTTTCAGAGATAGTATTATTAATTTCAATATCTTTATTACCGGTTATTTTAGCAGATGAATCAATTAAAATACCATTAGCACCGGTATTTGTCATTGTTAATTTGTCATTTGAATGAACTAAGCCTGTTACATTTAAACCATCATCACCGGCATTTAATATATCTGTTGTTGTTCCATTATTAGTAACTTTACCATCAATATTTAAATGACCTGCTTTTTGGTTATCAATAACCAGTTTACCATTACTATTTGTAATAGTACCGTCAATATTTAAATCTTTACTGTTATCTGTATTTGTAAATGTTGCATCTCCTGTATTTACAAATGTTCCGCCTAGATTTAATGCTCCGGCTTTATTTGTTACAGTTGCAGTGCCAACGTTAGTTGCATTACCATTGATAGTTAAACCACCAATACCTGTATTTAACATTTCTAAATTGTTAGATGCTAGTTTTCCTGTTTCTGTAACAGTTAATCCGCCTTTACCGTGGTTTGTATAAGTAGATTTACCATTGCTGTTGATAGTACCGGAAATATTCATACCATCAACACCATGAGTACTGTTAGTAACATCAAGGTTACCTGTAGTATTAACAGTACCTGCGATATTTAATCCTCCTGTTTCATTAGCACCTGTAACGGTTTCATTACCTTCATATCCGTTAAATATAATAGCATCACCGTCATGTGTAATATTTGCAGAGTTAGTTATATCTAATCCTTTACCACCTCTGTTTTTAATTTTTAAATCACCTTTAGTGTCAATTTTACCTGCAATAGTTAATTTTGTATTGGTATCATCAACATAATCTCTGTAAGGATTATTAGTAATTAAGGTATATCCGTTGTTTTTAATATATCCTGTGTCAGTAACAGTTAAATTGCCATTGTTATTAGAAATGTTAACAGTTCCTTTAGCATTTGCAATGTTGCCAGAGATAGTAGTGCCATTAACACCGGAATCAATATTAGTAATTCTAATTCCGCTTTGACTATTAACACTAGTGCCGTTAGAACCAGTAGCATAGTTAACTAAGTTACCTTGAACATTAACACCTTGTGAAGATTTGATATAAATTTGTCCGAATTCATCACTTGCAAATTCGCTACCAATATTTACATTTTCTGTTTTTACAAGGCTGTTAAATAGTTGCTCAGCTTGAGTTTGAGAATTAAATGTTTGCATTTTATCTGCATTGATACCGGCAACGACACCGGCATTTTTGCCAATATTAATGTTGCCACCAATTAAATCAACTCCGCCAGCTGATAGAACTTTACCATTAATAGTAATATCTCCGCCATTACCATTAATACGTTCTTTTGCTTGGTTAATGTAATTTCCAACGTTGTTGAAATTTTCTTTATCTAAAGCTTTATAGTTATTTTGATCAGGAGCGTAGACGCCTAATGAACCAACGTTTAAGACACCTGAAGCTCCAACAACCATTCCGTTTGGAGATATAAATACGGCCTTACCATTGTAAAAACCGTTACCTTTCATTGTATTAACAATACCATTGATGTTGATTTTATTATCAACAAGGTTTACAAAAGTATTGTAATCAAGTCCGTTATAGCCATAAATGAGATTTGCAATGTCTCCTTCAGACAAATTGAAGTTATTATAATGTCTAAAACCAATGCCGTTTTTTACATCTTTAGGATTGATGTTATAAACGCCATTGTTTCCGGTAACTCCTGAAATATCGCTTGCCACAACAGAAAGAAGCATTGATTGTTGAGCTAAAAACAGGCCTGTTAAAGATGCAGCAACAATTCTTTTCATTTTTTTGCTATTCTTCATATGTGAATATCCTTTCATAACGTTATCAAATTTAGTCTAGTGTCAATCTGTATAGTATATTGTAACAAGACCAAAGAAAAAATATTCACTATATTACTTTTTTTTAAGCCATGCTTCAATTACTATTACTATATTAATAACGATTATGAATTTAAAAAATTGCTAGTTTTGTAAAAATTGTTAATTTTTATTAATCTGAATTTTTAATTATAGTTTTGTGCAAAATATAGTATGATACATAGAATATAGCTAATATTCCTAACATTTGCCATTTTTCAGCTATATTGAATAATTGTATCTTTAATATATATGTTATCAATCCTGCCGGTATTGCAGCAACTAAAATTCTTAAAATTGTATTTTTAGGTAATTTTAAGTTCATATCCGGTAAAACTATAACAATACTTAACAGGCAATATAGAAAATTAGCAGTTAATGTCGCTATACCAACCCCAATAAGTCCCATTTTAGGAATTAGCACGACATTCAATACAATTCCGATAATTCCCGAAATTAACTTAATTATGAATTCAATATGTGTTTTATTTGCCAAATGATATTGAAGAGTTGTGTAATCTGTCATTGCCAGAAAAAATACACCAAATGAGAAAAATGGAACTAATGTACTTGCTTCATAAAATCTTTCATTAGTGAAAATATGTGTGTATTCAACGTTATATAATGACATTATTGTAATTACAGGTAATGATACAAGTATGTAGTAACCTAAAAATCTTGAAATAATTGGGCGAACATCTATCTTAGCTTCATATAAGTTAATAATTCTAGGAATTGCCGCTACTGTAATCATTGCAAATAGTGTCATTAAGATTGGTAAAGTCAAACCATAACCGACACCTACTAAAGCCGCTTTTGAAAATCCGCTTATTCCATTCATAATGAACTTGTTACTTTGTGTTATAATCCACGCACTGAGTGAAGTTGCAGCAATTGGTATACCATATTTAATAATTGGTAATATAAATTTCCATTCTACTTTTTGAAATTTAAAAACCTTGAGAATTTCACTTTGATAGAGTAATAATATATCTATTAGTGATATTGATATTCCCATACCCAGTAGAATTGATGCTGCACCGAAGTTGAAGAATTTAGCGAAGAAAACTGCTAAAAATATGGTTGCAAACTGGTTAACAATTGTTGTTACAGTATAAGAAACAGACTTTAATTGTGCCCGTAACAATTGTGATAGTAATGCTCTAATAGCAACAGGTATAATTAAAAACAACACAGATAGAAAATATCTAAATGGAACGTGGAAAAAGCTGTATAGACTGTTTCTAAATAAAAATGATATGCCGAACATCAAAACCATGTTCAACGTTAGTATAGTAACCAGTGTGGTTAAATATTTAGGTAAATCTTCCATAAGTTGGTGGTGTCTAAAAAATCTTAAACCAGAAAGTCCAACCCAGTCAGAAAATATAATACAAAGAAATGATAGCATTGCTATGGATATTGTATACAGTCCATATTGTTCGGTTGAGAATAAACTGGTGTAAATTGGTACAGTTATAACGTTTCCCAGCATTCCGCATAATTTTGAAGGTGCATATTTAATCATATCAGTAAATATGCCTTTGACTTCTTTTTCTTCTAATTCCTTGTTTTCAATATATTCCATGTTTAGTTACTCTTTCATTTAATCAATAATTTTTCCAAATAAATCGTATTCATCACATTTTTCAATGTAGACATTTTCAATATCACCAGGAACAACAGGTCTACTGCTTGAAGCATAAACTACTCCGTCAATTTCCGGAGCATCGTGTTCTGAACGTAAAATTATTACTCCGTCATCAGTATATCCCTCAACGATACATTTTAAGGTTGTAGTGATATATTTTCGGTTATTTTCTAATGAAATTTTTTGCTGTAATTCCATTAATTTATTTCGTCTTTCTTTTTTGATTTTTGCTGGGAGATGCCCTTTTAACTTGTCAGAATAGGTATTTTTTTCTCTTGAATATTCAAATGCACCCATTCTGTCAAATTTTACATCCTTTACAAAATTATACAAATGTTCAAATTCTTCTTCTGTTTCTCCTGGATAACCTACTATTAGAGATGTTCTGACGGAGACTCCGGGAATATTCTCTCTGATTTTATTAACCAGTTCTTTATAATCCATAACCGGACGTCTCATCGATTCAAGTACTCTAGGATGAGAATGTTGTAATGGTATATCTACATATTTTACGACTTTATCTAATTCAGCGATTGCTTTGATTAGCTCATCTGTCATTTGAGTTGGATATGCGTACATAATTCTTATCCAAGAAAGATTCTCAATTTTGTTTAATTCTCGAAGCAGCTCAGGAAGAGCTTGTTTTCCGTACAAGTCAATACCATAGGAAGAGGTGTCTTGTGCAATAAGAATAATTTCTGTTACCCCTTTATTTACTAATTCATTGGCTTCTTTAACAATATTTTCTATTGGTCTGGAAATATAATTCCCTCTTAGGTGAGGTATAATGCAGTAACCGCATCTATAATTACAGCCTTCTCCAATTTTTAAGTATGAACTAGCACCCATAGTAATTTGTTGTCGGGTAACGTTTTCAGGGTAAATATATTTAGGTTGTTTTTCGATAATACTTTCATATTCTTTCCCTGACTCAATTGTCTTTACAATTTTAAGAATATCGTTGATATTTGTCGCTCCTATCATTCCTGAAATTTCCGGAATTGAATCTTTCAAATCGGCATTATGTTTTTGAGATAGACATCCGGTAACAATAACTTTTTTCCCTTCGTCTACCATTTGTAATATGCTTTGTACAGATTCTCTTTCTGCATCATGTATAAAAGAGCAGGTATTGACAATTACAATGTCAGCTTCTGTTTCGTCAAGTGTAATATTATAGCCATTTTCGCTAAGAATACCCAACATAAGTTCGGCATCTACAAGGTTTTTGGCACATCCGTGATTTATTAATGCAATTTTCATATATGCATTTTATCATTAATTGTAAAATTTATTCGATTTATTACAAATTATTCATAACTTTGTTATAAAATATCGTTATGAACAAGGTAGAATTACTGGCTCCGGCTAAAAATTTAGAAACAGCGATTGCCGCAATAAATAGTGGTGCAGATGCTATTTATATCGGTGCGAATAATTTTGGTGCAAGAAAAAATGCTCCTAATTCGCTGGATGACATAAAAAAGCTTGTAGAATATGCTCATTTATTTTACGTTCGAATACATGTAGTAATTAATACAATTCTTAATGATTCGGAATTGGCGGAAGCTGTAAAGTTGGTTGAAAACCTATATAATATGAGGGTTGATGCTATTATTATTCAAGATATGGGACTTATTAATTTAGCTATTCAAGGTAAACTTCCGCCTATGCAAATTCATGCCAGTACACAATGTAACAATAGAACATTAGAAAAAGTGAAATTTTTTGATAAACTTGGAGTTTCAAGGGTTATATTGGCTAGGGAGCTTTCTGAGGCTCAGATAGCTGAGATTTGTAAAGATGTTTCTTGCGAAATTGAAACCTTTGTTCATGGTGCTTTATGTGTATCTTATAGCGGTCAATGCTATTTTTCTTATGCTAATGGTGGACGTTCGGCCAATCGTGGGGAGTGTGCTCAGCCTTGTCGAAAAAAGTATTCTCTAATTGATGAAAATGGCAAAATTATATTAAAAGATAAATATTTATTATCTTTAAAAGACTTTAATGCTTCTGAATCTTTGCAAAATCTTGTCAATTTCGGTGTGAAATCTTTTAAAATTGAAGGGCGTCTTAAAGATATCAATTATGTAAAAAATGTGGTGGCATATTATAACAACGAACTTAATAAATATGCTTCAAGAACATCTTCAGGTAAAGTCTTTTTAGATTTTGAACCTAATGTTGATAAAACTTTTAATCGTGGTTATACTGATTATTTTTTAACTGGAAGAACTCAGTGTTTTAATTTTCTTTCACCAAAATCAAGAGGAGAAAAGATAGGGAAAATTAAAAGAATTTTTCATAACTATTTTGAAATTGATGCTGATTTACACCCGCAAGACGGTTTATGCTTCATAAAAGATGGTGAAATGACCGGTTTTTTAGTGAATAAAGTAGAAGGAAACAAAATTTATCCTAATAAGATGGATGGATTGAAGACAGGGACTTTACTTTACCGAAATTATGACAGTTTATTTGAGAAAAAACTTCAGAATTCTAAGACTGTTCGTAAAATAGCTGTCTCCTTTTTATTGAAAAATAGCTTGATTATTGTTCGAGATGAAGATAATAATACTGTACAGCTATCATTACCAATTGGAGAACCTCCAAAAGACATTAATAAAATGAAAGAAACTCTTATTTCTCAATTGAGGAAAACCGGAGATACTCCTTATTATGTCTCTGATATTAATATTGCTGATGATAATATTTCATTTTTACCTGTTTCACAAATAAATGAATTAAGACGTGAAATATTAAGTTTGTTAAGTAAAGAAAGATTAACTAATTTTGTGCGATTATCTCAAAAACCTATTAATTACAGTGCTTTCCCTGATGCTAAAATTGATTATCATGGAAATGTGTTTAATATTGAGGCAAAAAAATTCTATGAGGAATGTAATTGTAATGTTATAGAACCCGCTATAGAAACTTCTCAAAAAGTTCCTGCCGGAATTGAGTTGATGCGAACAAAACATTGTTTAAAGTTCGCAGCAGGATTATGTAGTCAACCTTGTAAAAAATTATATTTGGTTGACCATAAAGGTAAGAAATATCCGTTAAAGTTTGATTGCAAAAACTGCGAAATGGTTGTACTAAATCCTTAATTAAATTTATTTTATTAGTATTTGAATTTCTTTAAAATTAGGATGTTTTGCTGTTTTAAGAAGTTCAAATAGTGCAATTTCTGTACAGGTTATTTTAGCACCATACTGTTTTAACAGTTCCAGTCCTGTTTTATATTCTTTTTTATTTCTGCTTGCACATGCATCTTTGACTATATAGACTTCAAATCCGTTTTTAATAAGGTCTACGGCCGTTTGCAATACACAAATATGAGTTTCTATTCCGCCAATTATAATTTGTTTTTTACCTAATTCTTTAATTTTATTTGCAAATTCCGGTTCAAGCATTGCAGAAAAAGAAGTTTTTTCAGTAATAAACGTATTATCAGCCAAGCTTTCTTTTAATTCGTTTACTGTAGCACCAAGACCCTGTGGATATTGTTCTGTTACTAGAGTTGGGATCCCTAAGATTTTGGCAGTCTTAGCTAATTTAGTCATATTTATGGCTGCTTCATTACCATATTTTGAAGCCATAACTAATCTGTCTTGTATGTCAATTATAACTAATGCACTATTTTCAATTTCTAACATATTATTATCCTTTATTTTCTGCTGAATTCTTATATTCTGTTTTTAGTTGTTTTAAATATTTGTTTAATTCTTTTTCTGTTAATTGATTTAATGGTATCTCAAGTTTTGTATTTTCTGCACTGTCCAGTCCGCTGTGTATGATTTCAATTTTGAATTTTGTAAAACCGTTAAATCGTATGATTAATTCACTATGCAAAGTGGAATTTCTCAGACTGAAGACGCTTTCTATATTATTAGAGTATTGACTGACTTGAGTATCTGTCAGTTTTACTTCAAATTCTTTTTGAGTTCTAAAAAATATTGGTGTAATTACATTTTTTAGTTTTTTATCAAATGCATTTTTAAATAATTTAAAATCTTTTTTTGTTTCAAACTCATCCTCTACAAGCCATATATCATTATTTTTACAATTTTCTGAGATAGAAACACATAATTTTTCATTTTGAATTGCTGAAATTAGACTGTCGGATGTTTCTTTGTCCAGAGTCTCAAATGATTTTGTTCCAATTTTGCTGCAACCTGAGTGGATTATTACCTCTTTGCCCATTTTTTCTTGAATTTTATTAACTAAGGCTTGAGTTCCTTCAAAATTTATATTTGGCAGTATTAAATAAAATTTGCCACCTCTTGCACTTGCAATTATATCATCGCCTCGTACGCTATTTTTAATTATACTAGCAAGTCTATTTGTTGAAATTTTTGTTTTATTTTTTTCGTCTAATGTTAAAATGACAAAATAACCGTTTTGTATTCTATAATCATCTGATATGTCAATAAAAATATCTTTTAAATAGTTGTATTTATAAAGCCCATTTGATGGCGAAATTACTCCTAACTGATATAAAAATTTTTCATTTCGACCGGTTTTTTCTTTTATAGTTCTTAGTCTGAAACAATTAACGGTTTTTATTAATATTTCATAACTGTCGGATTTTACTGTTATATAGTCGTATATCCCAATATCATAAGCTTTTAAAGTAAATTCGGGGTTTGAGTCATTTAATAATAGAATAATTTCACAATTTGCTTTTTTTTCTTTAATACTTTTGATTAGTTTTAAAGTTTCATCATTATCATTTTCAAATTCATGTAAAATAATAATACAATATGTAGATTTTTCTAATATTTTTTTGCAGTCTTTTGTTTCACATATTGAAATACTGTCGCTTCCTCTAAGAAGAGCCAGTTTACTTTTTATGGTGTTTGCCGTTTTATTATCATCACTAATTAATAATATATTCTTGGTTTCAGACATTTATACACCTATACTTGTAAGTGTTTTTTTATACACCAGAAACTACCAACCGCACCAAATAATATACTCATTGTGAACATTACAAGTATGACTAAGTTTTGAGCATAAGCAGGTGTTGGTATCATAAAGAATTTATGCACATTAAGAAGTCCGTTTTGAACATATTGTAATGGAATTAATGCTAACAATGATCCTGTAAATCCATAAAAAGCTCCTTGCATAATAAATGGAAATCTGATATACCAATTGCTAACACCCATTAATCTCATAATTTCAATTTCTTCTTTTCTGGACTGTATAACAAGTTGAATAGTATTATTAATAATAGTAATAGTTAAAAGTCCCATTACACCGATAACGATAAGTGTAATTGTTTTAACTACGTGGTTTACCAGTTCTATCTTTGCTGCCAAATCTTTAGCATAGCTCATATCTTCAACCGAGTTTATTTGTTTAATATTGTCAAAAACACCTTGAAGATGATCCGGTGAGTCTACTTTGACATGAAGTGTATCCGGTAATGGGTTTTCAATGTTTGGTAAATTCATTTCTGTTTTTAATTTACCCCAAGATTCAGTTTTTGGAATAATTGTAATATTTTCAACATGGTCAAATTTACTGATTTCATTTTTTACTTCTCTGGCATCAGTACTATTTTTCAAATATACAGATATTTCTAATGCACTTCCAAGTTCTTTGGAAAAAGCCGAAATTGATAATGCAGTTCTAAAACAAGTTCCAAAAATCATAAGAATAGCTGCCATTGTTGTTACTATTATAATATTAACCCAACCGGTTCTTCTTATATCGTTAAATGTTTCTAAACCTAATCTGTATAATATTCTTAATTCGCATAACCAATCTTTTGGTATGTGTTTTTTTACATTTGATTTTAAATTTTTATTCATAAGTCCCTGCTTGTATGTCTCTTATAATTTCCCCATTATCTAATGTTATTACTCGTTTTCTAAAGTAATTAACCATAGTATGATCATGAGTTGAAACTATAACTGTAATTCCTCGTTGGTTAATTTGGTCTAAAATTTGCATGATTTCCATTGAATTCTTAGGATCAAGATTTCCTGTTGGTTCATCTGCAATTAATAATGGCGGACCATTTACAATTGCACGAGCAATTCCTACTCTCTGCTGTTCTCCTCCGGATAATTCAGCTGGAGTTGCTTTCTTTTTTTCATATAATCCTACTATTTTTAAAGCTCCGTTTACACGAGCATCTATTTCTTTACTACTGATACCCAGAGTTCTGATAACGTAAGCTACATTATCATATACTGTCTGATTTTGTAATAGTTTGTAATCCTGAAAAACGATACCCATACATCTTCTTAGATTAGGTATTTTATCATTTGTTATATTTGCAATATCCAATCCACCAATTGAAACAATTCCTGTGGTTGGTTTTTCTTCACCATAAAGCAGTTTCATTAAGGTTGATTTTCCTGCACCTGAAGCTCCAACAACAAATACAAATTCTCCTGCGTGGATTTCTAAACTTACATTTTTTAGTGCGTAATGGTCATTTTTATATCTTTTGGTAACGTTTTGGAATGTAATCATTATTATATATTTCCTTGTTCTTTTTCTTTTTTTATCATTGTGCGAATTCTTTTAGCAAGTGTTTTCGAATCTAAGCCATAGTATTCAATAAGTTCGTCAGATTTTCCACTTTGTCCGAATTCGTCGTGAATTCCAACCCTATAAACTTTAGATGGACACTTGCTAGCTAGTGTTTCACAAATAGCAGAGCCAAGGCCGCCTATAATTGAATGGTTTTCTACAGTTATTGCAAATTTTGTTTTTTGAACACTTTCAATTACTGTTTGGAAATCCAGAGGTTTTACTACCGGAACATTAATTACTTCCAAAGAAATACCTTCTTGTTTTAGTTCTTCAGCAGCCAGAAGTACTTCTGCTAATGTTTCTCCGTTAGTAAATACAGAAACATCTGTACCTTCTTCTACAACAACTGCTTTATGTATATTAAAATGATAATGTTCGTCAAAAATATCCGGAACATCACATCTTGATATTCTTATGTACATAGGTCCATCATGGAAAGATGCATATTTAATTACCTCTTCGCACTCTCTGCAATCTGCCGGAACAATTACTGTCATGTGAGGAATGCCTCTCATTAATGATATATCTTCTAAGGCTTGATGTGTTGCTCCGTCTTCTCCAACGGTGACACCACCATGTGTTCCTATTATTTTTACATTAAAGTCAGGATAACAGATCCCGTTTCTTATTTGATCATAAGTTCTGCCTGTAGCAAACATTGCGAAACTTGCAACGAAAGGAACTTTGCCTTCGGATGCCAGTCCTGCTGCGGTTGCAACCATATCTTGTTCCGCTATTCCGCAATCAAAGAATCTGTCAGGAAACTTGTCTGCAAATATTTTTGTTTGTGTTGAGCATGCTAAATCTGAGTCCATGACAACAATTCGTTCATTAATTTCTCCAATTTCAGCTAAAGTTTTACCAAAAGCTTTTCTAATAGAATTTTTTTTGTTTTTGTCTATATTCATCGATATCCTCAAATATATAGTGGTTTTTAGACCATTCTCCCTATCTACAATTTCAATATTAGCATAAAAAATTAGATCTTTCCATTATAGACTTATTTTAAATTTTATTAATGCCTAAAATTAAGTTATAGCTTATTTTTTTGCTTTTAATGTAAAGTTTTATTAAAAAAAAGTGCAAATTTAGCAATATTTTCCCTTTAGGATTATTTAAAAGGTAGAATGGTAATAGACTCAATTTTATGTAGGAAAGGAAAAATTTATGAATCAAATTCCATGTGTGCCAATGACAAACCCTTATATGGTACAACAACAGACAACATATATGCCTGTCCCACAGCAACCAAAATATAATGCTGTAAACATAGAAATTAATAACCCAACAGCAGGAGGAGTAAGTCCACAGTGTGCAAATCAACAAGTAACTGCACCTTACTATAATTATCCTGAAGCACAAGTTTATAATTATCCGCAAGCACAACAACCTTGCTACTACCCTCCGGTAGGACAGTATCCGCAAGCTCCGGTTGCCCAAGCTCCACAAGCTCCTCAAGTAGCCGCTGCTCCAGTTGCAGTTCAACCTGCACCGGTACAAGTTCCGACAGCTCCACAAGCTCCGGTAATTCAACAACAAAATATTAATGCACCTCAGGCTGTTCCTGTTCAACAAGTTCCGCCAACAGAGGTTCCAGAACCTGTAGTCTCAACTCCAACAGCAGAAACTCCTGCCCCGGCAGTTGAACCACAAAAACCTGAAGTAGTTCCAGCTGAAACAGTTGCTCCTCAAGTTGATATGAATACTTTTATATCTAAATTAGCAAATCCTGATTTTGATGTTCAAGCAGCTGGTATGGAAGAAATTGCTAATATGGTTAAAACTGCACCGGATAAAGCAACAGAATTAGTTGATACTAAAGTGTTTGATGCATTAACAAATATTATCAATTTTGACTCAAGCAAACTTGAAGGTCCTACTGCAGAACAAATCGCTGCAAGAGAAAAATTAATGACAGGTAAAGAAGTAACTGAACAAGAAAAAACTCTAGCAAATACAATTACTCCAAAAGAACAAGCTGAAAGAAATAAAAGCTACGCTTTATTCACATCAGCAATAATGCAAAAACTTTATGCAGATGAAGTTGCAAGATTGTCAAATAATACAGTTCCATTAACTGAATTACCTGGTGCAATTACTGTAGTGGATCAATTAAAAGATAATCCTAACCCAATGGTTAGAGCATCTGCAATCGAAGCTTTAAGCTACTTACAAAATCCGGCATACAAAAACGACTTAACAACTGTATTTAACGTTGCTAAGAATGACCAAGATCCTGGAGTAGCTGAAGCAGCAAAAGTAGCTTTAGAAAGATTGAATCAAGTATAATAACTAAAATTGATTCTTAAATAAAATTCCTTTCTTTAAATAAAATAAAGCCCCTTTTTAAAGGGGCTTTATTTTCTGGTTTATTTATAAATATAATTTATACCGCTTGTTTTTCTTTTATAGTATCAGGTATATCTGCACAGTTTTCGTAATCTGCAAGTTCGCAGATTTGTCTGCTCCATTCATAAACAATTTCATTTTCAGACAATTGGTAAGAAATAGGTTTTCCTATTTTGATAGTAACATTTCTTCTTGTAAATGGTTTAAGTTTTGGATAGCCATCCCAGTTTGCAATTGCAACAGGAACAATATCGGCTTTAGCATTTTTTGCAATTGCTACAAATCCTTTTTTTATGCCGTCGAGTTTTCCGTAAGGTCGGGTTCCGCCTTGTGGAAATATTCCCAGTGACCAACTTGTACTTACTACGTCACGTACGGTTTTAAATGTTGCGATTTCAGGTTTAGTTCTGTCTACTGCAAAAGCTCCAAGGCGTTTAACCAGCCAGCTTAATTTTTCGTCAGGTTCAAATAATTCTTTCTTTGCCATAAATGCTATAGGGCAAAGTGCTGCCATAGCTACCATTGGAGGGTCAAATATTGATACATGGTTTGCTGCATATATATATTTTCCTTTTTTGGCTTGATTTGCAGGAAGGTTTTTTCGTCCTTCGATTTTAAAATTGTAGAATATTATAAAGAAGCCATATACAACAACTAATAAAAAGGTCATAAAAAATATAGTTCTGAATAAATTATATTCTTTTGCATATCTTCTGTTGAAGTTGCGTACTTGTTTAGTCATTTTTACAGACCTCCTCTTCAGTTTTATTAACTTCTTCGTTAATATATTTAAATCCGGTTAGTTTTTGGATCTCTTCAATCCATTTTTCTTTAACTACTTCAGGATTTTTGTCATAAGGTATAATTTCACCGATATTTACAATGATTTTGCCGGTAAATGGCCATCTTTTTACTTCATTTGTTCCAATTAATCCAACGGGAAGAATATTACATTTTGTAAGTTTAGCAAGCCCTGCAAAACCTTTAGTTACTCCCTTGATTTCGCCGGGAACACCTCGGGTTCCTTGCGGAAACATTCCAAGAACCCAGTTACTTGCTTTTATCGCCTGAACTGTTTTGATAGTTGAAGGCCCCAAGCTTTCTCTGTTTACAGCGAAAGCTCCCAGCCAGTCAATCCACCATCTTAAAAAAGGAATATCAAATAGTTCTTTTTTTGCCATAAATGCTACACTTCTTGGCATAACCGCAACCATTAGCGGTGGGTCTAATGTTGAAAGGTGGTTAGGACATACTATATAATTGTTATCTTTTGGAACATTTTCAAGTCCATTAATTTCAATTCTATATACAAGTTTCAATCTTATCATGTACCCTATTTTACATACCAAAAATTGAAATAAAGTTCTCCATTTGTTAAATTGAGAGGTTTTTCTGGTACTATATTGTTTCTTTTGTTTTGCCATAACTATAACTCTCCATATCTGTATTAGTATTATACATAAAAATTCTTGCAGGGGCTACTTATTAATCTTTTTTTATTGTATTATCATAGAAAATGATAAGGAGAGATATATGTTAGAATTGCAAGTGTCTGATAACGAATTAGAAAATGAGTTGTTTAAAAGTGTTTATGAAAAAACTCCCGATTATGTCAAAAATTTGGAGTTAATGGATTTTAATAATAAAGGTGAATTTTCCTTTATTTTAAAAAAAGAACATTTGGGGCAGTATGATGAGAATTTGAATCCGGAAGGTTTAGGTTTGAATGAGTGGTTTGCAAACTATGCTAAAGAAGCTAAAGTTTCAACTGCAGGTATTCGTGGTCCTCAAAATATTTTGAATCCGCAAGATACACGTTTCCCAATTAATCTTGTTGGTATTGTTCTTGCGACATTAGCAAAGGCTCTTGTTGCAAATGAAAAATACCCTGATAAACGAATTGTTAAAGTTGCCGGCTGTGAAGTAAGATATAATTCTCAATTATTTTTAGATGCTATTACTAGAATTCAAGCAGCTCAAGGTATTGAAACACTTGTTCCTGTTGGTAAAAAAACTATTCCGATTTGGTTAGCTTCATTTTTGGCTTTTAAATTAGATTTGCTTGGAGGAGAGTATATTACTTCAAGTCACGGAATTTCTGTTAAAAATGCAACCAAGGATTTAAATTGCCAAGGTAGTCAATATCTTCCTGAAGAATCAATGGAATTTGTTAATAAAATTCAAGAAATATTCAATGAAGTAGAAGAAAAAGGCTATTATGAAATTAAAATCTCTGCTGCTGATAATCCATTAATAAATGAGACTGCTATGAAATTTATTGATGATGGTGTCGATTTGTATGTTGAATACTTAAGATCTGGAGTAGCACAAAATATCAATTTGGATTTAATTAAATCATTTGAATCGAAAATTATAATTGAGAATGTTGGCGGTTCTGCGTACAGAACACTTTCACGAGTTCTGGAAAAATTAGGGATTTCTGATAAATTTAAATGGTTTAATATTGAGGAAGATCCATTTTTCCATTCTATTGGAAAATATGATGTGACTCCAAAAGGTGAAAAAGCTTTTTATGATTATTCAGTGGATGCAACTGTTCTTGCAAAACATTCGGACGGGTCTAAATTTTTCCCTGTGATTGATACAATGGGGTATGCTGAAAAGTTGAAAGATTTTCCTGCCGGTACAGCTGTTTTAATTACGGATCCGGATCATGACAGATTAACTGTAACTCAAACCGAACCTGTTTCAAGAATTCCAGAATTAAATAAACTTGGTATTGATTATGTTAAATTAACAGAAGATATGGTGTTAACTGTATTTACTGCAAATCAGGCATTTTTGATGTTGATGGATTTTTGGGCAAAACAGTTAAAATCTGAAAATCTTTGGAACAACCATCCTAGATTTATGATTAAAACAACTGCTTCAGCACTCTCTTGGGATGAGTGGGCTGCTAAAAACGGGGTTAAGGTTGTTAATGTTCCTGTTGGATTCAAAGAAATTGCTAATATAATGAAAAAAGTTGAACTTAAATTGAAAAATAATCCAGATGAAACTGTTGTTGTAGATGACGTCTTTGGTAATTCTATAGATTTAGGTATAAATCCTCGTTTGTTATTTGGCGGAGAAGAATCCGGCGGAATGATTATGGGTACAGAAGACTTGATAAAATCTCAACATGGCAGATTTGCAGTTGCAATGCGTGAGAAAAGTGCTACCGAAGCTATTATTGTTGCAGCTGCCTTGATTTCAAAACTGAAAACTTTAAATATTTCACTTTCTCAATATCTTGAAGATGTGTTTAATTCGAATAATATTATAGGTCGTTTTGATACTCGTGTTGATATTGCTTATTACAATGAATCTGAACCTGATATTAATAAATTAAAAGAATCAAAAGTGAAGGGGGAAGCTCTCAGAACTAAAAATGATATGTTCTATTTATCAATGGCGATTGCTTTAAAGGAAAATTTAATAAATCTTGAAGATATAAAACATATTTTGAATGATAAATTTTCATCTGTTGGTTTAAATTTTGATAATTTAAAATCTGTTAAATTTGTCGGAGATGGTACATATTTAGAATTTGATGATAAATATATTGAAATCAGACCATCAGGAACTGATGCTAAAACAAAAGCTTACGGTGGCGGGTTGAGTAAAGATGAAATTGAAAAATATGCAACTGTTTTAGGAAATTATTCCGGTGATAGGACAGAGTTGCATACATCATTGATTCCGTCAGCTTTCTACGACGATTGTAAGGATAGAGCAATGGATTACTATTTACGCTTTGTAGACAAAGATGCGAATAATGAACCGTTTGAAATTCCGGAATATAACTTTTAATAAATTGTACCCTGAACTTGTTTCAGGGTCTTTTTATATTATAATTATCTTGCGAATATATTAAATGAGGTTATTGTATGTTAAGAGATTATTTTATAAATAAAATTGAAAACGCAATTGAACAAGCTGTTGCAGAAAATAAATTAGGACAAATGACAGAATATGTTAAAGGTTCTTTGTCAGTCGAAAAACCTAAAAATCCGGAATTTGGTGATTTTGCGGTTAATGTTTCTTCCCTTGCTCGTAGTGCAAGAATTGCGCCTCCGATGATTGCAAATGCTATTGTTGAATTTGTTGATAAAGAGGATAATGAATATTCTGTTATTGGCGGATTTATTAATTTTAAGGCAGGAAAAAGTCTTTTAATTGATTTGGTAGATGAAATTTTTACAAAAAATAAAGATTTTGGACGTCCTGAAAATATTGAAAAAGAAAAAATTATATTAGAGTATATTTCTGCAAATCCTACAGGTCCGTTCCATATTGGGCACGGTAGATGGGCGGCAATGGGCAGTGCTCTTGCTAATTTATTAAAATTCTACGGTCATGATGTTTATCAGGAATTTTATATCAATGATGCTGGTTCTCAAATTCAAAAACTCGGCAGATCTCTTATTATTAGAGTAAAACAAGAGTTAGGTGATAGTATTGATTTCCCAGAAGATGAAATTGAAAGAAAAAATTATTATCCGGGAGATTATTTAATTCCTGTTGCAAAACAGTTTTTAGCTGAAAATCCGCAAGTTAAATCTGTGGCTGATGTTGATAAGATTGATTTACAAGTATATTGCGATTTTGCTAAAAACTATGAAGAAAAAGTTCAGCGTGATTTATTAGACAATTTTAGAGTTTCATTCGATAAATTCTATTCAGAATTGTCACTTCATAATTCTGGAAAAGTTGAAGAATGTGTTCAAAAATTACGTGACAGCGGTAAAATTTATAATAAGGAAGGAGCTGAATGGTTTAAATCTTCAGATTATGGAGATGATCAGGACCGTGTAATTAAGAAAGCTGATGGCTCAAATACTTATTTAACAGCTGATATTGCGTATCATATAGATAAATTAGAACGCGGATTCGATAGAATGATTAATATTTGGGGAGCTGACCACCATGGTTATGTTGCTAGAGTTAAGGCCTCAATTGAAGCGTTAGGCTATAATCCTAATAAGTTAGAAGTTCTACTCGGACAGTTGGTAAACCTTGTAATCAACGGTAATGAAGTTCGCATGGGTAAACGTAAAAATATGGTTACTCTTGAAGATTTAATTGACGAGGTTGGAGTTGATGCAACCAGATTCTGGATGTCTATGAGAAATATTGATACAACTCTTGATTTTGATATTGAGCTTGCTAAAACAAAGTCAGATGAAAATCCGGTTTTCTATGTTCAATATGCACATGCCAGAGCCTGCTCAATTATTAGAAATGCAACAAACGACAAAGTTGATACAGAAACAGGTAAAACAACCCCTGCAGTATTATCAGAGGCTCTGTTCAATGATTTAATTGAAAATTTTGATAAAAATCTAATGAATTTGACTATTGCAGATGCAAGAAAACTTATCTTAAAACTTGAAGAGTTTAAATCTTTGATTGTTTCTTCGGCTCAATCAAGACAAGTTTATACAATTTGTCGTTATGTACAAGAGTTGGCTGCAGAATTTCATTCATTCTATAACTCTACAAGAGTTATTACAGATGATATTGAATTAACAAAAGCAAGATTGTCATTAGTTTGGGCATTTAAAACTGTTCTTGCCAATGCACTTAATATTCTTGCTGTTTCAGCTCCTGAACGTATGTAAATTTCATAAGAATTATAAAAAAGACTTCTATATAGCCTAGAAGTCTTTTTTTATTGCTATCTTTTACAAAAGTCTTCTTCTTTGTCTATTTTACCGTTAAAATTATTATCAACTCCATCGGAGCAAGAACCTATTGAATCAGGTCCTTCAGCTTTAGGGTTAAATTTTAAATATTTATTAGGAATTATTTGCCATAAGTATAGGAAAAAGTTTTTGTATGATTTTGCAAATTGTGGATTATGAATTACGAGTAAATTTTCATCATTTTTGTTTTCTCCGCTATTTGAAAAATTCATAGATCCAAGAATTAGATATTCATCGTCAATTATCATTGTTTTTGAATGCATTTTTCCTGCATAGTTTTCTATTTTTAGAGGTATTCCGCAGTTTCGCAGAATTGCGTGTTTTGTGTTTCTGCTGTAAACATTATTTGCATCCATTATTATTCGAACATCAATTCCTCTTTTTTTCGCTTTAATTAATTCATTGGATATATTTGTATGTGTTATTAAAAATGTTGGAATATAAATGTAATTCTTTGAGTTTCTAATTAACTGAACTATACGAACTGACGCCTTATCTTGAGGTGAAAAATAAACTTCAATTGTAGAATTATCTATTTGAAACTTATTTGAGGTCCCGTTTTTTGATTTTTTGTTATGGAATTTGCCGGAAATCATTTGTTCAAATTCTTGAGTATAAAGATTTGCAATATCTGCTGATTCGATTATCGCAATATTGTTAGCATCATATCCGCTTGTACCTGTTGCAGAAAAATTCATAGAGCCTGTAAAAACTGTTTTTCGGTCAAAGATTATAAATTTATTATGCATAAGCATATTGCTTTGTGTTATTGATTCTGTTTTATCAGAGCGGGATTCATCGGCTATATTTTTAATAATTTCGTTCCCTTTATAATAAGTTTTTGTACTGTCAAAATTTTCATCATATACAAATCTTATTTTTACATTTCGAGATTTTGCCGCTTTTAATGCGGAAGTTATAGCCGTAATATCTTCATATCCGTATATTGCAATGTCAATATTTTCTTTTGAATTATTGATTAGGTTTATAAAAGCTTTACATTCATTTGTAGAACAATGATTGTTTGGTTTTAAAGTTTTTGTGAAGTTAGTATAGTATAATTTTATATTACCATTTGATATGACAAGAGGCGGTTCTTTTACTGGCGGAATATTAACTATTTCACTGTTTTTATTAACTTTGAATATCTTTTTGGATTTCTCTTCATAGTTATGACAGTATTTGCAGGGAATTGCACCCTCAGGAAGCTGTTTTTGCGGAATTAGAACTGTGTCGTGGGCAAGTTTTCCGAACTTACAGTCCAGAGTATGATATTTGTTTGAGTGATGATTTAATATAACAAGGTTAAGTTTTTTAGAATTTTTTAAATGTTCTTTAAATTTTTGCGGATTGCCATTTTTCCCTGAGAGTATACCAAAGCCGCTGTTTTTCAGAAGCGTTTTATATTCAAGACCGTTTATTCTTATTTTTGCATACTGGCATTCGCTTGTTACCCTGCCGGTTGTTTTAATGGTGACTTTCTTATTCTGTAAGGTGTTTTGTGCAAATTCCTGTGCCAGATATCCAAGATTAATCATATCAATTTTGCTTAATCTCAAGGGTTTTGAATATTTATTATAAAATTCGACTGATGGTTCCAGTGAATAACTTTCAATACTATCTATGCAAAAAATCTCATTATTTGATATTGTTTTGTTTTTATCAAGGTCAATTCCAATTTTTGTCGGTGAAAATACTGTCAAAATCTCTTTTGATTTGCCTGATTCAATTATAAATATTGAAAATGCACTAAACAGTATAAGCAGCAATAATGTTGTAAGAAATTTTTTCATTATTCCAGATTCTTGTAATTTGTAATATCAAAACCAAGACGTTTAATAGTGTCTTGAAGCGTTTTATTTTGTGTAATTGAAAATTCTTTTGTATGGCAATTCTTAGTTGTATTGTTGTATTTGCAAGGGTGAATAAGAGCTTCTGTTATAGACTCTTCTTCAATTGCTTCCAATCCGTATTTAATTGCATCTGCATCCATCATGCCAGTGTAGCCAACACCTATGATAAAATCGTTAGTTTTTAAGCCATATTCGTCAATAGTTTTTTTATTAATTCGTGTAAAGTATCTTAAAAGTGCAATTTTAATCAGGTTTATCGGATAATTAATGTTAAGATGTTTTTCAAGTTTTGGAATAAAATACAGTTCTTCTTGCTGTGTTCTAACATATTTTATATTATATTCTTTTGCAAGTTTGCAGGTTAATTTAAAGATTTCAGGTATTGCGTGAGTATGTACATGTGAGTCTAAGTGGTCAACTTTAGTTTGAGATATCACTTTTTCTATTTGAGCTCTGAATTCTGCTTCAATTTGTCCTAATAATTCCTTTTTATTTTGATTTAGTATTAAATAACTGTACCCGACATTAAAGTTCTCTTCATTATCTGTTAATAAAGGACAGTCAGTTAGAGATTTTCCTTCCATTATATTTAGATGCACTGCGATTCCTAAATTTGGGCAATCAGGCAATATATCATGTACTGCACTTTCAAATGCTTCGCCGTTTGCACAAAGGCTTGCACTGGTAAGAAATCCATTTACATAACCCTCTAAAACAGCTTGATTATGATATTGGGTTAATCCAAAATCATCAGCATTTAAAATAAACTTCTTATTTATCATTTACATATCCTTGCATAAAATTTTATAAAATAATATAATCATGATAGTAGAAAGAGAGAATAAATGCAAACACCGAGATTAGCTGTAATAGTACCATGTTTTAATGAAGAATTATGTGTTGAACAAACTGCAAAAAGGCTTCTTGAAGTTTTGCTCATGCTTATCAATAAAGGTAAAATAGCAAATGACAGCTATTTATATTTTATTGATGATGGTTCGACTGATAAAACATGGGATATTATTGAATATTTGCACGCTCAAACTCCGATGGTAAAAGGCAAGAAATTCATCAGAAATTACGGAAACCAGAAAGCAATTGTTGCAGGTTTGGAAGGTGTTAGAAATATCGGCTGTGATTGTGTTGTTTCTATTGATGCGGATTTGCAGCAGGATGAACTTGCTATTGAGCGATTTGTTGATGAATATGTGAAAGGTTTTGATGTAGTTTTAGGAATTAGAAATAATCGTAAAACAGACGGTTTTATTAAGAAAACTACTGCTGTGATGTTTTATAAATTAATGAATATTTTAGGTGCCAAAATACCGGTTAATCATTCAGATTATCGTCTTGTAAGTAATAAAGCTTTAGAAGTAATGAAGTTGTATCAGGAAAAAGATTTATTTTTACGTGGATTTTTCTACGAAGTGGGGCTTAAAACGACTACTATAAACTTTGATGTTAAGCCACGTATGGCAGGTGCATCAAAATTTAATTTTATGTCACTTATGGCTCTTGCTTTAAACGGAATAACTTCTTTCAGTATTGTTCCTTTACGAATTATAGCAGTTTTAGGTTTTATAATGTTTGTTTTGTCTATAATAGTTGGATTAGAAACAATTTATGAAAAAATTTTTCTTGGAGATTCTCCAAACGGATACGCAACAATGATTATAATGTTGACCTTTTTTGGTGGCTTGCAAATATTCTGTCTTGGGGTGATTGGGGAGTACGTAGGTCAAGTTTATCGTGAAGTTAAGTCTCGCCCAAGATATATTACGGATAAAGAGTTAATTTAATTATAGGAGAAGATATATATGCTAAAAACTAATAATATCAAGAAAATCGGGGGGGGGGTAACCTATTAAAGCTCAATGGTAGTGTGTTTGAGCGACTTGCATTTACCCTTGCAGAAGTATTAATTACCTTAGGAATTATTGGAGTTGTTGCTGCTCTGACGCTTCCAGGGTTGATTCAGAAATATCAAGAACAAGCTGCAATTTCCAATTTAAAAAAAGCTTATTCTATGCTTTCTCAAGCATATCGACGTGCAATTGAAGAATATGGTCCTGTTAGTGATTGGTGTACTGATAGTGAAAAGCAAACTCTGGAATGTTCTTATAAATCTTATGATATATTGGGGCGGTACATTAAGGGTGATTTAGTTCAAGGTAAGTATAATTATGGAGTTTACAAACGAAGAGATGGTTCTATTTTTACCCAGTTCGGTGAAAAGAATCCAAATGCACATTATTCGCAACCAACAATTCCATTTGGACTTCATAATGGCATGTATGTTTGGATAAGTATGAATTCAAGCCCATTAGGATGCTGTACTGATACGCAAGATACAACCCGTAATCGCTGGGGATGTGAATGTGGTAAACTTCTGGTTGATTTAAATGGTTCTGAATCAAAACCGAATATTGATGGTGTTGATTTATTTGGGTTTAAAATTTTTACTGATGGTATTTCTCCTCAAGGAACAAGATATGACAACTACTGGTATCCTTACACCTTTGAGGATCAGTGTGCAGGTAATCAAATCACAAGTAGTGGGCGTGGAATGTGTACGGCATGGGTATTAGAAAATAATAATCTGGATTATTTAAGATGTCCAAAAGAATTGGGGTGGACAAAAGCACCATCTTGTTCTAAATAAAGCCGCACCACTGTCTATCGAATTTTATAAATCCGCTGTCCTTTAATACTTTCTCCTTCAACGAATAAAACACCCGCAAGGTCAATCTTAGTGCTGCTGGGTTTCCCCCCTGACACGGTTCGATAGTTTACGCCATTTTAAACATTGCTATCAACAATCATATTAAATTTCAACGTACCCATAAAGCCCTCACAACAGGCTCTGCACCCCGCATTAGCTTCGAGTCAAGAGTTCGCAACACTCCGTGGAGTACGGCTTAGGTTTATACTATCATACTAAAATTTATTCGTCCAGTACTATTTTTATATTGGTAATTTGTCTGATGTTATTTTCTGTTTAAAATTTATCCTATTTCAGAAAGGAGAATATATGACAGAAAGATTAGAGTTATATAAATGTGAAACTTGCGGTAATCTTGTTCAAGTTGTACTTCCTGGGGTTGGGGAGTTGGTTTGCTGCGGTAAGCCGATGGAATTGTTAAAACCGCATGGAATTAATGAGGAACAGGGAATTTCAGAAAAACATGTTCCTGTTCTGGCTGCAACTGATAATAATGGTCATGAAATTCGTGTAGGTACGACCTTACATCCTATGACCGAAGATCATTATATTCAATTTATTGAAACAATTTCTAAAGATAAAAATCACTTAGAATTGCAGTACTATGCACCGTTTGATCTTCCGATAATGTTATTGAAAGATAAATTGGGTATAGAAAAGGCTCAAGCTTTTTGTAATATTCACGGATTGTGGGAAGGTGAAATGGATTAGTGTTTACTGATTTGAAAGGAGTAGTAATGATTAGTGATAAAATTAAAGAGGTGCTAAATGATCAAATTAACAAGGAATTTTATTCCGCTTATTTATATTTGGCGATGTCTGCTTATTTTTCTGAAATTGGTTTGTACGGCTTTTCTAACTGGACTAAAGTACAATCTAGAGAAGAAATTGACCATGGTATGATTTTATTTGAATATGTTTTAAATCGAAAATCTCAAATCCGTTTACAGCCTTTAGAAATGCCAACTCTTGAACTAAACGGACCGGAAGGTGTATTTGAGCAAATATATAATCATGAGCGTTTAATAACTTCATCAATTGATTGTGTTGCTGATATGTCTGAAAATGAATGTGATCTTGCTACAAGAAACTTTATTGATTGGTACTTAAAGGAACAAATAGAAGAAGAAGCTTCTGTGTTACGAATAATTTCAAAACTAAAGGCTTTTGGTGCAGAAAAATCAGCACTTTATCTTATTGATAGAGAATTAGCATCAAGAGAATACAGTGCTCCATCTTACTAAGCTTGTAGAATATTGCGAATTTGTAAACAATTTGTCTATTTGTATAAGATATTCTATTATATTGCTATGAGTTTAGGGAAAATTTTATACGTTGATGATGATAAATTGTTGACTTCGACTTTTAGTACATTAATGAAAGTCGAAGGTTTTAAGGATGTTGTTATTTATAACAATCCGATAGAGGCGATTGAATATTTAAAAACAGAAACTCCTGATTTAATTATTTCCGATTTTTTGATGCCGGAAATGAATGGTCTGGAGTTTTTGCGTGAGGCTAAAAAGATTTATCCTGAAGTTAGCATGATTTTGTTGACGGCCTATGCTGATAAGGAAAATGCAATTAAAACAATTAATGAAATTGGAGTATACAAATATATTGAAAAACCTTGGGATAACGATGATTTAATCATGAATATTAAAAATGGTATAGAAAGAAGCCATTTACTTGCTGATTTAAGAGAGAAAATCAAAGAATTAGAAGATGCTAAGAAGCAATTGACTGAATATTCCGAGAATTTGGAACATTTGGTTGCAGAAAGAACAAAAGAGTTATCTTTAGCGAATAAAAAATTATCAGGTATTATTAATTACTGTGCTGATGGTATTGTAATAATTGATGCTAAAGGTAATATTGAACAGGTCAATCCTGCTTGCGAAAACATGGTAGGTTTATCTGCAGAAACTTTGCAAAAAATGAAAATTCAAGAGATTGCATATTCTGATAATCCAAGGTTAAATAAAGTTCAGAAAAATTCTGTTAAAAATATAATACTTGGACTATCTTGCGATAATTCGGAATTCTTGCTAAGAGATTTGTATTTAAGAAATTCCTTGAATAATGAATCAATACCTGTTGAGATAAATTTTGCCTCTCTCTCTGACGATGAGACTGATGCTGAACGATTTGTCGGGGTTATAAGAAATTATACCCAGCAAAAAGAAACCGAAAGATTAAGGGATGATTTTATTGCAACATTGACACATGATTTACGAACTCCTCTTTTAGCTGCAATTCAGACCTTGAGATTTTTCCTTGATGGATCGTTGGGAGAATTAACTGATCAGCAAAAAGTATTGTTATCGACAATGCTTCAAAGTAATGAAGATTTGTTAGGTCTGGTCAATGCATTGTTAGAAGTTTACCGCTTTGAGAGTGGAAAGCTTAACTTGTGTAAAACTGTTTTTAGTATTAATGATTTGGTAACTCAGTGTTATGAAGAATTAGAACCGTTGTCGAAAAAGAAAAATATTACATTTAATCTTCATAGTGATATTGATAGTGAGTTATTGATTGATGCAGACAGGGCTGAAATCAAAAGAGTAATTATAAATCTTTGCGGTAATGCATTAAATTATACCAATAAGGATGGCATTATTGATATTTTTGTCAAAGCTCAACATGGGGATTTAATATTCTCTGTTGCAGATAATGGCAATGGTATTCCGTCAGAGGATATTCCAAACTTATTTATGCGTTTTTCTCAGGGAACAAGTAAAAAACGCTCAACAGGAACAGGTTTGGGATTATATTTGTCCAGACAAATTATAGAAGCACATGGCGGAAAAATTTGGGTAGAAAGTAAAGTTAATAAAGGTAGTGAATTTTCATTCCTGTTAACAAATGTGGTTGCAAAATCACGAGTATAAAAGGTGGGGAAGATGTCTAAGTCTATAAAAGTTACAATAGTTGAAGATCATGAAATGACAAGGATGGGGCTTTCGTTTGCTTTATCTAATAGTGAATGTATTGAGGTTCTTGGAACTTCATCTGATGGTGCAGAAGGAGTTAGTCAGGCTTTAGAATTAAAACCGGATTTGGTTATAATGGATATTGGTCTGCCAACTATTGACGGTATTGAAGCTACCCGCAAAATAAAAAATGCAATGCCTGAAATAAAAGTTCTTATGAATACTTCTCGTGATAATGAAGATGATATTTTGGATTCCTTTGCGGCAGGTGCTGATGGATATATAACCAAAGGTGTTACCTCTGAACAAACAATTTCAGCAATTAAGGCTGTAAGTGAAGGTGTAGGTTGGCTTGATCCTGCTATTGCCAGAGTTGTTTTATCAAATATAAGAAAGAATAATCAAACTGAAAACAAACATGGGGAAATTAACTATCAAAAAGGTAAGAATTTGTATGGTTTGACCGAGCGTGAAATGGAAGTTTTGGCACTTCTTGTTGAAGGGTTAAAAAATCCTCAAATCTCAAAAAAATTGGTTATTACAATTGCTACAACAAAAACTCATGTTCATAACATATTGCAAAAATTGTATGTGAAAACAAGATCAAAAGCTGTTGCAACTGCGATGAAAGACGGGCTTGTTTAAATTAAGGTTTGTGAAATATGATAAAAAAGCTTCTGGTAGTTTTAATCTGTGCTTTAAGTATCGAGTCTGTATGTTTTGCAGGCATGAAAGATACTTTTTCTAATATAACCTCGCATTTACCGACCCGAAAAAAGAATGAAGATACAAGAACTAGAGAAATAAAATATCAATACGGTGTTTTAAAAGATGATGAATTAAAACGTATGGATAAAAAAATCCTTAACAGGACCCCGTCAGGATATATGACGGTTGAAGAATACGAAGCTTTGTCCGAATATAAAGACCGTTCAACGATTGATGTTGATTTCCCTCAAATAGAAACTCCTTCTGATTTTAAATATATTCCAAAACCGTTATATAGTATAACTAAATATAATGATCCGCCGGGTAGTGTTGAATTATCTCTGGGAAAAAGATTGTTTTTAAAACGTCAAATAAATGCTCAGGGAATTGTCTCTCCTGATTATACAAAGCTTGTTTACCCTGCAGTATATTACTATCCTGATAGTGCTTCGGTTGCTTGTGATATTTTTGTTATTCCGCTAAATGGTGATGAAAATAAATTAGAACGTATATTAAAAGCAAATGTTGCAAGAAGAAATCCTGAGCCAATATTATCAACTGAAAAAGTTATTGATAATTTTGCAGCTTTCCGAACTATAACTCCGGTTGATTTCTCGGAAGATGGTTCGAAAATTTTGTTAAAAGAGAAAATTGGCAGCAGTGAGGATGGTATTTGGCAGACAAATATTCATGTATATGATTTTAATAATAATATAAGTTATAATCTTGTTGAACTTAGGCAGGCAATAAGTTATTTTTGGAAAGAAATGATGAATTTGGATTTAGAGGATAAACGCTGGGATATTATCCCATTGGGATTTGATGCCTCATCGCCTGATAGAGTTGTTGTTCAGGCTTATGCATATACAGGGGAGCTTCCTGTTTATCTTGGTGCATGGAGCATTGATTGGCAGGGTAATCAAACCCGAAGGCTTGCCTTGAGCAAAAATTATATTCCAAATGTTAGTAAAAATGGTTATAAAGTTATAAAAGATGGTGTTGAATCATATCAAACTGTCGAAAAACAAGAAAAGATATTGGAAGAGCAAAAAAAGGTTCTTGAAAAACAGAAAAAAGAGGCAGATAAGCAGGCTATCAAAGCTATTAAAGATGAGTTTAAATATACTCTTAAAGGCATTGATGATGATTGTAAAGAAGAATTGCGGGATTATAAAAAACTGCAATCTTTAAATGGCTCAACTGAGGGCACTGCACTTGAAGAACAATATAATAAATATTTGCAAGAACAATATCAAAAAGATATTGAAAAATCAGAAAAAATAATTGATAAAAAGAAAAAAGATATAGAAAAAATTGAACAGCAAATAGAAAATTTAAATACACAGATTAAAGATTTGAATCCAAATGCTTCAAATAATCAAGACTCTGTTGTTAATCCTGAGTAGAATTAATAAGTTCAAGTTTTTGCTTGCGGGTAAGTTTGTGCTTTATTCTGTATTCTTCTTTCATTGCTTCTGTTTTTGTTTCAAACGCTTTTTTGTATACTATTTTAACAGGTTTGTTCGCTTTAGTATACTTTGCCCCTTTGCCATCCAGATGTTGTTGAAATCTTTTTTCAACATTGTCTGTGTATCCGCAATACAATGTATTGCGTTCTGTTAATAGTATATAAACATAATGCTCTTTGTTGCACATATTATTATTATATTTTATTTTTACAAATTAATCATAAAGATTTTACAATTTTCATATATTTGATATAAACTAAACGTATGAATAAGTCTTATGCAATTTGTTATAATTCGTTGATCTCAAATTCAAAAGAGGTTATGGAAACCCTTAAAGCTACTCTTGCCAAAAATGGTATAAGTGCGGATTTGTTGAATATCGATAATTTAAATCAAGGTTATGATTTTGTGTTTGTTGTTGGCGGAGATGGAACTATATTAAAGGCTGCAAGATTTTATTCTAAATATGAAACTCCAATTTTTGGTATAAATTTAGGCAGATTGGGTTTCTTATCCCAAGCTTCGGTTGATGATTTGGATAATGCTGTAAACTCAATTTTAACAAATGATTATAAAATTGAACCAAGAATGATGTTAGAGTGTGGAACTTATAATGCATTAAATGATTTTGTTATAAAAGGTGAATCTTCATCCAGAACTTCAAGATTTATGCTTCAAATAAACGGTAAATTTGTATGTGAATATTTAGCAGATGGTATTATTATTTCTACCCCGACCGGTTCAACTGCTTATGGTATGGCTGCCGGTGGCCCGATATTATCTCCTGACGTTGATGCTATAACGATTGTTCCAATTTGTCCGCATACGTTTTCGGCACGTCCGATTGTTGTTTCCGGTGATGATGTTATATCTATATTGCCTTGTAAAGAACATAAATATAAGGTTGCTGCCGATGGACAAGTTGCTTTTGCTACAAATGAAGAGTTGTTAGTAAAAAAATCAGATAAAAAAGCATATTTAGCACTTTTAAATAAAAACGATTTCTATTCTGTTATGCGTAACAAACTGAATTGGGGCTATTCTCCTGCAAAATGTTAGTCTTTTAAACCGAAATTGAGTGTTATATTAACTTTTGTTCATAATTATTGTAAATTTATTGTACTTTTTTCCTATTTAAAATACTATGTTGTTATAGTTACAGAATGAGTAATTATATGTTTTAGGATAAAAAGTAACAATTAATGAGGTAAATAACGTGGAAAATATCGTTTCAGATATCTTTGCAAGAAAAGATGAACCATCAAATAGTCAAGTATCAAGACTTGGAGCTAACCCTACAAATATCAAAGTAATAGGTGTCGGCGGCGGCGGCGGAAATGCTGTTAATCGAATGATTAGATCTGGATTATCAGGTGTTGATTTCTGGCTAATGAACACAGATTTACAAGTTTTGGTTAATGGTCAAACTCAAAACAGAATTCAATTAGGTGCTTCATCTACTGAAGGTTTAGGTGCTGGCGGTGACCCTTCTGTTGGAGAAAAAGCTGCAGAAGAAGCTCAACAAGAAATTACTAAAGCACTTGAAGGATCTGATATGGTATTTATTACTGCCGGAATGGGTGGTGGTACTGGTACCGGTGCTGCTCCTGTTGTTGCTAAAATTGCAAAACAACTTGGTATTTTAACTATTGCAGTTGTTACAAAACCTTTTACTTGGGAAGGTAAAAAAAGACAAAATCAGGCTAATGCCGGTATTGATAAACTAAAAGAAGCAGTTGATGCTGTAATTGTTGTACCTAATGATAAATTGTTACAGGTTGTTGACAGACAAGTTACATTACAAGAGTCATTTGTTATTGTTGACGAAGTTTTACTAAGAGGTGTTCAAGGTATTTCTGATATTATTACCGTTCCTGGTATTATCAACGTTGACTTCGCTGACGTTAAAACCGTAATGCAAGCTTCAGGTTCAGCCTTAATGGGTATTGGTAGAGCTTCAGGTGAAGGTCGTGCGGTTAAAGCTGCTCAACAGGCTATTAATTCTCAATTGCTTGAATCTTCAATCAATGGAGCTTCCGGCGTAATTGTTAATATTACAGGCGGACCGGATATGGGTATTCACGAAATAAGTGATGCCGCTTCTATTATTCACGATGCAGTTCTTGATGATGCTACTGTTATTATCGGTACTGCTGTAAATGAAAATATTCAAAATGAAATTCAAATTACTGTTATTGCAACTGGTTTTGAATTAAAGAATAATTCTTCAGCATTAAAATTTGGTGATACAACATCAAATTCTACTGATTCTCAATTAAATGCAGTTGATTTCTTCTCTGGTGCATTTAATTCTCAAACAAAATCAGTTTTATCTGATTCAAACAGAAACTTTACAAATATTGAAATTCCTGATTTCCTTAAACGTTAATTCAGGATTTGTTTAATACTACAAGAGCTTCATTGTTATCAATGAAGCTCTTAATTTTTGGGTTTTATTCACTTAATATAGACAGATTCATTATTTCTATGTCATCATAATCAATATGATCACTATTTGCCATATTCTGTCCTGTTTTTATTGTAATTTGATTTCTGGCATCGGCTTGAATTAAGGAATTTGGAATTTTTATTCTTTGATTATCTCCATTTATTTGTAAAACTCCAATTTTTCTGCCATTAAAATATATTTCTGCAGGGCTTGAATATGCTCCTCCTCGTATTCTATTTTGTCCCATAGAATGAGCTAATTTTGTGTCTAATCCAACAATAGAACCTATTACAAGATAGTTACTGCTTCGTTTTGCATTTGCAGTCATAATAAAATCTTTTGAATAATATGGTCCGATTGATTTTAACCTAAAATCAGATGCATTTGCCGAATTCTTTGAAAAACTGTCATCCCCAAGGTGTAGAATTTCAGAATCAAGAGAAATATCAGCTGCTTCACTTCTGGCAATTTCTATTTTCATTGGTTCATTAAGGCTTTGTCCATTATTTATTGTTAATGAGAATGGTCTGTAGCCTTCTTTTTCAATATTCATAATTGTTGGTTGTGTTATCTGAATTCTATCCAGATGAAAGTTTCCGTTACCATCGGTGTATGTTTGGAATTTTTTTTGAGGAATTGTAATTTTCGCAAATTCAACCCCATTTTTTGTCTGCGAGTCTATTACCTGATTACTTTCTTCTTGACCAACCTTTGTAATTCCTCCGGTAAAGGTTGTTGCTAGTGCCATGTTAATACTAAGCATAAATATTGTTATTATATAAATAAAATTTCTCATATAGATTTTATGTCATATTTGATAATTTTTTAAAATCCTATGACTGTCTAATTTTAGTGTTCTGTGTAAAAATAAAAAGTTCTTGAAAATAATTATTTTTCTGCTAAAATTAACATATAAAGCGTAGTAAGCCGATGTGATGGAATTGGTAGACGTGCTAGACTCAAAATCTTGTGAGGGCAACCTCGTGCCGGTTCGACCCCGGCCATCGGCAAATAAAAAAAGACTCTTTTAAGAGTCTTTTTTTTATTAAAATTTGCATACATCAATCCAATTTGTACTTTTTGAAATCTCAAATAATTCGTTACATGTCAATTCAATAGCTGAATTACTGCTTCCACAGGCAGGAAATACTGTTTCAAATCTTTGTAGTGAGACATCACAATATATTTTTATGTCATCTTTAATTCCAAATGGACAAACTCCGCCTATTTCATGTCCGATGTATTGAGTTACTTCTTCCGGTGTGAGCATTTTTGCTTTTAAACCAAAATAATCTTTAAATTTTCTGTTGTCAATTTTTGTATCCCCAGCCGCTACAATTAAAATTGCTGTATCTTGTAGTTTAAATGAAAGAGTTTTGGCAATTCTTGCAGGAATTACATTTAAGGCTTTTGCTGCAAGTTCTACGGTTGCTGTGGATTGATTTAATTCAATTATTTCAGTATCTTTGTGAAAATTTTTTAGATAATTTCTGGCTATTTCAATAGACATGATTACTACTCTCCTTTTTGTTTTAATAATTCTAACATGAATACTTTAGCTTATTACTATTTTGGCGGATTAAAATTTTTTATTATGACTTAAGCTGTCTATATGAAAAAACGTTATATTTTTATATTTATGTCTCTAATAATGACAATTGCATATTTTGATCTGGTTGACAGCTGTAATAAAATTGATAAAATAATTTCATCAATGATTCAACTTGATTCAAAAATAAAAACTGAAATTGATACTTCCGGTTCTATATATAATAAACTTGTTAAAATGTCGGATAAAAAAGAATAATAACTAAAACTCAAATATAAAGTCATCTGTTGGATTTTGAGTATTATTTGTTCCTTCCTCAATTTCTCTTATCATTTGAGGATTGATTAAATGCTCAAGAGCATTAGGTACAAATTTTGGTTTTTCATCTCCATTTTCAAGATTTTGTCTGTTTACTTTAAATGTTCTAATCTCTTTAGGGAAAAATCGCAAATGTATATTCTGGCTAATAGTTTGACTTATATTGTTTTTGGAATATTGTTTAATCTTTTCATATTGAGAAGCTGCCTGTGTTTGATTTTTTGCGATAAAATATCCGTTTGTATCAGAAACTGTTTTATTGTATTTACCGCTCCACATTATCAAGTTATTGACATTATCAGTTAAAACTGCGGATGTCGTCAAATTTATAGGGGTTGATGTTTTAAATGCACTTGAAATTTCTAATAATTCCCAGAGGTTTCTTTTAATAGATGATTTTTCACTTGTAGTATAACTTGTTATAATTACAATTGATTTTACACCAAAGCGTTCTGCTGTTTTATTTAATTTGTTAAAATCGATTTTTTCGTTTTTAGAATAACTTGTTAACAACTCTCGTACTGAGTTTTGTAATTCAATGTCTTGAGCTAACTTCTGACGTACAGAGTATAGTTCAATTGCACTCATATTGTTATATGAATTTATATTATTTATTACATCTTCAGCTACAATTTCTGAAACTTCGGGAAAACAAAAATAATTTTCGCAGACAGATAGAATATCTGTTGGCAATACAAGAATATCAAACTGTACTGCAGATGTTTTTACCATTGAGAATACTAATAGGAAGAATGTAAATAATATTTTCAATAAATTCTTTTTCATATTTAAATTATAGCATAATTTTTCATCATGTGTTATAATATACCTATGGATAGAGACTTGGTTAAAATTTTGGGATTTAATGTTGATAGTTTTACATTTGATGAAGCCATTGATTATGCCTCTGAAAATCATGGTCAAATTATAACTATTAATCCTGAAATGATTTCTACCGCACAATCTATGCCAGATTTCGCAAATGTTATTCACAATGCGGAATTGGTAGTTCCTGATGGTATCGGGGTTGAATTAGGTCTTAAAATCTTAGGGCATAAAGTTCATAGAATTGCAGGGATTGAACTTGGAAGGGCTTTATTAGAACAATTTTCAAAATCTAACAAGTCTGTTGCGATGATTGGAGCAAAACCTGATGTTATTCAGTTAGCAATAGAAAATTTACAAAATGAAATCCCTAATTTGAATATTGTATATTCTCATGATGGCTATTTTACTGATGATACTGAAATCTTGGATGCTGTTATCAGTGCTAATCCTGATTTGATTTTAGTTGCACTTGGCTCTCCAAAACAAGAGTTGTTTATAAATTCTTTAAAACATAAACTTCCAAATTCAACGATGATTGGGTTAGGAGGAAGTTTTGATGTTTGGGCTGGTGTTGTTGACCGTGCACCGGTTATATTTCAAAAATTAGGCTTAGAATGGCTTTATAGAACTGTTAAAGAGCCAAAAAGATTTAAAAGAATTTTCCCTACTCTTCCATTATTTGTTTTAAAAGTTTTTAAAGAAAGGTTGTTTGGTTAAGGATGTTATCAAATATAGAAATACAAGAACTAGAAAAGTTATGTTTAGAAAATAGGCAGAATATCATAAATATGGTTTATTCAGCAAAATCCGGTCATATTGGCGGTTCATTGTCAGCATGCGATATTATGACTGTTTTGTTTCATAAATGTATGAAACATTCTGTTAACGGCAAACTTTCCGAAGATTATAATATTCGTGATAGATTTGTTTTATCAAAAGGTCATGTTTCACCTATTTATTATTCGGTGCTGTCTCAGTTAGGTTTTATTGATAAATCTGAATTATCTTCCTTTAGAGCTCTTGGTACAAGATTGCAGGGGCATCCTTCCCTATGGTGTCCGGGCGTTGAGATTGCTACAGGTTCTTTAGGACAAGGCTTATCTATGGGGTGTGGTATGGCTATTTCCTTGAAGTTAGATAAAAATCCGGCTAATGTATTTGTAATGTTGGGTGATGGCGAACTTCAAGAAGGTAATGTTTGGGAAGCTTTTATGCAGGCCCCGCATCGTAAACTTAATAACTTAATAGCTATAATTGATAGAAATAGACTTCAAATTGATGGTAATACCGAGTGTGTAAAATCCTTGGATAATTTATCTGATAAAATAAAGGCTTTTAATTGGGAAGTGATTGAAATTGATGGGCATAATCTTCAAGAAATTTACTCTTCGATTGAAAAAGCTAAACAATTAGATAAACCTGTTGCCATTATTGCAAATACAATAAAAGGCAAAGGTGTAAGTTTTATGGAAAATAATGCATCTTGGCACGGTAAAGCTCCATCAAAAGATGATTATGAAAAAGCAATATTAGAATTAAATAAATAATGGGGGTATAATGAGGATATTTAAAAATAACAAAAAATCTGGGTTTACCTTGATGGAAATAGCAATTGCAGTAATGATTGTTGGTTTGTTAACTGCCATTGTAATTCCGATTGTACGAAATCAAGTAGCCAAACTTGATGAATATTCTTATTATACAGCTTACAAAGCTGTTGAGAAATTGGGTGGTCAAATTGTTGCACTTGGTTTAGATCCTTGTGTTACGAATCCAAATTCAAATGAATGCAGAGGTATTGCCACTATTGATGGTCAAAATGTATTAACAAAAAATAAAATTGCTACTGATTTGGGTATAAATAAAAAAGTAAAATTCTTTATTTCAACTATTGGTGATAAATTTGTATATTCAGAACAATATTTATTTAAAAAATTGTTCCCGAAATCTTATGCTGATGATGACGTAGGTTGGGAGACTGTTGTTGACTGGACTGATGATGATTATCAGGAAGCCAATTTGCGTTATAGAATGTGTAATGGTGAAAAAATTTATGTAAAATATGACGCTAATGGTAACCCAAAAACAGATGCTGATGGTAATCCTGAGTATCAAACTGCACAGGAATTCTTTGGCCAAGGTGCTTGTAATTTTACAACTAAGAATCCTGAATATAACGATAATGGTCAGTTAGTTGAAGTTACTCATAATACTGTTTTGGAGAAGTTTTACAATAATCAATATTGTACTATTAATAATTCGACACTTGAAGGTTATATAAAACAAAAAAGTAATGAAAATAATGCTAAGACTTTTTGTACTAATTATATAGTACCTAACTGTAAAAAAGTTCTGGATGGTGAGACTAATATTCTATATAAGAATCGATGGGTACAGACAAGTGCAGGAGGATATGACGATGAAGGTCAATGGGAAGAACCAACATATTCTTGTCAAATACTAAGAAAAGATAATTCACCGGAAACTGAAGGTGGTGGAAGTGAGTCAGCTTGGCAAAAACCGACTGTCCCTTCTAGTGTTTGTTCATCTTCTGCTGGTTATTATAATATGTATAATGCTGGTGCTCCATATTATATAGATTGTCAATGTATTGCTGGATATGATGTATCTGAAAATAATGATAAAGTTTGTTGTCAAATTCCAAATAAAAATAATATAAAATCTTTTGCAACTTCTTCTAATTCTTGTCGGACATGTGAAGATGCAGATTTTAATACACGATTAAATTCGTGTTGTACTAAATATTCCAAATTTAATGGTACAAATTGCCAATGTATTAATGGTTATCGAGCAAAAAGTGTTGATGCGAATAACGAACCAACGCAGTGCGAAATTGCATCCTGTGTTGGTGGTTCTCACTTAGAAACTGATGAATTTGGTAATAAATCTTGTGTTGCAAATTCTCCTATTATTAAAGCGAATGATTTATGCCGATCAATTAATCATTATTGGCATACACGTAATTCATCATGTAATTTTACAACAACGGGTTCCAATAATTTAGCTGTTAACAATGCCGTTTATGAAGCTGCAAAAGGTACTAATAATAGATATCTTTCTGTTGCGTCAAAAGAGGGAGCTTTTAATTCAATCACTCCAAACATAGAACTAATGAATGGTTTAAGATTATGGATATTAGGAGATAAAACGGCATCTATTCCTGGTTTATCTTTTAATCCGGCTTCGATAACAACCAATACACAAAATATGTGTATTGACCTTAACAAAAATACTAAACAATCATGTACTGCTGCGGGTGGATATTTCTGTAGTTCTGAAAACCATTGCTTTAAATTAGATAATGTAGGTATGGGTAGTATGGGGGATGCAAGAAATTGTTGTGCTTCAACTGATTTAACAACATTAGCTTATGCTGATCCTACTAATTATGAAAAAGATAACAGAGCTTTTGCTATTAGCGGATTCACCGTTTTTGTAGATATAAATGGTGCAAAGGGTTCTGGAACATTATGGGAAGATGTTTTCCCATTCTTTGTAGGTGCTAATGGTACTGTTTATCCTGGATACCCTCTCGACGGTGTCAAGTCTAAAGATGCGGCAGGTACTTCTTTGTATATTGCCGGAAACGGTGTACAAGATTTATCTGTAGATGTATTCTATTATGAAACTCACGGTTCATATAGACAAAAAGTTATGGCTTATCCGAATGTATCTTATGCAAGAGGTGCATGTTTTTCTAAAAAAGTTAAAGCATACACTCCATATTGTCAAAACTTAGGTTTAAAATCGCGGGATTCAGGTAATAATTCTGCTGATATCAAAGGTGAAATCAACAGTAACTCAAATCCTTGCAATTCCAGATTTTGCCAGTTATCAGTTAGAAAAAAAGTTAGATTCTTCTAATTATAATTTTATTTACGGCGGACTAGTTTTTAGTCCGCCTTTTTAGAAAGAGGTTTTTATGATAATAGATAAAGTGAAAAATATTTCAAATTATAAGAATATTCCGGTTGAGGCAATTAAATTTATAAACGACTTGAATGAAATGATTGATTTAGGTCGCTATGAATTAGGAAATGGCATTTTTGCTAATGTTGAAAAATATCAAACTAAATTGACTACTGATGCTAAGTTTGAGGCTCATAATGATTATGTGGATATACAAATTTTACTTAGAGGTCGTGAAAATATATTTATTACCGGTAAAGATAAGCTTGAGGTCGCAGAACCTTATGATGAAAACCGTGATATCTGTTTTTATTCAAATCCTATAACCGGTTCATTTTCAGTTATGTTAGGGTTTGAAAACTTTGTTGTTTTATTCCCACATGAAGCTCATGCACCACAGGTTTCCATAGATGAGAGACAAGAAGAAGTTTTAAAAGTTGTTGTCAAAATACCGTTAAAATTATTTCTTTAATTTTTCAGGATAAATGTTCCATTTGATTTCGGTGTTTTTGCGAAACCAAGTTAGTTGTCGCTTTGCATAGTTTCGCGTGTTTTTTTTCAATAAATCTAAGGCTTCATAAAGTGAATATTTATTGTCAATGTAACCTAAAATTTCTCTATATCCGATTGTATTTACAAGATTTTGAATTCTTCCATGTTTTTTTAACAGGTATTTTGTTTCCTCTAACAAACCTTGTTCAATCATAATATCAACACGTTTATCAATTCGTGAATATAATTCTTCTCTTGTGTAATTTCTGCCAATCCACTCAACATCAAATTCCGGTTCTGAAATACCTCGGGAATTCTCAAGTGTACAGCCGGTTGTTTCAATAATTTCCAGAGCTCGAATTATTTTTTTTCTATCATTTTTATCAATATTTTCAGAAGCCTTTAAATCTTTAGTTTTTAATATTTGATATAATTCTTCAGATTCACATTGTTTTAATTTATTTCTAAGTTCAATGTTTGGAGAAATTTCAGGAAGGTCATAATTTTTTAATAAAATATCAATATATAACCCAGTCCCACCAACAATAATAGGTGTCTTTCCTTTACTGTTTATTTCGTAAATTTTTTCTTTTGCCTCTTTTTTATATAATCCTGCTGAGTAGTCAATTTCAGGTTCTACAATATCAATCATGTAGTGTGGAATGCCATCTTGTTCTGATTTATCAGGTTTTGCGGTTCCAATATTAAACCCTTTGTATACAAGTCTTGAATCTGCGGAAATAATTTCGCCGTTAATTTGTTTTGCTAAATCAATTGAATAGGATGTTTTTCCGCTTGCTGTTGCTCCAACTATTGCTATAACTTTTATTTTATTCTTCATTTTTGATAAAGGTTTGTTCATAATAAGAAAATAGTAACACAACAATATAAACGATGAAATAGTAGTATAAAACAAGAACTAAGAAATAAGTTATAGGATGAAACATAAGTACAGTGTTAAGTATTGAAATTAAAATAGCTAAGATATTTATATAAGCAAACAATGCAAATGTTTTTGGAAATGCGTGTATTATTTTTTGTATTGAATATTTCAATGCTTTAAACGGATTTTTTTCACAATATACAACTTCCGGAATCCATAACATTGTGAAAAATGATAATACAAGTGTTGATAAGTACGTAATTCCATACCATATAGTTAAAAACATAATTTGTTCGGTTGGCAAATCATTAATTTCTTGTATTAATTCATCACTTGATAATAAAACATTTATTGTGGATAGTAAATTTGTATCAATTGTTCCTACGTATTTATTTACACTCAGTGTAATAATAAATAATATAGCAATATAAATTAGACTGGTAATAGATATTATACCTAGAAATGGTAAAAATAATTTACCAATACCAAAGTGTAACGATTTTAAAAGGTCTTGAAATGCCTTTGTTCTATCTTTATCAAATATAAATACCGTATTAGCAAGTTTTATTGTTTTTTTAACCATATAAAACCAGGCAGAGGAACTTCCGCTAATTATTACAATCATTGTGATTATTGCAAGTAATAATTTTGGTATGTTATCAATAGCATCTTTTGCATAATTAAAATACCAACTGATTATTGATAAGAATATTATCAGCGGAGTTGCCAGTATTATACAATCATTTGTTATTTTGAAATTATTTTTTAATAATTTAAACATAAACAATCCTTGTAAATTAAAATTTTAGTTTACAGAGACTTCTTCTTTTTGTTGAGTGGTTGTATTTTGATTTAATTTACGCTTACGTCTTCTCATTAAATCTACGAAAGCTTCAATTCTTGTGATATATCCGGCACGACCTGTTTGTTCATCAAGAATTAATGGTAAGATTGGAATTTCACAATCTTCTCTCATAGCAGGGAAGATATTCTGAGACATAATTTCAGGCATACAAGTGAATGGGCTTAAGTGAATAATACCATCAATTCCTCTTTCGTTTGCATAAGCAACGTCTGATACACATTCTAATGCATCACCGCCAATATCTCTCATAAGATATGGCTTAGCGAGTCTGTCTGCACGTTGAAGGTGAGTTTCACCTTTGCGAAACATCTTAGGTATAATAGCATCCTTTAAAAAGCTGCTAACAGTTAGGCTTCTTCTTACTTGAACACCCATTCTGCCTAATTCTCGTTCAATATTTTGGTTAGAAAATTCATCATTTACTACATAGATTTCTCCAGTAATATCAACGTTAAGAACTTCTCTTTTTGGATTAATTTCAACTTTTTTCATTTCCTCATTAACAAGTTTTTGAGCTTTTTTTAATCCGAAAATTGTATCATTTTCATCAATATATTTTAAAGCTTTATTGTAATGTCTTTCAGCTTGGCCTTGTTTGATTTCTCTTGCTCTGTAATATGCTAATTGTGCATCTAATTTATCAAGCATGAAAACTTTTAAAATTGCAATAATGATTGCTTTTGTAAATAATGCAGGGTTATTTTTACCGCTGGCAGCTTTTAAGAAATTATACATACCTTTAATTCCGTCATAGAGTTGGAGTTCAAGGTATTTAGCTTCATATCCTAAGTCTCTTAAGGCATTTTCAATACATTTTCCATATTCACCTAAACGGCAGCAACCGGGAGATGTAATCATTGCAACATAATCAGTACCACCCTCAATTGCTTCAATAAAGTTTCCTAAAATAAGTTTGTAGGGCAAACATATTGCTTCTGGAGAATGTTTTGTTCCTAGTGATAAAGATTTTTTACTGGTGTATGGTTCGACATAAGGTTCACAGCCAATAATTCTAAGTGCTGCAGACCATGCGTAACTTATTGTTCCCATGTGAGGAAAAGATACTTTTTTCTTAATGTTTTCTTTTTTGTTATTACTCATATTTATATTTCCTAATTTGTGTATTTTAAGTCTGGATGTCTTGCTGCAGTTACTTCATCTATCTTTTTGACAGGTGTTGAATGAGGTGCTGCAAGAATTTTTTCAGGATTGATTTTTGCTTCATTTGCTATATTTATCATTGTTTCAACAAATTCATCTAATTTTTCTTTATTTTCAGATTCTGTTGGTTCAATCATAATTGCTTCATGAACAATCAATGGGAAATAAACTGTTGGCGGATGAGTATTTCCATCCATCAATGCTTTTGCAATGTTTAGGGTGGATACTCCGCTTTCATGTTTTTGTTTTTCACCTGTTATTACGAATTCATGCATACAAGGCTGGTTATATGGTAATTCATAATGTCCTTTTAACTTTTCCTTAAGATAATTAGCATTTAAAACAGCATTTTCTGATGCACATTTTAAATTTTTGCCCATCATAAGAATATAAGCATAAGCTTTTACAAGTACTGAAAAATTACCATAAAAATCTTTTACGCTGCCGATTGAGTTTTTAAGATTGTAATTTCTGTAGTACTTTTTACCATCAAACTCAATTACAGGTGTTGGTAAATAATCTTTTAATTTTTCTACTACGGCAACAGGACCTGCACCGGGACCACCGCCACCATGCGGAGTTGAAAATGTTTTATGTAAATTTAAGTGTACAACATCAAATCCCATTAGTTTTGGATTTGTGTAGCCCATGATTGCGTTGAAATTTGCTCCGTCATAATAAAGTAAGGAGCCGTTTTCATGCATTATTTTAGAAATTTCTTCAACACCTTCTTCAAAAATTCCGAGAGTGTTAGGATTAGTCATCATGATAGCTGCAACATCTTTATTAAGAACAGCTTTTAATGCTTCAATATCTACTTGACCTTTTTCATTTGATTTGATTTCCACAATATCAAATCCTGCCATTTTTGCACTTGCAGGATTTGTGCCATGAGCAGAATCAGGAATAATAACTTTAGTACGTTTTTCGCCGATTGAATCAAAGTATTTTTTGATAATCATCATGCCGGTCATTTCACCGTGAGCACCTGCAGATGGTTGGAGTGTAATTGCATCCATACCTGTAACCTTCAATAACGCTCCTTGAAGGTTATACATCAATTTTAAAGAACCTTGTGCCATATTGTCATCAGAGTTCGGATGAATATTAAAGCCTTCTAATGATGACAAAAATTCATTGACTTTAGGGTTATATTTCATTGTACAAGAGCCTAACGGATAAAAACCTTTTTCAATACAAAAATTTAAATCTGATAATTCTTTGTAGTGACGCATAACATCAAGTTCTGAAAGTTGAGGAAGTCCTGTTTCTTCATCCCTTAATAAATTTTTTGGCAAAAAATCAATATTCACCATTTCGTCGGTAAGATTAATTCCATCAGTACCGTTGCTTTTTTCAAAAATTGTTTTCATATTTTTAGATAATCCCCTGTTTAGCCAAGTCTTTTTTTATTCTGTCAAGTCCTGTTTGAATAATTCTGGATATTCTTGATTGAGAAATATTAAATTCTTCTGCAATTTCTCTTAATTTCTTTTCTTTGAAGAATTTATATTCAATAAGTTCACGTTCTCGTGGAGGAATTTTTTTCATAGCTTCTAAAATTCCTGCTTTTAATTCAGAAAATTCAATTGATTCTTCCGGTGTTTTATCGTTAGATTTTATTTGAGTTGGAACTTCTGCTTCTTGTAACTCATCAATCGAAAGAATATTTTTGTAAACATCTGCTCTAAGTTCTACTTCAGTAGTTTCGTTATCTTCATCTTGAGCAGAATTCTTATTCTTTAAAGTATACCATTTGTAACGTCTTCTGACTTCATTTCGAATAGCCCATTTGATGGCTGTTGAAAGATAGGTATTATTATATTTTTCCGGTGGATTATTTTTAAACAAAATATAAAGAGCATGAGTTCCAATATTTATTAATTCAGGAAGCTCAATTAAGTGTGAAGTTGAAAATTTTTGATATTCAACTTTAGCAATGATTTCAATTAGTTCTTTATATTCTCTTAGCTTTATATTGTCTTCAACTGTCATTACTATAACTAATCCTAAAATACTAATAATATATTATACTTTCATAATATCAGAAAAAATTGTATATGACTAGGTAATGTAATTTTCCTTAACATAAATTATGGTTATTTCAAAAGGAGTTACGGATGAAAGTTTTATTTTGCACAGATGGATCCAGAATTAGTTATAATGCTATAGAAAATTTTTCATACTGGTTAAAAGATTTTGTTGTAGATGTAATTTGTGTAATAGATTGGAGTTTTCTACCTGATACAATTGCACTTGAAGATTCAGAGTTTGCAGTTCAGTGTGCAAATTCCGCAGAATCTATTTTAGATTACTCAGAAAAATTTTTAAAAGAACATAATATGCAGATGGGTAAAAAGATTAAAATGTGCGGTTCTACTGTAGATTCTATTCTTGATATTGTAGAGGAATATAATTACGATTTTATTATACTTGGTTCTCATGGTAAAAGAGGATTGCAAAAATGGTTGGGTTCTGTATCCCAAGAAATTGCTTCTGTAAGTAAACTATCAACATTTATTTCTAAAGAATTGAATAACAGGAAAAAGGTTTTATTTACGGTTGACTCATCGGAGTTGAGTCTTAAGGTTGTTGGTAAGTGTATTGAAACACTTGATTTATCCGATAAAGAAATATACTTGTTAACTGTATTTGAAATGCCGGAATATTTATTCTTGGAAGAAAACATTGATTCAAAATGGATTTTAGATATTGAACAAAAACAAGAAAAAGCTTCATATATTTTGTTAAATCAATTTGAAAAAATGTTTAATGATGCAGGGTACAATGTTCATTCAAAAATCGTGAAAAATGGAATCCCGGCTGAAGAAATTATTAAATATTCTGACAAAACCGGAATAGATCTTTCGGTTGCCGGAATTAGAGACAGAAAACATTTATCAAAATTTTTATTAAATTCTATCAGTAAGCGAGTATTGGAGAATGTTAAGTCGGATATGTTAATTGTAAGAGTTTAATATTTTAAATAAATTGTTCCGTTCCTGTCTATTTTTGCTTGAGCCCCAACGGGTATTGTTGTTTTCCTTTTGTCATGTGAAATTGGATATCCTCCAAAAATGGGGATATCTGATTTTTTTGCCAATTCAAGGAAAAATTCCTCAAGTATTTTGTTGTCATCTGATTCCAGAAAATCGCCTAAAACTATTCCGGATAAGTTATTTCTAAATTTTTCAATATTCATTAATTGGGTAAAATATCTGTCAATTTTATAAACAGGTTCGCAAATGTCCTCGGCAAAGAAAATAAATTTTTCATCCGGAATAAAATCAACTCCGCATAAAGATGCTATAGTTGCTAAATTGCCGCCAAATAATATGCCCTCACACTCTCCAGAATTGTAAATTTTTAAATTATCGGGGATAATTTTTGATTGCATAAAACTTAGAGCTTCAAAAAATTTATTTTCAGTGAAAGTATTTATATCATTCGAAAAATCACTTTGTGCCATAGGTCCGGAAAAAGTTATTAAACCTGTGTTTTTTAGTATGATTGCTGATAATGCTGTTATGTCCGAGTAGCCGCAAAAAATTTTGGGATTATTTTTTATAACGTCATAATTGATTTTGTCAAGTAATCTTATTGCTCCATAACCGCCTCTAGCACAAATAATTGCATTAACTTCTTCATCTAAAAATGCATTATTTAAATCTTCGGCACGTTCGGTATCGCATCCTGCAAGATAGTTTTTGCACTTTGTTAAATTATTCCCGAGTTTTATATTATAGCCTTTTGATTCAAAATACTTAACTGCAGAATTGATTTTTTCAATATTAACTTCTCCGGAAGGAGCTATTATTGCAATTGTGTCACCTGTTTTTAAATTTTTCGGTTTAATTAAGTTCATAAACTATCCTTTTTTGGTAATTGTTTGTTATAATTACTTTATCATGAATAAAAATTACATTCCTTTATATAGAAAATATCGACCACAAGCAATTGAACAAATTGTAGGTCAAGAACACATCAAAAAAGCTTTAGCAAATGCAATTGAAATGGATAGAATTTCACATGCATATCTTTTTACAGGTCCAAGAGGTACCGGTAAAACCTCAACAGCCAGAATTTTTGCTAAATCATTGAATTGTGTAAATGGTCCAACTGTTTCACCTTGTAATGAGTGTGAAAATTGTAAAAATATTACAAATTCTATTCCGATTGATGTTATTGAGATTGACGCTGCGAGTAATCGTTCTGTTAGCGATGCTGATGATATAATTCAGAAGGTTGCATTAGCACCTGTTAACAGCAGATTTAAAATTTATATTATTGATGAAGTCCACATGTTAACTAATCAAGCTTTTAACGCTTTGTTAAAAACATTGGAAGAACCTCCTAAAAATGTTATTTTTATACTTGCAACTACTGAGGTTCATAAAGTTTTAGATACGATAAAAAGTCGTTGTCAGAGATTTGATTTTAAACGAATTACGACTGATGATATAGCAAAACACCTTCGTTATATTTCTGATAAAGAGGAAATTAATATAACAGATGAAGCTTTATCTTTTATTGCCCAAAATTCGGCGGGCGGAATGCGTGACAGTATAGCTCTTCTTGATCAATTAAGTGTGTTGAACTCTTCAACTGAAGCTATTTCTGTAGATGATATAAACAGACTTTTAGGTCGTTTATCTTTTAACTCTTTAACTGATTTGTTTGATGCAATTTCAACTTCAAATCAGAATGAAGCATTAAATGTTTTAAATAATATTTACAATCAGGGAAATGAGCCTACACAAATTTTGTCAAATTTATTGGAATATTTAAGAAATACCTTAATCATAAAATCTGTTGGAAATTCTTCTGTTGAGGGTATAGTTCAGCTAAATGCGGAACAAATTAAGATTTTAAGTTCAAAAATTCAAAATATTGAAACTCATCAACTTGTTTCTTTGATTGATAAATGTGCTTCATATATTAAAGAATTAAAATTAACAGCTAATCCTAAATTATGGCTGGATGTGGCAATACTTGATATGGCTAATCTTACTCAAAATACAAAATTGGAAGATTTGCAAAAGCGTATTTCAATGTTAGAATCCGGAGTTGTTAGCAGTAAACCTATTAATGTTTCTGCATATAATACTCCGCCTTCTCCGGTTGCAAAACCTGAAGTTATTAAGCAATCAGTTCAGCAATCTCCAATAGAAAAAGCTAAACCTGTTTCTACTAAACCAAAAGAAACAGTTGCAGAGGTTACAGAAGAAGAAGTTTTAACTGCTCCTGTACCAATGTCAACTCCGGCTCCTGCAAATAATTTAAAAGCTCTATGGGTAAAATTACTTGAAAATATTTCAAGTTCACCTTCTCGTTCAATTTTAAAACAGCAGGCTATGCCTGTTAAAATTACTCAAGATGAAGTTATTGTTTCTGTAAAGAGTCCGAATTGGTTAAAACAATATGGGCAAGACGGATCAAAGCATTCTCTGATTGTAGATGCTGCAAATTCACTTTTTTCTGGTGGAGTTAAAAAGGTTATTGTAAGATCACCGGAATCAGGTGATGATGCAATTAGAGCAGAACAGTCAGGTGGAGATTCTGATGAAACCCCTGCCCCTGCACAGATAAAAAAATCTTTTATTCCCCAAAAACCAGATGTTACTCAGGAAGAGGTGAAAGAGGTTCTGGAAGAATCGACAGCTTCTGATGATATTGTAGAAGATGAGGTTGGTAGTACTCAAACTTCACCTGTAAAGAAGGGTAAAAATGCGGATTCGGCTTATCATTCGGATACAGTGAATAATATTTTAGATTTATTTGAAGGTAAATTTATAGATTAAAAAAGGACTGATAACTTCAGTCCTTTTTTCTTATTATTTAGTTATATATTTTTTTAGTTAAATCAGCTTTTCGTAATCTGATATTTTCAGGTGTTATTTCTACTAATTCTTCATCTCCAATATATTCTAGAGCTTCTTCCAATGATAAAATTTTAGGAGCTTGAAGTGTTACCATAACATCTGCTGTAGAACTCCTCATATTAGTTAATCTTTTTGTTTTACAAATATTAACTACAATATCTTGAGGACGGTTGCATTCTCCGATAATCATACCCCTATATACTTTTGTTTTTGGAGTTATGAAAAATACACCACGGTCTTCATATTGAGAAAGTGCATAAGGAATTGCTTCACCTTGTTCGTGTGCAATAATAGAACCGCTTCTTTGACGAGGAATGTCTCCGGCATAAGGTCTGTAATGTAAAAATGTATGATACATTATACCTTCACCTCTTGTCATTCTTATAAATTCACTTCTGAAACCGATAAGTCCTCTTGCCGGTATATGGAATGTAAGAGTTGTTCTGCCTTTAGAAGTCTGCATATCTTTCATTTCAGCTTTTCTGCCGGCTAGTCTTTCGATTGCTGAACCTGCATATTCTTCAGGAACATCGATAATTAAATTTTCATAAGGTTCACAATGTTCACCATTGATAGTTTTAAAAATAACCTCAGGTTTTGAAACTGAAAATTCATATCCTTCACGACGCATTGTTTCGATTAAAATACTTAAGTGAAGTTCACCTCTGCCTGAAACCTTGAAACAATCTGTAGAATCTGTGTCTTCAACTCTTAAACTTACATTTTTTTCAAGTTCGTTATATAAACGTTTTCTAATTTGTCTTGAAGTTACAAATTTACCTTCTGTACCGGCAAACGGGCTGTCGTTAACCGCAAAATTCATTTGTAATGTAGGTTCATCAACTTTAATAAGAGGTAGAGGTTTTGGATTTGTCGGATCACAAATAGTTTCACCGATTTGGATGTCTGAAAATCCTGCAATACCTACAATATCACCTGCTGATGCGGATTCGATTTCTACTCTTCCAAGGTCTTTAAATCCGAAAAGTTTTACAATTTTTCCGCGTTCCTGGCTTCCATCAGAATGTATAACGCAAACTTGATCTTGTGAATTAACTTTACCATGTGCAATTCTTCCAACAACAATTCTGCCAACGTATTCGTTAAAATCTAATGTAGTTGCTCTGAATTGGAATGGTTCATTTTCATCACCTTCCGGAGCTTGAATATTTTTAACAATACTGTCAAGCAATGGCACCATATCTTTACGTTCATCTTCTAATTCGTTTATTGCAAAACCGTTTAAGCTGCTTGCAAAAATGAATGGAAAATCAATCAAATCTTCTCTGTCAGTCAATTCTGTAAATAAATCAAAAACTTTATCTAATGCTGTTAATGGTTCTGCAGCAGGTTTATCAATTTTATTGATAACAACAATAATTTTTAAACCAAGTTCAAGAGCTTTAGAAAGAACAAATCTAGTCTGCGGCATTGGACCTTCTGCAGCATCAACAATTAAAAGTGCACCGTCAACCATTCCTAATACACGTTCAACTTCGCCACCGAAATCTGCGTGTCCAGGGGTGTCAACAACATTGATTTTGGTACCTTTATAATCAATAGATATATTTTTAGAAAGAATAGTAATCCCACGTTCTCTTTCTAAATCATTACTATCTAATACTCGTTCTTCGACATGTTGATTTTCACGAAATACACCCGCTTGTTTTAACAAACAGTCTACCAATGTTGTTTTCCCGTGGTCAACGTGAGCAATAATTGCTATATTTCTTATATTTTCATTACTTGTCATAAATCCGCCAATCATTTCTTTAGTGTAATTTGTACACTTATATAATAAAACAGAAATTTTTATAATTCAATACTTATTACTATTTTATGTTAGTTTTGCTAACAGAGCATTTATCTTTTGGGTTAAGCTTCCTATATTATGTTTTTCTAAAATTTGTAAAGCTGAATTTAATTCATTAATTGCTTCATTTTTATTACTTTGCTGAATCATTTCTGCGATTTCAAATTTAATTGCAGCAAGTTGACGTTCATAAGCTTCAACAGGTTTCATTTCTCTTGTTAGAGTGCAATATCTTTTTTGTACTTTTTCGTAATTCTTGCAAATTTCATTAAGTGCTCTTTTTTCTTCTTGTAATATTTTGAGATGTTTTTTACTTCCAGGCTGGGTAATTTTATAAAATTCTTTTAAATTGTTACATCTAGCCATAACATGTATTGGATCATGAAATCTTCTTGCTATAACAAGTGCATTTGTTGCCAGTTGTTCAATTATGGGGCTGCCTTTCGGATTTATTTTTATAAGTAAACTATATATTATTCCGGCAAGAGTGTTATTGCCAAGTCCTACAAATTTTTCAGCAAGTCTTTTTCCTTGACTGTTTAAGACGTCAAGTTGATTTTGTCTTACAAACGATTCTCCAATATCATGTAATTTACAAGAAAATTGTGTTGTATTAACAGTTTCACGTCTTTGAATTGTCCTGGTTACACTTCTTTCTAATTCGCAAAAAGCTTTTTTAGGTGCATTGTATATTTGCTGTGGTTTTGCAGCTATTTTCACGCAGTTCTCCTTTTCTAGCTATAAAACTCGTGAAAAATTATTTTTGCTATTATAGTTTTTTTTCAGGCTTATAAGCAATAAAAGAGCAAGTTAGACACATAACACCGAAAACAATTCCAAAACCCATTGTTAAGTGGTAAGAAGATAAAAACGCTTTTGTATATTCTATACCTGTATCAATCATGTGATTTCTAAAACTTTCAAATAATGTAATTGTTATTGCAACTCCAAGTATGTTGCCAAGATTTCTTGATAAAGATAAAATTCCGCTGGCAATGCCTAGTTCTTCTTTGTTTACGCTGGTGATGATTGCATTATTAGAAGGGGATTGAAAGCAACCGTTACCAATTCCCATTATTACGGAAGCTGCAATAATTTCCCACATTTGGGTATTTGTGTTAAATGTTGTAAATATTATTAGTGAAATTATATATATTGCAGGACCGATTAATGTTAAAGCTCGGCTTCCATGTTTTCCTGAGTAACTGCCTGCAAATGGTGCTACAATTGAAGAGGCAACTGAATACGGCAAAATTAAAAGTCCTGTTATAAATGCGTTATACTTCACAATTTCTTGTAAGAAAAATGGTAATAAGATTCCGTTTGTGAACATTGTCATGTATGACATCATGACTGCGATATTGCCAAATGTGAAAGTTTTTATTTTAAACATTTTAAAATTAATCAGTGGATAATTAATTTTACTGTCTCTAAAATAAAATAAACCTCCAAAAATTAACGTCATAATTCCTAAAATTAAAATTTTTACTGATTTAAGTCCCCAGGTGTGAACTTCAGAAATTGCCAATAATAGTGCGAATAAAGCAATTGTGAAATATAAAAAACCTTTATAGTCAAATTTAAACTTTTTCTTTTTTATATATGATGGTAGCATTTTGTATGCTAAAATTCCGCATATTATTGCAATTGGAACTGATGGTAAAAATATTGTTCTCCAGCCGAATGAATGTATTAATGCTCCACCAATTGCAGGTCCGCTCATGCCTCCAACTGCAACTAAAGATGCGTTAACGCCTAATGCTTTACCTCGTTCTTTACCTTTGAATAATGTTGCAATTACAGCAGGACCATTTGCAAGCATAATTGAAGCACCTAATGCCTCTATACATCGATAAAATAGTAGTAAATAGAAATTAGATGCTGTAGAATTTAGTAATGCACCTACTGCAAAAATAAAAAAGCCAAGAGAATATACTTTATTTTTAGGAAAGATATCTCCAAGTTTTCCAAAGAACGGAAGAAAAACTGTTAAAACCAGCATGTAGGCAATGACTATCCATTGAACCTGTGATAATGTTATGTTTAAGCCTTGTGCTATTGGATAAAGTGCTAAATTTACTGTACTTGAGTCTAACATTCCTAAGAAGTTACCCAAAATTACGATGAGGCAAATTAAGCTTTTAATTGTTTTTCTTGACATAAAATAATTTTATCATGTAATGAAAAAGTAATTGTAAAGTTTTGTAAGAGTAGGATTACCCTAATGTATTAAATATTACTACTAATCTTGTTTAATATGTTGAAATATGTTATAATATAAATATGTTATAGTATACTTTTGGAGTATGATGAGGATGGATTATAATAAAAAAGCTTTTTCTCTAACAGAGTTATTAATCGTGCTTGTTGTTTTGGCGGTATTGTTTGCAGCATTAGCACCTATTATAACTAAAAGACGCAGTGGTGCAGGTTATTCTAATGAATCGGTTTGGAATTATGTAAATTCTGATGATCAAAAGAATTCATTTTTTGATCCGGGTATGGAAAATCAAACATCAGCAGCTTATGTCGGTTATGATCCTAATACTTATCCTGATGATGCAAATGATTTTAAGGCTAAATTAGTAATTCGAGCTATGCCGGAACAACGTCAAATCCAATTCCGATATGGGGATGGATATGGTACTAATGCGGGCTCTCTGTTTGTTGATAATTCAGGTAATTTGATGTTAGCCGGTGATAATAATAATTTTGTAAAGCGTTCAAATAAACAAAATCCTCCAACTCATAATACTATTGCTGGTCCAGATGCTGCACGATTGATTGCAGCTATGGATGATTCGGAAGCTTTTGGTGCTCAAACTTTATCTAAAGCTACTGCTGTGACTGATGCAATTGCTGTAGGAGGTATGACTGCTAATAATGTTAGTTCAGGTTCCTCTGGGGTATTTATAGGTGCATCTTCAGCAAGAACATCTACTTTCCCTTCAAATACAGTCTTAGTTGGTGCAAAATCTGCAACAAGTCCTAACTATGCTGGTTCTAGAAATGTCTATCTTGGGGCTGATACCGGTAACGGTGAAGGTTATACTTCAGCTGCAGGTTACAATGTTGTTGCAGGTTCTACATTTTTTGGAAGTGCTTCAAATAATAAACGTAATACTATTATTGGATATGATACCTTTTCAAAAATTGAACCTAAAACTTCCAACATAACTGCCGCAGGTTTTTCAGCATGTGATTCTATCAGAGGAACAAATCCTGCAGGATCAAGAACTTGTATTGGGGTCTCTTCAGCATCTGCACAAAATGGAGCTGTGCCTTCACTTTCCTCCAGTTCCTATGATCCTTATAGTACTGATTCTTATGATCATATTTTTATAGGAGGTCAACCAAAGAATTTTGTCGGACGCTCAGTTTTGGAAGTACATAACCAAAGGGTGTCAGGTACTAAACCTGCTAATGTTAAGTATGACCCAACGGTTATAATGAATTCAAATATTGTTGTTCGTGGAAATTTATATCTTTCAAATATCCTTAGTGGTTCTACTCCACAACTTTCTTGGCTATCTGGAAGAGAAGCGGATGCATCATTTTTAGATTTGGTAAATAATGATGACCATTGTCGTCGATGGGGGGGGATGTTTGGTCGAAAACAATGGAGAACTTTTGCCTCTTGGCGTCATGATGATCCGTGGTCTGATTCAATGTTGCAATGGGAAAGTTACTGTTCTTTGTCTGGTAACTCTTATGCCTTTACAACTTGTAAGACTGCTGGTGCACGTAGTACATATATGCCAAATATTAAGTCTTCTGATATAAGATTAAAAGAAAATATATCTGAAAATAATGATGGTTTAGAATTGATAGCAAAATTGATGCCTTATAATTATGTTTTTAAAGATGATAAAGCTCAAGCACCTCAGGTTGGTGTTATTGCCCAAGATTTGGAAAAAGTTTTTAGAAATTCTGTAAAATTAGCACATGACGGTTATTTACATATTCGTTGGGATGAAATGTTCTATGCTACAATTAATTCAATAAAGCAATTGAACAATAAAATTGATAAAATTGTAGAAGATTTATCGAATATTGAATCTGATATAAATGATTTAAATTCAAGTCATAAAAATATTAGAAAACAAATAGCTGTTCTCAATGCCAGAGCTGCAAAACTTGAAAGAAGATAATGGAGTTAATTGATATATGAAATTTAGTATAACAAAATATAAAGGTTTTACTTTAGCAGAATTAATGATCATGCTTGCAGTTTTTGCAATATTGCTTGCCGCATTTGCACCAATCTTTACTGTTCGTTATAAAAATGCTTCATCAGAAGATGTTTGGGCATTTGTTTCAAATGATGAAAGTATGGATGCATATACTAATGAAAATTCAAACATTTTAGCAGCTCAATCGTTTATAGGGATTACTCCTAATAATGATGCTGATGTTTTAAGAGCTATAAGTTCAACAAATTCACTTTCTGGTCCCTTATATTCTAAATTAGTTATTAGAGCTCATAATAATTTACTTGGTGGTGAAAAGCAAAAGCAAATAAGATTTCAGTATGGTGATTCTGCTCAGGGTACAACTGTTGCCGGATTATTTGCCGGTGGTGGTAATATGCTTTTAGGCGGAAATTATAAAAATATAAATCCTGCAGTTTATACTTCTGATTGTAATTCGAAAGCCTGTTATAATACGGCATTTGGTATTGGAGCCTTAAATTCATTGACTACCGGATACAATAATACAGCTTTGGGATTTAATACTTTAAAATCATTAACCACAGGTAATGATAATACAGCTATTGGGCATGGTGCACTTGAAAATCTGACTACCGGTAAACGAAATACTTTTGGTGGTTTCCTTGATAACTACAATGTTTATAATAATAATGCTAGTGATAATACAATTATTGGACAGTATGTCGGTTCATTTGGAACGGGTAATACTTATCTGGGAAATCATGCAGGTCCAATTTCTGGTAATGTAAATAATATTAATAATAATACTGCTATCGGTTATATGGCTTTAAATACAGGTAATATCGGTGATGGAAATACTGCTGCAGGAGCTTATACTTTTGTTAAAACAGGTTCTGGAACTCAACCGTTGGGTAGTTATAATACAGCCATTGGTTATAATGCTTGTGGAAATGTACAGGGTTCTTTTAAGACTTGTATTGGGTATAAAGCCGGTTCTTCCTATAATGGCATTGATGCAGGTTCTTTTTTAAGTACTACTGACAAACAAGAACGTATTTTTATTGGTTCTGCACCTAAAACTAGTACGGTTGGTGGAGTTTCTGTATTAGAAGTTCATAATTTACCTAGTAGCAACGCGTATTCCAAGCCTAGAGCTAATGCAGGTGATTCCTCAGTTATCATAAATGGTAATTTAGTTGTTAGAGGTCAGCCTTATTTTACTGTCGCAAATCAACGTTTCTTATACTCTGGTGGACCTGCTCTTGTTGGGTTTTATGTTCGTCAACCAAGAAATGGTACTAACTCAAGACTGCTAATGGGTTGGGATGGACGTAAACGACAGATTAAAGTTGATGAATCTTGTGGTGGCAGATGTAAAAAACACGCTGCTATGCACACCAGAACACATTGTACCTGTGCTGCTAGATATGCCTCCGGAGGTAATGTAAATGCCGGTATTCTATCTTACGATTGGGTAAGTCCAAGTACTAGTGGTTTTGCGGCTTGCCAAGGTGCAGGTAATGTTGCACAAAATGGAGAAAAATATAGGGATAGTTCTTTGGGGTATGATTATTCTATTAATGTTCAAAAAAACTTAAATTATGCACACAGACCGTCAGGGTATGATTCTTGCTGTCCGGATTTAAGATCTGATATAAAACTAAAGGCTGTAAAAAGCTCATTTAAAGGTGGATTAGCTGAATTAAGACAAATAAATATATACAATTATACATTTAAATCAGATGCTAATAAAACTCCGCATGTCGGTGTTATGGCACAAGATTTAAAAGCTATATTCCCGAATGCTGTAACTAAAGATGAAAATGGATATTATCAGATTCGTTGGGATGAAATGTTGTATGCTGTTATTAATTCAATTAAAACTTTAAATACTAAAGTTGAAAAATTAGCATCAAGAGTTTCTAATAATGTTCAAAGAATTGCGGTATTAAAGAAAGATAATGCACAATTGGAACAACAGGTTGAGAAACTTTCAAATGAGTTAACCTTGTTAGAACGAAAAGCAAAATAATTTAATTTTTAATTGCAAAAAAAGAATGGACTTTATTAAAGTCCATTCTTTTTTTGTTTATATATTATTGTAATAATTACAAACATCCGCATCCACAAGAGCAAGCTTGTGATTTAAGAGCTTCAGCTTTATCAACATGTTCCCATGGTACATCAATATCAGTTCTTCCCATGTGACCATAAGCTGCTAATAATTGATAGAATTTGCCTCCATTTTTAGCAGGTAGGTTTCTTAAATCAAATTTGTTAATAATTGCTGCCGGTCTAAGGTCAAAGTTTTTGCGAACAAGAGCACAAATTTCATCATCTGAGATTTTACCTGTTCCAAATGTGTCAACCATAATAGATAAAGGTTCAGCAACACCGATTGCGTATGCTAATTCGATTTCACATTTTTCAGCTAAGCCAGCTGCTACGATATTTTTAGCTACATAACGAGATGCATAAGCTGCGGATCTGTCTACTTTTGTTGGATCCTTTCCGGAGAAAGCTCCACCACCGTGTCTAGAGTAACCGCCGTATGTATCAACAATGATTTTTCTTCCTGTTAGACCAGAGTCACCTTGAGGTCCGCCAATTACAAATCTTCCTGATGGGTTGATTAAAATAATAGTGTTATCATCAAGTTTAATTTCTTCATTTGAGAATACATAATCAATAACTTCTCTTTTTAAGTCTTCTTTAATGATATCTTGAACTTTTTGATTATCAGAAATACCATTGATTTCAGGATTATGTTGAGTTGAAAGTAATACTGTATGAATTCTTGAAGGTTTACCATCAACATATTCTACAGTTACTTGAGATTTACCATCTGGTCTTAAATAATCAACAATACCTTGTTTTCTTACTTGTGCAAGTCTGTATGACAATTTGTGAGCAAGACTTATTGGTAATGGCATAAGTTCAGGAGTTTCGTTACAAGCGTAACCGAACATAATACCTTGATCTCCTGCACCAAGTTCTTCTGTTTCAACAACGGAAGTATCAGCATTAGCTGATCTTGATTCAAAAGCTTTATTAACGCCATTGCCGATATCTGTAGATTGCTCATCAATACTTGTTAAAACAGCACAAGTATCAGCATCAAATCCCCCACCTGTTGAACCTGAGTATCCGATATTTTTAATTGTATTTCTAACAACTTGCGGAATATCAACATAGCAATCTGCTGTAATTTCACCACAAACAAGAGCCATACCTGTAGTTACTGTAGTTTCAGCAGCAACTCTTGATTGTCTATCTTTTGACAAAAATTCATCCAAAATAGCATCTGATATTTGGTCACAAACTTTGTCGGGGTGTCCTTCTGTTACTGACTCAGAAGTAAATAAAAAATTTTTTGAGGTCATCTTTTTCTCCTTAATTTATTTTCTCCGCCGGTAAGTTTTTTAATTCCAACCCGGCACTCCATTTCCTATACAGTTTAATGCAAAGATTTACGGAAAGCAAATTATTATTAATTTTTAATAAGAAAAAGAGAAAACCAGAAATTGATTTTCTCTAAAGTAAAATGATTTAAAGCTCAAATTTTATTTAATTTTTAGTTTTTCCACTCGATTGGTTAAACTTAAAACTTCTGCTTTTAATTGCGAATTTTGATTTTCAAGTTTAGCAATCTGAGTTTCAATATTTGTAGTTCTGCGAACAAGTGCTGTAAGTTTACTATCTAATTCTTTTATTGCATTTATTGCAGCATAGAACATTTCATCCCATCTGATTCTTAAATATCCGTCAGGACCTTTGAATACAGAGTTAGGAAAAACTTTTTGTAAATCTTGTGCCATAACACCAACTTGTGGATGTTTCTTCTCATCATTTTTAAATGTAAAATTATAAATTTTTAATTTATTAATTTCATTTAACCCTGCTAAGTTTTTTGAACCTATATTTTTAAGTCTTCTGTCTGATGTGTTTGAACTAAACACATTAATGCAACCTGAGTTCATTTTATAGTTTTTTTGTGCATTATTATTACATTCATCTGATATATTTACACCTCTATCTATACCTGAAGAAGAAACATCATAAGATTTCCATGCAGATAAGATGCCGGATCTTGTAAAATAAGTTTGTCCTCTTACAATTAGGTTACCGTTTATAACAGTTGTAGTATTTCCCCCAACTGTATTACCATTATTGTTATCGCCAAACCTACCTAAAACATCTTTAATCCCATCGCTTTTTGTATCCGGATTGTGAATTTCTAAAACTGCATCCCCACCATAATAATAAGGAGTACTGCCGATATAAGTTCTTGATACATTATCAGTTGTTGCATTTAAGAAATTTTCTGATGTTGTTTTGCTCATATCTTTTATTTGCTTATTACCCTCTCCTAGTTTTAAATCTTTTCTTATTGCAGGATCTTCTAAATTTGATTTTGGTCCTGAGTTATAACCAATACAAGTTTTTTTAGAGCCTGTAGTTACTTGTGAGCAAGCATTTGCACCAATTGCAACATTATATCCGCCGGTTGTTAAGTTTTTCAATGCATTATAACCAACTGCAACATTATATTCTCCGGTGGTTAAATTACCTAAGGCATTATAACCAATAGCTACGTTATAACTGCCGTTACCTGCAGTATTAACAAGTCCACCACCTGAATAAGAACCAACAAAAAGATTTGATTTGCCGGTATTTTTCCAACCTGCATTATATCCAATCATGGTATTCTTACTATTGGTATTATTTGAGCCTGCATTTGAACCAATAAAGGTATTCTCGTTTGTTCCATCAATACGATTCCCGGCCATATAACCTAGGGCTGTATTGTAACTCCCTGATATAGTATTTTGTAAAGTGTTATACCCTAATGCTGTATTATATTTACCATTTTTTATATTATTTAATGCGTAATATCCAATACCAACATTATTTTTTGCTTCAATTTTGTTAGCTTTTACACCACCAAATCTATATTCTCCGCCAAGTAGAACATTTTTACCATCCATAAACCACGTTCCGGCAAATGTTCCTTTATCATCTCGAGAATTTCTACCGTATCTTAATTGTATTTGCCGCTGGATAGTATTTTCTGAAGTTACCCCACCTGATCTTATAACTAATTTAGCAGCAGGATTAAGTAATTCTTCGATAATAGGTTGGCTTTCTGGAGTTAACCCAAAGAATAATTGACCTGAAACATCTTTGTTTCCTGGATCAAATTTTGCATCCATAGTCGTATAATCTTTCCATGACCAAACTTGGTATCTGCTGCGAGTAGACATTTTTTGTTTTTTAGTCATTAGTGGTGCGAATGCTGCAAATATAATAGTAAGAATTAAAAGAACTATCATCATTTCCGCAAGTGTAAAACCTTTGGATTTATTATATATTTTCATACTTAACCAAAACTCCATCAATGTAAATTATATTTATAATTATAACATATTTGTATACTTTTTTCAATATTTGAAATCATTTGTAACATCTCTTTTATTTTGTGATATTCTTAAATAAGAAACGAAATTGAGAGGACTAAATATGTCAGTTACAAATATTGAAAATTTACCTACTGTTTATGATGCAAAAGAAACAGAAGAAAGTATTTACAAGTTTTGGGAAGACAATGAGTGTTTTAAGGCTGATGCAAAAAGCCCTAAAAAGCCTTATTCTATGGTAATACCGCCACCTAATGTTACCGGTGTATTACACATGGGGCATGCATTAGATGAAACATTACAAGATATTTTGGTTCGTTATCATAGAATGAGCGGATATGAAGCACTTTGGATTCCTGGAACTGACCATGCCGGACTTGCTACTCAAAATGTTGTTGAAAAGCAGTTAGCTAAAGAAGGACTTACCCGTCATGATTTAGGTCGTGAAAAATTCTTAGAAAAAACTTGGGAATGGACAAATCAACACAAGGGAAGAATTCTTGACCAAATGAAACGTCTTGGAGCTTCTTTTGACCGTTCAAGAGAAAGATTTACTTTTGATGAAGGTTGTTCTGACGCAGTTAAAGAAGTTTTTGTAACTTTATTTAATAAAGGTTTAATATATAAAGGTGCATATATTGTAAACTGGTGTCCAAGATGTCAGTCTGCTATTTCTGATATTGAAACTGAATATGAAACAGAACAAGGTCATTTATGGGAAATTTCTTATCCTTTAAAAGGTGAGAGCGGAGCAATTATTGTTGCAACTACCCGTCCTGAAACAATTTTTGGTGATGTTGCTATTGCGGTTCACCCTGACGATCATAAATATTCTGAATTAGTTGGTAAGACTGTTGTTATACCTTTAACAGGTCGTGAAATCCCTATTATTGCAGATGAATATGTAGATAAATCTTTTGGTACAGGTGCTGTAAAAATAACTCCGGCTCATGACCCTAACGATTTTGAAGTTGGAAAACGTCATAACTTTAAACCTATTTGGGTTATTGATGAAGAAGGTAAAATGAAGGCTTGTGGCGAAGTTCCGTCTAATCTTCATGGGTTGGATAGATATGAAGCTCGTAAACAAATTATAAAAATGCTTGAAGACAACCATTCATTACTTAGGGTAAAAGATCATGAGCATAATGTTGGGAAATGTCAGCGTTGCGGAACAACAATTGAACCGTTATTATCAGAACAATGGTTTGTAAAAATGGAACCGCTTGCAAAAGAAGCTATTGCAGCAGTAAAAGATGGTAGAATTAAATTTATTCCTGAACGTTGGGAAAAGAATTATCTTGGCTGGATGGAAAATATTCGTGACTGGTGTATTTCTCGTCAGATTTGGTGGGGACACCAAATTCCTGCATTTTATCATAAAGTTACAGGTGAAATGGTTGTTGCTAAAGAAAATCCTGATCCTGAAAATTATATTCAAGAAACTGATTGTCTTGATACATGGTTTTCTTCAGGTTTATGGCCGTTTTCAACTATGGGATTCCCAAATTCTGAAACCGATGATTTTAAAAAATTCTACCCAACTACAACCCTTGTAACCGGATTTGATATTATTTTCTTCTGGGTTGCAAGAATGATTACTATGGGCTTAGAATTTACCGGAAAAGCTCCATTTTCTACAGTATATATTCACGGCTTAATTCGTGATGAAAAAGGTCAAAAAATGTCTAAATCAAAAGGTAATACAATTGATCCTGTAGAAATTATTGATAAATATGGCTGTGATGCTTTAAGATTTACAATGACATCTCTTTGTACTTACGGTGGTCAAGATATTAAAATTAGCGATGAGCGTTTTGAATATGGCAGAAACTTTGCTAATAAAATCTGGAATGCATCAAGATTTGTATTGATGAATCTTGATGGCGTAGATAATAATGATATTGATTATTCAAAACTTACAATTGCTGATAAATGGATTCTTGATAAGTTAAATAATACAGCTAAAGAAGTAAATGAAAATATTGCAAATTACAGAATTGGCGAAACTGCACATATTTTATATGATTTCTTCTGGAATTCATACTGTGACTGGTATGTTGAAATTGCAAAAGTTCAATTACAGGATGAGTCTTTAAAACTTAATACTCAACGAGTTTTAAGATATGTTCTTGATATGTCATTAAGACTTTTGCATCCAATAATGCCGCATATTACAGAACGAGTATGGCAGTTAATTCCGCAAGACACTGATTTTAAAGCAATTATGCTTGCTGATTATCCTGTTTATACTGATAATTTAGCTTATCCGTCTGAAGCAAAAGAAATGGAACTTGTATTTGAAACAATTAAATCTTTACGTAATGTAAGACAAAGTTTCAATATTGCAATGTCTGTTAAATTTGATATTGAAATTCAGGCAACACAGGAAGAAAAACCAATTTTTGAAGCGATTGAAAGTTATATTAAACGTATGGCTAAAGTGGAAAATATTTCTTATTCCGATGTTTCAGCTCCTGTTGCAAAAAAATCAGCAACAGCTGTTGTTTCAGCTTCTAAAATTGTAATTCCTCTTGAAAATCTGATTGATTTCAATGAAGAAATTGCAAGACAAGAAAAGAAACTTGCGAAACTTCAAAATGAAAGAAAATCATTAGAAGGCAGAATTAACAATCCTAAATTTGTTGCCAATGCTCCTGAAGCATTAATTAAGCAAACAAAAGACAGAATTGATGAAATTTTGGTTCAGGAAAATGCCATAAATGATTTAATATCATCTTTAAAATCATAATTATTTAAACAATAAAAATGCGAGTCTTAACATAAGTTAAGATTCGCATTTTTATTTGTCAACATAGATAATTACCCTTATAAGCTGTTATATCAAGGAATATTTATCAATTTTGCTACAATTAGCAAGTTGAATTATCCGTATCGTTTATTAAGTAAAATTTACAAAGCTTTACATATATAATAAAATTTGATAGTATAGTCGTGTATTTATTAGATTAGTGTCTATTTGACAATGGAGTAGTTATGGTTACAAAAAAGGAAACAGATTTTGATTTTGAGGCTTTACTGGATAAGTATGACTATAAATTTCAAAAAGGTGATTTAGTTAAAGGCATCGTTTGTGGTTTTGACAGTCAAGGTGTTTTAGTTGATATTGGTGCTAAAACAACTGCGGTTATACCGACATTTGAGGCGGTAGAAAAAGGTGAAAATCCTGAAGATAAATTTGAAAAAGGCCAAGAAGGCGAATTTTTAATTATCAAAGATGAAGATGATGATGGCAAATTTTTACTATCAAAGAAAAAAGTTGATTTTGCTTATGCTTGGAAAGAACTTGAAAAAGTAAAAGCTGCTGATGAAACTATTCTTGGAACAGTTATCAATGTGGTTAAAGGCGGTATTCTTGTTGAAGTTTCAGGTGTTAGAGGTTTTATTCCATCTTCTCAATTGAGAACCCGAGAAGCTGATGTTCAAGCCGGAGATAAACTTGAATTAAAAATTCTTACTCTTGATGCACAACAAAATAACTTTATCCTTTCTAATAAGAAAGTATATGAAGATTCAGCAGAAGAAGTTAGAAAAAATGTATTCTCTCAAATTGAACCCGGACAAATTGTAAAAGGTGAAGTTGTAAGAATTACTGATTTTGGTGCATTCATTGATATTGGTGGTATTGATGGTCTTCTTCCTTTATCTCAGCTTTCTTGGAGATGGATTGATCATCCGACTGATATTCTAAAAGTTGGGGATAAAATTGATGTAGAAGTTATTCTTGTTGACCACGATAAACAAAGAGTATCTTTAAGTTTGAAAAATCTTGAGCCTGATCCGTGGATTGAAGCTGAAAAAAATATTAAAGAAGGTGACAAGGTTGAAGGTACAGTTACAAGATTAAAACATTTTGGTGCTTTTGTTGAAGTATATCCTGGTGTTGAAGCTTTATTACCACACAATGAAGTTGTTGATTATCAGAATGAATCTAAATCAATTCTTCAAGTTGGTGATAAGATTAGTACTTACATTATCAAATTTAATCCGGCAGATAAGCGTATTGCTCTATCTGTTAATGAGCAGGGACAAACTGCTTCAGATGCACCTGTAGAAGAGTAGTTTTAATTAAATAATTAAATTCAAGTCAAGAGTTCTAAGAAATTTTCTGGAACTCTTGACTTTTTATGAAATAACATTAAATCAATATCATACATTTAGATGTTTATTACTCGTGAAAAGTAATACATAATATATCAAGAAAGAGTACTAGACATGCCATTCAGATATAGACTGCAAAAAGTTTTGGATTTTAGAATCAATCAAAAAGAAGAGCAGAGAATTAAAGTTCAAAAAGCACAACAAGCGGTTTATAAAGCTGAAGACGATATAAAGAAAAATCAACAAGATATTGTTGACACAAAAGAAGGTATGAGACGCTGTGACCCTATGATGTATGAAGCTTATGATAATTATCTTCAGCATCTCTGGGAAAAAGCAGAACAACTCGAAGTAATACGGCAGGAACTTCAAAAAAAGTTAGATGAAGAATTGCAAAAACTTGTAAAATGCGAGCAGGCAGTAAAAGTTTTAGAAAAACACAAAGAAAAAAATAAAGACATCTATCTTCAAGAAGAGAAAGCCGCTGAATTAAAACAATTTTCAGAACTCGGTGTTACTCGATTTTATAAACAAAATCTTGAACGTGCTGAAGAAGAGTTAAAATCACAAAATAATTCATAAAAGTAAAAGGTAAAAGAATATGGGTATAGACGCAACAACATCATCAACTGTAAGTTCATCATCTCAAACAGCTCAAATTTCAAGTTCATCCGGAACAGAAAGTTCTAAAAAAACATCTTCTGATTCTTCTTTTAAAGATGAAATGAATAAAGTTTCAAATACAGAGAATAAAGAAACTGCAAAAGAAAATTCTGTAAATATTGAAAACAAAGTTGCAGATGATAAAAATAAAGACGTTTCATCTTCTGAAAAGCAGGATGATCTTTTTAATGTATCTGCAGATTATAGTAATTATGCTTCAATTGCTGTACAAGATGCCAATATGATTCTTTCTCAAAATATTATGGAAATGGTTAATACAAATCCTGTAAATACAATTAATGAACTATCAGATTTGAGTAAAAGTACTAATTTTGCTTCAGATTTAACTAAAACAACTGTAAATATGACAGAAAGCGATGCTCAATTCTTTTTGAATTTAACTCAAACTGAAGGTAATGATGTTTCAATGCAAAATATTATGTCACAAGCTCAAACAATGATTGAAAATGGAACATCTGTTGCTGAAGTAAAACAAAATGTTCAAATTTCTCAAACTTTATTGGATGCGTTAAGTAAAGCAAGAGAAACAAATCAACCTTTAAGAATAGATTTTGATCAAAATGTTTCTGTGATTTTAAGAATAGGTAAAGACGGGGCAATTGCTGCAAACTTTATTCCGGGTGATAAGGCAGTTGAACAATATTTAAGAAATAACATTAGTAATTTACGTGCTGTATTTAATGAAAATGATTTACCATATACAGAATTATCATATTCAAATAGCAGTAAGCAGCAAAATGAAAGAAGACGTAATCAACAAAAACAAGGAGAGCAATAATGAATGATGCATTTATCACAGCAATGAATACGCAGTATGCAACTGTAAACTGGATTGATGTTATTTCAGATAACATGACGAATGTTTATACTCCCGGTTTTAGAGAGAAACAAATTAATTTTAAAACTTTCCTTGGTGGTGCTATAAATGATGACTATGAAAAAAATATGGGGCAAGGTAAATCAACCCCAGGTACTTCAAATGATAATTTATTTTTGGAAGGTAAAGGCTTTTTCTTAACTAAAACCCCTGATGGAAGAAGTGTTTACACAAGATTAGGTGAATTTACATTTGATGGTGAAGGTGTATATAAAGCTAAAAATGGTAACACTGTTCAAGGTTATATTTTAAATGATAAAGGCGAAATAATGCAGGGAACCAAGACAATTGGTGCTGATTTATATCAACAAACTGCATTAAAAGGCGGAGCTCTTGATGTACCGACTACAAGTATAAAAATGTGGATTGATCCGAATAATGGAAAATATTTGGGTAAATATGATGAATATGAAATAAAAAATGACGGAACTATTGTCGGTAAAGCTGAAAATGGTAAAAAAGTTGTTCCGCTTTATAGAATTACAACAAGAAATTTCCATAATGCTGCAGCTTTATATGAATACAAGGACGGTCAATTCTTAGAAACTGAAGAATCAGGAAAACCTGTATTAGGTTGCGGGGAAATTCGTTCAGGACTATTGGAACTTTCAAATGCTGATTTTAAAGCTAATATTTCTTATTATCAAATGGCTAAAATGCAAATGGAAGTTGTTAACAAGTTAATTTCATCTAATAAAGAACTTTTACAACAAGCTATGCAACTTGTAAGTGGTTCTTAGTAGTGTACAAATGTCATAGAAAAAATATTAAACTCCATTATAAGAGGCAGAAATGCCTCTTTTTTTGTATCATTTTTTGTAAAAAGGTTTACATTTTGGATATAAACCTGTAAAATAATTATAGACAGTAATAGGTCTATGTTTTTAGCTTAGATGAGGTGTTTATTATGGAAAATTTAAAAGTTGCAATTGGTTCAGATCATGGCGGATTTCGTTATAAAGAGAATATTATTGATTATCTAAAATCCAGAAATATTGAATATATTGATGTAGGTACACATACTCCAGAGTCTTGTGACTATCCTGAAATTGCCAGAAATGTAGCTGAAAAAGTAATTTCCGGACAAGTAAATCGAGGAATTTTAGTTTGTGGTACCGGTATTGGTATGTCTCTGGCTGCTAATAAAGTTCATGGCATTAGAGCTGCATTATGCGGAGATACTTATTCTGCACGAGTTTCAAGAGCTCATAACAATGCTAATGTATTATGCTTAGGCGAAAGAGTAATTGGTGAACATCTTGCTCTTGATATTGTTGATATTTGGCTAAAAACAGGTTTTGAAGGCGGTCGTCACAAACGCCGTGTTGACATGATTGAATAGAAAGGTATACAAAGTTGAAAGATATTGATTCTCACAAATTTGCATGTGTTATTGCTCAGTTTTTAGATGATAAACTGGCAAAAGATATTACAATCTTGAATATTAGTAATGTTTCATCTCTTGCTGATTATTTTGTAATAGTAACAGGTGATTCTACTCCACAAGTTAAAGCTCTTATGGAAACTACAAAAGATAAAGTTAAATCAACTTTTTCAAGGTTACCAGTAAGACAGGAAAATGATACAAAAAATCGTTGGAATTTACTGGATTATGGTGATGTTGTTGTTCATATTTTACATAAAGATGAACGAGAAACTTACGCTATTGAGAAATTCTGGAACCATGCATATAGTATTTTAGAAGATGAATGGCGAGAAACCGCAAAAGAATATAGCGAATATAGTAAATAATAAAAAAAGGAGATTGAAAATCTCCTTTTTTTATTAAAATATTAATGTTTGAGGATAAACCTCTTCTACATATTCAGCCCATTTTTTTATATCAATAAATCCAATAGCGAATTCTGCAGTATTTTCTCCTAATTGTTGTGCTTCAGGTACTTCAATAGGTGGTCCTGCAGGTGTTGTTCTTGCAGGATTTTTAGGATTTGAAATTATACCGGTACTTCGCAAAAGAGTTATTTTTAAGGAGTTTTTTGAAACTTCATATTCCGTTAAACCTTTTGTAATTACTCCAAATCCGTTTGCCCAGACAAATCTTTGCATTGGAGCTGTATTTGTCCACGCCTCAAGTCCTTTTTTCTCAGGCAGATGTTCTCGAATATCGTAATCAGGATTAAATTTTCGTTTTATTAATAAATTAGAATCTTCAGATTGAGTTTCAGTAATTTTTTTAGGCAAATTAAATTTAACTTGCCATAGCCTGTTAGATAATAAATTCATCCATTTTATTTTAAAATTTAATAACTCTGAATTTTTATTTAAAAATACATCAACATTGAAAAAAGATGTTGTAATTCTAATCATAGAGCGAAGCGGACCATCCATAACTACTTTTACAGCTTTTATTTGAGCTTTCTCGATGATATCATTTAACTCAGGTGCAAAATTATATGTATCACCTTTATCTTTGCATCTAACGAATTCTATGAAGTTCTCATAGCATTTTTTGTTATGATATAAATTTAGCTTACCATCAATAACTTCCAACTTTATTTTTGAATTACATAAATATACATCATTTACTGCCAAATCAGATTCAGAATTGTCAGAGTTAAATTCAAGTAATTGCTTATACAATGTTGTGTAATCTTCGGTAACTGGGATTTTGTTTGTATTATGCAGTAACCTTGAATCAAACCCTTTTCTCTTTGATATAACTTGTGCTTTATCAGCAATGTATGGTTTTTCTACTTCAAGAATTTTATACTTATCAGCATATTTAAAACTAATTGAAAGATTATCTTCTTGATAAAATCTGATTTCTTCAATAATAGTATTTGCTATCTGTAAAATTTTCTTATACCTGACAATATTTTCAGCATGAACATCATCTGTTGAGCACCCGCAAATACTGTCATGAGCCTGATTTTGTAGTAAAAGCTTGTAACCGTATTCAATAGCAGATTCGTATAAATTACCAAAATTCATTTGAATTTTATCGGCTAAATCCAGTTTGTATGAACATTCTGTATTCAATTGCTTTAATTTTGTACGTGCAGAATATGAACCTTGTAATATAAAGGTTTCGGAGTTGTCTCTTAATTCTCCGTTATACTTGGTTTTAAATTTTACAGTATTGAAATAATCAAATGGTGAACCAAATTCTATTTCATATTCATCCAGAATTTGATTTACAAAATATATTTGGTCTTGAATATCTTCAGGAATATCCAAATGGTCTGCACCAATTGGGAGTAACAATGTATCTTGGGAAAATTTTGCAATTTTATCCAAATTATTTTTTAAAAATTCAGCTTTTTCTTCTATTGTTTTATCAGAAGAAAATATATCCATAAAATAGCCTCTGGCAAGATATACTGTATTAATATCATTAAATATGAATTCTGATGGTAAATCAGAGCAGCCTCTCCAAACAATAGCTTTATCTATTCCATAATTTTGCAGAATTTTTGTAATATTTTGACTGTGTCCGAAGGTGTCGGCAAAATATCCTATAAAGTCTTCGCATCCGAAATCTCTAGCAATTTTCATACCGATTTCAATGTTTTTACTAAAACAAATTCCATCAGTTAAAAATTCATCAACCAGACAGTAAAAAGGTCCAATATAAAGCTTCTTATCCAATATTAATTGTCTTACTCTGGTTTCATTTTCCGGACGAAGTTCTAAATAGTCCAGTAAAGCTGAAACCTGTCCGTCAAAATAAAAGGACGGAATTAAATTTCGCTCCAATAAATCAATTACATTATCAAAAACTCTTAGAAGTCTTAATCTAAAAACTTCAAATTCTCTGTACCATTCTCTATCCCAATGTGTATGAATATAGGCAATAACCCGTTTCTTTTTTTTATTTTCAACCATAACAATATTATATTAGCATTTAAGATTAAGTTAGTCTAATTGTTAAGATTATTCGTGTGGCGAATTAAAAAGATATTCAAACAATATAATATATGATTGAGTTGAGTTAAACCGTTTGAGGTAAATATGAACAAACATTTATTTGTCTTTCTTTTATTAAGTGCAATTTTAATTGGTATTAATTTTAGTGTTGATGCATATACTGTTACAACAGTAAAAAATGTACCGAGAAACTATAATTATAACTATAATAATGAAAATATTTATAATAATGATTTATCACGGATTGAACAGTATTTATTTAGCAAAAGATATTCAAACGAGAGTAACTCTTCACGACTTAATAGAATTGAAAAAGAGTTATTTAATCAGACATATTCAAATATGAATATATCTCAAAGGATGAATAATGTTCTTGCTAATTACAGAGATGATGACTATTCACGTCAAGGATATTACAACTATGGGAATTCTGGTTATAATACTTCAAATGGTATTAAAAATCGTTTGATAAATACATTTGTAGGGCAACCAACAGGATTTTCTCCTGAGATAACAAATTCTCCATATATAAATCGATTTGGTCCGTCATATAATAGGGGGTATTATGGAACAAATGGTTGGGGATACCATAATTCATATAATCCAACATTTGGTGGTGCAGGAATTCATATATTACATTAATTTAGATGTAAAAATTTTATTAAGTTATAAAAAAACTGTTATTTTAATGATACCATATATATTGTAGTTAATTTTATGGAGAGATTACAATATGTGTGGTATTGTTGGATATGTTGGAAATAAACCTGTTGTAGATATATTATTAGATGGACTTGAACAGTTAGAATACAGAGGATATGATTCTTCCGGTATTGCTTTAAAATGTGCAGAGTCAATAAAAGTATATAAAGCTGAAGGAAAATTAAAAAATTTAAGAGAAGAATTAGCACCTCATGCTTATGAATTAACAAAAGCAACTACAGGTATTGGGCATATAAGATGGGCTACTCACGGAGCTCCAACTGTACTTAATGCACATCCGCATACTTGCAATTGTGGTAATTTGACTGTAGTGCATAATGGTATTATTGAAAATTATAAAGAGCTAAAAGAAGAATTAGAAGCTAAAGGCTGTACATTCAGATCTCAAACTGATACTGAGACCGTGGCACACTTAGTAGCTTCTATATATGGAGAAGTTAAAGATCTAACAAAGGCCGTACATCTTGCTTCAGAAAGAATTCAAGGTGCTTATGCTCTGTGTATAATGCATAATAATGAACCTAATAAAATTGTTGTAACTAAAAGAAATGCTCCATTAATTATTGGTTTTGGCGAAAATGAATTTTATGTTGCCTCTGATATTCCTGCTTTTATAAAACACACAAAAAGGGCAGTATATTTGTCTGACAATCAGGTCGCAACACTTACACCTGATTCAATTGTACTGGAAGATGAACATGGAAATAAATTGGAACCAAAAGTTGAACTTTTACCTTGGGAGCCAATTGCATTAAGTAAAATGGGTTATAAGCATTTTATGCTAAAAGAAATTCACGAACAGCCTGACGTTATTAGAAATATTCTTGTTGGTAAACTTCATACCCCTGAAGATCCTATTGTTTTAGATGAAGTAAAACTTACCAGAGAAACACTTAAAAATTTAAATAGAATTCAAATTATAGCCTGTGGAACCTCCTTACATGCTGCAATGATAGGTAAGTATATTATTGAAAATTTTTGTGGTATTCCTGTAGATGTAGAGGCGTCTAGTGAATATATTTATCGTAAAACAGTAACAGATGAACATACTCTGGTTATTGGAGTGTCTCAATCCGGAGAAACCGCTGATACATTAACTGCAATAAAGCAATCTAAAGCTAAAGGTTCACATATTTTAATTATTACAAACAGACCTGATAGTGCTATGGCAAGAGAAGCAGATAGTTTAGTTCCTGTAAGTGCAGGTATTGAAGTTTCTGTTGCTGCAACAAAATCATATATTGCACAATTAACTTCGTTTTATCTTTTAGCCTTATATATGGCTGAAATTAAAGGAACTATGGCTCAAACTGATTTAACAGCCTTAAAAGCCGAAATGATGCTTTTACCGCAAAAAATAGAACAAATATTAGCACATAAAGATGATATTCAAAAATGTGCCAGAAAATATTCAGGTACAAGAGATTTTATTTATATTGCAAGAGGTATAAATTATCCGACAGCATTAGAAGGTGCATTAAAGCTTAAAGAAATCAGTTATATTAATGCTACCGGATATTCTGCAGGAGAACTGAAACATGGTCCAATTGCTATGCTTGATGAAACAATGCCGGTTTTATCGATTTTAATGAAGGGTTCTGTATATGAAAAACTTCTTTCTAACAGTGAAGAGGCTAAGGCAAGAAATGCAAGAATGATTGCTTTAACTAATTCAACTGATGAAAAATTGGAAGATTTATTTGATTTTATTATCAGAGTTCCTGACGTAATTGAACTTTTATCCCCAATTATTGCAATAGTACCATTGCAGTTGATTGCATATTATATAGCTGAATTCTTAGGTAAAGACGTTGACCAACCTAGAAATTTGGCAAAATCAGTTACTGTAGAATAATTTGAGGCAAATGTTTATGCAGATTTGTTCTGATATTATTTTAATAGAGAAACCCGAAATTATTTCAACGAACTCGATTGAAATAGAATTGGCAAAACGATTTGGCTCTATTATTCGCTGGGCAATCATTGAAGTAACTAACAATCAATTAAAATTATGTATAACATACGAAAAAGAGGTATAATAATATACCTCTTTTTCTATATGTTTTAATTTACTTTATTAGCAATATAAACCTCTAGCATTTTGAGCTTTTAATTCTTTAACATCTTGTGCTGCTAATTTACTTTCTAAAATTACATTTTTAGTTTGTGATTCAATTTTTGCAGCATCTGTATATTTTTGATCAATTTGACCTTTTTTATAGTTGAATTTGCTAACTAAATGTAGTAATCCTGTTCCAACTAAAGCGGCACCACCTAAAATTAAAGCTGCTTTACCCTTTTTAAGATATTTAGGTTGCATTAGTTTATCATATATTTTGGGATCAATAACTTTTCCAATTGCACCATCAGGTAACTTAAATTTAGCTTTTTTGCTAAGTAATTTACCAACTTTTGTAGCTAATTTAGTTACAGCACCAGGATTTTTATAAGCTGCATAAGCAACACCACCTGTTGCGGCTCCTAAAGCTGCTCCTTTAAGACCGTAATTTAAGTTGTTTTTTAAATGCTCTTTTGCACATTGATAACGATTAGTCATACTACCTTTTGTTGAATCAAACATGGTGTATGCAGGACTAGCCAAATACATGTTTGTCATAAATACCTACCTTTCAATTCTACATAAATTTTCCCTTACTTCTATATAAAAAATTTTTACAGAAAAAAATTGCCCAACGATTTTATATTGGACAATTTTTCGAGATATTATTGAGTTTTAGGTGTTAATATTTCTTAATAATCATTAATTTCAATTGCATTAACCGGACATGCTAAGGCAGCATCTATACATAAATCTTCTGTATTTTCGATATTTTCAGAGTTAACAATTGCTTTATCTCTGTTCATATCAAATACTTCAGGATTAATAATTGAACATGCTCCACAACCTACACATGAGTCTAAAATTGTAATATTCATAAAAATAACCTCCATAAATATTTTTTATATTATGAAGGTTATTCTTTGATTTTTTATTCGTATTTTATCTAATATAAATGTCTAATCTTCATTAGAGACAATTTGTGCACCATTTTGTTCCACATTCATTGTTCTAATTTCACATTTAATATTTTGGTCAGCCCAAGTTTCTTTGACAACATTTTTAATCTTATCCAGATCATTTTTCTCTGAAATAACCAGAATTGAAGAACCTGCACCACTTATTACACAACCCAGAACGCTATCAATAAATCTCAGATTATCCATAATTTTATCTAAACCAGGCATAAGTTTCATTCTATATGGTTGATGCAATCTGTCTTTTAAAGCTAATTTCATTAACTCTGTATCTTTTGTGTGTACTGCTTGAACAAACATACCAAGTCTTTGAGCATTAAAAATTGCATCTTTCATTGGTACTTCTTTAGGTAAAACAGAACGTGCAATATCTGTAGATAATTCAAAGTCAGGAATACAAACCGTAATAGCCCATTCAGACGGCCATTCAAGTTTTCTGTAGATAACAGTTCCATCATCCTCCTGAGAGGCAAGTACAAGACCGCCAATAATTGCAGGAGTAATATTATCAGGATGTCCTTCTAATTCAGAAGCAATTGATAAAAGTGCGACTTCATCAGCAGGATGACCCAATAATTCATTTGCAGCAATTAATGCTCCAACAACCACTGAAGCACTACTGCCCAAACCTCTAGCTACAGGAATTGATGAATGTATATTAATTTTTAATTCTCCAGGAGTTTGTCCGATTGAATTATAAAGTAATTCTACAGCTTTATATACTAAGCTGTTTTCGTCTAAAGGAATGTGTTCAAGTGCTAATTCGTCAATAGCACTGCTTTCAGATATAACATTAATTTCAACACCGGTACCCGGTAATACAGTCTCTTCGATTGTAATGGTATTATATAACGGCAAAGCCATACCTAAGCAATCGAACCCTGGTCCAATATTTGCTGTAGTAGCAGGTACTTTTACACTAACTTTCATAATCTTAATCACCTTTCATTTACATTATAACAAAAACAATAAAATAAATCATTTAATAAGATATTTAAAGAATTTGTTTTTAAGCAAAAATGCTCGTATAATAGCAATATGTATGAATTTCACACATATTTTACTAATGATGGCTCAGTAGGTCTATATAATTCTGATTATAATGATATATATCATAGTGCAGATGGGGCTTTAACAGAGGCTTATGAAAAGTTTATCCATCCGCTGGATATTGATACATTATTATCAAAAGATAATATAAGAATTTTAGATATTTGTTATGGTATTGGTTATAACTCAAAAAGTTTTTTAAATTTCATTTTGGAAAAAATAAAATTTTCAAAAAAAAATTCTAAAAATTCATTTATTAAAAATAAGAATATCGAAACGATATATACAAATAACATTTTAGAGAAGGTTGAACAAAATAAATCAGAAACTAATAACATATATAACTCTACGATATATACGGATAATATTTTTGGGAAAATTTTTATTAAAGCTATAGATAATGACAAAATTTTATCTTTTATTTCACCTTTTGTAAAAACAGGAGAAAAAAATTTTAATAATAAAAACTTAGATTTTGAATATAAACAAATTGATAAGTATTTATTAAAATCCAAAATAAATAAAGCAAAAAAAATTGACAAATTAATAAATTATTTAATTTTTGAAAAGATTTATAATAGCAATCCTGATTTTGAGCATTCCAAAGAGCTATTTGAGATACTAAGCAATAAAGCCTATAAAAAATATTTTGATTCAAATTTATCGTTTATATATCAAAAGTTTTATTCTAAAGGCTTAGATTTGTGTCTATCTGGATGTTTATCAACCTTCTTACATAATATATATTATAAGTACATATCTAATTGGTATAAAAGTAGCCTTAAAACCTATAATTTAGAGGCTGTTAATTTTGAACTGGAAATTGGGGATGCTAGACAGGTTATAATTAATGATAAATTTATATATGATGTAATATTTTTAGATGCATTTACACCTGCAAAGTGTCCTTGCTTATGGTCATACGATTTCTTTAAACTTCTATATAACCATTTAGACAATGATGGAATTATTTTAACTTATACATCATCAGCTGCAGTTAGAAGTGCCATGATGGAAGCTGGATTTTATATCGGAAAAATTTATAATAAATCAACAGATAAATTTATTGGAACTATTGCCGTAAAAAATGAAACCTTGATAAAACATGAACTCACAGACGAGGAATTAGGACTATTAAAAACAACTGCAGGTATATTTTATAAGGATGAAAATTTAACAGGCCTTAATGAGGCGATTAGCGAGGCAAGAAATTTAGAGATAAAAAATTCAGATAGAATATCGAGTTCACAATATTTTAAACATTGTAAGGAGAAAAAATGAAATATGATGTTGTTATAATAGGTGGCGGAACAGCCGGTTGTGCGGCAGCGTATACAAGCGGCAAACTCGGACTGAAAACACTTTTATTAGAAAAAGGTATTCACTTAGGCGGTTCAATAACATCTGGGCTTGTTATTCCTGTCATGAAATCAGGTGACAACCAAATAAATACAGACTTTTATTCGACTCTGATTAAGAATTTAAATAAAATTAATGGTCAAATAACATATCAGAATAATCCAGGGTGGTTTAATCCCGAATTAACTAAAATTGTTTTGGATAAAATGATGGAAGAAGCAAATGTTGAAATTAGATATAATTCTGAAATAATTTCAACTCAAATTAATAATAAGAATATCCTTTCGATAAAAGTAAACAATATATTATCTGTATATAACGAAAAGATACATGCAAATAATATTTCCAGTGTTAGTGACGATATGTTATCAGTACCTATCGAAGCGAAGTATTATATTGACGCAACAGGTGATTTAAATTTTTCTCAAAAAATTAATTGCGAATTTTTAAATGATAACTCACAATTTCAACCAATCAGCTTACGATTTATTATGAGCGGTATTAATTTAAATACTTTTTCAAAATGGCTAGAAAATATAGATACAGACAGAAATGTTACTTCAATTGAAAATATCAATGGCTCTATTCATTTATCTACTGCATATACCTGGGATACCAATAAAAACTGGGCTTTAGCACCATTATTTGATAATGCAGTGAGTGAAAATATTCTAAAAGACACTGATAGAAACTATTTCCAGATATTTACAGTAGCTGGAACTCAGGATAGTATTGCGTTTAACTGTCCAAGAATAATTAAAAACCTTAATCCAAACCTTATTGGAGATAGAACAACAGCTCTTATTGAGGGCAGACAAGCAATTTTAAGACTTTCAAATTTCTGTAAAAAATATTTTCCGGGTTTTGAAAATTCTTATATTTCTAATATTGCCGATATGCTTGGAGTAAGAGTTTCAAATAGAATAAAAGGGAAATATATTTACACTATTGATGATTTAAAATCAGGAAAAACCTTTACTAATCCTGTTCTTATCTCAGATTATCCTATTGATGTGCATAGTACAAATAAAAACACTTCAACTCTTGAAAAAACAGGCGAATATCAATTGCCAATAGAAAGTCTAATGTCAAATGACTTTGATAATTTATTTGTTGCAGGAAGAGGGCTATCAGCAGATTATATGGCACAAGGTGCTTTGCGAGTTCAAGCAAGCTGTTTTTCTATGGGAGAAGGTGTTGCTAAATACATATATAACCTAATTAGCAGTGTCTAGATATTTTAGTGCAGAGAATACTCATTGCGTTCAATAAAGGATCAATGGTTGTAGAGTATGGTGGAGCATAGGTTAAATCATGATTATTAAATTCATTAACCGTTAAATGTCCCAAAAGTGCTGTTGCTAATGTGTTTATTCTTTTATCCGCACCAATTGAACCTACAGCTTGTCCGCCAAGTAAAAGTCCTGTAGCTTTATCTGCAACAACTTTTAGTGTTATATCACCAACATCAGGCATATAAGATACCATATCAGGTTTTGAGACAGTTGCAGTTACAGTATTATACCCAAATTCAAGAGCTTCCTTTTCAGTTAAACCGGTCATAGACATTGTAGTATTTAAGCATCTTGATACGGCAGAACCTAACACACCTTCAAATTCATTGTAGAATCCTGCAGCATTCATTGCGGCACAACGACCTTCTTTATTTGCTGTAGAACCTAATGGTACCCAAACATATTTGCCACTAATCAAATGTTTTTCTTCACAACAATCACCACAGGCATAAATATTAGATACAGATGTTTGCATTAACTTGTTTACTCGTATAGCACCTGTTTCACCAATAAAGATCCCTGCATCTTTTGCAATTTCAGAATTTGGTCTTACTCCCGATGAAATGATTATTAAATCCGTCTTAAATTCTTTCCCAGATAAGGTTTTTACAATATTCGCCTGTCTATTTTCACCAATAAACTCTGAAACTATTTCACTTGTATGAAACCTGAATGTTGAAGGAGTATATGCTTCAAGCCTGTTTCGAATTATATCCGACATATCAGCATCAAATGCAGATATTAATCTGTCATTTTTTTCAATTACATCAACCTCTAATCCGTTTTTTACAAAAGCTTCAAGAAGTTCTAAGCCAATAAAACCACTGCCTATAATGGTCGCATGTTTTGATTTGAGCATTTTTTCACGAATATTTATACCATCTTCAATTTTTCTAACCGTATAAATATTATCGAAATTCTCATAACCATTAATTTTAGGAATGAATGGTCTGGCTCCGGTAGCAATAATTAATCTGTCATAATTAACAAGTTTTGCATCTGTTTTAGTGCAAACTAGCACCTGTTGATGCGGAACAAGAATTTTTTCAACTTTTGATTCTAAATAGACATCTATACCAGAAGCTTTAAATTCTTCAACAGAACGCACTAATAAAGCTCTGTAATCAGTAAAATTACCTTCTATGTAATAAGGTAATCCGCAAGAAGAATAAGAAACATGTGTATCGTCTGTGTATATTTCAACTTTTGAATCAGGTAGTAAACGTTTTATTTTCGCTGCGGCTTTAGCTCCGGCGGCAACTCCACCGATTATAACAATTTTCATAGTTATAATCTAATGGAATTGCCTAAACTTTTCATTCGACAAATGACTAATTTGTACTATATGTATTTAAAATCATACCTTTCATAAATTCACAGTATGAATCTTTATCATCTTCAATATTTTCAGCTTTTTCAATTAAATTTTTTAGCTCTACAATAATTTGTTTTCTTAGTAGGTCTTCGTACATTTTACTTACACACCCCGTATTAAACTGTCACATGTTGATAATCGACATAATTTTGAAAAACTTTAATTATTTACAACATAAATTAAGTAATGTTAAACAAAATGTTATATGCATATATCGATAAGAGGTATTATTTTACTAACCCATAACCCCAACCCCCGTCGAGTGATGAGAAAGCTCGGCGGGGGTATTTGGGTGCATAAAATATGCGAGGTAAGTCTTGTTCTCCGCAGGGGTTTTTATTTACCCCTGCTACCAATATTGGCAGTAATTACAATTGTTTTAATATTGCACTATTTGTTGTTCTGGTTGTATTTTGTGGTTTGGCTCCTAGAGCGGTTTTTTGGGTTGGGGTTAGTTGTTTCAAAACTGTTCGACTTGCCGCTGTGGATACTTTGCCACCAAGTATTGATTGGGATTCTGAAACAAGTTCAGAATGACGGTTCTCAAGTTCAGTACGAGTACTTACCGTAGGTTGAGCTGATTGAACCCTCACCCTGCCCTCTCCCTTGGAGAGGGTATTTACATTTACCCCTTTGTCACCCTGAACTTGTTTCAGGGTCTCATTATTAACTTTTTCGATCGGTTTGCCTTCTTTGCCTAATGACCATCTAAAGCCTGCTGTTAGGGCTATACCGTTT
>CABRZP010000007.1 GCA_902475545.1 uncultured bacterium
ATTTCTAAATATTGTATATCTTTTTTGATATCTCTAGTATAACATTGTTTTATTAATTTTGCAAGTGTTTTGAAAAATTTGCAATAAAAAAGGCGGTTTAAAACCGCCAAATATTTATCCTATCCTTTTTTCCTTGTTTCGATTCCTGTTTTTCCTATTGATTATCCAACAACTTTTGATACAAAATTCACTGCTTCAAAGAATGAATCTTTTACAAATTCCTTAGCTAATACCTTTAGTGGTCTATCTTCGATACAGTCAAAAACTGAATATATTGGATCCTGAGAGTTATTAAATCTCATTCTTCTATCTTTTTTTTCTAAATATCTAAATTCTTGAACTTTTGCACTTCTTCCGCGTCTTGATGGTTTTACCATTGTACCAAAAGCTTGTCCTGATGATGCTAACATAATTTGCTCTCTTCTCTCTTTATATCTTACATATATATAAAGTAAATACTTGATAAAAAATTGACATTTTTGAATTAGTTTTCTTAACATTTCTTAATCAATTTTTAAATCAACACAATCAGCGTCATCTACAATATTTTTTCCAATAGCTTTTTCCAGTTCGGCTTTAGCTGAATTGTATTCATATAATGAAGCATAATATGTTAATTGAGCTTGTTCATAGGTATTTTCGGCATCTTTAAGTTCAGTTGGGGCTCCTTCGCCAACCCGATATCTGCCATAGGATAATTCATAGTTTTCTTTTGACTGCTTTACTTGTAATATTGCGACCGGAAGCTGATTCCGTTTCTCTTCAACTTTTAAATATGCATTTTGAATTTCTAAATAAACAGAATTTTGAGTATTTCGTGCATTAGCAAGCTCTTTATCATATAAATATTTTGCCTCTTTTATTTCATTTCTGATCAGCATTGCATTTATTGTCGGGAAAATCAAATATCCGCCTAAGTTATAACCATAGTTAGAATTCCAGCTTTTACCACCTCGCTGATACTGACCTTCTACCGATATCGTTGGGAAAAAGGATTTTTTCGCCAATTTGATTGTTTGGTTGGCTTCCTCAACTTTAATCTCTGCCAGTTTAAGTTCAGGTCTGGCTTCTCTTGCTATATCAACTGCCTGCTCAAAAGTTAAACGCATTGGCTGGTATTTCAAACGGTCATGAACTTCGTATTTTTCTATATAAGGAACACCCATAACATTATTCAAACGGGCTATTGCAAGATTCACAGCATTATCTGCTTGAATAAGTTTCAATTTTGCATTACTTAAATTTGTTTCTGCAATCGTAACATCAACTTTTGGATTCATTCCGCTTTGGTAAAATGCCTTTGCCTGATTATAAAACATTTGATACTTGTTAACAGTATCTTCGGCTATTCTTTTACTTTCATAAGCATACAAGAGATTATAATATGCATCTTTTGTTTTATATATAACATTATTTACTACAGATTCAAAAGTTTTTTTATAAGCTTCATAATCTAATCGTTTTATCGTCGCCTGATTTTGGGTTACACCAAAGTCATATAACATTTGCTGCAATGTTACCTGTCCGGCAAGGTAATAATTAAATATAAGATTTTCACCAAAAGCATCTGACAATTGCAATTGTCTTAATCTGGTATAACTTGTTTGCCATGAAAAAGACGGAAAAAAGTTAGACCAAACTTGCTTTAGTCTTGCATCAGCGGCTAAAATATCTTGAAAAGCCAAACTTATTTGAGGATTATTCCCTAGTGAAATTTTCAAACAATTATCTAATGACATATCTATATTTTTAACAACAGAACCGGAGATTATAAATTCTGAATTACCGGAAGAACTATCCGGTAATACTTTCTCTGAATTCGGGAACTCAGTCGGATTTAAAGTATTACCAACGGGATTTCCAAACACAGCACTTGTCAAAAATAATAATATTAGAATATATGAGATTTTCTTAAGCATTTTATTTTTTATCCTTTAGCTCTTTTAGCCGCCTTGATGAATTAATTTTAAATTCTTCAACCATCACATAAAAAGCAGGTACTAAAAATGTACCAACAAACGCCACCGCAAACATTCCGCCAAGCACAGTCATACCTACCGAATGCCTTGATGCAGCACCTGCACCTGATGCAAAGACTAGCGGAAGTAAGCCCAATATAAAAGCAATATTTGTCATCATTACAGCACGAAACCGAAGTTTTGCCGCAAGCATTGCTGCTTCCCGAATAGGCATACCGTTTTCATGTGCATCCTTTGCAAATTCAACAATCAATATAGCCTGTTTTGTACTTAAGCCCAGAAGCATAACCAAACCTATTTGCGAATATATATCTAATGCATAGCCTGTAACATATTGGAAAAGTAAGGCTCCCACCAATGCTATTGGAGTAACTAACAATACAGTAATCGGTAAAAACCAGCTTTCGTATAACCCCACCAGAAACAGAAAAACAAAAATCAATGACATTAAAAGAATAGGTCCGATTTGTCCACTTGATTGTTTTTCTTGCAATGATGAGCCTGACCAAGTGTACCCCATATCTTTTGGTAAGTTCTTATCGGAAATTTCTTCCATTAAACTAATAGCTTTTCCTGAACTCACATTACCTTTGGCACTGCCATTAATAGTAATTGCAGGATACATATTAAATCTCGTTCTTATATATGGACCAACTATATTTTTTGTTTTAATTAATGCTGTCAGCGGAACCATTCGTCCTGAATTATTTTTAATATAAATTTTATTTAAATCAGAAATTTTAGCCCTATAATCCGAATCTGCCTGTAAATATACCCTGTATACCCGTCCGTATTTATTGAAATCATTAACATACACTTTGGCAAAATACGCAGCAATAGCATTATAAACTTCAGTTACGTTTACTCCTTGAGCCATTGCTTTATCTACATCAACGTCAATAAGTAGCTGAGGTAAGTTTGCGGTATATGAAGTATAAATCATCATAAAATCAGGATTTGCACGAGCTGCGGTCATAATTTTTTGAGCTTCCTCATAAAAATCGCCGGAAGATCGGTCTCCTTTATCTAATAATTGGTATTCAAAGCCGCCAAACATTCCCAGCCCCGAAATTGCAGGCGGAGAAAACGTAGCAACAGTTGCAGGCGGATAATTTGCAAATTCTTTATTAATGTTTTTTATAATACCATCAACTGATTCCTCTTTCTTTTTCCTTTTTGACCATGGTTTTAAATTGGAAACAATAAATGCGGTATTTTCACCATTTAAACCAACAAGAGCAATCGTATCCTTTACTCCGGGAATATTTAACAATTTGGACTCAATATCCTTACTAACATCATCTGACCTTGCCGCAGTAGAACCGGCAGGTAACTGAACCTGTGTAAATAATGCACCTCTATCCTCCGCAGGTAAAAAACCTCTAGGAATCAATATAAATAAACCAATTGTTAAAAGGACAATAATTCCCAAGACTCCCAAAGTTAGTCCGGCAGAGTCAACAAAGGTTTTTGTATGGATTAAATAGGTATCTCTTATTTTATTAAACCAATCATCAAATTTCTGAATAAAAACAAAATCTGGTTTTTCTTCACCGGATTCTAAAATAGTTGAACACAAAGCAGGAGCAAGAGACAATGCAACAAGAGTAGATAAACCAATAGACGAGGCAATACATAACGCAAATTGTCTGAACATTCTGCCTGTAATTCCACCCATAAAAGATACAGGAACAAAAACTGCCATCAAGACTAAAGAAGTAGCTAAAACAGCCCCAAAAACCTCTTTCATCGTAATTTCAGTTGCAGTTTTCTTATCTTTCCCTTCTTGAATATGACGCTGTGTATTTTCTAAAACTACAATTGCATCATCAACAACCAAACCTACCGCCAGAACTAAGCCAAACAAAATTAACAGATTGATTGAAAATCCGAACAAATGCATAAATATAAAAACACCAATTAAAGAAACAGGAATAGCACAGAAAGGTATAAATGCAGCTCTTGCGGTACCTAAAAACAAATAGGTAACAACAGAAACTAACAGAACAGCCAGAACAACAGCACTTATAACTTCATGAATTGATTCCCTGACAAATTCTGTTTCATCATGTTGAATTTTGTATTGAATATCTTTTGGAAAAGTTTTACTAAGTTCCTTTAATTTTTTCTGAATCTTATTAGATAAATCTATAGCATTAGCTTCTGGTAATTGACTTACGGTAATAATAGCCGCATTTTTCTGACTTACCCGTGAAAAGAAAGAATAACTTTCTGCACCCAACTCAACTCTTGCAACATCTTTCAATCTTACTTGAGCACCTGTTGGTAACGATTTTATTATAATATCTTCAAACTCATGAACATCTTTTAAACGGCCTTTTGTTTTCATGGTAATTTTAATCATCTGTTTATTTTTCATAGGCTCATCACCTAAATCACCGGCAGGAGATTGAAGATTTTGAGCCTGAATAGCGGCAGTAATATCTGATGGAGATAAATTATAATTAGCCATTTTATCGGCATCAAGCCAAATTCGCATAGAATAACTTGAAGAACCGAATACTGAAACTTTACCAACACCTTTTATACGTGCCAATTCATCTTTAATATAAATATCCGCATAATTTGAAATATATAAATTATTATAAGAATTATTTGGTGAATTAACTGCAATAAGAAGCAACCCTGGTCCTCCGGTAGATTTTTTTACAGAAAGTCCATATCTTTTAACTTCTTCCGGCAATCTTGGAGTAACAAGCTGTAATTGGTTTTGGACATTAACAACTGCCATATCAGGATCAGAACCAACTTCAAAATATAATGTCAGAGTATAAACTCCGCTTTCTGAAGTTGACGACATATAAATCATATCCTCAACACCATTTAACTGAGCTTCAATAGGTGCCGCAATTGTTGATTCTATAACGTCAGAACTTGCACCGGCATAATTAGCAGTCACAACTACCTGCGGAGGAGTAATTGAAGGATATTCCTCTAACGGAAGAGTTTTAATCATTAATATCCCCGCCAGAAGTATTGCGAGAGATATTACAATAGCCAGTTTTGGCCTCTTTATAAAAATATTACCACTATTTTGATTAGACATTTCAACCTTTTAGAATAACTATTTATTCTTTTTACCAGTGTTTACTTTATCTTTCTCAACTTTCAACTCTTCTCTTTTAACAATATTAACCGGAGCTCCCGGTACAACTTTTAATATACCATCGACAATAACTTTATCTCCGGCTTTTAACCCGTCTTTGACAATCCAGTTTTCTCCGGATTGACCTTGAACTTTAATATAGGTTAACTTAGGAATGTTTTTATCATCAAGTTTATATACATATTTACCTTCTTGATTTTCTTGAACTGCCACAATAGGCACAACCGGAACATTTACTTTGTTATTTGCATAAACTTTGACGGTAACGAATTCACCATGAAGCAATCTATTATCAGGATTTTGAAAAGTTGCACGCATTGTAACTGTTCCTGTGGCTTGATCAACTTTGTTATCCAAAAAATCCTGAACCCCATCAAGATCATATTTTTTCCCATTTTGAAAATACAATTCAACTTTTCGTTTATCATTTTTATTTTTATCAATTGATGAAATTGCAATATAATCATCAGAAGCTAACGGGAAAGTAACATAAATCGGATTTGTACTATTAATTGTAGTCAGAGAACCTGAAGACGGGCTGACATAGTTTCCCACCGTAACATCAATAAAACCAATTCTGCCATCAACAGGAGCTTTTACCTGCGTATAACTGAGACTTCTGTTTGTATCTTGATAATTAGACTGTGCAGCTTCTAATTGAGCTTGTAATGCATTTCTATTTGCAAGTATTTCATCATACTTTGATTTTGCAATATAATCCTGTTTTACAAGTTCATCAGCCCTTGCCAGCTGTTTATTTGCATATTCAAGCTGTGCTTTTACATTTTGAATATTAGCTCCCGCAACATTTGATGCATTTTGAAATTCAGTTGGTTCTATAAGAAATAATGTATCTCCTGCTTTTACATAATCGCCTTCTTTAAAAAAGCTTTTTTGCAAATAACCGGAAATACGAGCCATAATACTGACTTGGTATTTAGAAACGACACGTCCCGGTGCTTCAAAACTCTGAATAACACTTTCTTGTTTTATATTTTCAACAACAACATTTGGAGGAGTTTGGACAGCACGAGCTTTATATTTAATAAACCCGCCAACAGTAGATATTAAATATCTCAAAGCAATTGCTGCTATAACTATTATTAATATCAATAATATCTTTTTTTTCATTAATCCTCGTTGTTGTCCTTATAAAAGATTTTGTTGAATATAACTAATCATTTTCTTTAGAGCAATACCCCTGTGAGAAATAGAATTTTTCATTTCTTCTGACATATCAGCCATTGTCATATTGTCATAGCCATCAACCAAAAATATTGGATCATATCCGAATCCGTTCACGCCTGATTGAGATTTTGCAATTTTACCGTGACATTCTCCAATTTCTTTGTTCAGAATATTTCCGAATTCATCAACTAAAGTCATAGCACAAACAAATTTTGCTTTCCTATTACCGAAGGGGGTAAGATTTTTCAACAACTTATCAATTCTGGCTTGCGGAGTATCGGCATAACGAGCAGAATGAATTCCGGGTTCACCGTTTAAAGCCTCAACACACAATCCGGAATCATCAGCTAAAGATATATTATGCGATAACTTAGCCGCTTCAAAAGCTTTAATATAAGAATTTTCTTCAAACGTTGTACCTGTTTCATCAGGATCAAAACCTTCTGGAGGTAAAACAAATTCAATTCCGGTATTTTTTGAAATTTCATTGATTTCTGCAAGTTTATGAGCATTACCTGTTGCAAAAACTATCTTAATTTTAGAATTATTTTCCATATCTTCTCTGTCTCTTTCCAAATTCTTGTATTGTTTGAGCTAAAAGCATCTTACCATATTCAGGCCAAAACTCTTTTATCGTAACGATTTCAGAATAAGCAATCTGCCACAGCAAATAATTTGAAATCCGCTGTTCTCCGCCTGTTCTGACTAACACATCAGGATCAGGAACCCCTTTAGTGTAAAGATTTTCGGATATTAAATTCTCATTAACATCAGAGCCTCTCACTCCTGAATCAACAATTTGCTTAACTGCATGTACAATTTCATCTCTTGATCCGTAATTTAAAGCAATTTGAAGAACTACTCCGGTATTATTTTTTGTTGTTTCTACTGCATTATACAGAATTTTTTGCAATGAATCTGTTAATCTGCTTAAATCACCAATAAAATGAATTTGAACATTTTCTTTATTCATCTCTTCTAATTCATTAGAAAGAGTAACAGCAACAAGATTCATCAAGAAATCCACTTCTTCCTGTTTTCTATTCCAATTTTCAGTAGAAAAAGCATAAACAGTAAGATATTTTACACCGAAATCATCACAAGCACGAAGAGTTTCTTTTAATGCTTCAACCCCTTTTTTATGACCGAAAGCCGAAGGCAAATTACGCTCTTTAGCCCAGCGTCGATTACCGTCCATAATAATTGCAATATGTTTTAAATCAGTATCTTCAACGATTTTTTTTATATTATCAGTATTCATTCTAATTCCTTTTAATTAAACAATTGCTCCGTGCGAAGCATCTTGAACATTTTTAGCATATTTTGATAAATATCCGGATTTACATTTGAGTTCAAATGGTTTTAATTGTTTTTTTCTGTCTTCCAGTTCCTCTGCTGAAACTAATAAATCTATTTTTCTGGTATTTATATCAATTTTAATTTTGTCACCATTTTTGATTAATGCAATAGGTCCGCCATTTGCAGCTTCAGGACAAACATGTCCTATACAAATACCTCTTGTGCCACCAGAAAACCTTCCGTCAGTAATCAATGCACAAGTTGTCCCCAATCCTTTTCCAACCAATAAAGAGGTAGGGGCAAGCATTTCACGCATTCCAGGACCGCCTTTTGGACCTTCATAACGGATAATAATAATATCACCCGCCACAATTTCATCATTTTCTAAAGCATTCATAGCAGCTTCTTCCGAATCAAAAGTTTTAGCAGTTCCTTCAAATTCGTAACAAGACTCATCAATTCCGGAAATTTTTGTAACACAACCATCCGGAGCTAAATTACCATACAAAATACCTAAACCCGGTTTTGTTGTAACAGGTTTGCTATACGGATGAATTAATTCTTCATTTACATAAGCATTTTTACAAATATCAAATATTGATAAACCTGATACCGTATTTTTATTTTTAATACCAACATTAGCATCAATTAAGTTTTTCAAAAGAGCAGAAACTCCGCCTGCTTTATGAAAATCAGACATAGTTGGTGCCGCAGCCGGATCGAGTTTCACAATTTGATGAATTTTATGACTTAATTCTTCAAAATCATCAAGAGTTACATCAATTTCAGCCGCGTTAGCAAGAGCTAAAATATGTAAAAATGAATTTGTAGAGCCACCCATTGCCAGATCGCATATAATTGCATTACGCAAGGTTTCATTGTCAACAATATCAGACGGACAAATATTATTTTTAACTAAATCTACAATAGCAACACCACTATCAAATGCTATACGGCGTTTTTTAGAGGAAACAGCAGAGGAAGTTGCACAGAAAGGCAAACTCATACCCATAACTTCTGCAAGGCAAGCCATTGTATTAGCCGTATACATTCCTTGACAAGAACCCGCAGAAGGACAAGATTCTTCTTCCAACTCTAGCAGCCTATTTTCATCTATTACTCCATTTCGAAATTTACCAACTGCCTCAAATGATCCTTTAATCATAGTTAATTTTTCGCATCTGCTTTCGCCATCAAGCATAGGACCGGCAGTAACCAATACAGTCGGAATATTTAATCTAAGTGCAGCAATAAGCATTCCCGGAGTAATTTTATCGCAATTTGATAAAAGTACCAGTCCATCAAGCTGATGAGCCTCCGCAACTGTTTCAATACAGTCAGCTATTAAATCTCTGGAAGGCAAAGAATAACGCATTCCGCTATGCCCCATTGAAATTCCGTCACACACAGCAGGAACACCAAAAATAAAAGATTGTCCACCGCCGGTGTGAATTCCCTTTTCAATCTGACGCTCTAAATCTCTCATTCCAATATGTCCCGGAACCAAGTCACTAAAAGAACTTGCAATTCCGATAAATGGAGCTTTCATATTTTTTTTACTAACACCAGTTGCCATTAAAAGCCCGCGATGCGGTGTTCTGGCTATTCCTGTCTTAACATTATCACTTCTCATATCCTTAAACCTTAATTTAATATTTTACACTTACAATATTAAAATCATCATCCCATTCTATTTCCCCACGTGGTGGAAGATTATGATAGTCATAGGAGTTTGAAATATATTGTCTGTTGAATAAATCTTTTTTCCCCAGAATTTTAGCAATATCCGGAAGCAATTTAGTACTTCCGGCAAGAGTACCTTCGGCAGAAGTTGCCTTATTCCCATCAAAATATATTTTTTCGTCTGCAAATACAAACTCTTTTATATCACTATGCGTACAAGGCAAGCAATCTGATACAAGTATAATTTTATTCATCTGTTTTATTTTAAAAAGCAGCCTTAAGGCATCATCCGAAACGTGAACACCATCTCCGATAATTTCAGTATAGATATTATCATTTATAAGGGCACTCAATGCAGTTGACGAGCCTCGATGGGTTATACCGCTCATAGCATTAAAAGTATGAGTAGTACCGTCAACTCCAGATAAATCACTACCGACACAATGCCCTGCTTGAACTTTAACTCCTAAATTGTGAAGATAGGTTATAAGTTCGTTATCAGCCAATTCGGGGGCTAGAGTAACTATTTTTATAAAGTCATCTTCAAGCAATTTAAAGTTTTCAAGCGACGGAACCATAAAATAATTTGAATTATGAATTCCTTTTTTCTCTGGATTTAGAAAAATACCCTCTAAGTGAACCCCGCAAATTTTAGCCATATCGGAAGTTTGCTTTAATGCGGCTTCTTTAATAATTTTTATCTGTTTTTTGGTATTTTCCAAAGAATCAGTAACAAGTGTAGGAAAAATATATCCAACACCTTCTTTAATTATGCGTTGAGATAATTCTAAAATTTCATCAACAGAAGCTTTATTAAAATCAATTCCGTAGCAGCCATGAAAATGCTGTTCAATAAACAATTGTGTTTTCATACTATATAACACTTCCGGCAAAGATTTTTCTTGCCTGTTCCCTATCATCAAAGTGAATTGTTTTATCTTTCAATATTTGATAATCTTCGTGTCCCTTACCTGCAATAACAACAACGTCATTATTTTCAGCGATAGATTTTAACAACGCAATTGCTTCTCCCCTATCAGGTTCTACTGTCACAATATCAGGGTTAACTGACTGCAAACCTGCAATAATATCAGTAATAATTTGCTGTGGATCTTCAGATCTTGGATTATCACTTGTTATAACTATTTTATCCGCCAACTTTTGAGCAATAGCACCCATTTTAGGGCGTTTAGTTGCATCTCTGTCTCCGCCGCAACCAAATAAACATATCAACTTTCCTCCAGCAGGAGTAATTTCTCTTGCTGATTTTAAAACATTTTCCAATCCGTCAGGAGTATGTGCATAATCTACAATAACAAGAGGTTTTTTATTAACAACTTCAAAACGACCGGCAACACCGTGAACATTTTGTAAAGCTTTTAAAGCAAGTTTAATATCAATACCCATAGCAATAGATGCACCTAAAGCGGCAAGGACATTATAAACACTAAACATACCGTTCATGTGCAAGTTCACAGGATATTCAGCTCCGTTAAATACAAGCACAAACTCCGCACCATTTAGTGAAAAATTAATATCCTTTGCCATAATATCTGCAGAATTTTTTACACCATAGGTAAATCTTCTAACCCCTTCAGGAACTTCCGCTAGAAATCTTTCACTGTATTCATCATCAGCATTGATTACAGCAAAATTATCTTCCTTCAATTTTTGGAAAAGTATAGCTTTAGCTTTAAAGTAATTATCCATTGTAATATGGTAATCAAGGTGGTCCTGAGTTAAATTAGTTAACACCGCACCATTAAAACGGCATCCTCCAACTCTGTTTTGTTCCAATGCGTGAGAACTTACCTCCATAACTACATTATCAATTTTTTCAACATCTTTAATCATTCGCAATGTAGCTTGTAATTCCGGAGCCTGAGGAGTTGTATGTTTTGCATCTCTATACTCGCCGGTTGAAGATAATTTATATCCCAAAGTACCTATTAAAGCACATTTTTCATGATTTTCTTCAAAAATCTTTTGAATTAAATGAGTAACCGTAGTTTTACCATTTGTACCGGTAACACCAATCAAATTAAGCCCCATTGACGGTCTTGAATAAAATCTATCAGCGATATCTGCAATTTTATGTCTTGTAGAATCTACCTGAACTTGAGGAATTGAAACCCCTTCAATTTTTCTTTCAACAAGTAATGCCGCTGCTCCATTATCAATAGCCATTTGAGCAAATTCATGCCCGTCAGCATACTCACCGACTAAACAAATAAAAATATCACCTTTTTTAGTAGTTTTAGAATTATAAGAAATTCCTGAAATTTCAACATTTTTAAAATTTATCAAATCATCATATTTTAAATATTCAATTAATTCATCTAATTTCATTACTATATCTCCCTATGCTAATTAACATTTTTTTGAGGTTGAGCCTGAATTTTATCAGGTTTCAAATCCAGAATTCTTGCAGTTTGTTCTGCAACTTCATGGAAAATCGGTCCGGCTACGGTATTTCCCCAAACAGGACCCTTTTTGGCACTGTCTACAACAACATAAATTAAAACTTTCGGATCACTTGCCGGTAAATAACCAATTGTAGAAGTATACATTGCACCGGAATAACCAGACCCATTTTCAGAAGGTTTTCTTGATGTTCCTGTTTTTGCAGCAACATTATATTTGTCCAATTTAATATTAGATTTACCATTATTTACACTTACAGCAAGAAGTTTCGTAATCGTTCTTGCAGTTTGAGGGGAAATCGTCGGAATTCTTTTGACTTTTTCAGCTTCTTCTTCCGGTGAATATTTGATAACATGCGGAGTTACCCTAACTCCATCATTTGCCAGTGCTGAAACAGCTGATACCATTTGCATAATAGAAACAGATGTTCCATAACCGTATGACATAGTCATGTGCAAACCTCTATCCCAATATTTTGGAGCAGCTAGAAGCCCTGAAGACTCACCCGGTAAATCAATACCCGATTTTTCTCCAAAACCGAATTTTCGAAGCATATCATAAAATTCTTTATGAGTCATTAAATAACCCACATTTACAGAACCAATATTACTAGAGTGTTCAAACAGGTAAACCAGATTAATTTTACCGGGGGCTCCTCTTTCTCGATAATCATAGTTTTCAATAGTATATGGCCCAAACTTCATACGACCTGAATCTTCAATAATTGAATTTTCATTTATTTTTCCAAGTTCCATTGCACTTGTTACAGTAATAGTCTTGAAAGTAGATCCCGGAGGATAAACATCAGTAAGTGTCCAATTTTTTATTTCTGTATTAGATGCTTTTTGAAATTTGTTAGGGTCATAAGTCGGATAAACCGCATAGGCAAGAATTTCACCATTTTTCGGATTCATAACAATTACAGCACCGCGAAGAGCATCTTTTTCTGCAATCATCTTATGTAATTCTTTTTCACATACGTGCTGAATCGCGGCATCAATAGTTAAAACAACATCCTGACCTTTTGGATTTACTGTAGGAGCAACAGGATCAGTTGAGAAGTTATATATAATCTTGCCATCTCTTGTACGTTGATATCTTGTGGCTCGAACAACATGTTCCAATTTATCTTTTGCAGTTAACTCTACGCCATTAGAAACATCTGCATCAAAATTATAAAAGCCAAGTACATGTGAAGCAAATATGCCTTGCGGATACTCTCTGGTATTTTTCTTATCTAGTGAAATTGAGCGAAAACCGTTTTCACTGATAATACTCATTATTTTTTTTGCAGAATCTCTATCAACATCCTTCTTAACTGCAATTACAGGGATTTTCTTATTTGCCAACTTTATGCGTAATTCTGCCTCTGGGATACCAAGAACAGGTGCAAATAATTTCGCAATTTTTTCCGGAGTTTCTTTTTTAGAATAATCCACAGGTCTGGCATAAATATTATAATAAATTCTATCCGTTGCAAGTTTTATACCATGTCTGTCGTAAATATCACCTCTTACAGCAAAATCATGACTTGATCTTTGCATTTTGCCTTTTTCTCGATATTTTTTTAAGTCAAAAATCTGAACACCAATAAGGTGAACAACCAGACATAAAACAGCAAAACAATAAAGAATACCCATTATACCAGATACATTATTAAAATATTTGCCGCGTGACGAAGTTCTCGTTTTATCTGTTTCTCTTCCCATGTATATTTATATCCCTTATATAAAAATTTTATCATAACAGGGAACAAATATCACAATTATTAAATAAATTTACGAAATTATAATTTTCGTTTAAATATTGTATATTAATATTATGAGAAAACAAACACTAAAACTAATATTATTAATTTTAGCACTTTATATTACCCAAATATCAGCAAGAAGTGCTCAAATTGTATACCCGAAATCAAACAATGTAATTATCAATTCTCCAAGAACCTTTTTTATAGGAAACGAAGCTCCTTCAAAGACATTAAAAATAAACGGGTCAGAAGTAAAACTGCACGAATCCGGAGGTTTTAAATATCCTGTTCCTTTAATTAAAGGAGAAAATATTTTTATTATTGACAACGGAGAAGAAATTCAAACTTATAGAATTATAAATAAATCCAATGAAAAACCAACCCCTGAATTAACTCAAAAACTATATGACACTCCGTTCATCGGATTAACAAAAACAGACAATACCCCCATACGTTCTATACCTTACGATGGGGGATTGAACAGATTACAACATTATACTAAAGATGTTCCACTAAAAATCATTGGAGAATATGGAGATTTTTACAAAATACAATTAGCAAGAGATGATTATGTCTGGGCATTGAAAAAACATATAATTAAAACCGAACTCACCGAACAACCAACATCTGAAATATTATCCAAAGATTATTCTGAGGATGCCAATAAACGTATTTTTAAATTTAAATTAAACAAAAGACTACCATATATTCTTAGCGAAACAAACGATCTTGATTTAGTCGTATATGGCATTGAGAAATATCCGTTTAACAAATTTGAATTTCATATAAATAAAAAAGGTACTCTATTCGGCTATAACAGTTACTATACAGAGGATAATACATTGGTTGTGGAAGTCAAAAAAACTCCTGCAATTAATAAAGAAAAGCCATTACAAGGTATAAAAATTGCAATTGATCCGGGTCATGGCGGAGCTGAATATGGTACAATCGGCTGTTTAGGCGGTAAAGAAAAAGATAACAATCTGGCTATTTCATTAAAAATTCAGAAAAAATTGCAAGACGCAGGTGCTGATGTCTTTATGATTAGAAGTGATGACAGATATGTAGGATTATATGAAAGGGTTGACTTAACAAATAAAAATAATTGTGATTTGTTTATAAGTATACATAATAATGCTCTGCCCGACAAACTCGCAGATAGAGACTGCTCGGGAACAGAAGTTTACTACTTTTATCCTCAATCAAAAGCACTTGCTAAATCAATATTAAGAGCAATAACTACAGAAGCCGGAACTCGGGATAATGGTGCTATCGGTGGAAGTTTTGCAGTAATAAGAAACACTCAATGTCCGGCAATACTTATTGAAGTTGCATATAAAATTTCTCCTGAAGATAACTGGAGACTTATCAATAACGAATTTCAAGACAAAGTAGCTGAGGCTATATTACATGGATTGGAGAAGTATTTAAATGGTTTACAATAATGAAAAAATCGGAGCATTTATTGTTCCGACAGGAATTGGAGCATCAATTGGCGGCTACGCAGGAGATGCAAGTAAATACGCAAGAAAATTTGCAAAATATACAAAAGTAATTGTTAATCCAAATGTTGTTAACGCTGCATGCTTCACCGGAATAACAGATAACATGTATTATACAGAAGGTTACACTCTTGATAGTTTTTTTAAAAATGAAATAAATCTTTTACCATCTAAAGATAACAAAATAGGTATTATCTATGACAAAGCCATACCTGAAGATGTTCTTAATGTACATATAAATACTCAAAATGCCGTTCAAACAATTTATGACATAAATATCCAAGCTTATGAAATTACAGATGAAGATGTTGGTGTCGAATTTTATATGACAGAAAACGGAATTTCTACAGGAGATGTTCGGAATATTGAAACTCTTGGAAGAGCATGTAAAAAATTATTAGATAAAGGCTGTAATGCTATTGCAATAGTTTGCTTATTTGAAGACTCAGATGAAGATAATGAAAATTATTCTGATGGTGTTGGGGCAGATCCTGTAGGCGGTGTTGAAGCTATAATTTCTCACTATATATCAAAGCACTTTAAAGTTCCATGTGCACATGCTCCTGCCTTTGCAGATTATTCTATCCATTCCGATATTGTGAATCCTAAAGCTTCAGCAGAATATATAACTCCGACATTTTTACCATGCATATTACTTGGACTTGCAAATGCACCATTAATCTCAACAATTAAAAATGAAGGTATAAATATAAAAAATCTGGATTATCTTGTTATGCCATATAATGCTATAGGTGCAATTCCTGTATTTGAGGCATTAAAATACAATATACCGGTTTATGCAATTATGGAAAATAGTACAGAGTTAAATATCACAAAAGAAAATTTAATACCTGAAACTAATATTGTTGAAATTCCAACATACGATGAAGCCTTAAAAACTATCTTAAAAAGTTAATAATTCAGGTTGCTTTCTTAAGCTATAGAACATTTTTGATGATGATTTAAATCTATCAGGACAAGAGCTTACATAAAACTCTTCATATTTTTCGGCACTTGAAAGATTTAACAAACCATCACGTTCTAAATCTTCTTTTATAAATTCTGCAAAAGATATAGCCGGGTCAATAAATAAATTTTCATCAGCAAACTTAGATAAAAGTTTTACTAAAAACGGATAATGTGTACAGCCCAAAACAATTTTATCAGGATTATTTTCAAGCATCTTATCCAGATCAGATTTAATAATTGCAAGACTTTCGATATCAGTCAAAAGATTATGTTCAACAATATTTACCCAATCAGGACAATGTTGTCCAAAAACTTTCATATTTGTATTGTATTTTGAAATTTCACGCGGATAAACTTCAGAATTTATCGTCGCACGAGTGGCAAATACGCCTAATCTTTCTATTGGTAAACTTGACAAAATTTTAGCAACCGATTGCACTATCGGATACAATTTAAAATTGTATTTGTTTTTTATTTCATCATATATAACTGATGAAGTTGTATTACAAGCCATTACAACAGCTTTACAGTGCTTTTGCTCGAAAAATTTTAGAATATCTGCCGAATATGCTAATAATTGTTCTTTAGTTTTTTCACCGTAAGGAACATGTGCTGTATCACCATAATATATATAATTTTCGTTCGGTAATATTTTTTTAACCTTATTTAATACAGTTAACCCGCCAATTCCGGAGTCAAAAAATGCAATTGGGGAATCTGCATCAAAATTATTATTACTTAAAGTAGTCATAAATACCCTCAGCTATTGCCTTTGCAGTTGCCTGTTTTCTGCTTTCTGAAACAAGTTGAGCTCTTTCAGACGGATTAGAAATAAATCCAATCTCAACCAGAATAGCAGGAGCTGTAGTATGATTAATAACATAAAATTTAGATCGGAACAAGCCGCGATTGTTAGCATTAATATGGTTCAATAATGAAGCATGAACAGTCTTTGCTAATTTAAGACTATTATCTTTATAATAATGGGTTTCTAATCCTTGCGGAGATTCACTGTTACTGGAGTTGACATGAATACTTACAAAAATATCAGGTGAAAATTCTTCGCTTATATCAACTCGTTCCTGCAATAATACCGTTTCATCAGAAGATCTTGTCATTTTTACAACATATCCTTTATTTTTCAACAGACTTGCAACCCGTTTGGATATATCAAGAGTAATATTTTTCTCATAAATGCCATTTCTGGTAGCTCCACAATCGGAACCCCCATGTCCCGGATCAATAATAATATATTTTTTACCATCATTTCTAGTTTTAACAACCGGTTGTGGCATAATTACTTCAGCAGGTTTCTCAGGAAGTTGAAGATTACTGTTTTTAATCTTTATCCGAAGCGTTTTAGCATCACTACCGACATGAATATCAAAAATATCTTCTGTTCCGGTTGGAATAGACAGTTTTGCCCCGCCTCCGCGTAAAGCTGTCATCTTAATCCCGTCAAAAATAAATGCAGACTTCAAGTTAACATCCTGAAACTTATCGACATTATAAAATAACAAATCCATACTTGTATTTGATCTGTCTATACCATATACAATAGGCTTAGAAAAAACCAGCTTCATTGAATGAGATTTTATATCAGTAATTTCATCATAAGCGGAGGTTAAAGCCGACTTTATTGCAGAAGGTGCTTGTGTAGAAGTATTCCTATCAATAAAGACTAGACGCTGCGTATCGCCAAAAATAACAGGGATATACCTTTCCGGTGAGGAACATGTAATAACGATTCTAGCCGTATTTTTGTTAAATTGTCCTATTTTGATTGTATCTGACTGATTAAAAGTTATTTCCTTATTGCGAATTGACGGATTTACAACAGCATTTTGAACATCATAAGCCACTCTATTTGGATTTGAAAGATAAATAGGCTTAGACAAAGTTATTGAACCAATACCGGTAATTGAAACATCACTGTTTTTAGGGACAACATTATCTATATAAAATTTTGTCGACAACAACAAATCCTTTTTAGATAAAATATAATTTTTATCATCCGTAGCTCCGCCAATATTAAAAGCCGAATTAATTTGGTTTAAAATATTGTTATTCATTGCTAATACAGGAGATTGAATCACTGTAGATTCGTAAAGCTCGCCAACCCCGGCTTCAGAATATACAGGCTGAAAATAATAATTTGATAAAACCGGATTTCTAAAATTAACAAAAAAAGTATTATTCAACTTTTTCAACTGAATATTATACGGATTGTAACCTTGGTTATAGGAAAGAACAACACGTACAATATTTGGATTAGTAGAAAATTGGCTAACAGTAATTTCTTTTATCGCCGGAGAATTAACAACCAAATTTTGAAGCGGAGAACGCAAAATTGCGGAATTTATATCAAAATATGCTTTATTCTCATCTTGCAATACATATATTTTTGGTTTTGAGGGTAAAGAAAAAACATCATTATCCATTGAGTTTACAACAAGAGTCGCGGCAGAATTATCATAAATCACAGAAGTAATATTTAACTCATCTGCGAAGACATGTGCCGCAAAACAAAGGATAAATGCTAATAAACAAAATATTTTGATAAAAAAAGTTTTCATATATTTTATACCCTATCTTAATTATAGAGTTATAAAATAAAAATGGCAAAAATGTTACAGCTATATAATATTTCTTTTTCCTAAGATATAAGCCAATTCTGTTCTGTTTTTAACATCAAAAGAAGAAATAAGAGTACTGATATATGCCTTTATCGTATGTTTACTTAAATGCATTTCCTGAGCAATTTCAATATTCTTTAAACCTAAAATCAAATATTTACAAACTTCAGATTCTCGTTTTGTAAGCTTCATAAATAAACCTCCATATCATAATTATAAATAATTGAATGGTAAATTTCTTAATAATAATTCCAGTTTTAAAAGATTTAAAAAATTCACTTGAAAAAAAAGAATGTTTTGATTATTATAAAGAGGTAAAAGTAAATAGGCGCCCGTAGCTCAGCTGGATAGAGCGTTTGGCTACGAACCAAAAGGTCGGGGGTTCGAATCCCTCCGGGCGTAAATAAAAAAGACGACATATAGTCGTCTTTTTTATTATGTTGTAATATTTTACAAATAAAAACTAAGATTCTAAATCTTTCTTCAAGTCATCTATATCATTGCTATCTGAGTCAACAGGATTTGCTAATAATTTTTGTTTCATTTCTGCTAAAGATTTTTGGACATCTAAATCTGTACCAATTGCATTATTTATTTCATCATCTACAGAGGTTTCAACAAAAGCTACTTCACCATAAGCTTCTGCTAAATTCTCTTCTGCAGTAATGCGGGTTTTCATATCTTCAATCATGGCCATTGTAGAATCAGAACCAATTGATGAAAGTTGTTGGTTTACTTTTTTAGTTGTTTTAGCAACGACAGCTCTTGCTTTTAATGAATTATATTCATTTTCAGAGTCTTTAATTTTATTTTTCAGTTCTAAAATTTTCTTACTCATTTGTTCTAGAGAAATTTCGTAATTTTTCACGTCATTAGTTAATCTTGCTACTTCATTTAAAGCTTCTTGTCTTTTTTTAAGAGCTTCAGAAGCTAATCTATCTGCTTCAGCTTCATCAAGCTCACCTTTTTTTGCCTTTTGTAAAAGTATCATTGCCTTCTGTTCATAATCCACAGCTATTTGTTTTTTAGTTTCAAGTTCTTTTTTTGCACCAATTGCGATTGCTTTTATTTGTGCAACACTTTTCATAGATTCATCAAAATCCTTTTTCAAATCACGAATACCTTGTTCAATAAGTTTTACAGGGTCTTCAAATTTTGATAAAAATGCGTGTGCTTCTGATTGCAAAAACTTAAAACATCTAACTAATAAATTCATAAAAACTTCCTTTCAAAATATGTATACGCTTCATTTAATTGTCTTGTAACTTCTTGTGCCACCTTTAATTTTTCCGGTTTATTTTGAAATAAATCCGGATGGTATTTTTTTAATAGTTTTTTATAAGATTTTTTTATGCTATCAAAATCACTACCATATTCTAATTCTAAAATTTTGTAATATTTTTTTTCTAACCGATTTTCTTCATCTGGAATTACTTTTGCATCCTCATAATAAACATCTTCATAAGAATTGATATCTATATCTATGTCATCTTCCTTATGATTAATATTACTTTTTATAATGTTTTCTATTCTTTTAAATAAATCCATTTTATATCCATACTCTACTTTGTTTTAAAAATCCACAATCCAGAATATTAAATTTTGCCTTCAATAATTCTTTGTAACCATTAGGATTTCTTGTATATATTATATCAAAATATTCGTTATTTTGCTCAAGGTAATTTACGAATATCTTTACATTTTTATTATGCCCGCCAATACATTCTGGAACAGCAATATATCTTTCGCCTTGTTTTAAAATATACCTGTTCTTATCAGTAATACTAAAAATTTCACTAAATGCATTCATAAAAATATTTCTCTCATAGTTGCTACAACCGGAAAGAGTAATGTAAAATTTAGAATTTAATTCTGTATTAAAAACCAAATTCATATTGTTAAAATTTGTTTTTATAATTGATAAATCACACATTGTTCTCAATAGTGAAGTTGCAAAAATTTTAAGAATATTTTCTTGTTCGTAAATTAAGTAATTAGAATTTATTACATCTTCATAATTATCAGAAATAATATTAAAATTATGACATATCTTCAAAAATAGCTTTTCTAAACAATTCATGTTCATTTTTTTTCTGGAGGTACTGCAATATTTTATTATTAGGTTTAACCCATCACACCATTTTGGTATTACCTTACAAATAATTGTTTGTTGAGTATCTTCACCCAACATGACATCATAAACTTGAGGTAGCATTTTATTTTCCGTAATACTACTTTCTTCGAAAACCTGATTCCACATTTGAGCTAAAGAATTTCTACTTTCGGCATAACACATCATCGTTTTATCTATTTTTTCACAATTCAAGGAACTAATATCCTTTAACTCAATTCCTAATCTCTCTAAACCATTTTGTATTTTATTATCTTTATAACTAATCCCTTCAAAGGTGTTAAATCTTTTTTCTGCTGTATGCAAGTCAGGTGATTGTTCATTATTAGTAAGCGATACCAAATGCCAAATATTAGAAGTTTTATTAGGATTATTTTTATCTATTCTTAAGGCTCTGCCACGCATTTGGTTAGATAACATAAATGAACCCACTATAGAAGCTATTACAAGAGTATTTACACAAGGAGAATCCCAACCTTCACCCAAAAGAGCAGATGTACCAATTAAAACATTTATATAAGATTTTTCAAACAGTTCGGTTATTATTGATACAATATCTATACTACCGTATGTTTCCACTCGCAAATAGTTTTCATTAAATTCAGTTGTTAAAACTTTTAGTTTATCAATATTTCGTTCCGCTAATATTTTGTACAACTCTTCCTGAGAAGTTTTAGGTATTACAATAAGCGAACCCGTTAGTATACCACAATTAACATTAATACATTGAAGCTTATCAAAAACAGATAAAATATTTACACCTTCGCTGTCTCCCTTCCCAATGTAGTCTAACAGTATAACCTCATGCAAATTTTTATCCAATATTTTATATTCAAAGTCAGTAATATTATATATTGCATCCAGTTTATTTTTACTTCTTGCAAATAGTTTTTTAAAATCAAATTTTCCCGTAAAATCTGTTGTTTTTCCGTTTATTAATCCATATTTTCTTAATTTACTTTTAATTAAAGGGGTATTCTTAAATTGCTTGCTAAATTCTCCAATAATTCCGTTGAATAAAGTTTCTGCCTGTTCATAATCAAATTTCGGTATTTGGTCTATTTTTAAATCTAAAAATTCCGCAAGAATTCTTGCATTCTCGTTCAATTCATCCTCATTAAGAAGATAAGAAATCAACGCGACCGTAAAATTCGTATTCTTATAAATTATATCAACATTATTGTCTATATTTGTAATAAATGAAGATGCCTCTATTGCGTACAAAACATCAGAATGTTCATTTATATCCTTAAAAAAATCATTCCTTTTCTGCTCAAAATCAAAAATAATTTTTTGTTCTTCAGTTGTCAAATTAGAGAAATAAATTAAATCCTGATGGGGACACAAATCTCCAACCTTAACAAGTTCAGGTATAGAAATTTCAGCATCAACAGGTCCGCAAAGTGAACTGTAATTATTCCATTCTGCAGATGAAACATCATAAGGTGGTGTCCCTGTTAATGAAACGATTTTGAAATTTTCATTATTTAATTCATTATATAAATCATTTAATGTTACCCACCATTCTGTTCTTAGGTGATGAGCTTCATCTAAAACCAATGTATTTATCCCCAAAGATTTCAGTTGTTTTATAAAATTTTCACGCTCTTCAATATTTTTATATAAAGAATGTAATCCCTGATAAGTAGATATAGTCAACTCAGAAAGATTTTTAATATCAGTACTAATTAAATCAGAATTAAAATCTTGTGGTAAAAAATTATCAAGAATTCTTTGTTTCCATTGATTTTTTATAGTGATTGTCGGAGTCAAAATAAATGCAGGATTTCTTAACCTTAAAATAACTTCTATACCCAATGTTGTTTTTCCTGCACCGGGAGCTGCAACCACATTGAGTTTATTGTCATCTAAATGATAATTTAACTCATCTAAAACTCTTTGTTGATAAGAACGCCAAGTACCTTTAAATTTTAATTGTGATATTAATTCCATTATAAATATATTTTATAAACAATAAATACTCCGCTCAACATACAAAAGTAGTATTTGGCAAATTTAAACCTATATCACATACACTTTATCACACATGTTTCTATAACACTCTGTACAAGGATATGTAAAATAAAACCCAACTTTTTCTATATACTTTTCGAATAAACTTTTGTCAGTTGGTAATCCTACTTTTCTCGCTGCATGGTAACATTTTTGAACAATCATATCTGCACTCATTTCAAACCAGTATCGCTGGACTTTATCCATCTTCTGTTCATACTGATCAAACAAAATAAAATCAAGTAAAGGGGCTGCCATATCTAAATAAGAATTTTTCTGATATGGACGATCCATTTTATAAAAATCGATAACATTAATTCGTTGGTTATCATAATCAATAAGAAGATTATTTGGATTTATACTGTCAATTTTATAACCTTTATCTGACAAATATTTGACTTGAGATGCAAAATTCAAATATGTTTCATCCGGCATATTGGCAAGTTTTTCTATATCCGAACAAAATTTCTCAGCTTGTTTTTCTGTTATTTGAGCAGCACCATCCTTTATTTCATTCCAGTTTAAAACAGAATGCGGTAATCCTTCCTTACGTTTTAGAATTAAAATATTATCTGCAATTTTAAAGACCGGCTGTCCCAGATTCATACCCTCAAATTCATTAACTTTAATATTGTGAGTATCAAACCCCTTTTTTATGACTTTTATAACATATTTAGAAAAATCTTCTTCATCAAATTTATAAACTTTTGAGGTCAAACCTTCTCCAATAAGATTATCCTCTTTAATATTTTCAAATACAGTTTTAAATATTTTAGAAACAAAATCTTCTTGTGAAGGTTCATTAATTGATTTATTAGCTTGAAAAGATAATTGCTTAAATTCTCTATTTTCTAAACTACTTAGCCTGTTATTAAAAGTATACAGACGCAGATTAAATGAATTTCTATTGTTATAATAGCCGGTAAAATTAATCATAATAGATTAAAAACAAAAAAATAAAAATTTTGTTACCATACCGATAAAACACATCCTGATTTGCCTAATGAAATCTAAAATTGGTAAATATTACACTTTTCTCAAGTCAAAATGCCAAGGTTCACAATTATTCCAATTACCACCCCATGTGTAACCCATATTTTGCCAGAATGCGGCTAACTTTTTATATTGCGGATCATTTTTATTACTAGAATTTGCTCCAGGAATTGTAATATCTACAGCTTCACCTGCTTCATGACGGGACGAACCTGGTTTTGCAGCAAAACCAGGACGAGCAGTCCTATATATTGCTTCCTGTTCTGCTCGAGTTCTAAAAATACTTCTTTTTGATTTATATGTAATCTTGATACCTTCAGATTTTGCATAATCCGTAAGTTTTACAACAGCATGCTGCATTTCAGGTTTCAAGCTTCTAAAACCCTGACGCTTTTCAGGAGTATCAAATCCGTATTCGGTTAATTGTTTATCTGATAAATTCATCGCTGAAAAATTTTGAGAATTATTATTAGCCACAGGAGCTACACTTGGAGAAGCCGGATTAACCGTACCATTAAATGGCATAAACGTATTATTTAAATTAAACTTAAATGTATTAGGAAAAGAGTTAAAACTCAATTGAGACGGGAATTGGTTAGGTGCAGGAAGCTGCGGTAATTGATTAAACTGAAACTGCGGCATTGCAAATTGTTGAAACTGAGGCATCTGAAAGCCAAAGAAAGACGGCATTACAGGTGCCTGAAAAAAGTTTATACCACTAAACAACGATGGTAGCACCGGCATTTGTGGCATACAATTAAATAATGATGCAGACGAAAACGGTACTACAGGCTGAGAAAAACCACAAAACAATGATTGCGGCGGCAGCATAGTTCTAGGCATTCCACAGCAGAATGGCATTGGACCTGAATTATTAAAATTTATATTAATTGTAGTATTCTGTATAGTCATAATGCACCTTATATATAAAAAGTATATATAAAGTAGATAATTGACTAGATTTCTAACAAAAATATAAAGTAAGTAACAAAACTTAACATAAAATTAATCCGAATTTATAAATTTTTCATTACCATTTTCACAAATAATTGCTGTTAACGGAGCATTCGGATATTTACCACAGCCTGTATCTATGCAAATTTTATCATTTTGAACCTGAGGTTTATCGAATTCAGTATGACCAAAAATTATTTTATAAGGAAGATTATGAGGTTTATTATAAAACTCACTTCTTATATAAACCATATCAGTTAAATCCTGTTGTTCCAACGGAATGCCAATCCTAATACCGGCATGTACAAACATATAATCATCTATAATATGATACGGTTTTAAATTATTAAAAAACTCTCCATGAATTTTCATAATATTATCAAAACTGCCATAACTTTCGGCCGTCGCATCCCCACCATAATTCCAGAATAAATAATTATAATAATCATCTGATTTAGCATGAAGCATTGCATACTCATGCGAGCCTATAAGATAAACGCAATTACATATATCTTGCATAGCGATAATTTTATCAACAACTTCACGAGATTTTAAACCTCGATCAATATAATCTCCCATAAAAACAATAGTATCTTCTTTTTGCGGAGAAAGCTTATCTAAGAGTAAACATAGCTTATAATATTCGCCATGTATATCTGATATTCCTATTATACGACTCATAACAATAAAGTATAATAAAAATAAATTGATTACAAATTTTAAAATCATCAATAGTCTAATGCCTTTTTAATAAATTTTTTATATAATTAAATTAATGAAAAAAATAATACAAATATTTTGCATTATATTTTTATTTTTTATGACTGTTAATCTTAATTTAACAGAGCTAAATACTGTGAATGAAAAATCTATTAACAGTATACAAACGCTTGATAATACATTTACATTATTCAATAATACCAAAACTAATGACAAAGTAATTGTACTATCTTCAACACACAACCATTCTGAAATATTTCAGAATAAAAATTCTGATAAGAAATCTTCATTTGGCGGATTTAAAAATTCATTAACACCAACAAACTCTCAATTTTCATTATTATTATCATATATTTATAACAAATCATATCTTGAAAATAAGTTAATAGCGTCAAGAAAAACATTTCTTTCTGAAATTTATCCTAATGCCCCATAACTAAAAACATTTATATTAAAGATTTTATTGACCATAACTTTTGGTCAATCATTTAGTTATGGAATTTATAGGAGAATAAAAAATGGAAAATTTCGAATCAAATAATAATTTAAACCAACCAAGATATAATGAATCTTCAGGAACTGGAGTAATTGGCTCTCTGGTATTTATGGGAATAATGATAGCTGTAATGATAATTCTTGCAAATATAATACACTAACATAATAAAACGCCGAAACTTTACAAGTTTCGGCGTTTTTAATTTAGTTATGCCGCAGTATTAATATGTTCTGCCGGTTGTTTCTTACCATTTTTATTATTTAGATAAATATAAACACCGGAACCGACTGCAAGTGCACCTAAAACTACTGATAAAATTATTTTAACAGGTTTAGATTTAGTTTGGTGCATCAATTCTTCAATGTTATCCTTATATTCTCCAAATTTACCCGTAATACGTTTTAATTTACCTTTATTACGAGCTTCCCAGCCTTTATCTACTTCTAAAATATCTTCTAAATATCTTCTATTAGCTGATTTGCCATGATTGTATTTAGCATTCTCATGCCAATCTATTTTTTCTTCAATATTAGTCTTACATTTAGAAACATAATCGTCATAACGTTCAGTATGTTCTTCTATCATTTCTTTAAAAATATCAGAAACCTGAACAGCTTGTCTTGAAACTCTGGCATTATCAATTTCTTGCGGAGTACTTTCCCAAGATAATCCGAAGTGCTGAGGATTTAGTTCAACAGGTTCTTTTGTTAAATATCCGTTTGTGGCATTTGTATAGTCTACCGGTCCGCCTGTTGCTGTAGCACCATAAGGAACACCTGCAGCTTTACATTCCAATGGGGTTATACCGCACATTTCACGACGGGATGTAAACATACCGTGTGTTGCACATCCAACAAAACGTTTTGGATAAAAACCGTTCACATACATAAAATTATTTTTATAAATACCGCCATCCAAGGTTGCGATTTCCGCAAGATCACGCTCTATAGCGATATAATCAGGATGACTTTTATCCCAAGGACCTGCACCAATAAGAACTTTAACCTTTAATTTCATTTCTTTAGGTACATCATCACGTTTTAAAAATTCCAGATACCCTTTTGTTGTAATAGGGTAACCCTTTTGTTCGTCAGCTCTCCCCCAACCGACAACAAGGATTTCACCATCTTTCAATTTAGATAATCCACCTAATACATCTACACCGTCAGAAATTTGATTTGAATTGAAAAATAACTCTTTTAAAGCATCATGGCCTTTAGTTTGAGCCTCTTCAATCAAACCGGTTAACCACTCTGCATTTTTTCTTCTGGTTTCAATAACTTTATTAATATCAGTTGTAATATTTTGGAATTTATCTTTTAATTCAGGTTTTGTCTCAAGTCTAGCCATAAAACCGTCAAGTTCATTTTCAGGGACATAAGTAAATGGAGTATATCCTTGTCTTACTGCATTTAATCCATTACCGTCACGACCAAATTTTGCCATAGGATCGCCTAATTCTAAGTTTGCAGGAGTAGAACCGTTAACAACATCTTTAGTTTCAATACTTGCAAAATCTTCAGTTAAGAATTTAGCTATGTCAGAAGTTTCAGGATTTTTCATTTCTTTACCAAATTGATAAGAAACAGTACCTAAAGATATATTATCCGGATTTACACGAGCAGCAGAAATACCTGATTTAACAACATTATAGGTACCGGCACCATCTACGAATGGTCTAAAATACGGTTCTAAAATAGTTCTGGCTATTTGACGCTCTCTTGGTGACAATTGTTCTGAATGAATTCCATAACGTTGAGCTTTTTGCAAAATATCAAATTCTGGTAAAGATTTTAAAGTTTCAACATCTGAATTATCAGCAATAAGAGAAAAATATTTGAACGGATCATCCGTAACACCTTGATAATTTCTTCCGGGATTATGCTCCCAGATATGCATTTTCAAACCATTTACATCAGGATTACCCGCCGCAGACATATTCGCAATATGATTACCATAGGTATGGCAAACCCTATCATGACAATATACATTTGCAGGATCAAAATATCCAAATTCCTCAGTATTCATTTTAGTATGAGTAAAATCAGCCTGAGCTCTCATCCAATCAGAGTTTATAATTTCAGCCTCAAAACAACCATTACCCCAAGCATCATAAGAATATGGCTTTGAGGCTCTCGCCAACTGCGGAGTATAAACAAAGTAATTTGGAGCAAATTTCAAATTATTATATTTAGGGTTATTTCCTGAGATTTTAAACAAACCATAAGGAATAGTATCAAATTCTCCAAGTACAGTATCAGATGCTCTTGTAACCTGTCCTTTTATAGTAGTCGGTTCAAGAATACAGTACTTTGAACGTGCATCTTTACCGGATCCTATTGGTCGGCTTTGAATTACATAACTCAATTCATCTTCAGCTAAGCCTAACTTTTTGGCTACTGCACTTTTATCTTCACCTAAATCAGCACTATAAAAAGCTGAAGCCGGCATTGTATCGCAACCCTCTTTCATTGCATCAAAACCATCCGGAAAATCTGCTCTTCTATGTATCATAAACTTATAACCACCTTTTGGGTTATTATGTTCCCAAAATGGCATAAAACTTCTTGCATCCATGCTTTCATGCATACGCAAACTTTCAGGTGCCTCAAAACCAACACACCCTTCTCCGCCTTGAGCTGCTTCAGGAAGCCCCAGTCCATTGTTCTCAGGGGTAAAAGAAGCTATTTGCCTCATATTTTTTCCTGTAAACGACAGCAAGACCATTTTTGAATTAGAAGCTGAATCATTTGAAGTTACTCTACTCACCTTCCTAGAAGAAGTTACCGGTTTGTAATTTACTCTGGAATTCGTGGTTTCAAAATTTACACGCATAGATCCCTACCTTTATATACTAAATTGTCCCCATTAAAATGTATAACGTTAATCAAGATTTTTTTGAACAGTAATAAACAAAAATATTAAGAAATATAACGGCTGAATGAAAAATTCAGCCGTTATTAAATAATTATTCAATTGCTGATGGTTCTTCTACAATTTCAATCTCTTTTTCTTTTTTAGTTCGTCTCGTTTTTGAGGCTTTTTCAAAAGAGATTTTGCCATCAGTCAAAGTGACTTTAATTGTATCACCTGAACCATACTTACCGGATAAAATTTCTTCAGCCAGACTGTCTTCCATTTTACGTTGAATTAGACGTCTTAATGGACGAGCACCATAAGCCTCTGAATATCCGTTTTCAGCAAGATGATCTTTTACTTCATCAGTTACATCAATGTTAAGTTCTTTTTCAGCAAGACGCTTAAATAAGTCTTTTAACATCAAATCAACAATTTGTCTGATTTCTTCTTTAGATAGATGAGCAAATACAATAGTTTCATCAATACGGTTCAAGAATTCAGGTCTGAATGCCTTTTTCATTTCTTCAGAAACAGTATCTTTAAGTTTTTCATATTTACTCTTAGATTCATCTTCAGAAGTTGTAAAGCCAAGTTTTGATGTATTAGTAATCATACTTGCACCAACGTTAGAGGTCATGATGATAACTGTATTCTTAAAGCTTACGTGTCTACCTTTAGAATCAGTTAATCTACCATCATCCAAAATCTGAAGCATAATATTAAATACATCAGGGTGAGCTTTTTCAATTTCGTCAAAAAGAACAACTGAATAAGGTTTCTTTCTAACAAGTTCTGAAAGGTGACCACCATCGTCATAACCAACGTAACCTGGAGGTGAACCAATAAGTTTTGAAGTTGAATGTTTTTCCATAAATTCAGACATATCAACTCTTAACATATTATCTTCAGAACCAAACATTGCTTCTGCTAAAGCTTTCGCCAACTCAGTTTTACCAACACCGGTAGGACCACAGAAGATAAAACTTCCGATAGGTCTGTTTGGAGCTTTCAAACCAACTCTTGCACGTCTGATTGCTTTAGATATAGCAACAATAGCATCATGCTGACCAATAACTCTGTTATGCAAAGTATCTTCAAGTCTGAGAAGTCTTTCACTTTCACCTTCAGTCAGCTTAGTTACAGGAACACCCGTCATCATAGCAATAACTTCCGCAACATTTTCTGCCGTTACTGTAGGTCTGTTAGCATCATGCTTATCTCTCCAATCAGCAGCAACTTCTCTGATTCTATCACGCAAATCAGCTTCATCATCTCTTAATTGAGATGCTGTTTCAAATTCTTGATTTCTAATAGCATCTTCTTTTTCTTTAATTAATGATTTTAATTGTTTTTCAAGTTCCTTAGCTTCAGGACACAAATTCGAAGCTTTTAATCTAACTTTAGAACTAGCTTCATCAATAACGTCAATAGCTTTATCAGGTAAAAATCTATCATTTACATATTTGCTGGATAATTTAACCGCAGCAACAATTGCGTCATCTGAAATTATCAATCTGTGGTGTTCTTCGTACTTAGGTTTTAAACCTTTAATAATCTCAATAGATTCATCAATTGAAGGTTCATCAATTTGAACAGGTTGGAAACGTCTTTCAAGAGCTGAATCTTTTTCAATATATTTTCTATATTCATCAGATGTTGTAGCACCAATAACTTGAATTTCACCACGAGAAAGAGCAGGTTTTAAAATATTAGCAGCATCAATAGCACCTTCTGCAGCACCTGCACCAATCAAGGTATGCATTTCATCAATAACAAGAATAACATTTCCGGCTTGACGAATTTCATCCATGATTTTTTTCAATCTTTCTTCAAATTCGCCACGATACTTAGTACCGGCAACTAAAAGACCCATATCTAGTTGGATAACTTTTTTACCATCTAAAATATCCGGAACTTCAGCATTTACAATTCTAATTGCAAGACCTTCTGCAACTGCAGTTTTACCAACCCCCGGTTCACCAAGTAAAACAGGATTATTTTTAGTACGTCTTGCAAGAATTTGAATTACACGCTCAATCTCTTTTTCTCTACCTACAACAGGGTCTAAACGTAACTCTTGAGCGGCTAGAGTTAAATCTCTACCAAATTCATCCAAACTAGGAGTTTTAGTCTTACCGGAAGACGATGCTGTTGATGAGGTTGTAGAACCTGAAGATGAACCAGAACCTGATGGTTTAGATTCTCCTAACATTTTAACAACATTACTTCTTACTTTATTTAAATCAACACCTAAATTTTCTAAAACTCTGGCTGCAACACCTTCACCTTCTCGTATTAAACCTAAAAGAAGATGTTCAGTTCCGATATAATTATGACCTAATTGTCTTGCTTCATCCCAAGATAATTCCAAAACTCTTTTTGCTCTTGGGGTAAACGGAATTTCAACCGCAACAAAACCTGAACCTCTGCCAATAATTTTTTCAACTTCGGTTCTGGCATCTTTCAAGTTAACACCCATTGATTTAAGAGTTTTAGCAGCAACACCTGTACCTTCTCCAATTAAGCCAAGTAAAACTTGTTCGGTTCCAACAAAGTTATGACCTAATCTTCGAGCTTCTTCCTGAGCAAGCATAATTACTTTAATTGCTTTTTCTGTAAAACGTTCGAACATTTTTTACTCCTATCTCTTCTTATAGAGAAATTATACACTGAACATTAAAAAGTTTCAAGGTGTTGAGCATATTATATTTTTTAAAATATCATCCTATTCAGGGGTAATTTCGATTTTAACTTTTGGAAAAATTAAATTACTTATCCAAACCCAAATCTTTTAAAAATCTTTCATTATGAGACAGTCCAAAAATTTCTTCTTCAGAAAACGGATCAACTACATTTTTTTGACCAAAAAGCTCGTCCATAATTTTATTATGTGAATCATTTTCAGGATTTGAAAGTGCCAACTTTGTAAAATTATTTATATCCGTTTTTCTTTCATACAAATTAAGAGCATGCTTAGATAACTTTTTCAAGAAATTATTATTTGCTTCTTTTTTCAATGACTCAATAGGTGAAACCATTGGCACAACAGAGGTTTCAATAAATTCAGTTTTTAATTGTTTTGCTAATTTTTTAAACACAATACCACCTATCTTACTACATTATACATTATTTTCATATTATTGCAAATTTGAACCCAACAACTGAACAATAATTTAAATGTATATAAACTTGATTATAAAATATCTTTAAACTAAAATAAAAATACTAATTACAAAAAGAAAAGAGGCTAAAATAAATGCTTGATATTAAATTAATTAGAGAAAATCCTGAAAAAATTAATGAACTTTTACAAAGAAGAAACCCTGACTTATCTATAGATGAAGTCATAAAAATTGATGAAGAAAGAAGAAAAATTCAAACTCAAGCTGACGAACTAAGAGCAAAGAGAAAAGCCGAATCTCAAAAAATCGGTATAATGAAAAAAAATGGAGAAAATACTGACACCATTCAAGAAGAAGTTCGCCAACTCGGAGATGAAATAAAAGAATTAGAAGAAAAACAAAATGAATTAGATGCAAATCAAAGAGAAATTTTGCTTCACATTCCAAATATTCCGGATGAGACTACTCCAATCGGGACATCAGAAGATGACAATGTTGTAGTTTCTACCTGGGGTAATCCAACCGAATTTGATTTTGAACCTAAAGCTCATTGGGATTTATGTGAAGAAAAAAATCTTGTAGATTTTGAACGAGGAGTAAAACTTTCTCAATCAAGATTTACTCTATACAGAGGAAAAGGTGCAAGATTAGAACGTGCAATTATTAATTTCTTCCTGGATCAACACACAGAAAACGAAGGCTATGAAGAAATACTACCTCCATTTATGGCAAATGCGGCAACAATGACAGGAACAGGACAACTTCCTAAATTCAAAGAAGATATGTACAAATGCGTTGACGAAGATTTATATTTAATTCCAACCGCAGAAGTTCCTGTAACTAACATTTACTCAGGCGAAATTCTTTCAGAAGATGAATTGCCAAAATATATGACAGCTTATACTCCTTGTTTCAGACGAGAAGCCGGTTCTGCAGGTAAAGATACAAGAGGTCTTATCAGAGTTCACCAATTCAATAAAGTTGAAATGGTAAAATACACAACTCCTGAAGCTTCACCTGAAGAACATGCAAAACTTACAGCTGATGGAGAAAGAATGTTGCAACTTTTAGGTCTTCCTTATAGAAAAGTTGCATTATGTACAGCTGATATCGGATTTTCAGCAAACAAATGCTGGGATTTAGAAGTATGGATGCCGTCTTATGGAACATATAAAGAAATTTCAAGTTGTTCTAACTATGGAGACTATCAAGCTCGTAGAGCTAACATCAGATACAAGGAAAAATCAACAGGGAAAACAAGATTTGTTCACACAATTAACGGTTCAGGTCTTGCAGTTGGCAGAACATTTGCAGCGATTGTTGAAAACTTCCAACAGCCGGATGGAACAATTATAATTCCTGAAGTTTTAAGAAAATATACAGGATTTGATAAAATTTAGCAATAAAAAAGGCTCCCAAATGGGAGCTTTTTTATTGGTTTATAATTTAATTTTTACTTGCCGCCTTATTCAATACTGCAGTTGCAGGATCAGTTAATGTCGTATACATTTCTTTCAAAACTTTTAGTGCAGGATGAGTAATATGAAATCCATTATCTTTTACCCATTCAGTATTGTGACACTTATCCATATTTACACAACCGAATTCGTCAACAACAATGTTCAATACACGCCAAGTATTTTCATCTTTTCTAGACTCAGGACTAGCTTTAGCTAAAGCACCTTTTGGAATATAAATAAGCTCTTGAAAATCAGGAAGAGCTTCATACTTCTTTACCCATTCTGCTACTTGTCTTCTTAATTTTGGACTTTGTGTTTCAAGTTTTTTCATAGCATCTCGTCCAATTGATAAACTGGTAAAATTTTGGTTACTGTAATTATTTTGAATTTGCATTTATTTTTCCTTTCAAATTTGTACCGAGTTTAGAAAAACTTAAACAAAATATTTTTTGCCAATTATTTTAATCTAATTTATCAATTTTATTTACAGCTACATATTTTGAATACTTCATCTCATTATCTAAAGCTTTGCCTCTGATTTCATCCGCAAGTCCTACAGCCCTTTTAACAATATCAATAATCTTGCTATTAAAGAATGTTTCACCTTCTTTAAATACATGAGGTCCAACTTTTGCAATAATACGTTCACCTAATTTATCAGGTTCATCTTCAAGAGTCAAAATAACATCTGCTGAATGATTACTTTCTTGAGATGCAACTAAACGATTAAATAATTGCCAATCTTTTTCATCCTTCATTGTTGTAATTATTCTATTTAGAGCCCTTTCTTCTGCCTTAACTGCCATACCGAATTGAGGTCTGACTGAATAAGTATTCATATCCACTTTCATTTTTACACTCCTTTTTATATATACCTTTACACTTTATATCTACTACTGTTATAGTTATTTATAAAATAACAATTAATATTTGTCAATTAAATCTAGTTTTATATTTGTCGGCTACGGTTGCTCCAGCTTTAAAAAAGTCATATAAATCGGTAAACAAAGAATTATCAAAAGTTTGGTTTGCTACTTTTATGCAAAAACAATCTGCTACCGGAACTTTTCTAATCTGTGTAAGTTTTGACACAAAAATATGAACAGGATTAGTTTTTTGAGACTCAACAAGTTTTGATATACTATCTACAGTTTCAGGTGTTGATTTAGCCATTATATTATCCAACTGTTTTTGAGCAGTTTTAGAAAACCTGAAACTGGTAAAACTTTGTTTTGAATAATCTATGTTCATATTAGGAGCAATCATGCTATTACCTTTCTAAACTTGAATAAATATTTTAAAAACAAACAGAATATTTTTTGCTAGTAAGGATGAAAAAAATACTATAAATATGTTATAATTATTAATATATAGCAAGGAGTCTAAGAATAGAATTATGTATGAATTTCCATTTGAGCTGGATGACTTTCAAAAAGAGGCTTGTCAAACAATTGATAAAGGAGAAAGTGTTGTCGTATGTGCCCCTACAGGTGCAGGAAAGACCGTAATTGCACAGCATGCAATACACCGTGCAATTGAACAAAACTGTAGAATATTTTATACAACCCCGCTAAAAGCATTATCCAACCAGAAGTTTTATGATTTTTGCGAAAAATACGGTCAGGATAAAGTAGGCTTACTAACAGGCGACACCTCTATCAACCGGAATGCTCAAATTGTAATTATGACTACAGAAGTATTCAGAAACATGCTATATGGTACAAACTTTGGTGCTGTTGCTGACAATCTTAAAGATGTTAAATATATTGTACTTGATGAAGTTCACTACATGAATGACGAACAAAGGGGTACTGTTTGGGAAGAAAGTATTATATACTGTCCAACAAATATTCAAATTATTGCTTTATCTGCAACAGTTGCAAACTGTGATGAATTAACAAATTGGATTAATACAGTTCACTCAAAAACAAAACTTGTAAATACTGATTTTAGACCGGTACCATTAAGATTTTATTATTTTGACAGTTCTCAACCATTTAAATTGCTTCCTCTATTAACTCCAAACGGGAAATTAAATAATAAAATCAGACCTGAAAAACCGCAATGGGCAAAAGGTAAAGATAAAAGAAAAAAATCCTACGTAAAACAAGTTGTTAAAAACCTTGCAGATAATGACATGCTTCCTGCAATCTATTTTACGTTTTCACGTAAAAAATGCGATGAACAAATGGAAAAATGTTCAGGAATAGGTTTAAACACAAAAGAAGAACAAGAAAAAATCAAAGCTTTCATTGATGAATTTATTGCTGAAAACCCACATCTTTACGGGAATAAACATATTGAATATTTAATTCAAGGTGTAGCATCCCACCACGCAGGCTTGCTGCCGGCATGGAAAAATCTAGTTGAAAAATTATTTCAACAAGGACTTATTAAAGTTGTATTTGCAACAGAGACACTTGCTGCCGGTATCAATATGCCTGCGAGATCTACTGTTATAAGCTCAACAAGTAAACGCACAGACTCAGGGCATAGAATGTTAACCGCAAATGAATTTTTACAAATGTCAGGACGTGCCGGACGTAGAGGTATGGATGAAGTTGGGTATGTTACAATTATAGGTACATCTTTCCAAACACCTGATGAAGTTGCTGAACTTGTGTTGAGCGGTTCAAACCCACTAGAAAGTCGGTTTTCTCCAAGTTATTCAATGGTTCTAAACTTACTTCAAAGATTCAGCCTCGATGAAGCTAAAGAATTAATCTTAAAAAGTTTTGGTTACTATTCTTCTGACTTCAGACTGAAGCCAATTTTAACCCAGTTAGAACAATTTGATGCAGAAATTGAAGAAAGAAGTTTTGCATGTCCTTATAAACTAACAGATGAAAAAATGTTAGAATATGACAGATTAAGATTTTTGTATGTCCAAAACAGACAGACCTACAAAAAAATCCTTAAACAAGAAAAATCAAAACACAGACCACTATCTGCTGAAATCATAGAATTTGGTAACAGAAATAAGCAAGATTTGCACAAACTTCAAAGTTTTGAATGCGATAACTGCAAACACTATAAACGACACGCTAAAAATCTGGAAGTTATAAAAAGACTTTTAAGCAAAAAGAAAAAATTAGAAAAAGAAATTGAAAAACAAAAAGATATTTATTGGAATAAGTTTCTTGCCCATAGAGCAGTATTGAAAGACTATGGATATCTTGAAAACGATTATCCGACGGAACGAGGAAAAACCACATCTCAAATTCGTTCTGAAAATGAATTGTATCTTGCTGAAATTATTTTTTCAGGAATTCTTGAAAATCTTACACCGGCTCAACTTGCAGGTGTTATATGTGCATTAACAACCGAAGATTTGAGAATTGAAATTCCTTATATTCCATTCTCAGAACCGGTGAGAAAAGCCTTAAACCAAATAAGAAACATAAAACGTAAATTAGAAAAAATTCAAAATTACCACGATATTGAAACACCATTATACATAAATCCATACTTTAGCTCACTAATTGAATTATGGGTTGAAGGAGCAGAATGGGAAACTATATCTGAACAAATCGAAATTGGCGAAGGTGATATAGTTCGAGCATTTAAACGGGTTGTAGATGTACTAAGACAACTTACGGTTATCGATAATGTGCCTGAATCACTTGTATTTACAGCTCGCGAAGCTATAGAAAAAATTCTTCGTGCACCTGTCGATGTTGACTAAAATTGTAATGAGTATTGAACTTATAAGCAGAAATAGTGTAGATTTACCACTATTTAGTTTTGTAAAAGTCTTACCGGCAAAAGGATTGAAGTATTTGTAAAAATATGTTACAATAATAGTAGGAACACCCTATTTGCCCTCATAGGCTTCTGATGAGTGTTATTCCCCACACCACTCTAAAAACAAAAAGGTATCCGAGTTACTAACAGCAAGGTGACACTATGGATACACTTCTTCATGATGAAAAAAAAGAATTTATTGTTCCGTACAGAGCTTGCGAATATGCAATAACATTTTCGCTGTTTTTCACCTTAGCTCTTTCAAATACAATCACTCAACCTCCAATGTTTGCAAATGATTTAATTGCAAATACTTCTATCAGTACTCCGCATTTACAAAAAATGACCGAGTATATTAAAGAAGAAATGAATCCTGAAATAAAGAAAGAGAAATTTGAAACAAGAATAAAAAATAAATATCCTGGACTAAAAATTAATAATGTTTCTGATGGTATAAAACACATTAAAATGGTCAAATATTTTAACGGAAGACCGGTTAGAATAAATGTTGTCGAAGTTAATCAACAAGTTGCACAAGAGTATGAAGTAAAACCTGCAACTGCAACTAACACGCTCCAAAGTAGAAGAACTTTAAGAACAATAGCACAAAACACAAATTCTATTGTTGCCATTAATGGCGGATTTTTCAAACCTCAAACAGGAGTTCCTCTAGGTACATTAATGATTGATAAAAAAATCTACACCGGTCCAATTTATGACAGAGTTGCCATGGGAATCTTTGAAAACGGTTATGATATCGGAAGAGTTCAATTTAATGGCAAAATTATTGGAAACAATCAAGTTATAAAAATTGATAATATAAACCAACCTAGAATGTTATCCTCATATACATTAATTTATACAAGGGATTGGGGGAAATATGCCCCGGCCTCACCACGATATGGTGTTCAACTTCAAATTGAAGGAAATAAAATTACGGCAGCTTCCGCCAACTCCCTTTCTATTCCTGAAAACGGCTATGTAATAGTAGGACCAAAATCACAATTAAGTAAATTATTCGGAGCAAAAGAAGTAAATATAGAAATTCAAACAAACCCAAAATGGGAAGATGTTAAACATATTATTAGCGGAGGACCTTACTTAGTTAAGGATAACCAAATATTTATCGACATGACTGCCCAAAAACTTCAGTCAATAGGGGGACGTAACCCGAGGACAGCTATAGGTTACACAAAAGACAATGACCTTATACTAGTCACTGCAGATGGGAGAGAGGGCAGTTCTGTCGGTTTGACTCTAACCGAATTAGCAGGATTTATGAAGTCATTAGACTGTACAAATGCCATAAATCTTGACGGAGGAGGCTCAACTGTAATGTACGTGAACGGTCAAATAGTTAATCGACCACAGCAAACAGGAGGAATCGCTTTATCCAATGCACTTGTTATCTCTAAAAAAATTACAAATTAAAATTTATAAATTCTTTGAAAATTTTAGTAAATACTCAATACTAATAATTTAGTTACTTTCACCTGCACGATAACCGCAATAAGAATAAATTACAGGCAGTATTCTTTCAATTTTTAATTTATTTATAATCGGAACTTTTGCCAAAACAAGAGCACCGATTAAATCATCAACATTTGCAATTGAATCTTTTAATGTAATTTTACGATCAGGTTCTAAATCTTTTGGGTCGCATACTTTATTTGATAACATTGCTGCCGCATGCATACCAACAACTAAACCAATACCGGTTGTTAAAATTTTTGCTATTGGAGTGTTTAATTTAGAACCTCCATTTTCACAACATTTCAAACCCATTCCCACAAATAAAGCCGGGATAGATGCATTAAAAAATTGAAAAACACCTTCTTTTAGTTTATGCATATTAGTACTCTTTTTCTCACCAACCATTCCCAAGCTAACTCCACCTACTATAGATGCACCTGACAATAAGATCATTTCTTTAATTCCATATTTAAGATTAAATGGGTTTTTCACTTTTTGATGCTTCATCATTGAAAATAATGGCACCGCCATCCCAATAACAGATCCAATCCCTGCACGAATTTTATCATCTGTTGTAATCTCTCTTTCCAAAGATTTATGACGCAAAGCTTGCAGCGTTCTTAACGAAGAACGTTTTGTTACTTTACTATATTCCCTTGATAATATCGGGGCATTATAATTGGATGCGTATGTCAACATAATCAAGATATAACACGAAACAAAATTAATCTCAATTATCCCCAAATTTTTATTATAATTTCTTAATATCAGATATTAATTCGGTTACATTTGCATCATCTTTAATGGACTTAGCTTTCAATGCAAAGTTAAATGCAGAAGATTTATCTTGCTTATTATAATAAATAATAGACTTATTATAATATATCAAAAACTGTTCATCTGTAGTTTTGGCAAGAGGAAGAGCTTTATCCAAGGCCGCTAAAGCAGAATCAAAATCACCCATATCAACGTAAACTGAAGATATATTAATATATCCAGCCGCAAAATTAGGATACTGACGAATATATGCAGAATATTCTTCTATTTTTTTCCTCAAACGGGCATCTTCGCTTCCAAGTATTAAAGGTGCATAATATAAATTTTCACTATTTATATTTTTAGTATTAGTTATTGTCGGCTGAATCCGATACAACAAAGCTAAAGTTTTTAAATCTTGCAGAGATAAATATTGCAAGGAAGAAGTATAAAATGCATATAGACTTGCCCCATTAGAGGAAGAATACATTATATCGGATGGGCTGTCACTGTGTCCCATAATACCTAAAGTATGCCCAATTTCATGCAAAGAAGTATTATATATTTCACGAGGTGAAAAATTTTGCATTTTAGGATTGGTTTTATAAAAATTCAACTCCATTTTCTGAAGAATTTTATTTCCCGAAACCACCGGTTCTGTATAAGCAACAACATAAGGACAAACATTTCCTGTACAAATATCATCAGGAATATTTTTAAACCTGATAAGAATATTTGCAGAAGCAGCATCAGAAACTTCCTGAAACTTCACAAAATTTGTCCTATTTGTCCATTGTTTCAAAGCATTTTTAAACTCTGTTACATAATATGCAGGAACAGTATTCGGATTTTCAATATAAAATTTTAGAGGAAAGGTATTCAAATCCCATCTTAAAATATCATTCCCCATCATTGCATTGTGGATATAATTACCTTCAAGCCCTTTTAAAAGTTTATGACGGAGTGAAACAGCTTGAAACCTTGCATATTTTTTAGCTTCATCTTCAAACTTAGAATTACCCATATCATATAACTTTTTTTGAACAGACAATGTAGGTTTCGCTTTAGATAAAGCCAATACATAATTAAATCTGGCTAATAAATTTTTAGGATCAGAAAATAATGATTTTTCGAAAATTGGAATTGATTTTTCATATTGTCCAGCATCATACATTTTTTTTGCAGCATTATAATAATACATTCCGCTGAATGGTGATTTATACAGCATAAGAATGACAAGAACAATTAAAAAAATACCAAGTAAAAATTTACGCATTATTTTTCTCTGCAAGATCTCTTTCTAACTGCTGAGCAAGAGCTCTGGTATCACCTTTTAATTTAAAATATTCAGCAAATTTAGCAGTAGTTTTAATATTTATACTTCTGCCATTTTTGTCCTTATGTTTAGAAACCAGACCTTTTTCAACAAGATCTGCAACATGTTCATAAGCCGCAGAACGCAATTTCACAAGTTCCGTTTGTCTTATAGGTTCTTTTAATGCAATAACAAGCAAAGTTCTTAGCACTGCCGGTGATAAATCAATAGGACAGATTTTTTCAACAATATCGCTATAATCTTCTTTTACCTGCAATATATAACCATTTTCATCATCAATTTCCAAAGCTCCATCTCTTGATGCATAATCCATAATCAATTCTAAAATAGCTTCTTCAATTTGCTCCGGTTCAACATCAAGGTATGTTGAAATTTCATCAAGCGATAATGCCTTTGCGGTAACAAAAAGAACTGCTTCAATTCTAGCCTTCAACTGCTGCATTTTTCAACCCGCCCTTTACTACGTATAAATCGGAATAAAATTCATCCTGTTCTAACTCATAATCCGTATCTCGACTCAAAAATAACAATGCAATATACGCACTTATTTTATCTAATCCTAATACAGATAAATCATTTAATTCAATTTTTTCAGTTGAACTAAAAATTTGCTCAAGATTATCTTTTAATTTTAAAACAGCTTCTTCAATATATTCTTCATGAGCCATAGAAACAATTTCATCAGGAGTTAATCTTGAATAATTTCTGACATGCCTTTTTGCTCTTTCATGAGCACTTTTCATTGATGCACGTTTTTCAAGTTTTTCGTAAAACTCCAACTGTTTAATCAAATCTTTCAATGTAACAACACGATTACGATTCAAACGAATACTGGTTCGGCGTTGAAGAGCTTCATCAAAACTTACAACATTACTTGTTGGAATAAATTCCTGATCTTCTTCGGCATACTCAACAGGAAAACCGTCATCATCATAAATCACATCATCTTGAGGTTCTTCACGAAAGTCATCCATTGACAATCCGGACAAAACATTAGACTGCAACCTGCACAAAATTGCCGCAAACAGTAATGTTCTACTTGCAACCCTTAAATTAAGAGATTTCAACTCAATCATTCTTTGAAGATATTTTTCCGTTACGTCAAGAATGTCGATATTCCAAGGATCGATTTTACCGGATTTTGCCATATCAACCAAAATCCCGATACCGTCATTGGCATCAAAACCCCCATTTTGTCCATATATTGAAGATTCCAAATCTTCTGCATTTATAAGATTATTATTCATTATCGTCATCTCTTAACTTAACACCTGTAACTTTAGTTTTACCTTTTTCTTTTTGAGTTACACCAATTGTTCTGCTTGCAGCCTCAATCATCGGTCTGCGGTGGCTTACTACAATAAATTGAGTATCTGAAGACTGCTTTTTAACCATATCTGCAATTCTTTCGACATTCATTGTATCCAAACTTGCATCAACTTCATCTAAAGCATAGAATGGTGCCGGTAAATGTTTCTGAATTGAAAATACCAGAGCTAAAGCGGTTAATGCCTTTTCACCGCCGGATAAAGCACCTAGTTTATTATTTGTAGTTTTATCTCTAGGCTTAGCCTCAATAGTCATACCCGCAGTAAACGGTTCTTTTTCATTCTCAAGAATCAAGCGGCCTTCACCTTCTGACAATTGATGATATATATCTTTAAAGTTTTCATTAATTGCAGTAAAGGTTGTCATAAACGCTTCTTTTTTCTGAGTTTCAAACCCGTTCATTTTTTCTAAAATTGACTGGCGTTCGGTTGTTAATGTATTAATTTGCTTGTCTAATTCTTCTTTTCTGCCGGCAATTTCATCATAAGAAACAATTGCACGCATATTAACATCGCCCAACTCTTGCATTTTTTTATCGAGTCTCTGAATCTTAGCATTCAAGTCATCAATAGAAATTTGTACAGGTTCAAGCTTATCAACATCAACACCAGCCTCTGATAAGACATCTGAAGCCTCTTTTAATTGAGGCTCTAATTCACGTCTGCGAGTCTTAAAGGATTCAATTTGCTCATTTATCCTGTCTATTTCAGACGATTTAACAGCACTATTTGTCTGTAACTCAACTAAACTGCTATGAATTTCTTCTTTTTGTTTCACAAGTTCACCGATTTTTTCATCAATTACGGCAATTTTATCAGATAGGGAATTTAATTGTTCCTCTAATTGAATGATTTCGGTTTTATAAGTTTCTTTATCTTTTTCTAAAGATTCATTATTTTTGGTTGTATTTTTTATATCTTCTTCTTTAGAAATAATCAACTGCTCATTAAATTTAATCGTATTTTCAAACCCTTGAATTTCGCTATTTACATTCATTCGATTATTTTCAATACGACGAATTTCATCTTCAAGACCTTTGGTTTTTTCTTTTAAATCCTTCAAATCTTTATCATTTAGAAGATTATCCAATTCTGCAAGTTTATCTTGAGAGTCTTGAATTTTTTCTGATAATTCAATTCTCTTTGCTTCTATTTTATCCAGTTCATTATTAAGAATAGCAATTTTAGGCTCATTTTCTACAACAAAAGTCTTCTTTGTTTCTAATAAAGCCTGACTGTTTTCAAATTGAGAATTCATGTTACTCAATTCAATTTTGGCCTTTGAATACTCTGTTGAAGATGATGAATATGCAACTCGAATTTTGTCAAGTTTATTTTCTAACTCTCTGCGTTTTGCACAAGCTTCATCATATTTTTTCTGTAAATCTTCTAATTTTGCCTTAGCTTTTTCTAATTCTTTATCATCATTCTGACCGAAACCAAAGGCAGATTTTTTAACATAACCACCAGTTATAGCAGAAGATTTTTCGTACAATTTACCATCAAGAGTAACCATACGATATTTACCCATCAATTGCTCGGCAGATTCAGCATCTTCTACAATTAACGTATCTGCTACAGCATAGAAGAAGGCATCAAGATACATATCGTCAAAATCTACAAGATTAATAGCAAAATCAATTACTCCGGAATTTTTTGGCAGCTGTAATCTTGTTGGAGCTTTTTTAATCTTACTTAAAGGTATAAAAGTTGCTCTGCCGGATTTTGAAGAATTTAAAAGTTCCATCGCTACATAAGCCGCATGCGGATCGTCAACAACAATATGTGATAAACGACCGCCAAAGGCAATATCCAAAGCTAGTGAATACTCTTCATCAACAGAACCCAACTGCATTAATGGAGCATGAACCCCTTCCAGATTTGCATTCATAACCGTATTTATAGGAAGACTTGATGCTGAAGATGAATTAGCTCTTCTCTGAGCCTCTATATCAGATAATTTTCGATAAGCTGCTCGCACATCATAATCATAGTGTTCAACTGCAGTTTTTGTATCATCAAGTTCTTTCATTGTATTTGTCTGGATTTCTTTTAATTCATCCATCTCTTTTTTCAAATCAGAAACTTGAAGTTCTTTTAAAGATTGATTATCTCCAAAATTTGCCTTGGCATTTTCTGCATTTTCAATAAAATCTTTTGCTTCTTGAACTTCTTTTTTTAGATTTTTTAATTCATTTTCCTTTGGCAATGAAGTTTTTAACAAATCATTATCTTTATCTTTTAAGGAATCCAGAGTACGTGATAAATCGTTTCTTTCCTGAATATATTTATCCGCAGTAGAACTCAAACCTGATATATCTTTCAACTTTTGAGATAATTCATCTTTCTTTTCTTTAAGTTGAGTTTCTATAATTCCAATCTTATCGTGTGAAAGTTTAATATTTAATCTTTCATCTTCAATTTTTTTCTTATAAGTTTCAATACCGTTTTTAGCGTTTTCTATTGATTGCAAGCCCTTTTGAATTTGAGTTTGTGAATAATCAATAGCATTTTTCTTGGTTTGAATACGTGCAGACAAATCACTCTGAGCATCTTTTAATTTGTTACGCTCATCTTCGCCCTGTTCTTTTAATTTTGCATCTAATTCCTTATATTTTTCAGTTATAAGTTGAATTTTTTCATCTAAATCTTTTTTATTAAGCTGTTCCTCTTTTAATTTTTTATTTGATTGAAGAATATTTTCATGGGCCATTTCCAGATTTCTTTTCAAATCAAAGAATTTAACAGTACTTATTTGTGACTCAAAACCGGCTTTTTCTTCTTGTAATTTTTTATATTTGAGAGCAACTTCTCTTTCAGCTTTTAGCTGTTCAAGGTTTTTTTCGACCTCTGACAAAATAAGTGAAGCTGTTTCAACACGTTGTTCAACAGTTTTCAATTCATTTGTTGCCTGATCTATACGGCGATCAAAATCTGCAACACCTGCGATTTCATCAATAATACCACGACGGGCTTTTGAGGAACACATAACAATACTGTTAACATCACCTTGCATCATAACATTGTAACTGTTAGGTGTAATATTATATTTTTCCAAAATTCCACGGATATTTGTTAAGGTATCAATTTTATCATTAAGGTAATATGTACTTGCATAACCTTGATTAGTTTTCTTAATTCGTCTTGCAACAGAAAGTTCTCCAATAGTATCAACATCACCAAATGTAACTTTTACCATTGCCTCATTTTTATTATTAAAGGTTGTAATAAAATCAGATAAATTTTCAATACGCAAAGCACTACCAGTACGCAAGCCTAATGCGAACATTACACTGTCTATAATATTACTCTTACCGGAACCGTTTGGACCCGAGACAGTAGTAAACCCTTTCAATAGGGGGATTTCTGATTTATTTGCAAATGATTTAAAATTATCTATCTCTAATTGTTTTATGTACATAAATTTACCCGAGTATAGTGTATATACCTATTATTGCAGGTAAAACCAGGTCATGTCAAAAATATTTAATAATATTTACATTTTAGAGATATCTGTAATTAATTTTCGGTTTGATATTCTTTTGCAAATTCAGGGTTAACTGCAAGCCACTTAAATGCTTGAGTTTCCACTTCAGGAATATCAATTACAAAAGTTCCGCCATAACGACCTCTTGAAAATACAAGATAGCCTTCTTTTGCTAAGTTATGAAAAGCTTTACGAATTGTATTAGAACTTAAATCAAGTCTTTTTGCCAATTCTTCAATTGACGGAAGTTTATCACCAACTTCATAATCTGATGCAATCATTTTTTTTATATAATTTTGAGTTTTTTCATAATGATAAAATGCAGTGTCTTTTGCAGGTGCAAAAATTGAAGTTTCAGGTTTTAAATTTGAAATCGGTGCATTCGGAATTCTAACAACAGAAGTTCCATAACGACCTCTTCTTGCCAAAAGAATACCTCTATCAATTAAAACTTGTAATGCATCATGTACAGTTTTTAAACTTGCTTTTAATTGTACAGATAAATCCTTATGAGAAGGCACTTTATCACCAACTTTTAAATTTTTAGTAATATAATTTTCTAAATCTTTTACAACCATATCTACAAGAGTTTCAACACCTTGTCCGCCTGATGAATTTTCCACATCAAAATCCAAACGGTTGATATACCAACCATTTTCATTAGATTTTTTATACTTATGAATTAATATTTCTTGAGAAGCTAAATAATCAAGAGCAAGTCGTGTTGTATTAACAGAAAAACCAATAATAGTCGAAATTGTTTTTGTAGATGGTAAAGATGCACCTTCTCTAAAACCATCAGATAAAATATATCTTTTTATTGCCTCAGCAGCAAGTTCCCTTTTTGATGTTAATTTTCTTAATCCGGCAGATGGAGCATTTACATCTCTTACAAGAGTTCCAATACATTGTTTAGATTCGACAACTCCCATATCTTCAATTTGACGAAATGCGTTTTGCATCGTTCCGATACTTACACCCAGCAAATAAGCAAATTCAGCTTTTGAAGGTAAAATATTATCAACTTTCATTGTTCCATTATCTAAACCGTCTGAAATTTTTTCGGTAAGCCATTTAGAAATTACTGAAACCTTTGATTCAAAAGTATTTTTCAAGTCGGGAAGGACACCCTCAAACAGTTCAATATCCAAAGAAACTAATTCTGATTTTTTAGGAAACATAAAGTTGTTATTTTGTGTATTCATAATATTTCTACCTACCTTGTTTTAATTTTACACTATGTATAAAAAAACATCAATCATTTTTTTGCTAGTACATTGAGTTTTATTACGAAGATTAAAATAAAATTGACTTGTTTAAAATTGTGATGAATACTAAAAGTATGATAAAACAAAAGTTTATAGCATTAGTAGATTGTGACTCCTTCTTCGTATCTTGTGAACAAAAAAGAAATCCTGAATTAAAAGGAAAAGCTGTTTGCGTACTTTCAAATAATGAAGGGTGTGTAATTTCACGTTCAAAAGAAGCTAAAAGAATGGGCGTAAAAATGGGTGAACCATATTTTATGGCAAAAAAAGAACACCCTAAAGCAATTTACATCACCGCAGATCATGATTATTATAAATACGTATCAGAACTGGTAATGAATGTATTAAAAGATTTTAGCCCTTATGTTGAAATATACTCAATTGATGAAGCTTTTGTTGATTTGACCGGTTTGAAAAAATTGTACAAGAAAAATTACTATAAACTTGCACTACTATTAAAAAATAAAATTTATGAACAAACAGATATCCCTGTTTCAATTGGAGTAAGTTCATCAAAAACGCTGGCTAAATTAGCCTCCGACAAAGCTAAAAACTCACTGAATGGCATCTATTTAATCGGCAAAATGAAAATAAAAAAAGAACTGAAAAATACAAAGATTGAAGAAATTTGGGGAATTGGCAGACGATTATCTTTAAAATTAAGAAAAAACGGAATTCTAACCGCAGAAGAATTGGTTTACAGAAGCGATAAATGGTTGGATGCAAATATAGGAATTCATGGTATCGAAATGAGACATGAACTACTGGGAGAGATGACATCGGAAGTGTCTTCAAAACTCAAAATCCCCAAATCTATTCAGAATACCAGAGCATTCGGAATTTTTACAAACGATATTAATTACATAAAAAACGAATTAAATAGACATATTCACACCTCATGCAGGAAATTAAGAAAATACCAGACTAAATGTTCCTTGATTGGAGTAATGCTTCGAACTAAAGATTTTAAAGTATTTTATACAAAACAAGAATTATTAACCCCGACAGATTTTGAATTAGAAATATCTAATATTGCAATTAAACTTCTTGAAAAAATCCATCAACCAAACATTTTATACCGTAGCACAGGAATAATATTAGAAAAATTTGGAGAACAGGGAACTCAGCAATTACAATTATATACAGACACTACAAAAGAAACTAAAAAGCAAAAATTAGCACAATGCTTTGACAAATTAGAGGCAAAATTCGGTAAAAATATAGTTCAAACAGGATTCACAACAAAACATTAGTAATTTTTTTTGTTTATTGTACAATCATATAAATCAAAAGGGATATTTATATGAAAATAAACAAAATTACTTATAATCAAACAACATTTCAAGGATCGCATGAATACCAAAAACCAAATTTCTTAGAAAAATTTTACGACAATACAAAAAATTCTGCAGACATGACTGATGCAATACTTGTCCCTCGCACAATTTTCAAAGGATACTTGGGAATCATGAGCGGAACAACCCTCATTACACTTGGGTCAGTATTAAATAAATACTCAAAATTATCAAAATCGTTAACAATAACAGGACTATTAGCATCCTTATATGGGACATGGGCTTTTGTCCGCCCTTATATTATAAAAGATGCCAAGGGTGTTGTTACTGCTGAAAACTTAAAAGCTTAGCACTAACTTTTTTTATCAAACTTAATAGTAATAGGTACTAATAATTGATAATTATGCAGCATTCCGTGCTTTTGAAGCCAACAGGCAACTTTATTTGCAAAACTCAAATCCCTACTGCCTGAAGTCATTTCAGTAAAGTTTGAATCAAAATTGTATACATCATAAACATAACCGGTTACTGAGCCATCCGGATTTTCTTTTAATCCGGTCAAGGTACAACCGTTTATAGCACGTTTTATATCTTTATTATCATTAGCAGCAACTACAAATTTAAATTTTCTGTTTCCGTCTTTATCTTTAATTTTACCGTTTTTCCAATCCATTACAGCTTTTTTAATATTTGTAGAATTACTTAAAGCCTTAGACAACTGACTATCTTTTGAATAAATCAATATCCTGTCAGCTTTTGAAGCTGGAAGTCGTAAATTTTTTCTTATATTTTCAATATTTTTATTATTACTAACGGTATATTCTTTATTAGATTTTACATCTTTAGGATTACTTAAAGAGATACTCATTAATGCCGCAGCATTCGGACACTTTGCATTAACGCCTGCATTGAGGGATTTGAGTATTGACTCCGGTGTATAAAGAGTCGGTCCTAATAAAATTGGCATAATATATATCTCCTATGTATATAGATATAAAGTATATACATTTTCAATAATTGCCTTTTAAATTAAGAATTATTAAGTATTATTCATTTAATTTACAATTTAAGACTGAACAAACCAAATGAAAGGCAGCATTTACAGGTAAACTTTCAAATAAGGCATTAAGCATCATAAAATCATGATGAGTATTATTAATTCTTACCGAAATAACATCAACCCCTGCCTCATCTAGCTTTCGTGCATATTCTTCGCCTTCATCTCTCAGAACATCGTTTTCTGCAGTAATAATAAGTGCAGGCGGAAGATTTTCCAAATCTGCAATATCAGCATTATTTAAAGATACATAAATACTCTCTCTTTCTTTCTTCTCAGGTAAATAAGCATCCCAGAACCATTCCATAGCTTTTTTAGTAAGCCATGGTCCATCTTTATATAATTTATAAGACTCAGTTTTCATAGAAGCATCTGTCACCGGATATAACAGCAGTTGAAATGCAATTTTTGGACCTTGTTCTTTTTGAGTTCTAATACAAGTCGCAGCTGCCATATTTCCACCTGCACTATCCCCTGCAATAACTATTTTATAAGGATTAATATTAAATTTTTTAGAATTTTCATAAACATAATTTAAAGATAAATATATTTCATCCAAAGCTTGAGGGTATTGAGCTTCCGGAGAACGGGAATAATTTACAAAAACAACACAAGAATAAGTACAATTTGCTAATTTTTTAATAAGAGTACTATGAGTTTCAAAATCCCCAAGAATCCAGCCACCGCCATGAACATATAAAATAACAGGAAGGATTTCATTTTCAGAACCTCTTGGTCTTACAAACTGGAGTTCTATCTTTCCGTTATCAGTTTCAATATATTCATTAAACACAATTGTATCAATATCAATTTTTGAAGACCGTTGAATATCTGTCAAAAAGTTACGGGCTTCAGTTATTTCCATTTCGTATAAAGGCTTACTATCTGTATTGCTTAATTTATTTATAAAACTACTTGTAATTCTATCAAGATGCATATTAATCTCCTTATTATAAAATGATTGTAATTTATTAAACAAAAAACTACATTCCCTTTATGGCGATATTATTATTGACCTTTATATATAGTTGTTATTAAATTATTTATAGAAGGATTTAAAATGATAGACCAATTTTCAAGAACTGAACTTCTCATAGGAGAAGATAGCATACAAAAATTACAAAACTCCAGAGTTGCTATATTTGGAATTGGAGGGGTCGGCGGTTATACTGTTGAAGCTCTGACAAGAAGCGGAGTTGGAACTCTTGATTTAATTGATAATGACTCTGTTTGTATTACAAATTTAAATCGTCAAATTATTGCAACTCATAAAACTCTCGGACAAAACAAAGTTGATGTGGCAAAAGAACGAGCTTTAGATATAAATCCAAATATCAAAATAAATACCTACAACACTTTTTATAATAATGACTCCCAGCACATATTTGAATTCAGCAAATATGATTATATTGTAGATGCAATAGACACCGTTGAAGGTAAATTATCATTAATTGAAAATGCAAAAAAATATAATATTCCTATTATTTGTGCAATGGGTGCAGGAAACAAAATGGATCCGACAAAATTTGAAGTAACTGATATTTCAAAAACTACAGTTTGTCCTCTTGCTAGAGTAATAAGAAATGAATTAAAAAAACGCCATATAAAAAAAGTTAAAGTAGTTTTTTCAACAGAACCCCCAATAAAACCGCAAAATACAGAAGAAGAAAGTTATAAAAAAACAATCCCCGGAAGTAATGCATTTGTTCCGCCTGTTGTTGGATTAATTATTGCAGGGGAAGTAATAAAAGATTTAATAGGATATGATAAAAAAAATACCGGCATTTAATCCGGTATTTTTTAATTATGCATTTAAATCTAAATTCATTCCTTTTTCCAATTCATCTAAATCTATTACAGGACCATCAAAAACCGTTTCCGGAGTATCCTGAACATATTTTGCATCCGGTTCAACTTTTTTAAGTTGTCTTGCTATAAATTCATCGGCTTCTCTGTCTTTACCAACAAACAACAAACCTTCTTTATCCAAACCGATACCTGCTTGACCAAGATGGATTTTATCTCTAATCCCTTTAGCACTTAAATTTCCATAACCACGTAATTGAAAATAATCACTTACGCTATCGACAATTTTAGCAAAAGGTTTGTTTGAATATGGAACTAATGTTGATGTGAAATTCACACGAGGATTTGAGGTATTATTTGTAATCATTATTTACTCCTAACTTGTTAACAATTTGTTTAAAACACAAAAAATAAAAATTTTGCTAGTGATATAAAAAATTTAATTCATCTGGTCATAAACTCGGCGAACTTCTTTTATATCCTGCCACATTAACCATTTTGGAGAACCTTTTTCCTTACTGTCATTTCTTAAAAGATATGAAGGATGAAAAATAGGCATCATTTTTGAAAAATGAGGACCTTCAAACCATTTTCCACGCAGTTTTGTTATTCCAAGTTTTGTATCAATAAATGAATTAACAGCAACCCTACCACAAAGCAATATTATTCTTGGCTTTAAAATATCAACCTGAGCATTTAGATATTCCCAGCAAGCTGCTTTTTCTTCAGGTAGGGGATCTCTATTCTCTGGCGGTCTGCATTTTAAGGTATTACAAATATAAATATTTTCATTTCTTGAAAACCCGACACAACCCAGAATTTTATCCAATAATTGTCCTGCTTTTCCTACAAAAGGTTCACCTTTCTGATCTTCATAATATCCGGGAGCTTCGCCGATAAGCATTAACTTTGTATTTGGAACGCCGCCGGAAAAAACTGTATTAGTTCGAGTATGACATAACGAACACCTGTCACATTGCAAACATTTTTCTCTAACTAAATTTAATTGTTCATCAAATTCTGTTGCCATAAGTTTTATGCCTCAGGAACTAAAACAGAAATAACTGCATTATTTAATGCTAAATATTTTCTTATAGAATTTTCTAAATCCAAAACAGTTATACTGTCTAAATCAGCAAGATAATCCTCAATAAGTTTCAAATCATCACAAACTGTCATGTAATAACCGATTGTTTCACCGATTTCAGAGACGGTTTCTGCCGCAAACGCAAAACGTGATTTAATACGTTTTTTAGCCTTTGATAACTCATCTTCTGTAATAGGATTTTCAATAAGTGCTGCCAACTCTTTTTTTACAAGGTCAAGAGCTTTATCTTTATGTTCAGATTTAAAATTAGCCTGAATAAAGAAATTATTGCCATCTTTAAATTGATAATGTTCAGAACCAATAGCATTAAAGATTTTTTCAGGCAATTTTTCAATTAAATTTTGCTGCAACCTAGAACTTGAACCATCGCCAAAAATAATACTAACAAGATCCAAACATATAGTTTCTTTTAACTCCGCAGCTTTAGGACCAAGCCAGCCAAACATCAAATATGAAGTTTGAACATTTGCTGAAGTTTCAATATATTTTGTTTCAGCCACAGGAGAATCTATTTCATTAATTCTATTTTCACCTTCAACTCGATTAGGGAAATTAAATTTTTCGCAAAGAGTATTTAAAACTTCTTCGTGATTAAAATCGCCAACAACAATTGTTGTCATATTTTTAGGAGTATAGAATTTTCTATAATAATTATCAATATCCTCTCTTGTAACCTGCGAAATAATCTCTGGAGTTCCAATAACATCTCTTTTATAAGGATGAGATGTATACAGATTTTTATTACAAACATTATAAACCTTTGTCCAAGGCTGGTCTTTTCTCATTCTAATTTCTTCAATAACAACATGCCTTTCACGTTTATCAGTAACAGTTGTATCATGAATATCAAATGTTGCACCCAACTCTTCTGCAGGGAATATCGGATCCATCATCATATCGGCATGCAAATCAATTGCAAGTTTGAAATCTTTATCATCAATACCCTTTGGAAGAGTAACGTAATAAAAAGTATAATCTTTCCAAGTTGCAGCATTAACAATAGCACCCTTTGATTCAAGCATTCTGTCAAATTCACCGACTTTATACGAATGAGTACCTTTAAACATCAAATGTTCAAGAAAATGAGATATGCCGTTATTATTATCTTCTTCGTTTATAGAACCCGTCTTTACCCATGATGAAACATTAACCATTTCACCTTCTTTGTGAGCCAATACAATCTTATGCCCATTTTCTCTTTCATATATTTCTACGTCTTTTGTTAAAAACGGATATTTAACCAATGTTTTATTCATAATACAGCTACCTCTTTATCTTAATACATTTATTATACCATAATGCAAAAAGTTTTGTTTAATATATAATTCATGTATGAATAATGTTTTAAATAAAATTAAAGGAACAGTTGTTGTATCTGTTCAAGCAATGCCATCAGAACCGCTTTATCTTGAAAAATGTATGGCTGCAATGATGAAATCTGTAGTAACCGGAGGAGCCGGAGCCTTAAGACTTGCAGGAGCAAGAGATGTAAGAAATGCTAAACGCTTATTCAATGTTCCGGTAATCGGCTTAACAAAGCCTAATATAATACCTAAAAACTGGAAAGAAATTGTTTATATAACTCCGACATTAAAAGATGTAATTGAACTTATTGAAACTGGTGCAGATATTATAGCTATGGATGGCACCCAGCGAAAACGACCGAATAACGAAAAATTAAAAGATTTAATAAAATTTATTCATATAAATAAAAGACTTGCAATGGCAGATATTTCGACATTGGAAGAAGGGTTAAAAGCAGAAGAAGCCGGAGCCGACATACTATCAACAACACTTGCAGGATATACTTTAGAATCTGCAAATTCGCCGGCAAAAGAACCGGATTTTGAATTGCTAAAACAACTTGTAGAACAATCAAAACTTCCTGTAGTATTAGAAGGCAGAATATGGGAACCTGAACAGGTAAATAAAGCCTTTGAACTTGGAGCTCACTGTGTAGTAATCGGTTCAGCAATTACCAGACCACAGCTAATTACTAAGAGATTTGTATTCAGAGATAAGGGGTAGTTATGAAAAAAGCACTTGCCATAGATGTAGGCGGAACTAAAATATATAGTGCCATTGTTGATGAAAATGGAGAGATAATCTCTGAAATTGAAAAATTTGCAACTCCAAAAACTTTTAATGAAATAAAACAAACATTTGAATCAATTATAAAAAAGCACGAAGATAATGTTGATATTATTGCATTTTCTACCTGCGGGGAAGTTAACAATCAAAATACAGGCATAGCAGGTTCAACAGGAAATATTGCAAAAGAATATCCGACAATGAATTTTTTGGAACTTTCTGATAAACCTGTATTTATAGAAAATGATGCAAACTGTGCCGCATGGGCGGAATATAAAATTGGAGCATCTAAAGGCTCAAATATTTCAGTAATGGTAACATTTGGAACCGGTGTTGGCGGCGGAATTATAATTAATAATAAGCTTTTTAAAGGAAAAAGCGGAGCTGCAGGTGCTATGCATTTTAAAATGTATCCTGACAAACGCAGACAATGCACATGTGGGGCTTGGGATTGCTTTGAAATATACACATCCGGAAACGGTTTAAAACTTACAGCAGAAGAAATGAGCGGGAATAAACAGATTACAACTTACGATGTTATAAACGGAGTAAATGAAAAAAATCCGAAAATGCTTGATATATATAATAAATGGCAAAATGATATTGCTAACGGATTAGCCGGAGTAGCAAATTTATTTGATCCTGACTGCATTGTTTTATCCGGTTCACTTGCAGAATTTGTAGAAACCGATAAAATTGAAAAATTTGTTAATTCTGAAATTGTCACAGCACCAACAAAAATTTATAAAGCAAAAGCCGGAAATTATGCAGGTATGATTGGTGCAGCTCTGCTTGCTTTTGAAAAAGGCGGTAAATAATGGGAAAATCTAAATCCAGAATTTTCAGAAAAGGTATAAATAATCAAATAACCAAAATCAGCCGTAATGATGCCATCGTTGAGACTGTAAAATATCTCAATGCAAATAAAAATAATGAAGCACACAATCTTATCACTATGTTTGGACTGACAGCAGAAGAAATTCTGGAAGCAGGTGCGAGTTATGAAGCCGTTGTTGCAATGAAAAATATATTTAAATAAAATGATATCCAAAATAATAAAACCTTTCAAAAACTTTATATTCTGGCTTAATTGTGCAAGGTTATATACCTTACCGATTACAATATTAAGCTGGATTGTAATCTTTATATATGCACTAAAGCATAACGGTAATGCAATTTTAGGGATAATCGCACTTATCGGAATTTCGCTTGTACACATGGCTACAAACCTTATTGATGATTACGTAGACTATAAAGTACTTGTTAAAAACGAAGAATGCCAAAAACAAACAAAAGGATTTAAATGTGCATATTTAAAAAACAATCTGGTAACCGTAAAAGATTTACGAAAGACAATAATATTATTTTTGGCTTGTGCTGCCCTGATTGGACTATTTTTATTTTTTATGTCCGGTAAAGATGTAATATTTTTAGCACTAATTGGTTTAATAATTGCAATAAGTTACCCGAAATTATCCCAGAATGGTCTTGGTGAAATCGCAGTTATAATTGCTTACGGACCACTATTATTTGAAGGTGTCTATTATGTAATGTGCAAAACTTTCTCAATAGATGTACTTATCCTTTCATTTGCTTGTGCACTTTTTACAAATACAATTTTATATACTCACATGCTTATGGATTTTGATGCAGATAAAACCTCACATAAAAAAACTTTGTGTTTACTTCTTAAAACAAAAAATAATGCATTAAATTTTATACTTGTTTTTTATATTACAGGATTTTTAACAATAGGAATACTTGGAATAAAAACAAATAACTATGCCTATTTTCTCCCTTGGCTTACGTTACCTATGATAATCGAGTTGTTTAATGCTCTAAAAAAATATAATCAAGATAAAAACGACATGCCGCAATTACATTTTTGGCACCATCCTATTGACAATTGGGATAAAATCAAAGAAACTTCAGATGCTCCATTTTACTTCAGATTTTTATATTCCAGAAATATTTCAACATTATTCATGATTTTGGCATGTATTGGGATACTTTTTAGCTAACAAGCATGTAAATTCGCCCTATAAAAATAGGTTATATTACAAAATGTTAAGCAAATATATCATGTAAAACAGTGATTATAAGCGGGTTTTGAATTTTAGTATATATTTTTTCAATACAAAATAGCACTTTTTTATATGAACTTTTTTTTATATATATGTAAGCGATTTGAATATTAGTAAAAAAAGGAGAATATATGGCGAGAGTATTGATTTCAATGCCTGAAGAATTTTTAAACAGAATCGATCAGGTTGCAGACGGCGAAAATCGTTCAAGAAGCGAACTAATCAGAGAAGCTTTGAGAACGTATATCTACAAGCAAAAAATCAAAGAATCAACAGGAGCACTCCAAAATGCTAATTTGCTTGAGTCGTTGTTGAGTTAATCAGTGGTAAGGAAAAAAGGCGAAACAGATTTGGGAAACACATTATAGAAGCCCTCGATATTTTCGGGGGCTTCTATAGTTGTATTTATACTTTTTTGATTTTCCAAAAATCTTTGTGGAACAAAACTAGGAAAGGTATAATTTCTAAACGTCCAATTAACATTAGAGAAATATACAAAAACTTGGAAATTGAATGCAATGATGAATAATTCCCCATTGGTCCAATAGTTGCACCAAATCCCGGCCCAATATCACCAATCGCAGATATAGAAGCAGTCACCCCAATCACAATGTCCTGTTCTATCCACGTAAGAATAAAAGCTATCAATGCAGCTATACCAAAATAGCAGAACACAAAGAATAAAGTTTGCCTTAGAACATCAAAAGCAACAACCTTACCGTCAATCTTTATTGTTAAAACGGCATTTGGATGAAGAATTTTATACAATTCATTTTTTACATATTTAAAAATCAATATCCAACGGGTTATTTTTATACCACCACCGGCAGATCCGGAACATGATGAAATAAACATACACATAAAAAGTACCAGTTTTGCAGAAAAACACCATTGATGGTAGTCATCACTGGCACTTCCCGTTGATGTTGATATAGCTAAAACTTGATAAAAAGCTGAAGTTATTGAGTGATAAAGAGAATAACAGTGATGAACTATCAAATCAATACCCACTAAACTTGAAAAAAATAACAGAGTAAATAAATAGACTCTAAATTCTTCACTTTTCCAGAATAAAGATAGTTTCCTTTTCGTCAATACTCTGGATTGCAGTACAAAACTTGTACCTGCAATAAACATAAATATAATAATTATCCAATTTATTACTTCAGAATTATAGCCTTGAATACTTTGAGGATTTGGAGAAAAGCCACCTGCTGACAGTGTTGATAAAGAATTACAAACCGCATCAAACGGATTCATGCCGGCAAGCCAAAGACATAATGTACATAAAACAGTCACCCCCGCATAAACAACCCAAAGAGCTGATGCAGTATTTTTAATCCTCGGTGTAAATTTATCTTCAGTCGGTCCCGGAGCTTCAGCAAAAAACATCTGACGCCCTGCTACAGCAAATTGTGGCAATATTGCAACGAATAACACAATAATACCCATACCACCCAGCCATTGAGTGAAAGAACGCCAAAACATCATTGCTTTAGGATAATCAAATCGTTGTAATATAGTTGCACCTGTTGTTGTAATGCCTGAAACAGCTTCAAAAAGTGAATCAATAGGACTCAAGCCGAAAAACAAATACGGAATTGTTGAAATCAATGCAAAAACAATCCATGCCAGAGAAACTATCATTAATGCTTCAGATTTTTTAATGTCGTTTAAAGATTCCGCAGAAGCATTACGTACCGCACGTTTTAACAAACAACCTAAAAATAAGGCAATAAACCCTGTTGCAATAAATGGCAGGCAAGAATTCCAATCATGATAATATAAAGCGACAAGAACAGGAATAAACGTAACTAACCCGATATCCCTCAAAATTAAACTTAGTGCCTTTGTTATATAACTTAATCGCATCCTACACTACCTTAAAATACTCTTTAACTTTTTCTGCGGTATCTGCTTTTGTAAATATTATAAGAATATCATTTTCTCGAATTTGAGTATCCCCTTTTGGAATAATTACATGATTTCGTCTTTGAATAATACCAACAATTGCAGGAGCCGGAAATCTCAAATCCATAATTAATTTTCCGCCAAAATCTGATTGAACAGGAATTTCAAGAACTTCTGCCTCTCCTTGCTCTACTGTAGCCAAAATATCTACATTAGTTTCATCAATATCATTTCTCACTTCATTTATCGCAGACGTTTTAGGCGACACTGCAATATCAATACCGACTTTTTCAAACAAAGGAATGTTGAGCACCTTGGAAACACGAGAGATTACACGTTTTACACCCAATTGTTTAACCAACAGTGAACACAACAGATTTCTTTCATCGTTATTTGTAACAGAAATTACAACATCAGACTCCCCGATTTCTTCTTCATCAAGAAGTTTTAAGTTAGTTCCATCACCGTTAATTACAAGCGTTTTATGTAATTCCTCCGCTAAGAATTCACAACGTTCATAATTTTTTTCGATAATCTTAGTTTTAATTTTCACGTCTTCAAGATTTTTAGCAAGCATATAACCAACATTACCACCGCCAATTACTGTAACAGACTTAACCTGTTCCTTTTCATGGAAGAATGTACCTGCAAGAATATCTAAAGAATGAGAAGTTCCCATAAAAATCAATTTATCATCTTGATTTATTTCGGTTAAACCGTTTGGAATAAATAGCAGGTTATCCCGCTTAATACCAACAATAATAGTGTCTTTAGTAAACCCGCAATCTTTTACCATTTTCCCAACAATAGAAGAACCGGCACGAACTTTGTATTCAAGAAGTCTTGCCTTACCATCTGCAAAATTTTCAACATCAAGGGCATGTGCAACAGTTACAATTCTGAACAATTCTTGTGTCAAAAGTGCTTCCGGCCAAATTACGTAATCAATAAAGAAATCTCCGAGATAATCACCTGTTTTATCCAATTCCATCGTATTTCGGTACTCTTCCTTAGAGACGAAACAAATTGTTCGAATACCGCTTATTTTTTTTGCAGACAAACAAGCAACAATATTTGCTTCATCTAAAGTAGTACACGCAATAAAGACATCCGAATTAAGAATATCTGCTGATTTTAACACCCCGATATCTGTTGCATTTCCATGTACAAAACTTATATCCAGCTTGTCAAACTCAGCTGTTCTATTTTCCTCTTTATCAATAACGGTAATATCATGATCTTCAAAAAACTCTGTAGCAAGAAGACATCCTACTTCCGTTGCCCCGTAAATAACAATTTTCATATCTTACTTTCCTAATAATCCGGTAATTGCTAATATATAAACTGCACCATAAAGTATAGCATTTCGAATAAATATCAAAACAAAAGTTGCAACAATTGGTGATAAATCGAAAGGTCCTAATGGCGGTATAAATTTTCTGAACAAATCTAAATATAAATCAACAGAAGAACGAAGAGCATTCAATATAGGATTGTTCCAATTTATACCCGGAAACCAAGTAAGTAAACAACGTACAAAAATCATCAATAAAAATATATAAAAACAGTTCGCTATCGCCTCAATAATTTTATATGCTATCATCGTTTGATTCCTCTTTCGTTTTCTCTGCCTCTTTATTTATTTTCTCAATAAATTCCTCAGGAGTAAGAACAATAATTTCCTTTTCCTTCGGAGCATAAAATTTATTGTAAATTTTAACAAGTCCGACTGAAATAAATCCTAAAACAAGCATTACTAAAGCAGGAGAAAATGATAATCCCATAATTGGCGGAAGTATATAAAACCCTGCAGCAGTAAATATTGCATGAAATAGCGGATAATTTGGATTTATATTAGGAACCCAGGAAAGTAAACATGCACCCAAGACAAAATATAAATACAAATTAATTAATCTGTTAAGAAATACAATAAACTTAGCCATAAAATCCTCTTATAAATCTAACTTTGTTGTATTTTTACAATCACAGTTGTTTTGTTCTGACGGAATATTTTCTATCATAGTAAATAATAGAGATTTTAAATTCGCCACATTGTTATTAAACACTTCCATAACAGCTTCATGAGAAACAGGAGGAACATCACCAACCAAACCTGCATCATAATCTGTAATTAAAGAAATATTCAACGGACACATATCCAATTCTTTTACAAGATAAGCTTCAGGAAATGCTGTCATATTAATAACCTGCCAACCTTGTTTAGTAAAGAATGCAGATTCTGCTTTGGTAGAAAATCTTGGACCGTTTATAACAACAACAGTACCTGTTTCATGAATTGTAATACCTAAATCTTTACCTGTTTTAATAGCAAGAGCTCTTAATTCAGGACAATATGGATCTGCAGGAGACGGATGTTGTACAACAGGGCCTTCAAAAAATGTCGTTTTTCTGCCGTCAGTCCAATCAACAAATTGATCACAAATAACAAAATCTCCAGGTTTAACATCTTTTTGTAAACTTCCTGCAGCACAAGGTGAAATTACTCTTTTACAACCAAGATGTTTCATTGCCCAAACATTTGCTCTAAAGTTAACCAAATGCGGCGGAATAGAATGATCTCTTCCATGACGAGGCATAAACGCAACATTATGCTCTCCGATTTTACCTAAAAATACACTATCACTTGTTGGTCCGTATGGTGTATCAATTTTTATCTCTTCAATATCTTTTAAAAAGCTGTAAAAACCTGAACCGCCAAACACACCAATTGTTGCTTTATTTAAAATTTCCATAACTGTTATCCCCTTATCTTATTATACTAATTGAATATAGCAATATTACACTATAAAAAACAAATTTTCAAACCATAAATAAAACTTCACATAGAACTAATACCACAGACTAATATAAAACTATACACATTGAGAATATATAAAGATGCAAATATTAAGTTAAATATAATTAATCTTTTTCATACTTCCAGCTATTCTTAATTCAAATGAGGACATTTGTCCTCTTTTTTTTATGCAATAAATTTTACATATTGCAAAACATGTGCTAATATAAATTCATAAAAAGAGAGGGATATAATTATGAAAAGAATTTTATCAATAATACTTACAATGTTTTTAACCGCACAAATTTCATTAGCCGCACCGTTTAACGGCAACGCTAAAACAAAAAGAATTCCCGCGGGTACAAAACTTTCATTAAGAATGCTGACTCCGATAGATACAGCGTCAAATACGGAAGGCACAAGCTTTACAGCGATGTTGGTATCTGACCAAAAAGAAAATGATGATGTAATATTACCAAAGGGTTCAATCGTAAGAGGAAATATAAAAAGCATTACTCCGGCAAAAAGAATGTCAAAAGGCCCAATTTTATATCTTGATTTTGACCATATAGTAACTCCAAACGGCAGACAGCTTCCAATATCATTAAACATAATAGGAAGAGTAGATATGACATTTGACGGAGGAATTACTACAACAAAAGGTTACGCAGATGCCTGGAAACAAACCTGCAAAAAATCCGGTAAAATCACAAAAGACACTATCAAATGGGGTAAAGATGTAACTGACAGCGGATGGCAATATGTAGTAGTTCCGGTTGCAGCGACAGGAGGAGCCTTTGGAGCCACCGGCTACTTTGTTTATGATAGTATCGCTGATATGATTAGAAAAGGTAAAGATGTTCAAATCGACAGAGTTGAAATCTTAAATGTAATATTAGTAGAACCAATTGACGTTCCGGTAATATAAAATATGTCAAAATTTGATAAAATAGAAGAATTACAAGGTCTGATAAAAGAAGATTCCACAAACTACAGAGCAAGACGGCAGTTGGCTGTCTTGCTCTTGGATTGCGGATTTAACGAAGAAGCTCTTCAACATTTGCTTTATTTATCAAAAATGTATACAAAAGATGAAGGAATTTTTTACAACCTTGGAATTGTCTACGAAAAATTGAAAAATTTTCAGAAAGCAAAAGAAGCTTATGAAAAAGCATTAGAAATTGACCCTGAATCAATTGATGCCATATATAACCTTGGTCTGGTTTATACAGAACTAAAAGAATATCAAAAAGCTATTATGTGTTTTGAAATGGTAATTGAATCAGATAAAGAAGACTCCAATTCATACTTTAATCTGGGTCTTGTGTATTTTAAAATGGAAAACTTTCTCAGAGCAGTTGAATACTTTCAAAAGACAATCGACTTGAACGATGACGACATCTATGCTCATTTCTATATTGGCAACATAATGAAAGAATTTGGAGATTTAGAAGCAGCAAGAGAAAAGTTCAAAAAAGTTTTATCAATTTCTCCGGATTACAGCTGGGCATATTATAATATTGCAGTAATAGATTATGATGAAGGCAATATTCAAGAAGCAATATATAACTTAAAACAAACAATTGAACTTAATCCACTTGATATTGAAGCTTATAAAAATTTAATAAAAATACTTTCTTCTGATAACAACAACCAACAAGCTTATGACTACGCCCAAAAAGCAATCAATAATTGTGGAGAATCCGGAGACTTATTTTATATAATGGCAGGATTATCAAAAAAACTTAAAAAAACAGAAGAATATAAAACTTATTTAAACGAAGCAATAAGGAACTTTCAAACATTATCTGTTCCGGTACAAAAAGTTAAAAACGAATTGAAAAATATTGAAAAATAAAAAGAATTAAGGAATCATAATGAAAAAGTCTATATTTATACTATTATCGTTGTTTATAACATTAATAATAAATCCGGCAAAAGCTCAAAATTTAGAGGAATATAATACGACTTGCAAGCAGCTAAGTGTACATGGTCATAATAGTATAGTTAAATGTAATGACAAATATGGCGTATATGATAAACATAATAAAAAATTTATTATTAATCCCAAATTTGAGGGAATACAAAAAGTATCTAATTTGCATGGTATAGAAAAAAACTATTACATAACAATTATTGATAATAAAAAGGGATTACTATCTACAGATGGAATTGAACTATTAACTCCACAATACGATTCAATAAGTTTTTATTATGCCAATGAACCTGATAGATTAAAAATAAAAATGGATAATAAGTTTGGCATTTATTCTCTTAAGAAAAAAGATTTTATTATTCAACCAATTTATGAAGATATAAAGATAACATATATTGATAATAATAGATTCTATCATGTTAGAAACAATACAGATAATAAAATAATAAATTTTAATGGGGAATTGATATCCGAATTTAAAATAGATACAAGAAAATGTATAAACCTGCAAAAATGTGTCATTGAAAGTAATACTAAATTCGGATTATTTGATATAAAAAATAATAAATATATATTAGAACCAAAGTTTGATAAAATAATCAGTAAAGAAAATATCATACAGGTTAGTCAAAATAATCTTAACGGTTTATATACTTTAGATGGAAAACCAATATTAGATATAGAATTCACTTATATTAATCCATTTTATGCCGGAGGTAATCAAGTTAACAGAATATTAGTTAAAAAGAATAATAAATACGGTATATATGATGGTGAAAACAGTAAATATTTTTTAAAGCCTATTTATGATGATATAGCTATCAGAACATACAAAGCAACAGATATTGATGAAAATAAAATATTAGTTTATCAAGTTCAAAGAGATAATAAAATGATGTTAATAGATAATCAATGTCAAGAGTCGCTTGACGAAAATTTTGAATATATAAGCAAACCTACAGACACTCGTTTTCCCGTAGACCAATTGTTGGTAAAACATAATGGAAAATTTGGTATATATAATGCAATTACGCATAGATACTTAATTGAACCCAATTTTGATGAAATCGTATTACATACAAATAAAAAATATAACAATATGTGGGAAGTAAAAAGTACAGACAAAGTTGGACTTTTCGACGATTCCGGTAATATAATATTTGATACGATATACGATTCATTTAAATTTTTCAAAAGAAATGAGAAATATATTGGAGTTGAACAAAACAAAAAATGTGGAGTATACGATATAAAAAAACAAAAATTAAGCAAATTCATATACAATGATGTAAGCCTGAACAAATTCGATGAAGTAGTAGTTAAAAAAGGTAATAATAAAAATTTATATACACCAGTTGTTTCAACCTTAAAAACTACAGGGTATGTAATTATATTAATCCCATTAGCACCAGTTTATTTATGCACATTTGGTATAATCCCAATATTAGGACTTATGCTACAGTAAACAATTAGCAAATATTTTTGTGCTAAAATATAGACATTAAATAATATATGAGGAATTAACGCTTATGAAAATGTCAAAATTATTTGTACAAACCCTGAGAGAATTTCCATCAGATGCAGAAGTTGTCTCTCATAAAATGCTTGCACGTGCAGGTTATATCAGAAAACTTACATCAGGTGTTTATAACTATTTACCATTGATGTGGAGAGTTTTAAGAAAAGTTGAAACAATTGTTCGTGATGAAATGGATAAAGCCGGAGCCCAAGAACTTTTAATGCCATTTGTTCAACCTAAAGAATTATGGGTTGAATCAGGAAGATGGGAAGCTTACGGAAAAGAATTAATGAGATTAAAAGATCGCCATAACCGTGAAATGTGTCTTGGCCCGACTCACGAAGAAATTATCACTGCAATTGCTCGTGACGGTTTGAAATCTTACAAACAAATGCCTGTAAATCTTTATCAAATCCAATCAAAATTTCGTGATGAAGTAAGACCTCGATTCGGACTTCTGAGAGGTAGAGAATTCATCATGAAAGATGCTTACAGCTTTGGAACCTCACAAGAAGAATTAGATAAAGAATACAAAAATATGTGGGAAGCATATACAAGAATATTCAAACGCTGCGGATTAGATACAAAAGCAGTTCAATCCGATTCAGGAGCAATAGGCGGAAGCGTTTCGCATGAATTCATGGTAATCACAGACACAGATGCAGGCGAAAATGATGTATTCTATTGCGAATGTGATTATTCTGCAAATTCAAATCACGCCGTATCAAACTTACCGGAAGCAGTTGTTGATGGTGCAGAATATTTTAATGAGTGTAAAATTATTGATACTCCAAATACTCACTCAATAGATGAACTTTCTGAATTTTTAAATATTCCTTCAACAATAATTCTAAAAACTCTTGTTTATATTGTTGATAAAAATCCGGTATTGGCTCTAATTAGGGCAGATAAAACAGTTGAAGAAACTAAACTTATGAACGCAGTTGGCGGAATGGACATAAGAATTGCAACAAGTCCTGAAATTGAAGAAATTATGCAAAATAATAACTTTAATGCAATCCCTGGATTTATAGGACCTAAAGGCTTCAAAAACATAACAATTATTGCAGATAATACAGTAAAAGATATGAAAAACTTTGTTGTTGGCATAAATGAAACCGATAAACACATGGTAGGTGCAAATCTTACAGATTTAGATATTCCGGAAATAAAATATGACGATATAAGACTGGTTGAAGCCGGTGAATTTTGTCCAGAATGCGGCAAACCTTTAAAAGTTACCAGAGGTATAGAAGTTGGTAATATTTTCCAATTAGGAACAAAATATTCAAAACCAATGAATGCTGTATATCTTGATAAAGACGGCAAATCAAAACCTTATATTATGGGCTGCTATGGAATAGGTATTTCAAGAACAGCTGCTGCAGCAGTTGAGGCACACCATGATGATTGGGGTATAAAATGGCCGCTGGCTATTGCTCCATACCATGCAATTATTGTTCCGGTAAGTACAAAAGACGAAACTCAAATGTCTGTTGCTACGAAAATGTACGAGGAACTCTTAGAAAATGGCGTTGAAGCAGTTCTCGATGATAGAGACGAAAGACCTGGTGTAAAATTCAAAGATGCAGATTTAATAGGTTTTCCTTTCCGTGTCACAGCCGGTAAGACACTTCAAGAAGGCAATGTAGAATTTGTAATAAGAGAAACAGGTGAGAAAATCACAATGACACCGGAAGAAGCTGTTAAACGAATTATTGAAGCAGTTAAAAATATAAAATAACATACAAAAAGGACTTTCTAATGAAAGTCCTTTTTTATTACCATTTTTTAAATATAAAAAATACCGCTAAAATTATAAAACAAAAACCTACCAAATAATTCCATTTAAATTGCTCTTTAAGATAAAAAACAGAAAAGAAACTAAAAACAATTAAAGTAATAACCTCTTGAATAGTTTTTAATTGTGCGGCATTATAAACACCATACCCGAGTCGATTTGCAGGAACCTGAAAACAATATTCAAATAAAGCAATTCCCCAACTAACAAGTACAACAATCCACAATGCAGAACTCCGAAACTTCAAATGTCCATACCATGCAAATGTCATGAAAATATTTGATATTAATAATAAAAATATAGGTGCAATCGCTCTAATCATCTAAAACCTCATTTTTCAGGTAATAACAAATATAATTATAAAACAAATAAAACGCTTGACAGTAAAAGTTTTTTTGCATATAATAACTTACATAAGCACTTGCCGGTATAGCTCAATTGGCAGAGCAACGGTTTTGTAAACCGTAGGTTGTAGGTTCGAGTCCCATTACCGGCTTTTTTACTGAAAAAGAGCGTATGCAAGTTAATAGGCAGACTTTTATAAAGAAAGCTGAAACTTTAGAAGAGAAAGTGCTTGCCAATGACTCTCAGTAAATAAAACTCAAGCCCTTGTGGCTCAGAGGTAGAGCACTCCCTTGGTAAGGGAGAGGTCACGAGTTCAAGTCTCGTCAAGGGCAAATTTTTAGTCTTAAGCGGGGCATCCGAAAAGATAACCCGTGACAGAAATTGAAAATTAAATATGGGTAGGTGGCCGAGTGGCTAAAGGCGACAGACTGTAAATCTGTTCTCGCGAGAGTACGGTGGTTCGAATCCACCCCTGCCCAAATCTTTTTAAGAGGTCGTAAGACCTCTTTTTTAGTTTGAACATCAGATAGAAGATTTATTTCTCTTAAAAATCACTCTATTTTTATATAATAATCCGATTTCACCTGTAATTACCAGATGAGTAGTTTGAGCAATCTAAATTTATTGTCAGGCACTGCCTGACCTTACTTACTATGAAGTTATTGTTCTCCAAAAAAGTATAAATTTATCTCTAAGTCCATTTCCGGCAGCCAGGGCTTCTTGCTCTACTATATTATTAAAATAACCTTCAGAAAGCTCGTGAAACAAGTTTGATGCAGCATTATTTTCAGATATTGCTTGAATATTAATACTTCCGTCTTGATTAAAAAATCTTTGCGGCAACCAATCCAGAGAACGATAAGTTTTAGTTCCTAACAAATATTCATCAGCCTTTGCCAATTCTTCAGGTGTGAAATGCATCCTTTCCCATTCACATGGAGTTATAGAGCGTATAGTTTGAATAGGTGTATCGTGTTCATAAGCGGCTTTTATTACATCAGAAAATGGTATTAATCTTCCATTTGAATTTATGCTTACTTCTCCGTTGCATCCATGAACAACATTACCAATATCTATAAATCCGTATTTATGACATTCTTCAATAAGTTGTTTATTCAAAGCATGCTCACCATTTTCAATAGGCCTCATGCCTGCTTGACAACCGATTCTTTTGTTCATTTGTTGTGCAAAAGCTTCTTGTTCTGCAATATCGCCTTTTTTCAAAAACACTATTAAATGTTGTTTGTAATGTTCTAATTCATGTCTTAAAGTACCTAATAGTTCAGCTTTTTTGTTGTTAGGCAAATAATTATCCGGATATATTGTAATATCTTTCCCTGTATGACCTAATGTTGTAATATGACCATCATGACCTATATTTAATTTTGGAACTTTTACTAAACCCATGTCTTTAGCAATTAACTCATAAGCCTTTGTAATGAACTCATCACCATTTAAGTCCTTCAATTTTTCAAACATTTCTGCTTCTTTAATTGACAGATGATTTTCATTGATTAAATTTTGAACAGTTTGAGATAATTCTTTAGTTGATTGTTGTCCCTTATTTGAAATTCTATTTGCAAAATTTTTATGCAGTAATAAACCACCTACAATTGTTGCTATCATTCCTAAACCAATACCAATTTCGCATTAGTAGATAATCCTTTTTTATCTGTTTTAACAACTCTTTGAATTTCAACGGTATCTGGCTGATTTTGGAGTACAGAACTTTGACTACCTCTAAAATTTGTATTTTGAGGTAAATTTAATTCTTGACTTTTCGATATATGAAAAATTTCACTAATTGGCATTTTGGAACTTCCTTATATATTATAAAGTATTTTATATTATTAAAATTGCTTAATTCTTACAAATTTTTTTTTATTAAGAATTTTAAAGTTGCCGAAAATAGTCAAACTAGATGTCTTAAATAATCAAACCATGTGACCTTTTACACAAACTATGTGACTCTTTACAATTTTGGTAAAATGTATTAAAGTAAAGTGTAAAAGTTTATTTAAAGAGTTGAATATGAAAAAAGGTTTAATTAGTTTTGTAATGATAAGTGTGTTTTCTACTGCGGTGTATGCTGAAGTTATTCTTGCTCCGCAGTGGAGCGAATTTTGTCCAGTTAGTTATATGAATGCAAAAGATTCAAAATGGAATAAGGATAGTAATTACTGGTATGAACGACGTGTTCAATTTGAAAATGCTCTTAATCAGTGTAGCACTTATAAAAATGATGATTTAAAATCTTGTTATTCACAAATCCGTGATGCTGAGTTAAATAAGAATAAAGCTTGGAACCAAAAAGTTGACGCTCGAAATCTGGAGCATGAAGAATATATTGAATACAGAAATAAACAACAGACCGTTGATGCTGTTAATAGTATTATAAGAACCATAAAGTGGTAAACAAATTGAGATTCTAACACTTGAAAAACTAATCAATTTTTGTTTTCTACAATAAAAAATTATAAAGAAACATAAAAAATCCCTCTCATTTAGAGGGATTTTTATAATATATGTTTTACATCTTTTTAATCATTAACGATTTGAGATGCTCCAGGTTTATAATCACTTTTCTCTGCAATAACAAATTTATCAATTCTGGAATTTGCATCATTTAATTTATTTGCTTGAGCTTCTGCTTCATATAAGAAAGTTAAATCTCCATTGTTTCTAAACACACCTTGTTTAAATGAAGAATTTTTCAATGCTCTTTCAGCACCTTCTGAATCAACCACAACAGCTTTTACAGAATTTCTGCCAAAAATTTTCTTTATAATAATATTTACAGGATTTTCTTTTTGCCTTTCAATAGCTGCATTAAGAGATGCCCAAAAATTTGCATAATCTGATACATCTGTCGGGTGTGCATCTTTTGCCAATACATCTGATAATTTCATAGCCTGAGCTTTGATTACCGGAATTGCTTTTTTATCAACAAGTACTGCCATTCCAAAACTTGGAGAATTTTTACGTTGACAATTATAATTTGCAACAGATGGAGTATTAACACCTAGATTCATATTAACCTTCTTTCAAAATTTTTTTAACACAAATTATATAACCTAACTGAATATATAAATTGCTAATATATAAAATATTTGTTACATATTTTAATAATCGACCAAACACAATAAAAAAGAGGACAAGAAAACAACCTTATCCTCTTTTACCTGGGCAGTACTGGACTCGAACCAGCGACCCCCACAATGTCAATGTGATACGCTACCAACTGCGCCAACCGCCCGTTTAATATTGTACTGTTATATTAACAGATTAATAAACACGTGTAAAGCTATTATTTAATTATAGAATCAAGAAAATCTTTACCTTCTTTACTATTTATAATAGCTTGTGCACTTTCTTTTGCCATTTTTATAAAACACCCCATTCCGGAGTATTCAAATTCAGCCTGTCCCTGAGCAATAATAGCTTCTTGTTCAACAAAAGTACTAAAATATTTAGAAAAATCAATCTTACAATCGGAATTATAATAACCTACATTTAGAAACTCATCCAAATATTTTTGGATATTTTCAGTTAAGTTACTATCCTTTTTAATAACACCTAAATTCTTAATAACTTTAGCCCTAAATCCTTCTAATTCTGTTCGGTAAGGAGTACCGGCTGAAAGAACCATGTCATTAAAAGCTCTCATATTACCGCTTTTATACAAATTGTATCCGTTCATATATAAATATTGATCTTGAGGGGTTGCCAACACACCTGAAGTTACAACTTCCTGTGGGGTTTTTTGAGTTATCAAATTTATCAAATTAGTGCGTAAAGTATCTACATACTTAGCAGTACAAAAATCAACAGCTTTTTCGCCCAATTCTTCATGGCTTAAAATTTGCATATTCTGATTGTAGTGCATTAGTTCATGCCTCATTAAACTAAATAAAGACATTTTATTATTCATAACAGCATCCGGAATATTTTTATTAACAACTATAATATTAGATAATGGAGAATAAGCCATTCCAAGATCAGGAGGCATTTCCATATTTATCAATGCAGGCCGTATTTCTTCAGGATAACCGAACTTTTTAGTCAATAATTCATAGGCATTAATAATAAAATCTTTACCGCTAAACTTATTCAATTCTGCAAATTCATCAGGTGTCACTCCGCTGCGATATTGTTTAGATATAACATACTGTTGAAAAATATGTTTATCAAGATGAGTTAAATTTTTACAAACTTTTGTATTTGGAATAACATCAAGTAACTGTTCAGGTTTCATAGCCTGAAAACTTGGTTTTGAAATTTTATTATCATATAGTCCAGAATGTATTGATTGAATTTGCACTTTAGTTTACCTATTTTAAATTATCACTAATAATTATTATAGGTAAAAAAACAAACAAAATATATTTTGCTATTTATTCAAGGCAATAGAATCTTTTAAATGCTGAATAAATTCATCTCGATACAAAAAACCTAAATGTGCACCATTATCAACAAGAACTGTATTTGGTCCAGTATACTCCTTCAATCGTTTTAATTGAAAAGTATTAGTAAGATAATCATTAATTGAATGATAAATTTTATAATTATCATTATTAGCTAAGTAATCAGATATAGAATGCAAACTTGTTTCATAAGTAAAATCATCACTAGACTTATCCGAAGCAGAAAATAAATATTTTTCAGCATAATCCAAAAAATTCATATTATTTATAATGTGATAAATATCACTCTTATTAGATTTAGATGCATTCTCAATTGTAAAAATGAGATCTGAAAGCTTTTGGTGCATAATAAAACCGGTAATTAGTTTCCCCTCCTCATCTGTAAATGGTAATGCAGTAATTTCTTTTTTCTTTTCATCTTTAGTTTCATATAATTTTAAAACTTTTGCAGCAGTAAGAGCAACTCTCTGTTTTAAATCATCAGAAGATTTATTCCATTCTTCAGAGTTTTTATCAACTTGCTTCATTGCGTATGTTAATTCTACAGGAGGACAAATTGAAATAAATTTTGCACTGCCAAGAGTGTTGTGCTTTGACTCACTTGCAGCAATGAATAACGTTGTTAATGCCCCAAAAGATGTTCCAATAAACAATTTATCACCAACTTTACACTGATATTTAGCTTCAAGAGAATCTACAATTTTTGAACTTACTGTTTTTAATAATTCAGCATCATACGCAGGCAGCCCCGGTTTATAGTTATCAGGCATACTTTTTACAAATTCCCATTGAAAATGACTTCCTTGAATGACAACAGAATAACCTGCATCATACAAAATTTTTGCAAGTAAAACAGAATGACTAGACATTATACCTTCACCTATTGAAGGGTAAACAAATGCCATTGGTGAAGATTTATCTTTCTGCATTATATAACGGAACCTATAACTATCCTTTCCATCTGTAACAGCTACAGATGAAGTTCTAATCCTTTTTGAAAAGCTTCTGTTCCAAATTGAAAGTTCATTCCAAACAGATTCATCAACTCCTGGCAAATCAAACAAAGCAGTTCGCATCGAATCAACAACCGGAGATTGAGGATAATAGTTTGGTAAAATAATATCGGACTTCAATTTAAACTCAGTACCGGGATTAGTCAAAAACTCATCCATAAACGTTCCACCTTTAATGATATCAGGAGTAATAATCTCTGAACTGACCTCAATTTCAACAAGCTTTGTGTCCTTTTTTACGACAGGAACAGGTGCGGGTTGGGAAGGTTTTTCAACAAGTTTTGGCGATTCATCTTCAAACTTTGGCATGTTTTTAAACAAGTCAATTCTATCTAAATTTGCACATTTAATATACCGTTCAATTCCATAAGCTTTTTTAGCAATTTCATAAGGATCCGCATAAGTTGATTCAACCATTTTAATTAAAGGCTGCATATAAGAAGTTTTATTTATAGTTAAACCAGCTTTTACAATTGCTAAAACAGGAGTTGCAATATAAGAACCCGGATTCAATGCAGTATCAAGAATTTTACCTAAAAGCCCACGCCAACAGGTAAATGACAAAAACGGGAATACAAAATATTGACCGGATTTTAATTTACATCCGGCAAGAGCTTGTTCCATATTTTCATTAGATTGTTCAATGTTAAACAGATGTTTTGCAGGATCATACATTCCTCCCAAACCAATTATTGTATTAGTAAAAAATCTGATTGTTTCATTTTTTGAAGTAGTAAAATCTCTTTGAATTAAACTGCTTACCAGTCGGATAGGGTATTCAATATTATTTGTCATTCCCTGAATTCTATCCATACAATACTCCGGCATGATTGACGACCATAGAATATGTATTGGGCGAATCGCATATTTATTTAACTTCAAATTAAAATTAAACATTTTTCTATTGAAATTTTCATACCTATCCTCACCTAAGTACTCAAATGCATAATCCGGATATTTATATTCCTGAGCAAAAACAACAATAGAATTTGGAAATATTAAACAGAACAATAATCCCAGAGCAACAAACTTTTTATTTATCATTTTCCCCTCTTATCGGCAAATGTATTATTTTATAACCAATTCATTCTAGAAATAAATGATAAAAAACTTTATTACACAACGGGGTAAAATTAATAATTATTTTCCGTTTAAGGTTGCCTGAACTAATTCGTAACTTACACGTTTTCCTTTCTTTCTTGCTATGAAATAAGCATCAAAAGTTGAATTTTCAGGGTTCCCGGATTTTAAAATATTACTAATATAAGTTCTAATATTTTTATAATAAGTATTAGCAGCATCTTTTCTGTAGTACAAATCGCCGCTTGATAATGAATCTTTTGCCTCGTTCTCTGTCATATTTAATTGATATTTGGCATGATTAATCTTATCTCTGATAAATTTCTTAGCTTCACCAACTATTTTACCATTTTCATTAGCGACATCAACAGAATTTCCGGTAAGGATATAGGGCTTTAAATCTCCGGAATAAGTTGTATCATAAACAGATCTTGCACACTCTCTATGCCTATAGTCTTTATCCCTGTTTTTAAAAAAGCGTACTAATCTTTCTCTAACGGTTTTGTCCAAATCAGATTCCTTTTTAATTTTTGCCCCCTCAGCTCTTTGAGATAAATTGTAAGCATAATTTAAATACCCAATCAATTTTCGCTGCAATGTTCTTATTAAATCTTTTCCATCCGCTCTCACCCAATTACCTGTATCATCAGCAACAAAATATCTTGCAGGGTGAACCGCCGTAAATGTAGGTTTAACATACGTATGCTTTGAATATAAATTACCATCCGTTGCAGAAATATTATTAACTATCATAGAAACCCCGAAATTTAAGATCACATTATATGATATAATTAAAAACCATAAATATATTATTTGCTAGATATGTTACTATTTGTCGTTACAGAAATTAATAATAAATATGAATTAACTGTTTTATATGGTAAATTTAATATGTGTATATTTATAGGAGGGACTATGAAAAATTTATTAAAAGGCATTATGGCATTAACCATTATGTGTTTTGCCGCAGCACCTGTCCTTGCATTTCCTGACGTAAGTGACAACCACTGGGCTGCTCCACAAATCAAATTACTATCAGAACAAGGAGTAATTGTAGGTTATCCTGATGGAACATTCAAACCTGATAACAATGTTACCAGAGCGGAATTTGCAGCAATGGCAATTCGAGCATTAGGACAGCAACATACAAAAGTAGCTCAACCTGTTCATTTTACCGATATAAATGAAGATTACTGGGCATATTCAGACATTCAAAAAGCTTTATACTTTGATTTAATCTCATGCGATAAAGCTGGAGAACTATTCAGACCGGAAGATTCAGTATCAAGAGCAGAGTCACTATCTGTTGCAGTAAATGCACTAACCACTGAAACTATTAGTAAAGCGAAAGCTCAAGAAGTTCTAAGTAAAGCTTATATTGATGCAAATACAATTCCTGAATGGTTTATCATTCCTGCCGGTAAAGCTGAAATTTTAGGAATGGTAGTAGTTGCACCTAGTGCAGCAAAAGCAGCATTAGAAGCTGAAAGACCTGCAACAAGGGCTGAAGTAACTGCAATATTATTTAAAATGATGGAACAAGCTAAACTTAATCCTAATGCAAAATTAGCAGAAGCAATGAGAAAGAAAACAGGCGACGGATTTGTTGTTGACAGTGCAACCGTACAAGGTAGCGTTGGTACAATTCCAGCAGGAACAATCTTGCCTATCAAATTAACCACGTATATCAGCTCTCAATCTTCACAAGGCGGAGCTATGTATACAGCAACAGTTCCTCAAAACTATATTACAAGAGATAAATATATCTTAATCAGAGAAGGTGCGTCTCTAAAAGGTCAGCTTCTTGATGTTAGACCTGGACAATATTTCGTTAGAAACGGTGTATTAGTTCTAAAAAATGCATTAATAACAACTGAAAATGATCAAACTACCGTATTTGATGGAACAGCAGAAATCTACAAAGATAGAAACTGGTGGATGAAATTCGTAAGATGGGCTTTCAAAGGTGAAAAATTAGAAGTTGCTGCAGACGGATATGCAAATATGAAACTTCTAAAACCTCTAAAAATCGACCTTACTAACGGTTGGATATATGAATAAATAAAATACAACAGAGATAAAAGAGGTAAGTTTACATAGACTTACCTCTTTTTTATTCTTGTTATAAATTTTCTAATGCTGCAATCTTCATATCTTTAAAATCAGGAGTCCTGCCGGTCCAAATTTGTTCAGCCGCAAGTGCCTGATGAATAAACATATCGACACCATTAATTGTTTTATATCCATTTTTTTGTGCAAGTTTTAACAAAAGAGTTTTCTTTGGATTATAAATAACGTCATACACAACAGCACCTTGAGGTAATGTGCAAAGCTCCCGTTCTTCCACCGGAGTTAAATCTGCAGCCCGCCCCAGCATTCCAATAGGTGTTGTATTAACCAAAATCTGAATATCCGATAAATCTCGAATTCTTTCAATCTGATATGAATTAAACTCCACATTTGGAAAAGTTTTCCTCAAATATTCCAAAAATTCAAAACTATTAGGAACATTACGAGTAAACAATTTAATTTCATCCACTTGAGATTGAACAAGTGCAGTTATTGCAGCTCTGGCGGCTCCGCCCGTACCTAGAACCCCAGCTGTTTTCCCGCATAAAGTTACATCTTGCGGAATTGCATTTTTAAACCCTATAACATCTGTATTATAACCTTTTAATTCTTTTGTTTCTTTATCAATCACCACTGTATTTACAGCATTAACAAGCCCTGCAGAAGCATCCACTTCGTTCAAAAACATAGTTACAGGAAGTTTCAATGGTATTGTAACGTTAAATCCAGAATAATTATTAAATTTCAAAAATTTAATTCTATCAACAAGTTTTTCAGGCGGGGTTTCCAGAATTTCATAAGAAGCATCTATTCCCAAACTTTTAAACCCTGCATCATGAATATATTCGGATAACGAATGCCCCAAAGGATAACCTATAAGTGCAAATTTTTTCTTTTCACTTTCCTCAAATTTCACATTAGAATTAACTGAAATATTACCTGTATAAGGAGCTTTTTCTATAATCTGAGATGATGGAGTATAATTTCCGGTATATTTTTCTTGAACTGAATTTGTCTGATTATTCGAAACAGAATATGAATAACTTTCAGGAGTTGATACAGATGCAACATTTGAATAAGTTGTACTCCATCCGGAATTTGAGGAGTCTGAATTATTGTATATACCATTCTGTACAACTTGAGAGTTTAAACTATTTACCGGATTTGAATAAAAATTACTTGATTCAGTAGACGTGCTTTGTTCAGCATTACTATTATAATTCACATTATTAACTGTATTCGAAGTCGTTTGTACAGGTTCATTATATACAGGCTCAGAACTTTGATTACTTTCAGCTTCCATTTGAGCCTTAAGCTCAGACAATGAAACATTTTTCCCTTGAGCTTTCAGTTCTTTATACCGTTTTAATAGTTCTATTTTATCAACAGACATAAGGTTCAGCCTCTCATTAACCGTATATTTACTTTATTATACAAGATTTTTCAAATTTGTACATTATTTATTTTTATCTTTTCTTACAAATTTTAAGTCATAACCTAAAATATCTGCGATTATAAGCATTTCTCGATGTGTAATAGTTTCATTTCTAAGTTTATTAGAAAGATTTTGCATTGAATATGGTTTGTTTAGCCTTTTTCCTAAACTCTGTGCAAGTTCACTCAAATTAACATTTACATCAAGTAAAACTTTCTTTAATTCAACAATTATTGACATTTTTGCTCCATATATATATTTAAAATTATACAAATTCATTGAGTATTTAACGAATTAATTTCACAAGAAGTTGACAATTAAATTGATTAATGTAAATATAAATGTATATGTTTACTATATTAAGAAGTTTTAAACAAAACGCTTTTATTAATGGACGGAACATGTATTGGATTTAATTCAACAGGAATGGCTGATTGGACAAATATACAAGTTTTCATAGATATTAATGGTAGTAATAAAGGTCCTAACTGGGTTGGGAGAGATTTATTCTTTTTTGTGTATGATGAAAACACAAACAGCATAAGACCTGCACAATATAATATCGCCACCCCCGATTGTGCAAAAAGTATACAAGGGCACCCGAAAGGCTGGGGGTGTGCAGCAATAATTATAAAAGACGGTTGGACAATTCAAAATGATTACCCTTGGTAAAGTTGTAAAATAACCTAAGACACTAGCTTTCAGAAGCTTCCGTTTCTGATTCTTCTTTTTTATAGCCGCATTTAAGGCTGGAACAAGTTATTACCGTGCCTTTTTTCAACACTTTTTTTACAAGTAAACTACCGCAGGTCGGACATTTTTCCCCAGTTGGTTCATTCCATAGTACAAAATCACAATCAGGATATTTATCACAGCCGAAAAATACTGTTCCTCGTTTTGATTTACGTTCAACTATTGTTCCTTTACCGCATTTTGGACAAATTACTCCTGTAGATTTTCTATATGGTTTACGGTGTTTACATTCTGAATTAGTGCATTCCATATATTTTCCATAAGGTCCAATTTTGAAAATCATATCAGAACCGCATTTTTCACATTTTTCTTCGCAAATTTCTTGTGGTTTAGCTGCTGCACCTTCTTCATTTAATTCCTGCTCAGCTTCCATTTCTTGCATAACATTTAGTGACATAGCTGTTTTACATTCAGGATACCCAGAACAACCAAGGAATTGAGAACCGGATTTACTTGTTCTTAAAACCATAGGTTTACCGCAATTTGGACAGGTTACTTTTGTTTCTATAGTCACTCTTTCTGCAGTTTTCATAACAGAGTTAACTTCTTCCATAAACGGTGTATAAAAATCTTGTAAAACCTTTACCCAAACGGCTTGTTTTTCGGCAATTTTATCAAGTTTTTCTTCCATTCCTGCAGTGAACTTGTAATCCATAATATCAGAAAACTGTGCAACAAGCTGTTTTGAAACAGTTCTGCCTAAAAGCGTAGGTCGTAAAGCTTTATCTTTTTTCTCAACATATTTTCTTGTTTGAATTACAGTAATAATTGTCGCATAAGTTGACGGACGACCAATTCCGTGTTCTTCTAAAGCTTTAACTAAAGACGCTTCATTGTATCTTGGAGGAGGTTGAGTAAAGTGCTGTTTAGGTTCAACTTTTTTACAAGCGACTTTGTCACCTTTCTCAAGATCAGGAATCTTTGCATCTGATTCTTTTTCATCTTCTTCAGCATCATTGTATAGGGTTAAGAAACCGTCAAACATGATTTTACTTGTACCTGCCTTAAGTGTGTAATCGCCAGAATTGATTTCAATTGATTTGTTGGCGATTTCAGCAGGTGCCATTTGAGATGACATAAATTTTTCCCAAATAAGTTTGTATAGCTTATATTGATCGTTATCAAGATATTTTTTTATGCTTTCAGGTGTTCGTTCAGGATAAGAAGGACGAATTGCTTCGTGAGCATCTTGAACATTTTGTTTGCCTTTTACATATACATTTGCTTCTTTAGGATAATATTTTTCACCATAGTTTTCCAGAATAAAATCGTGAGCCATATTCATAGCATCATCAGAGACTCTGACAGAGTCTGTTCTCATATAAGTAATCAAACCGACAGGGGTACCGTCAATTTCAATACCTTCATAGAGTTTTTGTGCAACTTGCATTGTTTTTGAAACACCAAAACCGAGTTTTGAAGACGCTGCTCGCTGCATCGTTGATGTAATAAACGGTGCTGTTGGCTTACGCTTGATTGTCTTTTTTGTGACTTTTGAAACTTCAAATTGAGATTCCGGATTATTTAGATAATCTACGATTTTCTGTGCTTCTTCTTTATTTTTAATAGTTTTTTCTATTGCTTTATTTTTGATTTTTGATAATTCAGCATCAAAAACTTTGCCATCCTTATCAAACTTTGTATGAATGGACCAATATTCTTGAGGAATAAAGTTTTCTATTTCTTCTTCCCTTTCGCAAATCATCCGAAGTGCAACAGACTGTACACGACCTGCTGAAAGATTTCGGTTTCCGATTTGCTTCCATAAAACAGGACTCAATTTAAAACCTACAAGTTTATCGAGGATTTGTCTTGTCTGTTGAGCTTGAACCATATCCATATCAATAGAACGTGGATTTTCTACTGAGTATTTAACTGCTTTTGGGGTAATTTCGTTAAAAACAATTCTGTAAATTTTTTCATCTGGCACTTTCAAAATTTGACGAACATGCCATGCTATAGCTTCTCCCTCACGGTCGGGGTCGGAAGCAAGATAGATTTTATCGACCTTTTTTGCCATGTCATTAAGTTTTTTCACTACCTGTTGTTTCCCCGGAATTATTTCAAATTTCGGTTCAAAATTATTATTTACATCAAAGCCTAAGTTTTGAGTTGCAGAATCCTTTGTCGGCAAATTTCTCACATGCCCGTAACTTGCCTCTATTTGGAATGCGTCACCCAAAATTTTCTTAATTGTTTTTGATTTAGCAGGAGACTCTACTATAACTAATGATTTTTCTTTTGTCTTACTTGCTGTTGCCATTTATTTTCTATACCTTTATGTATCTATCCCCGTTACATTGTTTAATTATGCCCTTAAGCTCCATTGTTGTCAAGTTCATAAGTAAATCATCTAATTTCAAACCTGTAAGAGTTAAAAGTTCATCCACACCTTTACCCTCAATTTGAATATTGTTAAAAATCTTTTCCTCATCAGGAGTCAACATAGGAAGAGTTAACTGTTGACGAGTTTCTGCTTCTTTTTTTATTTCCCAGTTCAGAGCATTCAAAATATCAGAACTTTCTGTCACAAGAGTTGCTCCATTTTTCAAAAGTTTGTATATCCCTTGGGTATTAGGATTAGAAATTTCTCCGGGAATACACATTAATTCCCTGCCCTGTTCCAACGTCAAATTAGCAGTAATTAAAGCTCCACTTTTTAAAGAGGCCTCTGCTACAAGAGTGCCATAAGAAAGCCCTGAAACAATTCGGTTTCTCTGCGGGAATCTGAATTTAATCGGTTCAAATGTAGGATAATATTCAGTCACAACTGCCCCGTAACCGTTTTCAATATTTTGGTAAAGAGTTTTATTACTCGCTGGATAGGTATAATCAAAACCACTTGCGATAACTCCGATTGTTTTAATATTATTCTCAATTGCAGCAGAATGTGCAACTGTATCAATTCCGGAAGCTAACCCGGAAACAACACAAATATCTGTATTACCTAACTCTGCAATGATCTTTTTCAGATTACTTCTTGCATTTGTACTTGCTTTGCGAGAACCGACAACCGCCAATGTTTTTTCCAGATTACATTCAAAAAGTTTTCCCTTGTAATATAAAACTGCAGGCGGATTTTCGATATTTTTCAACATTGCAGGATAATTTTCATCTTCAAGTGTTAAAAAATTAATACCCCGAGTTTCAACTTCTGTATAAGTTCGGTCAATATCAACTTTATCTCTATGCTTAATAAAATTTTCAGCTTTTTTCACACTTAAACCGTCTATATTTTTAAGTTCTTCAATTGACGAATTAAAAGCCTTCTCTATATCTCCGAAATAATTATAAAGCCGTTGAATAAATCTGCTGTCTATTTGCTCTATTGAAGAAAATGCAATCCAGTACTTATCCTTCATTTCCTCTAAACTGTCCCCTCTTATATACAAAAAGCGATAATCCGCCTTAGTATTATTTGCCTATTTTATTCTTTATGTTTTCAATTAATGCGTTTGCATTATCTTTTTCTTCTTGAGGAATATCAAAATTTATATAATCTTCCAAATATTCAATTGCGTCCTCAAAATCACCTCTTGCCATAAACAAGATTGCAACTTTTTTATAAGGAAGCGGGAATTTATTATTTGATGCGATTGATTTTAAGAAATTAGAAATTGCTTTATCAATTTCGTCATTTGCCTGATAGGCTTCTGCCAGATAATAGTAAATCCATTCATTATCGTCTTTGTATTCTAATACGTTTTCAAAATTTTCAATTGCAGAATCATAGTTGCCCAAATCAAAATAAATTTTTGCTAAATCATAATAGGCATCATAATTATCAGGTTGTCTATCCAAAATAAATTCCAACTCATCTATAGCAAGATCTCTTTTGGTATCTTCCATATAAAATCTTGCAAGATAGTGTCTGAAAATTAAATCATCAGGAAGCATATCTATAGCTAACGATAAAATATTTATCCCTTCTCCAAGTCTGCCTTGCTTATAATATATATCAACAAGATTTATGTAACATTGAGGAATTTGCGGATTTAATTCAATACATTTTAAATAGTTTTTTTCAGCTTTTTCATCCTCACCAATATTTGCATAACACAAACCGAGATTGTTATAAACTTCTGCATTATCTGTTTCTTGCTCAAGAATTGCAGTAAATAAATCTATAGCACCGTTCCAATCTTTATTTTTGAAACATTCTATTGCTTTATCAATTTTTTCTTTCATCATTATCCCTTGTATTTATAACCCTAATGTCACGTTATCATCAGAACCTGAACCGATATTTTTAATAACAGTTCGGGTATTACCCTGAGCATCAAAACTTTTTGGTTTCATAGTCATTTTAATTCTATCAGCAAAAATTGTTCTTACCCCTTGAGTAATACTTGAGCGGCCTGTAAAATATGCTTCATTTGGTTTATTAGTACCGGCAGCAGGATACAATGTAACTTTAGGACCCGCAGCATAGTAATCCTGATACCAAATTCTAACATTATTACTTGCATTAAAAATACCACGTTTTTGATTATATTCTTGATATCCTGATTTTAAAGTTAATTTAGAACCATCTTCCATTGTTGCATTAGATGTTGTATTTCCATAAGCAGTTAAATTGCCGGAAGAAGCTTCATATACAAATCTATCTGCATAAGATTCATTATGTTCTTGTTTAACTCGGGCATTGCCGGTCAATACTAAGCGTTTTAAATCTCCGTTTTTATCTGTGGTAATTTCTGCCGAATTAGAAAAAGTTTCAATTTCTTTATATAACATAGTAACAGCACCGGTTGCAGTCATAACTCCGGTTTTAGTATTATATTCCTGAACATCGGCATTTATAACAACAACAGGTTTTTTACCTTCAAAGACAATTGATTGAGTATCGCCTTCTGCCCTAATAATTTTTGTTATTAAAGATACTTTTAATATATTTGCTTTAACTTCTCGTTTTTTATTCTTTTTAATTTCAAAAGCGTAAGGTTTTTCATAAAATGTTGCGGTATCAAGTTTTTGCTCTTTTGTAACATTTACATCAGCTCTTTCACCAACAACTTTTAAATCATCAACAGTAACTTTAACATCGCCATTAAACTTAATTTTACTGTCAGCCTCATTAAAAGTTTGAGTCTTTGACTCAATAACCAAATCAGATGCCTGCACAGCTAAACCTGCAAATAACAAAACTGAAACTATTGCTGTTAATATTTTTTTCATACTACTTTTTATCCTCATAAACCTTAGAAACAGTATTTCCCATTATTTTAAAACTTTCATAATCCGGACTAATAACAATTTTATCAGCGGTAGATAACAATTCTTTTCCTTTTTTTATTTTAATATGCCCCTCTGCAACAATTGGAGTGTGAGAATCAGTCCAATGCAGCTTATCAGCATTTAATGTAATACCATCTTTTAATGCTATAAAAGTATCACTATATAAAGTTATATCACCTTCTTTAGAGTTGTAAACACCTTTAGAAGATTCGAAACTCATAGAAACTTCATTCTCTTTATAAAAATTTCCGATAACTTTATTTAACTGGGCAATTCCTTGTTTACTGTCCCATTTACCGGTTTCACCATATATTTCCCAATACTTTTGATCATTTTTAGTTTCTGTCAAAATTATACCGTTAACAACAGCTTCCTGTTCGTCCCCCTGAGCTTCTAATTGTTTTCGGTTAAAATCATGAGTAATAATACCTGCTGTAATAAAAGCCCATGCCAGCACAGCACCAAGAGCTATCAACAGTCCAACATATACCCTTTTTTTCTTTTGAATATCCTGCCACTTCATAATTTAATATTAGCACAAATAATTTTAAAAAGTATAAATTTTACATACATAAAATATGTTATTTTTCTTTGGGTATCTTTCTCTTTTATTGCGAGTAAAAGAGAAAGATACCCAAACCCGAAAGAGAAAAACGCGACTTAATGATACGAGTTATCAGGGGCTTAGCCCCCGCCCCCCCCAAGATCAAGGAAGGTTCGGAAACGTAGTTTCTGATTACTCGAGCCAATTTTTCCCTTCGTGTTTTCTTTTCTTTCCGCCAATTTCTTTTCTTTTGCCTCGAAATCAAAAGAAAAGAAATTGGCATAGAAATATATGTAAGAAACAATATTACTTAATAATTAAGCATATTATTTTCTTTTGTAATATAATATATGATATAAATACAGACGAAGAAAAGAGGGGAAAGAGACATGGGACTTAGATATGATTGTGGTGAAGTTATAACAGCAATGGTTACACCAATGGACAAAAATGGAGCCATTGATTACGACAAAGTTGAAATACTTGCCAAACATTTAATAGAAAACGGAAGTGATGCACTTTTAGTTGCCGGCACAACAGGAGAATCTCCAACTTTAACAAACGAAGAAGAAATAGAGCTAGTAAGTACTGTAAAAAGAGCTGTAGAAAATAAAGCCAAAATCATTCTTGGTGCAGGTTCAAATTCAACAGCATCAGCAGTAGAATATTCTAAATTTGCACAAAAAGAAGAAGTAGATGCAATCTTATCAGTAGTTCCTTACTACAATAAACCTAATCAAAGAGGTATAATTGAACACTTCTCAACAATTGCATCTTCAACTGATTTACCTATTATTTTATATAATATTCCGGGCAGAACCGGAGTTAATATGGAACCGGAAACGGTTGCATATTTAGCAAATAAATTCGAAAATATTGTCGGAGTTAAACAAAGTTTTCCTGATATGGACAAAGTTACAGAACTAAAAATGTTATGTCCGGATAATTTTGTTATATATTCAGGTGATGACAGCTTAACTCTTCCAATGATGTCACTTGGTGCTCATGGAGTTATATCTGTTGCTTCTCACTTGTTCGGTTCTGAAATAAAATCAATGATTAGAAACTTTAAATCAGGAAACCTTTTAGCAGCCAGAAACATGCATAAAAAACTTTATCCGGCATTTAGAAAATTATTTATGGCTCCAAACCCAACACCGGTAAAAGCTGCATTAGCATACAAAAATATTATTGATGAACATGTAAGAAAACCGCTTGTTACACTGACAAATGAAGAAAAAGAAGTATTATTCTCAGTAATTGACAGTGTAAAAAAAGAATTAAGCGAGTAGGGTTAGTTCAATTTAAAATATTTAATGATATAAAATAATAAAGAAATTAAATTATTGTAGCACATATATAAAGAGGGTAAAAAATTGAAAAACAAAATTATTATGTTTTGGGTAATTGTAGCAATTGTAATTGCATCAGTTATTACAATTTACAAAAAGCCTACAAAACTCGGACTTGACCTTGTCGGAGGTTCAAGAATTATGCTTGAAGCCCGCACTACAGATTCAGTTCGAAAAATTACACCTGAAGTAATGAGCCGTTTACAATACGCAATAGAAAGCCGTGTAAATAAACTTGGTGTTTCTGAAACAAGTGTTGCTCAGGTTGGTGATAAGAGACTACTTGTTGAAATTCCAAACGTAACAGATTTAAAAGAAGCTGAAGCGTTCTTAGGTAAAACTGCACAATTAGAATTTAAACAACCGGTATTTGATGCAAATAAACAACCCAAAAGAGACGAAAATGGTTTAATGATGTGGGAACCTACAGGTTTAACCGGTGAAGATTTAAAATCTGCATCAATCGGTTCAGACCAAACAGGTCAATGGACAGTTTCCCTTGAATTTAACGGAAACGGAGCAACTAAATTTGCAGAATTAACTCAAAAATTAGTTGGTCAGCAAATGGCAATATTCTTTGATAATGAAGAAATTTCAGCTCCTGTAATCCGTGAAGCAATTTTTGGAGGAAGAGCAGAAATTTCCGGAGGTTCTTCAGGATTCCAATACGAAGAAGCTGAAAAAATGGTTAACTTATTAAATGCCGGAGCCCTTCCTGTGCCTTCTGAAATTATTCAAGAAAATACCGTTGGACCAACTCTTGGTTCTGATAGTATCGAAAAATCTAAATTTGCAGGAATTATTGGTATTGGATTTGTAATGTTATTTATGATTTTTGCATACAGATTACCTGGAGTTATCGCAGATATTGCATTAGTTGTATATGGATTAATTTTATTTGCTTTATTTAAAGCAATTCCGGTTACTCTAACACTTGCAGGTATTGCAGGTTTTGTATTATCGGTTGGTATGGCTGTTGATGCTAACATACTTATCTTTGAAAGGACAAAAGAAGAGTTGAAAGCCGGAAGAAACCTGTTTACAGCAATCAATTCAGGATTTGACAGAGCATTTACAAGTATCTTTGATTCAAATATGACAACAGTTCTTACCTGTGTAATTTTGTATTTCTTAGGAACAAGTGTTGTTAAAGGTTTTGCATTAACACTTGCACTTGGTGTAATTGTTTCAATGTTTACCGCAATCACAGTTACTAAAAACTTCATGCACTTAATCTTCGGAACAGGAGAACTAAAATATCCTGCATTGTTCGGTCTATCTAAAGATGATATCGGACAAGGTTATGAAGTAACAGAAACTAAACGTGAAAAAGCTCGTTTTGGTATTTTAGACTAAGAAAGTATGAGGTAAATATAATATGTTTAATTTTAAGAAAAATATGATACATGTTGTTAAATACAGGGTAATATGGGTTTGCTTATCAGCATTATTACTACTTCCCGGTATTATAGCAATGATATATTCAATGATTACTTATCCTACACATACACCGGTTAAAGTAGGTATAGATTATACCGGTGGTACAATTTTACAATATGGAACACCTGAAAGTGTTTCCAGTGATGAACTTGCGACAACACGTGAAGCTTTAGATAAAATAGGCGTTACTAACCCTTATTTACAGGTACTTAATGTAACTCCAACTAAAGAAAACAATAACATTAAGTCAATTGTATCAATCAGAACAAAATTTATTGATGAAGGATCTGATTTAGCTGCTGATATTACAAACGTTATTAAAAAAGAATATAAAAATTCTGATTTAATTCAAGTTACTTCAGTTGGTCCAACTCTTGGAAACGAATTATTTAAAATGTCTATCATTGCACTTGCACTTGCTATTCTTGGAATGATTATATACATTTCATTAAGATTTAAATTAGAATATGCCATTGCTGCAATATTAGGATTAGTACATGACGTATTGTTTGTTGTCGGAATATTCTCCATACTCGGATTATTCTGTAATGTACAAGTTGATGGATTATTCTTGACCGCAATATTGACAGTTATAGGTTTCTCAATTAACGATACCATCGTAACATTTGACAGAATTCGTGAGAACTTAAGATATTACGGCAAGAAAATGACTTATGGTGAAATTGTTGATGCTTCTGTTAACCAAACATTAACAAGAAGTGTTAATACTTCATTAACTGCAGTTATAACACTTGCTGCATTATATTTCTTTGGTGGTGTTACCACAAAAGATTTCGTTCTGGCTATGATGTTAGGTGTAATTATTGGTACTTATTCAAGTATCTTCTTCTGTTCAATGTTAGTTGACTTTTGGGAAGAAAGGAAAAACGCACCTAAAAGACCTGCAGTAGAAGCTTAAAAAGACAGCACTACAGTAAAAAAACGACTGAAAATTTTCAGTCGTTTTTTTACATAATATTACATTTTGTCATTCCGAACTTGTTTCGGAATCTCTACTATACAAGAGACCCTGAACTAAATTCAGGGTGACAGTGGTAAAAATAGAAAACAAATTCATACCAATATTGGTAGCAGAATACCCACTCTGGCGAGGAGAAAGGTGGTTTAGGGGAATCCCCTGATGACTCGAGCCATTTAATCAAGCGTATTTTTCTTTTTTTGTCGCAATAAAAAAGCGGATTACGAGCAGAGGCTAAAAGGCTGGGCGTTGAGCCCTGACTGTAATGCCGTTTAATGCGAGTAACCAAGTTGAAAAAGTGGACAAAGAAATATTCTTTTTAAAATAAATTCTGTTTCTTCATTTCTTTCTCTTTTATTGCGAGTAAAAGAGAAAGAAACGCAAGCAAAGAAAGAGAAAAACGCTGACCAAATAATTCGAGTTATCAGACACTACGTTTCCGAACCTTCTTTTGATTATCCTGCGGATAATAATTATTATGCACTAGAATTTTTTCAACTTAGCGTAAGCCGCATCCATGGCCTTCTTACCTTGTTTGCCAAAATCAATAGTGTACATAACACTTTCTCCAATATTCATAACATCGGTTATACGTCCAATCCCCATTTGTTCATGAAAAACTCGCTGCCCAATAGAATAAACATCACCTAACACTGGAGTAGTATTTTTTAGAGCATCTCTTTCTTCTGCTTGTTTTCGTTCATTTTGACGCTCCGCAGACATTTTACGAAGTGCTTCAATAGCATTTGAGCCGGCAATACGTCTCTGTTCTTCCGCTCTTTTTTTATTTTCGGCAGATTTAACTAAAATTGTACGCTGAGGTGTTCTATTTGAAACTGGCTTTGAATAAGTCGGTTTTGTATAAGAACTTGATGTATTATCATAATTCTTCCTACCGCCGGAAGCCAAACCTTTTCTTTGCGGAGCTACAAAATTAGTACCAAAACCTGATGATGGTTTAATATAACCATAACTATCTGATTCTGCACGGTTTTCTTTAGCTTTTGATACCGCACTTCTAAAGGTTGAACTACTTCTTGATAACCCCTCTGATTCGTAAGATTCAATCAAATTTTGCGGGATTTCTTCTATGAATCTTGAAGGATTATAATATCTGTATTCACCCCATGTTTGACGGCGTTTTGCTGATACTAAATACAACTTTTCTTCAGCTCTCGTAATCCCAACATACATAAGTCTTCGCTCTTCCTCTACCTCGGACGGAACCTGAAGGGTTCTTTGACTAGGGAAAATCCCCTCATCCATACCAGCAATAAATACATGCGGGAATTCAAGACCTTTTGCAGCATGCAGAGTCATCATAGTAATATTATTAGATTCTTCTTCCATAGAATCCAAATCAGAAACAAGTGCAACCTGTTGTAAAAATTCGCCTAAGATATTATCTTCTTCTTCCGGTACAAATTCTTCCGCAACGTTTACAAGTTCCTGAAGGTTGTTAATATCATCTTGAAATTCAGGATCTGCTGCTGCTTTTGATTGTAATTCTGCAAGATAACCTGACTTTTCAATAACAAGCGTTACAAATTCTTTTAATGTATAAGAATCTTTTGCTTGCTGAAATTTATAAATTAAATTTGCAAAATCTTTTAATTTAGATTGAGTTTTTGCACTAATTTCAGATTCTTCACAAATTTTTATTGCCTCATAAAGGCTAATATCTCGTTCATTTGCAAAATCTGTAAGATTTTTCATTGTTGTATCACCAATACCTCTTTTAGGAATATTTACAACACGACGCAAACTCTGTGAATCATCTGTATTATTAATAAGTTTCAAATAACATAATACCGTTTTTACTTCAGCACGATCATAGAATTTTGTTCCGCCATAAATTCTATAAGGAACACCCGTTGCCATACAAGCTTCTTCTAACGCACGTGACTGATTATTTGTCCTGTACAGAATTGCAAATTTATTATAATTTCCACCTGCTGTTCTTCGAATATTACTTACGATATAATTTGCCTCATCTGCTTCATCTTCAGCAATATAATAGCTAAGCTTTTCGCCTTCACCTTTATTTGAATAAAGAACCTTATCCAAACGCTCATCATTATTTTCAATAACAGCATTAGCAGCATTCAAAATATGAGCAGTTGAACGATAGTTCTGTTCCAGTTTTATTAATTTAGTATTCGGATAATCTTTTTGAAAATTCATAATTATCGTAAAATCCGCACCACGCCAAGAATAAATGGACTGGTCAACATCACCAACTACGCACAAAGAACGCTCTTTTGGAACATCTTGTTCTAAATTTGTATAAAGCATATTAACAAGCTTGTATTGAGCTAGGTTAGTATCTTGATACTCATCAACCATAATATGCGGAAAACGTTCGTAGTATTGTTTTCTCACTTCTTCATTTTGTTCCAAAAGTTTTACTGTCAACATCAACATATCATCAAAATCAATAGCATTGTTGGCATTAAGAACTTTTTCATACTCTTCGTATACAGAAGCAATTCTTTGAGATTTAAAATCTCTGGCAAAAGTTGCAAAATTTGTTGCATCCTGCATTTTGTTTTTAGCATTAGATATAACAGATTTCACTAATTTAGTCGGATAAACTTTATCATCAAGATTAAGCTTTTTAATAGCTCTTGTTATAATTTGATTAGTATCAGAATCATCATAAATTGTGAAATTTTTATCAAGATTTTTGCCTGTTGCTGTATTATATTTATCGATATTTTCTCTCAATATTCTTCCGCAAATTCCGTGGAAAGTTCCAACCCACATATATTTAACCGTATCTTCACCGATAATTTTGCCGATACGTTCTTTCATTTCTTTTGCGGCTTTATTGGTAAATGTAACAGCCAGTATATTTCTCGGTTTGGTACCATTTTGAATCATATATGCAATACGGGTAGTTAAAACCTTTGTTTTTCCTGAACCTGCACCTGCTAAAATCAATAATGGCCCCTGTGTAGTTTGAACAGCTTCAACCTGCTCCTTATTAAGATTTTCTAATAGATTTTTCATGACCTCTTCCCAAATAAAAAAAAATATGCTATAATTAAGCATAATTGAAAAATGTTATTAATGCAATTAGATAGAAGGTAAAAGAAAACATGACAGAAAGTGATATGGAAATTTTATTAAGTTCAGACGATAAGAACAATGATGTTCAAAAATCAATAGTTGTACCAATTGATGATGAAATGGATACTGTAAAATCAGATTCTCCAAATACTGTTGATGAATTGGCTATGGAATTGGCAACTATTAAACAATCAGCAAAAAAAATTGCAATTATCGGAAGTAGAAATCTTCCAATCACACATCAACAAATGATTGAAACTCTAGCAACAGCACTTGTAATGCAAGGTAATACAATCATTACCTCAGGAGGTTCTTCAGGAACTAACGCTGCGGCAATCCGCGGTGCTATGAAAGCTAATCCTGAAAAATTAAGTGTAGTTTTACCTCAAACTATTGGACAACAGCCATCTGACGTTCAAGATCAATTGATTGGTGTTCCTAATATTATTGAACATGCTGACAGAGCTATGATGACTCTTGCAGATGCATCAAGAGTTTGTAACAGAGAAATTATTGATGAATGTAATCAATTAATTTGTTTCCTTTCTCATACAAGTAAAACTCTTCATAATGCAGTCCAATATGCAGAAGAAGGGCATAAAGTTATCACTGTATTCTATTTAGATTAAGGTTTTCCTTATGAGTGATAAATTAAAGAAACTTACCGGTAAAAATCCGAAGGATTTTGAACCTGTAGCTTATAGTCTCATAAATAATAATGATGCTGAACTTTTTTCTGAGCTTGTATCAAAAGATGATTTTTTGTTTGATTTTGTAAAACAAAATGTAGCTTCAAGATTAGAAAAAGTTTGTAATGCAAAAAATTATTTAAACTTGCTTAATTTTTTAAAATTTTATTCCCCATCTTATGAAGAATTTATAGTTAGCACATTAGCAAAATATGCTGATGAAGATTTAACAGATAAAATACTTGAATTATTTGAAAATGGGACTGAAGATGAAAAAACATACTGTGCAAAATTCTTTTCTTATATTCAAGATCCACTGGCAATAGACCTGTTAAAGTTAAATGCATATTCCGAGAATTCTTCACTTAGCTCAAATTGTGCATCTACGCTTGCTATTTTGGGTGATACCGAATCTTACAATGAAGCTTTAAATAAATTAAACTCAAACGATGATTTCGAAAAATTAGACGCAGTAAAGTTTCTGGTTTCTTATGGCGATAAAAAAGCCGTTGCAAATATTATTGATACAATAAAAAGCTCTAACTTATCTGAAAATATATCCGGAGAATTATTGTATCTTGTCGATTTATTTGAATTATTAAATACCAACAAAACAGACGGACTATTTGTTCTAAACAATATTATAAACGGTCTTGGTGAAATTCTCGGTCTATCTCAAACTTTTGATTTTCAACTTTATGACGTTTTTGATTATCTTTTAAACAATAACATTACTCCCGAAACAGCAGTTGTATTGTTAAACGCTAAAGATAAATTTGAAACCTTAACAGAAAACGATGAATATCTTTTTGATGAAACCAAAGATGTAAAACAAGAAATTTATGATATTAAAAATCTGCTTAATTCAGCTAAATTACAAAATATAGACAACTCAATTAATGAACAGTTAACAGAAAATAGTTTATTTGTATTTACAGCAATTGAATTAAGTTCAAATATAGAAAAATTTAAACAGTTATTAAATTCTAAAAATCAAACTCTTGTATTAAAGGCATTAGAAAAATTAAAAGAATTAAATAGCTTAACCACAGAAAATAAAGAGACAGCACTATCACATATTTCAGATGAAAATATAAAAAATATTATACAAGCAATATAAAGAGGAAGTATTATGTTTAAATTTGGTCAAGAGAATAACCCGCCGGAAGGTTATAGAACTATTAATAATAATGAAATAATGAACTCCTATCTAAAACTAGATTTAGATGGGAGTTTTGAAGTCTCAAAAAATGAATGGATGCTTGCATTTATAAAACTATTAGGAAATGATATGCCAGCTCTTGAAAAAGATGGTCCTGATTCAATTATGCAGAAAATAAAAGAATTATCTGATGAATTTGATCGTTACGATACAGACGGTAATAAATATATTGATTACGAAGAATATAAGAAAATCATAACAACTAATATTTTTATTGCAAAATAATCATACTTATCTTGCAATAATTTATGTTAGTACTATCATACAAGTGAGGTTCCTTCAAATAGAACCCCGAGAAAATGGAGGAATGAAAAATGAGTGTACTAGAAGCCGGTATGATGATATGTTTTGGTGCAAGTTGGCCGTTTCAAGTTGCCAAAACATATAAAACAAAAGAAGTAAAAGGAAAAAGTATTTTATTTCTGTGGCTGGTAGAAATAGGTTATGTATTAGGAATGCTTCACCATATTCTTTATGCCCCTGATAACGTTATTTATTTGTATTTATTAAATTTTATCCTTGTCGGAACAGATATGACACTTTACTATAAATATAAAAATTTAAAGAAATAAAATCACATAAGTTTTACAATAATAAAAGAGGCAGTTTTGAAAAACTGCCTCTTTTATTCTAACCTATATATTTAAAGTTTACTCTTTATCTTGTTCTGTATCAGAATCACTTTCATCAGCTGCATCATTACATTCATCTTCTTGTGCATTTTCATCAGATTGAGAAGCTTCTTCTTCTGATTCCCGTTCTTCTGATGCTTCATCCTCTTCAAGATTTTCATCTTCTTCGGAGTCATCGTCTTCAGATTCTTCTGAAAGTTTTTCATCTTCAGCTTTAAGAGCTTCTTCTATTTCAGCTTCGTCCTTTGCTCTAACAACAGGAATAGAAAGCATTAAAGCCATTTGTTCACCTTCTTGTTCAAAATTAAGTTCAAGAGCTTCTTTATCCATTTCAACATATTTGGAAAGTAATTCAACTAACTCTTTTCTCATACGCTGCAACAACTCTGGAGTAAGATTTGTTCTATCTTGCATAAGAACAACACGTAATCTGTTACAAGCAACATCTTTTGCATTTTCTTCTTTTGGAGCTGATTGTCCAAAAAGACTTAAAACTCTATTATATAATTCGGTAAAAATATTTTCGCTCATATTACTTCTCCTTACCTACAAGGTTAGAGAAGAATTTCTTAACCTTAGCAAGAACACTTGTTTCTTCCTCAAGGTTTAAGAATGGAACTTCATTACCCATTATACGTTGTGCAACATTTCTATAAGCAGTACCTGCTAACGATTTATCATCATTAACAATAGGTTCACCTTTATTTGTTGAAGTGATAATTCCGGTATCCTCAGGGATTATACCGATTAAATCTGCTGAAAGAATTTCAACAACATCTTCAACACTCATCATATCATTTGATTTAATTAAATTAGGTCTTACTCTGTTAAGTAACAATTTGTAAGATGTAATTTCTTCTTTAGCTTCCAAAAGTCCGATAATTCTATCAGCATCACGAACAGCGGACATTTCCGGAGTTGTAACAACTATAGCTTCTGTCGCACCGGCAACGGCGTTTTGGAACCCTTGTTCAATGCCTGCAGGACAATCTACTAGAATATAGTCAAAATCTTTTTTCAATTTATCGCAAATATCTTTTAATTGTTCCTCTGTAACAGCTGTTTTATCTCTTGTTTGAGCCGCAGCAAGTAAACACAAGTTAGGATTTTTTTTGTCTTTAACAAGTGCTTGTTTTAATTTACAGCGTTCTTCCACAACATCAACAATTGTATATACAATTCTATTTTCCAAACCTAGAAGCAAATCCAAATTTCTAAGCCCAAGGTCAGTGTCAATCATGACAACTTTATTACCGGCTCTGGCTAGAGCTGTTCCGATATTTGCATTAGTAGTAGTTTTACCAACACCGCCTTTACCGGATGTAATTACGATTACTCTACCTGTCATTTATATCTCCTTAATTTTCGTCGTGTAATTTTCTTATAACAATACTGCCTTTATACGTAAAAGCTTCTTCCGGAACATATTCGCATGATTTTTGAATATACGGAAGATTTACAGTATCAGGTCTTCTTGCAAAAACTTCACCAATTCTTATTTGAACAGGATTAAGTTTCAAAGCTCTAATTCGTGCATAATTATTACCGTCAGATCCTGCATGAGCAATTCCGCCAAGAATTCCCCAAACAGTGATATCCCCTTTTGCAATAATTTCAGCACCCGGATTTACGTCGCCAATTACAATAATATTTCCATCTGATGAAATACTTTGACCGGAGCGTATTGTTTTTCTCAAATATAAAGTTGGAAGAGATTCTGCTGCATTTTTCATTGCAACAACCTCTTCATTTTTATCTTCTTTAACTTCCAAAGCTTCAACTTTCTCTGCAATTTCTTCATTATGATGAACAATTGGAGAAATTTCTTTATCTGAAGATTCTTGCACAGCCTCAACATTAGCTGGAGCTTCAAGTGTATCTTCTCCGAATATATTATCTAAAGCCTCGGATACTTCAGGAGTTGGCTCAGAATTATCAAAATCCGGAGCTTCAATTTCGTTAGTAAACTCAGAAATTTTTATATCCAATGCGGTTGCAGATTCAAGAGTTTCTTCTGAACTTGTACTGATAAATGCAAGCTGTGATTCCATCAATTCTACAAGAGCTTTAATACTTGTTAATTCGGCTTGAGAAAGTGCCACTGAACCCAATTTCAAACATATATGTTTTTGTTTAGCTTCAGGCATGTCCAAAACTCTTGAAAGTTCATAAATTACTTCAGAGGTCTTTTTAGCCGTGGTTAAATCCACGATAAAACCATTCTCTATATATCCCTTATCCATTTTTCCCTTTCCAAAATTCGGTTACATGAAGAGGGTACACGAAACAATTAAAGACTTCAAGAAATTATTTACTTTTTGTAATTAAATATTACATAAATCAGGCAAGAAAAGTACTATCACTAACATATTTTGATTTAACTCGTGCATCAAGTTCTGAAACTGTAATTTTGCCATCTTTGTTTGAATCTAAACCTCTATTGGCAGAGTAGTAACCTTCACCACTTGAGGTTAATACTTCATTTTTTGCACGAGCAGGCAAGAAGATTAATGCATATAATTGACCGCCGGATAATTTTGCATCAGGAGCAAAACCTGCCATTTGTTTTGATCTTGAAATACATTTTTCAACATAATCTAATTGTTGTACAGGTGACATATTTCTCAATGCAGCAGTTGTTGTACCTAAAGCTTTAGCGGTTTGTTCCATAAATTGAATTAAACCTGAAGCAGAACTGTTTGGATTTTTAGCATCGGCTTTTAATCCTGATTCTGAATTCATTACACCTAATAAATCTCTGTAATTACAATTTAGACGTTGTGCAATTTCTTTAACTTTCTTTAAAAATTCCGGCCCATATTTATTTTTATCACGATTTAAAGAAATACCTTGAGGTTCATTATCAGAAGCAACCGAAGCATTACCGGAAGCTCCTTGAGAAGATATACAACCAAATGGCATAAAAGTATTGTTTAAGTTTAATCTGAATGTTGGAGTTGGAAAGAAAGTACTAAATGGTCTAAATGTTGAAGTTGAACAATAATTATTCAAACTAAATTGATTTGGATTTTGATAAATATTGAAATTAGGATTAAATGCAGTAAAGGTTGGAGCCTGCGGCATTTGCATTACCGGTAAGGTTGGCATGAATAATGATGTTGACGGTAAAGAAAACGCAGGAAATGTTGGAAATTGAGGCATTGCAGTTGCAGAAGCCATACCTAAAAAGAAGTTATATCTTGGAACTTCAGGAGTGCAACAACCCATCATAAATGGATTGGGCATATTATTAAAATTAAAATTAATCGTTCCGAACATCCTATCCAATATCTCCTATATATATAAAGGTAAAAAATATATACAAATTGCATACTTTTTATACTATTGTTAATAAAACTTAATAATATTAAGAAGTTGTATTTTAGGAATAAACATGTTTATTATATATTAGGAGTAAGAATGAAGGATAGATAGAATGTTTAATGAGACAAAAACACACGAGATAACCGTCGACGTTGTTATTTTGACAATTAAAAATAATGCACTCCAAGTTTTACTTGTAAAACGTACAAATGAACCATTTAAGGGTAAATGGGCTATACCTGGAGGTTATGTACGTTTATCCGAAAACCTTGATGAAGCTGCATTAAGAGTACTTAAAGAAAAAACAAATGTTGATAATATCTATCTTGAACAGTTATATACATTCGGAAATCCTCTAAGACACCCAAATGCTAGAGTTATCACATGTGCATATTTTGCCCTCGTAAGAGCTGAAGATTTACAAATTATATCATCTCCTGAACTTAGTTGGAGTAAAGTTATTGACTTACCGGCATTAGCATTCGACCACAAAGAAATTATTCAGTACTCAATGAAACGCACAAGAGAAAGATTAGAGCTTTGTCCGGTAGCGTATCAATTATTGCCTGAAAAGTTCACACTTACAGAAATGCAAAAAGCTTATGAGTTGATTATGCAAAAAAAATTAGATAAACGTAATTTTAGAAAGAAAGCTCTTGCTACAGATGGGCTTATTGAACTTGAAGAATACACAAAATCATCCTCAAAAAGACCGGCAAGGCTATATACATTTGAAAATATTGAATTAAACTCAAAAAGAGCACACTTTATCAAAAAAGGAGAAAAATAAATAATGGTTAATATACTATGGACAATAGAAACAGTATCAGCAGTCCTTTTAATAATTTTAATATTATTACATTCACCAAAAGGTGATGGAATTGGCGGCATTGGCGGGGCTTCTCATGTATTCGCATCTCAAAAAAGTGCGGAAAAAGGTTTAAATAAACTAACAGGAATAATTTGTGCAATATTTATTCTATGTACATTCCTGATAGGATTTGGAATTATAAAATAACAAACAAAACCCTGCTAATTTAGATGCAGGGTTTATTTTTAACAATAAGGATTTAATTATAATGAAAACATACAAAATACTTGGAGGATTATTTGTTACGGCGGCATTAGTCAGTGCAGGCTCTGTTTTCACCGGAGCTCAGGCTAAACTCAATCAACAGAAGAAAAAACTGTTGGAAGCTAAAAATTCTATGTCCTCAATTCATTTTCATCATAATACAAATCCTGCTACTGAAAATAATTCTGAAATAAAACAAGTGACATTTGGAGTAAATAAAACCTATAAAAATGCACTTGAAGCATTTGAAATAAAAACACAATACGAAAGATTTCAATTACTAACATTGAAAACATTAAAAAATTCGGCAGAAGAAAGCATTAAAGCTATAAAGGCAGTAAAAGGCTAAATTATTAAATAGTAAAAGGAATAGAATTATATATGAATATATTAGTTACAGGAGCGTCAAAAGGCATAGGAAAAGCAATTGCAGAATCATTATGCAACGAATCCAATAACGTCTATATTACAGCTAGAAATAAACAAGTTTTAGAACAAATGAATTGTGCAGGATATTTTGTATGTGACCTTGCGGATGAAAATCAGTTAATCCAACTTGGAGATTTCATTGAAGAAAAAAACATTGATATCCTTATAAATAATGCGGGAGAATATATTTACGCAAGTATAGATGAAACAAAACTTGAAAATTTAAACCATATAATTGCAGTTAATTTAAAAGCACCAATATATCTTATGAGCCGAACTGCCAAACACATGAAGGAAGCCAAATTCGGCAGGATAATAAATATTGGCTCCATCTCCGGAGTAATGGGAGAAGCTCATGCCAGTCTCTATTCTTCAACAAAAGCCGGCCTCATCGGTTTAGCAAAAGCTACAGGTTTAGAACTTGCAGAACACGGAATTACAGTAAATACAATCAATCCGGGATGGGTTGATACCGAGCTGGGTAACTCCTCAATAGAAGATAGCGAATTTTCTCAAGATGAAATAATTTCGTGTATACCACAAAGACGTTTTGTAAAACCTGAAGAAGTTGCAGGACTTGTAAAATACTTAATTTCAGAAGAAGCAAAAGGTATCACAGGGCAGTCAATAAACCTTTGTGCAGGTTTATCTGTTGGTATTTAACTATTATTTTATAGGTATTTCATATTGAAGTTTCAGCGGACCGTGAGAAGTATTCAGCATTTGTTGTAATACTAAATGTGCAGTATTTTTTAGCATTTGATTGATATATCAATTCTAAATTCAAAGTTTTTTCCGAATTTTAAAATTTTCATTCTTAACTCCTGTTTAAATACTTATTATAAACTAAAAATAATCAATAAATAGTAACATACTAGCAAATTTAAAAATTAGGTGTTTTAGATTTAAGTGTAACAACATAAAATAAAGGAAATTAGAAATTATGGAAATTAACAACAATTATTCTGCTCAAAATTTCGGAATGGCTCTAAGAATTCGCAAAGGTGCTAAAAAAGGTTTAGAAAATTGTGCAATGGAAACTATTGAAAGACTACAAAAAGCCGGTGCAGATTTAAAAGATACAAAATTTTACCATGTTGAAGTAGGAGATGATTTAAGTGCTAAAATAACAGCCGATAAAGATGCTTATTTTGGATTGTTTCCAAGAAGAGGTGACGGATATGCTGCATTAAAATATGGAGAACAAAAAACCGGTGGTCAAATTGTTCCGGATGATAGAATTATTATGATAGAAAACGATGGCGGAACTATTGCAGGTGTTGGACGATATGTTCCTTATGGTGAAACTAAACCGTTTTTTAATACGTGGGGTATTGTAGGACCATATAATACAGTTGAAGATGTGTCAAAATTATCTAAAATTGCTAAAATATTAGATGATACTGCTGTTGAAAGATATAAATGTAGTGCTGCTGCAATAAATGATAAACAACAAGAACAAGTTTCAAAAGCTGTAGGTAACTTACTTGATACCTTCGGTGTATAAAATCATAATATATCATATAAAAAAGACCCTGTTAAAGGGTCTTTTTTATTGCTTAAGTTTAAACTTTTATATAAACATTATTTTGCATTTTAAGAAACGAATTTTTACTCAAAATTTGCTCAATATTACTTAAATAAGTATCAAGGTCTCCTATAGCAAATACACTACCCTTCTTTAAAACATTTGAAGCTGCTTTTATAAATGCTTCAATTTTCTCCGGCTCCTCATAAAAATAGCCTAAAATATTTCTACATAATAACACCGTATTTGAATCATCTTTAATTTTAGGTAAAAGATTAAACATATCACCTTGCTTAAATATTATTTTATCTCGTAGTTTATCTGAAACCTTAAATGATTCCATTGAACCAAAAATCTCATCAGGATTAATTTGTAAAATCCTTTTGTATATATCATCGGGCATAAATTCAGAAGGTTTACGTATAAAATATTTAGACCTTTGTATTGAATTACTTCGTAATCTTGCTATATCTTTGTCACCAAGACTTATTTCACCGCTTCTGACTTTTGCAATTATGAAATCATCAATGTCATACGCCTGTATTGGAAAAAATTTACTAACATCTTTTCGTTTAGAATTTTCCAACAGAGATATGATTTGTGTATACCCCTCAGAACCGTCAGAAGATGCAAATTGAATAATATTTACCTTTTCTTTGCCTTTAAAATGACTAATTTGAAAATCTGCAAATGCCCGCCAATTCAAATCTTCTCGAAACATCCATGTGTTATTGCCAATTTCCTTTCCTGCATCAGTTCTATAAAATCTATCTGTAGACGAAAAAGAAACAGATCTTTGAGTTTTTGTATTGTAAACGTATACAGGCATGATTTTCATAATCTTATAAAGCCGGTAAAAATATTTTTTGCTTAATTTAATAATCATTCATAAAAATACAGTATTCATTTGAAAATTATTATGTTTATGGGATAATTTTTATGAGGCTAAATATAAAATAGCGATGTACATATAAATAGAAAAAGGAAAAGACAAAATGGCTAGAAAAACTCCATTGGAAAAAATTAGAAACATTGGTATTGCAGCCCACATCGATGCCGGTAAAACAACTACTACAGAACGTATTTTGTTTTACACAGGTAAAACTCACAAAATCGGTGAAACTCACGATGGTGCAGCTGTAACAGACTTTATGGAACAAGAAAAAGAACGTGGTATTACAATCCAATCTGCAGCAGTAACTGCTACTTGGAAGAACCACCAAATCAATATCATCGATACCCCGGGTCACGTTGACTTCACTATCGAAGTTGAACGTTCTCTTCGTGTATTAGACGGTGTTGTAGCTGTATTCTGTGCAGTTGGCGGTGTTCAATCTCAATCTGAAACAGTTTGGAGACAAGCTAACAGATACGAAGTTCCACGTATGGTATTCGTTAATAAAATGGACAGAACAGGTGCTGATTTCTACAGAGTTGTAGACCAAATCAAAAACAGACTTGGTGCTAACGCTGTTCCAATCCAATTACCTATCGGTGCTGAAGATCAATTCACAGGCTTAATTGACCTTATGACTATGAAAGCTGAAATATACACTAACGATTTAGGTACAGATATTAGAGAAGAAGAAATTCCTGCTGATATGGTAGAAAAAGCAAAAGAATATCATGATGCTATGGTTGAAGCTATTGCATCTGAAGATGATGCTTTAATGGAAAAATTCTTTGAAGATCCTGATTCAATTACAATCGATGAATTAAAAGCAGCACTAAGAAAAGCTGTTTGTGATAACAAAATCGTTCCTGTAACTTGCGGTACAGCATTCAAAAACAAAGGTGTTCAATTATTATTAAACGCTGTAGTTGATTATATGCCATCACCGGTTGATGTTAAAGCTATTGAAGGTGAATTAGAAGACGGTACTAAAACAGAAAGACACTCTTCTGACTCTGAACCATTCTCAGCTTTATCATTCAAAGTTATGACAGACCCATTCGTTGGACGTTTAACATTCTTAAGAGTTTATTCAGGTGTTATTACATCAGGTTCTTATGTTCTTAACTCTACAAACGGTAAAAAAGAACGTATTTCTCGTTTGGTTCGTATGTATGCAGATCAAAGACTTGAAGAATCTGAAGTATACGCAGGTGATATCTGTGCTGCTGTAGGTTTAAAAGATACAACAACAGGTGATACATTATGCGATGAAAAAGCACCTATCATCTTAGAAAGAATGACTTTCCCTGAACCGGTTATCTCAGTTGCTATTGAACCAAAAACAAAAGCAGACCAAGATAAAATGGGTATCGCTCTTCAAAAACTTGCAGAAGAAGATCCATCATTCAGAGTTAAATCTGATGAAGAAACAGGTCAAACAATCATCTCTGGTATGGGTGAACTTCACTTAGACATTATTGTTGACCGTATGATGAGAGAATTCAAGGTTGAAGCTAACATTGGTAAACCTCAAGTTGCATACCGTGAAACTATCAGAGGAAATGCTGACCAAGAATCTAAATTCGCTCGTCAATCAGGTGGTAAAGGTCAATACGGACACGTTAAAATCAGAATTTCTCCAGCTGAAGAAAATGCAGGATTTGTATTTGAAAATAAAATCGTTGGTGGTGCTATCCCTAAAGAATACATTGAACCTGCAAGAAAAGGTATGGAAGAAGCACTTGAAGGCGGTATCTTAGCAGGATATCCAATGATTGACGTTAAAGTTGAACTTTACGATGGATCTTACCACGAAGTTGACTCTTCTGAAATGGCATTCAAAATTGCTGGTTCTATGGCAATCAAAGAAGGTACTAAAAAAGCTCAACCTTGTATCTTAGAACCAATGATGAAAGTTGAAATCGAAATTCCTGATGAATTTACAGGAACAATTATCGGTGATATTTCTAGAAGACGTGGTAGAGTTGAAGGTCAAGAACCTGTTGGTAACACTGGTAATGTAATCGTTAGATCTACAGTACCTCTAGCTAACATGTTCGGTTACGCTACAGACTTGAGATCAAACACTCAAGGTCGTGGTACATTCTCTATGGAATTCAAATGCTATGAACAAGTTCCTAGAAATGTTGAAGAAGAAATTATTTCCAAAGCTGGTAAATAATTTATTTGATAATACATAACAAACAAAAAACCGATGATTTTATCATCGGTTTTTTGTTCTCTTTTCTATTTAATTTTAAATCTATTTGCCGCCGCCAATGCCTCCATACATAAACTCGTTCTTAATATTTGATAATAATAATTTTTGCCATGCTGATTCATAACCGTTTATTTCATTTAACTGAGTTTCCAAACTTTCTTTTTGAACTTCCAGTTCTGATTCCCAGGCATTTATATTTGCAAGTTCAAACTCATGGTCATTTTGCAATTGTAAAAGCATTTCAGAATACTCATCTGTACCATAACCATAATCAGGATCATAATACAATTCACTAATTTTATTATTGTATTCTTGTTGTTTAGATGCTACTGATTTAGATGCGGATAACTGCTGCATCTGAATATTAGATAATTTTGTGTTAATAATACTTTTTTGTTGAGTGAAAAATAACAATCTTTCATGTAAATTAGAAACTGCCATATTCTTGTCCTCTTCTTATTAAATCTCTCTTGTATATATAAAGTATTTTAAAACCCCTCAATTTCAAGGTTAAGATATTCTGTTACAAAAGTTAACACTAAAAAATATGCAAAATAAAAAGGTTAGATAAATTATCTAACCTTTTTTAAGACTTTCATACCAGCATCAACATCTATATGCAAATGCTCTTTTATATCTTTTTTAACAACCCTATAAGCATTTTTAAAATTATCTAAGAAATCACGTTCATCACCATCTCTTTGCCCCATAGCATAAGAGAATAAGTTAGCATAAACCTCAGTTCTGGCAAATTCTGCCAAATCAACCATTTCAGGAGTAATTTTCTTAGCAAAATCAATACCGTCAGTATAATAATCTATATTACAAGCAATATATTTTGATTTCTGCTTTTTCAAATTCGCAACATGTTCAAAATCTTTCAAAATTGCATCTTGGAACTCAGGTTTGTCACTCAATGCAGAATTCCAGAAATAATCAACTCTTGCATCCATATCTTGAGGCTTAACTTCCAATGTATAAGGATTCATATTTGGATCACGAGCCTTATCAGCAACAATAGAATCCCATTTTAAAGCAAAATCAGCATTATGGTCATGCCCAAAGAATTGATCAAACTGGTGACCGACTTCGTGCATCAGGGATTGCCTCATAGATGGCAATGCCGTATATTGTCCGGTCACACTACCATAAAGAGCTTTGTCAGCTGCACCATGAGCCCCTTCTTGAATTACAATTCTTCGCTTTAAGTTTTTGTCAGAATAAAAACTGCAGCCTTTATCTAGGTCTGTATATTCTTCTGCTTTTAAGAATCTTCTAAAGGAGTTACCATTATCTAGATCTTCATAAGTTTTAGTAACATCAACTTCAACACCTTTTAAAAAGTCATTTTCCGAAGTTAGTTTCGATTTTAACGTAATCAACGGTGTCATAATAGAATCTCTGGTTTCTTTTTCTACATTAAAATATTGAACTTTAACATTATCCAACATTTCAGAATCAGAAACTCTCGGAGTAGATTCAGTACAACTTGTAGCTCCACCTAAAGTTAATAAACCACCACAAAGATAAGCGGCCATTCGTTTTAAAAACGGCTTGTTATTTTTTACAACTTTTGAATCAATATCTGAAGTAACTTTTGATAAAGTAACTTCATCAAACTTTTGTTGACCTAAAAAAGGATTTTGATAATAAACAGATTTACTATTATTATTAGTAGTAGTGTTTATATTTGTATATCTATTTTCTACTTTCATACCTACATTCAAAAAGGTCAAAGAAAAATTTTTTTTGACCTTTTACTAGCATAAATTAATAAATATTTACAAAGAAAGACCCGAAACAATGTTTCGGGTCTTTCTTTGACTTTTATATCTTCGGTTAAATTATTAACCCCAGAATGAATTCCAAGCATTTGAAACGAAATTACCAACTTTTTGTGCACCGGATTTAACCATATTGGCAGTATTCTTAGCGACATTCTTAGCAACATTTGCAGCTTGTTTAGCTTTTGTTGTCACTGTATTTACAACTTTTTTAGTTGTACCTGTTACATGGTTAATAACCTTAGCAGTACCTGCAAATGTATTTTGAACAAGTTTTACAGCCGGTTTAGCAACTTTATATGCACCTTTACCAAGTTGTCTAAAGCCTTCGACTGCTCCATTCCAAACTTTGCCGGCACCTCGTTTTGCCATATCACCAACAACTGCTAATGAACTCATTTTGCCATAATCGCCGCCACGTCCAGTATTAACTTTTGCACCTTGAATTTTATTATTTATAGCTTGAGCACCTTTTTTCAACACAGCTCTGTCATTTTTCTTAAGGTTATCAATAGCCTTATCAGTTTGCTCCATAATAGAGTTTTGTTTTTTATTGTAATTATTTTTCTTTTGTTCTAAAGCTGCATTTCTAGCTTTTCTTTGTTGAGTATTTTGTGCTCTTTGTTGTCTGTTAGGACCTCCGATTGGTGCTGTCATAATAAATTCTCCTTTTAATATCTTGTGTACCACATTTCACATTTCTGTTTTTAGATTTTGAAAATCGATTTACATAGATATAAAGGATATCTAAAGTATATAATTGCTATATACCTTTTAATTCGTTACATAACTTTACAAAGCAAAAAATCAAAAACTTCCTCAAACCCAATTGTAGTCTTAAGTTTAGGTAATTTATATATTTTTAAATTAATTGACATTTTAGACACAATAATTATAAAAATATATATGCAATGGAGTAATATATTCAATTTAAACAAAAAATGTACACACGACAAAGTACCCCTTGATCAGGATATCTACTATTGTCCTGATTGCGGAGAACTTGTAGAAAATCAATGGTTTCTGGTCAGATGTGCCTGCTGTGGTATGAAAGAAGTTGCAACTGTTAGAAACGGAGAAGTTGTACCGCTGGAAAGCTTTTGTCACAATTGTGGTGGGAAAGCTTACACTGTTGAAAGAATAGACAAACTTGACTGTGTAAATATAAATTATGCAATTGTATTACGGGAAATAGTTAAGAATGAAATAAACGAATATACTCAAAGCTGGGTTGAAGCTATGCAAACAACCAATTACATACCAAAACTGCTGAAATAATGCCAATTAAATCAGCAAGTAATCCCACAATCAATGCATAGCGTATTTTAGAAATTCCTACGGCTCCAAAATACACAGCAAGAACATAAAATGTTGTTTCACTGCTGCCAACCATTACAGCCGCAAGTTTTGTTGCATAAGAATCCGGCCCTAGATTATTAGCAATATCAGAAAAGACACCTAATGCAGCAGAGCCTGAAAGTGAACGAACTATCATTAATGGAAGAGTATCAGCAGGAATATTAAACTTTGATAGTACAGGTGCTAATAACGTTGCAATATTTTCTACTGCTCCACTTGCTCTAAACATCGAAATCCCAACAATAATTGCTACCAAATATGGAATAATATTTACCGCAACTTTAAAACCATCTTTAGCACCTTTAGTAAACTCTTCATAAATCGGTACTTTTTTAAATATTCCAATAGTTAATACTCCGGCAAGGAGTACCGGTAAAGCCCACAACGAAATAATATTAAGGAGTTTCGTCATTTACAACCTCCTTAACTTCATATTTCTGTGAAAAAAATTTATCTGAAATAAACTGCCCTAACTTTGCCATTACAATTGCAGAAATAAAAGCAATTAAGGTAACCAAAAGCGTAGGTGCAATAATTTCAGTTGGATTTTTATAACCAATTCCGACAAGCACAGCTAAAACCGTTGTTGGTATAAGTTGAAACCCTGCAGTATTCATTCCTAGAAACAAACACATTGAATTTGTTGCTGTTGTTTTGTCTTTATTTACCTTTTGTAGTTCCTCCATTGCCTTTATCCCAAATGGAGTTGCTGCATTTGAAAGCCCGAAAGCATTTGCTGAAAAATTCATGGCAATATCACCGACTGCAGGAGAATCCTCTGGAAGTTCATTAAATAAAACTTTTGTTATTGGTCTTAAAACTTTAGAAATCCATGAAATCAATCCTGATTTTTCTGCAATTCGCATAATGCCAAGCCAAAATGCCATTATTCCAATCAAGGAAAATGCAACTTTTACAGATAATTCAGCTCCACTCATAACAGCATTTACAACATCTTGCAATTTACCGTTAATAGCACCAATAATTATTGAAAAAACTATTAAAAAATAAAAAATATAGTTCATAAAATAATTAAATCATTAAATTTTTAAGCGGTCAACGTTATTTTATTTCAAATGAAAAGAGGAAGGATTTTTTAATCCTTCCTCTTTAAATATTTAAACAAGCTCTAAGCTTCATCTAAAGCTGCAACGCCAGGTAAAACTTTACCTTCAATAAATTCTAAAGAAGCTCCGCCACCTGTAGAAACATGAGTAAAGTCTTCTGCATTACAGAATTTCTTAGCCGCAGAAACAGAATCACCGCCGCCAATAACAGAAACTGCACCATTCTTAGTAGCTTCAACAATAGCTTCTAATACAGCTTTTGTACCGTCTGCAAATGCAGGGTTTTCAAATGCACCCACTGGACCATTCATAAGAATTGTTTTTGAAGATTTCAATACTTCAGCAAAAGCTTTTCTTGATTCAGGACCAGCATCAACACCTTCAAATCCGTCAGGGATTTCATCAATTTTAACAAATTTGTTTGTTCCGTTTCCAGAAAAATCATCAGTTACTAAAACATCTGTTGCCATAACTAATTTAACACCCTTATCAGCAGCTTTCTTTTCAATAGCTTTAGCAACTTCAAGTTGATCATCTTCACAAATAGAATTACCGATTTTTCCGCCATTGGCTTTAACAAATGTATAAGCCATGCCACCACCGATAATTAAGTTATCAACTTTATCAATTAAGTTTTCTAAAACACCGATTTTAGATGAAACTTTAGCACCACCAACAACAGCAGTAAAAGGTCTTACCGGATTATCAAGAGCTTGAGATAAGCATCTTAATTCTTTTTCCATCAATAAACCAGAAACTGCAGGTTTAACCAATTTTGCAACTTTAGCTGTAGATGTATGATTTCTGTGAGCTGCACCAAATGCATCATTAACATAAAAATCACCAAGTTTAGCAAGTTCTTCTGCAAAAGTCATGTCATCATCTTTAGCTTCTTCTGCCTTATAGAATCTGATATTTTCTAATAAAGCAACTTGACCATCTTTTAAATCTGCTAATTCTTCTGCAGCACCTTCACCAACTTTAGCTGAAACGAATTTAACATCTTCACCTAAAACTTTAGCTAAATACTTAGCAACAGGTTCTAATGAAAATTCTAAATTCCATTCACCTTTAGGTCTGCCAAGGTGAGCCATAAGAATAATCTTTGCACCTTTATCTTTTAAGAATTTTACAGTAGGTAAAATTGCTTGAATTCTTGTATCATCTGTAACATTTTTGTCTGCGTCAAGAGGAACGTTTACGTCAACTCTGATTAACGCTCTTTTACCTTGGATATCACCAAGATCTTTGATTGATTTTTTCATTAGTCTCTCCTTTTTAAAAGTACCACACAAATATCTTACAAAAAACATAATTGAAAGTAAATTTAATCAAATATACAAATTAAAACCCACCCCCCGTCGAGTGATGAGAAAGCTCGGCGAGGGATTTGGGTGCATAAAATATGCGAGGTAAGTCTTGATCTCCGCAGTGGGTTTTTATTTACCCCTGCTACCAATATTGGCAGTAATTACAATTGTTTTAGTATTGCACTGGTTGTTGTTCTGGTTGTGTTTTGAGGTTTGGCACCTAAGGCAGTTTTTTGGGTTGGGGTTAGTTGTTTTAATACTGTGCGGTTTCTTTGAGATGCAT
>CABRZP010000008.1 GCA_902475545.1 uncultured bacterium
TATTGGTAGCAGAGTACTCACTCCGACGAGGAGAAAGGGGTTTCAGGGGAATCCCCTGATGACTCGAGCCATTGCATATAATACAATAAAGGTTCGACCTCCACGAAGTGAGCAATAAATGTTATGCGAAACAATAACAGAAGCGAGTATTGTTTGAACGGTAAATATTTGAGACCCTGAAACAAGTTCAGGGTGACCCACAAGTGAGTTTACTCGCTTTAAGTTGAGCATTTACTATTTATTAGCGAACGTAGTGATGGGAGAGAGTTTCTTTGTGCCACGTTTCTTTGCGGTCAAAGAAATGTGGCGAAGAAAGAAAATTATCAGAAACTACGTTTCCGAACCTTCCTTTGATTTGCTTGTGTAAATAATAAATATTATGTTGATACTGTAACTAATGTTTTTGGATGAAATTTTTCCGGTTTTCTTGAAAATCATTAATATAATTTATATCATTATTCTATTATGTCAGATTTAGAAACATTTAAAGAAATAAAAGAAATTTTAATCTCTCAGAAACATTCTGCGGAAGATATTGCTCTGGTCGAAAAAGCCTATAAGTTTGCTAAAAAACTCCATGACGGTCAGTTTAGAGTTTCAGGAGAACCTTATATTATTCACCCTTGCGAAGTGGCCAAAATACTTGCAGGACTTGAAGTTGATACACATACTTTGATTGCAGCATTTCTGCATGATGTGCTAGAAGATACTGATACTAAGCCTGAAACTATTGAAGAACTTTTCGGTAATGATGTCTTGAACCTTGTTCAAGGGGTTACAAAACTTGGTAAGTTGAAATTTAAATCAAAAGAAGAGCGTCAGGCTGAAAATTTTAGACGATTATTTATTGCAATGGCTAATGATATTAGGGTAATCTTTTTGAAGCTGGCAGACAGACTCCATAATATGAGAACTCTAAACTTTATGGAACCTGCAAAACAGAAAAAGATTGCTCAAGAAACAATTGATATTTTTGCACCTCTTGCTAATCGTTTAGGTATCTATAAAATTAAAGCCGAACTTGAAGATTTATCACTTAAATATTTAGAACCTGAAAAATATTTCGAAATAGCTCAACTTGTTGCTCAAACAAAAGCTGATAGAGAAGAAACTGTTAATGCATTAATTGATAAGATTGCACATGATGTAGAAAAGAGTGGTATTAATGCTCAGATTACAGGACGTGCAAAACATTATTATAGTATTTATGCAAAGATGAAACGTCAAAATATTACATTCCATGATTTGTATGATATTACAGCGGTTCGTGTAATTGTTGACAGTGTTAAAGAGTGTTATGAAGTTTTAGGTTTGATACATTCTCAATTCAAACCTATTCCGGGCAGATTTAAAGATTATATCGCAATGCCAAAAGGTAATATGTACCAATCCCTTCATACTTCTGTTATCGGGCCACGCTCTAAACCATTGGAAGTTCAAATTAGAACCTGGGAAATGCATCAGGTTGCAGAATATGGTATTGCTGCACATTGGAGATATAAAGAAAAGGGCTCTCAAAAAGCTAATAATTCTTCGGATGTTAAATTCTCATGGATGCATAAATTGGTTGAATATGATAAAGATACTAAAAACGCCGAAGATTATGTTAAAAGTGTAAAATTAGATTTGTTTTCAGACCAAGTTTTTGCGTTTACTCCTAACGGTGATGTCTTGGATTTACCTAAAGATGCAACCCCTGTAGATTTTTCTTATCGTATTCACTCGGATGTTGGTCATAAAACTGTCGGAGCTTTGATTAATGGTAGAATTGTGCCGTTAAGTACAAAATTAAATAATGGTGATATTGTTGAAATTTTAACCTCAAAAAATCCTGCTCCACGTCTTGATTGGCTGACTTTTGTAGTAACTAAGCAAGCATCGCAAAAGATTAAACAATGGTTTAAGAAAAATAACAGGGATGAACATGTTAACCTTGGCAGAACAAATCTTGAACATGAATTGACAAAAGCTGTATTTGACGAATATTTAAAACAAGGTGAATTTGACAAAATTGCTAAGATGATGAATTATCAATCTGCTGAAGATTTGTTTGCAGCCCTTGGGTATGGTGAAACAACTTTAGCAAAAGTTGTTAATAAGTTAAAGAAACCTCAGGAAAAAAAGCCAGAAGACAGTTTTCACTCTTCAAATCGAAAGAGTTCACAAAAAGATATTATTGGTTTAGAAGGGCTATTGTATTCTTTTGCAAGATGCTGTTCTCCAATTCCGGGCGAACCTATTGTTGGTGTAGTTACAAGAGCAAAAGGAGTTACGGTTCACCGTGTAGATTGTAAAACGCTTGAAACTATTCCGCCTGAAAGGTTGATGGATATTCGATGGGCTGGAGTTAATACAAATAAAACTTATACAACAACTATTAGAATTGAAACTGCAGAAAAATTAGGTCTGTTGAAAGATGTTATTGCCGCTGTTTCAGATAATAATGCAAATATTGTGAATGCAAATATTAAAACTAAAAATCACGTCGGTATTATTGAAATGGGATTAGAACTTGATAATATTGAAACTCTTAAAAAAGTTATAATATGTGTTCAATCTTTACCGGATGTGTTTAGTGTCAAACGAGTTCAGACATCTGCAAATATTATTAAAAAATCTTCGGCAAGTAAGCCTAAAAAAGGTTTAAAAAACAAAAGAACACAGAAAAAAAGTGAAGGTAAATAATTTAAGGAGTAAAATTTATGGCATTAGCGTTATCACCGGAAAATTTATTAAAGGGTTATTACTACTTGGCCTGGTTTGCAACAATAATATTTGTTATAAAATTGGGTATTTATGCTGTTGTCGGCGGTGGTAGTGAAGTTTTTGGTGATTTTAATACAGAAACAGATACAGATTGTTCATTTAATTTTCTATCAATACAATCAATATTGTCATTTATGATGGGTTTTGGCTGGATGGGTTTTGCCGGTTTGAGGCAATTTGGTTTCAGCCAATTGATGAATTTTGGTGTTGCTTTTGCGGTAGGGCTGATTTTTATGATTTTAAATGCATCATTAATGTTTGCTGTAAAAAAATTAGAAAAGAATGTTAAAAAAGATAAGGCGACTGCACTTAATCAAATTGGTAAAGCATATACAAATTTTGCTCCTCGAGGTTTGGGGCAGATTGAAGTTGTTATAAACGGACAACTTTCAGTTGTTAATGCTTCAAATAAAACTGATGAACAAATTAATTCTTTTGATAGAGTTAAGGTCGTAGAAGTTAGCGGTGATATGCTATATATAGAAAAGGTTTAAAAGTAATACATTCAGGTACAAAAAGAAGGAGAGAAAAATGTTTGGATTAGTTATTACAGCGGCATTAGTTCTGGTTGCAGCATTTATGTTTATTGCAAATCAGTATAAAAGATGTCCGTCAAACAAAATTATTGTAGTTTATGGTAAAACAGGTGGTGAAAGAACTGCAAAATGTGTACATGGTGGTGGTACTTTTATTATCCCGTTAATTCAGGATTATGGGGTTCTTTCATTAGAACCTATGACAACTGATATTGATTTAAAGGGTGCACTTTCTAAAGGTAATATTCGTGTTGCAGTACCATCTACATTTACATTTGGTATTTCAACCGAACCAAGAATTATGATTAATGCAGCTGAACGTTTGTTAGGCTTGTCAAAAGCTGATGTAATTACTCAAGCAAGTGATATTATTTTAGGTCAATTACGTCTTGCTATTGCAACATTAACAATTGAAGAAATCAATCAGGATAGAGAAAAATTCTTAGAACAAATTAATGCTAACGTAAATACTGAGTTGAATAAAATCGGTCTTGAAATTATTAACGTAAACATTAAAGATATCACTGATGAATCAGGTTATATTGATGCAATCGGTAAAAAAGCAGCAGCAGAAGCAATTAACAAAGCAAAAGTTGAAGTAGCACAACAAGAAAAACTTGGTGCGGTTGGTGAAGCTTCAGCAAATAAAGAAAAAGAAGTTCAAGTAGCAGAACAAACAGCTCAAACTTTCATTGGTAAAACTAATGCAGAAAGAGAACAACGTATTAAAACAGCTGAACTTGAAGCTCAAGCAGTTGAAGGTGAAAATATTTCAAAAGCAAATATTGCAGAATACAATGCAACACTTGCAGTTAAACAGGCAAGTGCATTTAAAGAAGGTGAAGTTGCTAAAGCAAATGCTCAACGTGATGTATTGTTAGCTCAAAAAGAACAAGAAGAAGCTAAACTTAAAAAAGAAGAACTTGCAAGACAAGAAGTTGAAAAACTTAAAATCCAAGTTCAAGCAGATGCAGAAGCTGAAAGAGCAAGAAGAATTGCACTCGGTGAAGCTGATGCTATCAAGGCTAAATACTTTGCAGAAGCAGAAGGTGTTAAGGCTGTCTTAGAAGCTAAAGCTAAAGGTTATGAAGATTTGGTTAAAATTTCTAATAACAGACCTGAAATCGCAACAAGCTTCTTGATGATTGAAAAAATTGAAAAAATTGTTGAAAAACAAGTTGATGCAATTAAAAATATTAAATTTGATAAAATTACAGTTTGGGATGGCGGAACAGGTTCTGCTAACGGCTCAACTACTGCAAATTTCATGAAAGATTTAATTAAAGCTCTTCCTGCAATGCACGATTTAGCAGGTCAGGCAGGAATTGAACTTCCTCAAATTTTAGGTAAAGTTGATAATGGTATTGAAGAAGCAAAAGTTGTTTCTCCTGCTGATAAAAAATCAACAAAATAATATCTTGAAATTTTAGAATTATTTTAAAAAGGTGTTTCAAACTAGAAACACCTTTTTTTCTTCTGTTTGTATCTTTTCAAATTTATGTATTTGATGTATAATCTGGTTGTAAGATTATAATACAAGGAGAAATCCATGGGATATAAAATTTTATCCAAAAAAGAAATATGTCCTAACCAATATGAAATTACTATTGATGCCCCTTACGTTGTTCGTAATGCTCAGGCTGGTCAATTTATAATATTTAGGGTAGAAGAAGAAGGTGAAAGAGTACCTTTAACTATTGCAGATGTTAATAAGGAAAAAGGTGAATTAACATTAGTATTTATGGCTGTTGGTTATTCTACCAAAAAACTTGCCCAATTGAATGTAGGTGATGAGTTGGTAGATTTAGTCGGCCCATTAGGAAAACCTACCCATATTAAAAATTACGGAACTGCCGTTTGTGTAGCAGGTGGTTATGGTGCAGCTCCTTGTTATTTAATTTCAAAAGCTTTAAAAGATGCCGGTAATAAGGTTTATATGATTGCCGGAGCCAGAACAAAAGATTTGTTATTCTGGGAAGATAAAATGAAAGAAGCATGTACTGAATTGTATTTAACAACCGATGATGGATCATACGGTATTAAAGGTTTTGGTACGGCTGTACTTCAAGATATTATTGATAGAGAAAAAGTTGATTATGTGATTGCGGTTGGTCCAATGCCAATGATGCGTGCAGTTGCAGATTTGACACGAGATAAGGGAATTTATACAGAAGCAAGTATGAATCCTATTATGGTCGATGGAACCGGTATGTGTGGAGCGTGCAGGGTTACTGTCGGCGGAGAAACAAAGTTTGCGTGTGTAGACGGGCCAGATTTTGATGCTCATAAGATTGATTTTGATGAGGTTATCAATAGAACTCGTATTTATAAAGATCAAGAACGTAAACGCAGTGAAAATTGTAATTTATTAAAACAAGCAGAAAGGGTATAAGAGAAAATAATATGGCAAGAAATGAGATTCCGGCATGTCCACTAATAAGTATAGGTTCTGGTATTGATATGGTTTGTTCTCAAACCAGATGTGCGTGGTATGTGCCAAGTGTTCAAAAATGTTCAATGTATTTATTAGCGTATAATGCTTTATTAGAAGCTAATGAAAAACAAAGAGCAAAGAAAGCTAAAAGTTAACTTATGATAAAAATTGCGTTATGCATAAAACAAGTTCCTGATACTACAGATATTAAGTGGACGGAACATAATACAATACAGCGGGAAGGGGTTGAAAGTATAATCAATCCTTTTGACGTATATGCTGCAGAATTTGCATTGAAATTAAAATCAGAAATTAAAGATGCAAGTATAACTGTTTTTACTATGGGACCGGCTCAGGCAGAAGGTATGCTGAAAAAAATGCTTTCTATAGGGTGCGATGAAGCAGTTCTTGTTTCTGATAAAAAATTTGCAGGTGCAGATACTTATGCTACCGGACTTACTCTGTCAAGGGCAATAAGAACGGTTTTGCCAGATTTTGATTTGATAATTTGCGGTCAATTTGCTGTCGATGGGGACACCGCTCAAACAGGACCGAATATTGCATCTTTTTTAGATATTCCGCAGGTTACTTATGTAAAAGATTATATTTCTTATTTAGATAATAGTCTTATACTGTCAAGAGAAATGGAAGATGGTATAGAAAAAGTTAAAGTTTCATTTCCTTCTCTTGTTTGCGTTTTACAGAATGATTTTGAACCTCGCAGACCTTTAATAAACGGTATTATTACTGCCTCAAGGAAGCAAATAAGAGTTTGTTCTATGGAGGATATAGGGTTAACTCCTGATAAAGTTGGCTTAAAAGGTTCTCCAACTTACGTAAGTAAAGCATTTCGTAATGTTACTGCACATAATGCTCAAAAATTTAAATTAAATACAGAAGATAGTGTTGATTTATTAAGACAAAGATTAGAACAACTTTCAGTTAAATAGTAAAGGGGTATTGGTTATGCCTTATAATGAAAATTCAGGGATATTAATATATGCACAGTTAACAAGAGAAGAATATATTCATACTGTGTTTTTTGAATTGCTGGATAAGGCTAAAGAATTATCCGTAAAGCTTGGCGGAGTTGATGTAAATGCGGTTCTTATATCTCGTAGCGGTTTAATTGATTCATTTAAGGAATCTTTTCAAAATATGGGTGTAAGTAATGTTTATTATTTTGAAGATGATAATTTGACTAATTATTCAACTGAATATTATTCAAAGTTAATTGTTGATTTGGTTGGAGTTATAAAACCGGAAATTTTATTAATAGGAGCAACAAATCAAGGAAGAGATTTAGCTCCAAGAATAGCCGCTTCTTTAGGTACAGGATTAACTGCAGATTGTATTGATTTAGACATTAATGAAAAGGGGCAGCTTGCGGCAACTCGTCCGACTTTTGGCGGGCAATTGATGGCTACTATTTTATGTAAAAATTACCCGCAAATGGCAACTGTCAGACCTAATGTGTTTAAAGTGTATTCTGTAGATGATAGAGTTGATACAAAGTTTGTTTCATGTCCTGTAAATATTTCATATTTGAAAAATCGTGTAGAATTATTAGAATTTAAAAAGACAGTGGAAACATTAATTAATGATTTAGATTCTGCAGAAATAATTGTAGCAGGAGGCAAGGGGTTAAAGAATCAAAAAGGATTTGAATTGTTGAAACGCTTTGCAGATTCTATTGGTGGTACTGTTGCGGCTACACGAGGGGCTGTAGAGATGGGATTAGCTTCTTCAAGTATTCAAGTGGGACAAACTGGTAAAACTGTACATCCAAAAGTTTATATAGCCTGTGGTATTTCAGGTGCAGTTCAGCATACCGTAGGAATGACCGGTTCAGAGCATATTATTGCTATAAACAATGATGAAAATGCTCCAATATTTGAAATCGCTGATACCGGTATTGTTGGTGATTTTTTTGAAATAGTTCCAAAATATTTAGAAACAAACATATAACCTTTACTTATTTCAAAAAAAATGTTATAATAACCAGTGTCCTAGCCATAAGAATTGAGTAAAAGAAAGTTGTCCTTGAAGAAAGGATAATTTTTAAATGGGTAAAAAATCAAAAAAATATCCGGAATATTCTACAGGTAGTATTTCGGTCAATGGTAATACTGTTGCAACAACAAAACGAGATAAAGATAATAATGTTGTAAGTTCCAGTTATAATATGTCAGCAACAGAGAAAAAAATCTATGACTCTATTCAAAAAAATATGTATTCTTCTTTAAGTAATTTATTTAATATTACTGATCAAAATAGGCAAGAATGGAATAACCAGCTTGAGGCTATTAAGACCAAAGGTATGGAGCAAATTGATAGTATATATAAACCTATTGAAACTAATTTGAAAAATGATATAGCTTCAAGGTTTGGTAATTTCGACAATTCAGTATTTATGGATAATCTAAATACTATTACTGATAAAAAAGCAAAAGCGGTATCTGATTTAAGTAATAATTTGGTATCTGTACAGAGCCAACTATATAATGAAGAATTGTCTAATAGAATTAGTACTCTTTCATTCTTGAATAATTTAAATTCAGTAATGAATAATAATATTCTTAATTTCACAAATGCTGCAATGTCAAATTCTTCATCAGGTAATAGTTATAATAATGCTGCATATAATGCTAATAGTTCTTCCGGCGGGTTTTTAAATGGTGCATCAAGCTTGGCAAATACATTCTTAACAGGTGCAACAGCTCTTTCTACAGGTGCGAATGCTGCGACCACTGGTATTGCTGCTATTGGTGCTTTAAAAAGTCTATTTTAAAATATGTTAAATTTTTATTTTTAAAATAGCAATAAAATCTACTTGTGTGTTTTCATTAATACATAGGTAGATTTTTATGAATTTAATACAAAATTATACGGCAATAAATGCCCCTTTATTTGTTAATAGTGTAAATAAAAAGAATAAGGTTCATTTTACCTCTGAACCTATGACAACTGTTGCAAATAATTCAATTGATACAATTCAAAATGTTACTCCTGATTATAATGTTTCAGCTCCAATGAATTATAATTTTATTAAGGATCTGAAAATATCAGATAACTTAACAGCAAAGTGTTATAAACTTGCAAATGGGCAAAATGTTATTATAGTACCAAAAGATGGTACTACCGTTGTGAAGACTTATGTAAATACAGGTTCGTTTAATGAACCTGACAATTTACGCGGTATTAGTCACTTTATTGAACATAATTTATTTAATGGTTCAGAAGATTTGGGTGATAAAGTGTTTTTTGATGAAGTTAATAAAATGGGTGCAAATACTAATGCCTCAACTTCATTTTCTGTCACAGATTATTTTATAAGTTCAAATCTTTTGGATGATAAAGATTTAGAAAATAAAATTAAACTTCATGCAGGCATGATTCAATCTCCAAAATTTCTTTTGGAAAAGTTAAATAAAGAAAAAAATATTGTTAATTCTGAAATTAACATGTGTTTGTCAGAAGATGAAAATATCGGGTATTCCGAAACAATAAAAAATTTATTTAATATAAAATCTTCTTCGTTAGATTTAGTTGCCGGTTCTACGGATAATATTACAGCTTTGACCAGAGATGATGTAGTAAATTACTTTAATAATAATTATTATCCGGCAAATATGACAACAGTTATTACAGGTGAAGTTGATCCTGATGATACTATGAAATTAATTTCAAAGTATTTTACATCTAAAAAAACTCCGGTACAAAACAGACATTTTGAGCAGATGACACCTATTGATAAACCTGTAAGGAAAGATATTATTTCCCAGAAATCTACAGGTGGTGCAAGTATATTCTTGGGTTTTGTCGGTCCTGAAAATTCTAATTCAAAAGACAAAATTTATATGAACGCTTTGTCTACGTTGCTTGTAGATTTGTTAAATTCTAAGCTATCATCTATTGAAAGAAAGTATTCAACAGAGATTGGTATTCAATCAGAAAGATTGAGTCCTATACCTGATGATAAAGGTATGATTTTGTTCGAATCAAATGTGAAAGATGATTATACTGAAATTTTCTTAAAAGAATTGTACGCTAAATTGACTGAATTGCAAAATAAACCAATAACCAATGATGAGTTATCTGCAATTAAGAATAATATGAAAAAAGGTCATCAACAATGGTTGGAATGTTCTCATGCCTTAAATCAGGCACTTGGCCAATCTTTCCTTGATAATCGAGTAGATTATTTAAATGAATATAATGATATTGTAGATAACATGACCGTTGAAGATATTGCAAATACAGCAAAGAAATATCTCGATTTAAATAAAGTTGCTCTTACAGTTGTTCATCCTAGCAATAGTGAACCCGAAAAAATCAATAATAATTATAACTCTGCAAAAACAGTTTCATTTACCGGTATAAATAAAAAAACACCGATTAATCTTGATAAAGTATCAGAATATAAATTACAAAATAATTTTGATGTTATTTTAAATGATACAAATTCTGATATTGTAGAATATAGATTTAATTTAGGTAAAAATATTTGGACACCTAAAAAAGCTGCTGTTGCAGATGTGTTGTCGCAAATGCTTCAATATGGCGGTACCGAAAAACATAATCTGAGTGAAATATCTGCAATGTTTGACACCCTTGGTGCAGATACCGGTGTTGGTGCAGGAGAATCAGGTATATACCTATCTTCAAGCTTCCCTACTGAAAATACTCAAAAAGCTATGAATTTATTCTTTGAAAAGTTGCAAACTCCAGATTTATCTGAAGAAACCTTTAAACAGGCATTACAAAGATGTGATGATTTTTATTCAACAGAAGAAGTTTCAGCTTTTGATAAATTTGATAAAGCAATGTATAATGGTACTTCTTATGCTATAACAACAAAAGAAAAACAAGAAAGTCTTTCTCAAATTACTTTAGATGATGTTAAAGCTTTTTACCGTGATATTTTTGAAAATGGTCAAGGACAAGTAGTTGTATCCGGTGATTTTTCAAAAAATGCTGATTTAAAAAATATTATATTTAATGAAATTTCTAAATTTGCACCGGTTCAGCCTAAAGATATATCAGTAGAAGATAAATATACACCTATTAAGCAAACAGAAGTTCATACCGCAGAATACAAAAAGAATCAGGCACAGATTATTGAAGGTTTTAGATTCAAATATAATAAAAATATAAAAGATGCAGTATGTTTACAACTTCTTAGCGATATTCTTGGAGGTTCGCCTTCTTCAAGATTGTTCTCTGATCTGAGAGAACAAAGACATCTTGCTTATCATGTTTCATCTAACTTTGATGTAGCTGAGAATATTGGAGTAATGTCTTTATTTATTGGCACAACAACGGAAAATCAAGAAACCGGAGAACAAACTTTTGATAATATCAAAAAATCTATAGACGGATTTAATGAAAATATCGATAAACTTATGAAAGAACCGGTTTCTGTTGAGGAGTTAGATGCAGCTAAAAAAGCTCTAAAAACTTCAATTCTGTCACCAACTGAGATGACTTCTGTTAAAACCTCAATTCTGGAATCAGCTTCAAGAAACCCTTATGGGTTAGATATCGTTAATAAAAAATTAGAATTGATTGATAAAATTACTCCGGAAGATATTCTTAATACTGCCAGAAATGTATTTTCATCAAAACCAATTTATTCGGTAGCCGCAACTAAGGCATCTCTTGAGGCTAATAAAACTTATCTTGAAGGTTTAGTAAACGCTTAAATTTCTTCGGGAATATAAAAATGATTTTTCCCCAGAATTTCTCGGGTGTGTTCATAACAACAGCTTTCTCTTGTAAGTTGTTGGTATTCTCTAATAATATTAATTACATCATCCACAGATAATTTAATCATTCTTCGTTGTCCTTCAATAATTTTTGCCATAATAGTAATCCTTTCTTTTTGTCTATTATCGGCAATAAAAAAATGAACTTAAAAAGTTCATTTTAAAGGTGTATAAATTTAGATTAAATTTTAAAAGAAAAGAAGAACAGCGACGGCTGTTCTTCTTTATTATAAATCCATTTGCGAATAAGCATATTCTTTTATTTTTTCGGCATTACCACCAAGTTCTGCTACTTTTGCCGCAGGGACAGTAACTGTTTTTGCTTCCATCGGTGGTTTTATGAAAGAAACTGTTTGTGGATAATATGTTGTACTACTGAATCCATCTGGATTTTTGATAGTTGTATGTTCACCACCTATATCCATATTATATGAACTGCTAGGTTTACCGGAAATAGTTAAATTAGCTTTTACTTCTGCATATGATGGTTTTTTAGGTGCTGCTGCAGGCTGAGAAGGATTGTTTTTAGGTGCCCTGTTAACGCCCCCAGCACCTCCATTTCTTTGTCCTGAACTTCTGGTAATATCAGCTTCATTATAACCGGCATCATTAGCATGTTGGTTTAATTGGAATTCTCCACTGGCATTTTTTTCTAATCTGTAGAGCTGACCTTTGCTAGAACCTGATTTATACCACATAACTCCATTTTCGGATTTTTCAAATGTATATTCATGTCCGTCTACGCTTAATTTTTGTGGTAAACCTTTATTCTCTCCGGTTGCTATACTTGATAAAATTTTAGTTTCTCCGGAAATGTTACCTCTATCACCCAAGCCATCATCATGAACGATTATATTGCCTTTAAAGTCTTTAAAGTCATCAGGTACAACATTACTCCATTTTGCCCCTTGCGGAACATTAGATGCCGGTGTAGAGTTGGTCGGAGTTGAAGTAGCTGGAGTAGAATTAGCCGGTGTAGAATTAGCTGGAGTAGAAGTACCTTGAGCCCCACCGGTAGCTTTAGCCATTAATTCGTCAAAAGTACCAGTAATAGCAGTACCATCACCTTTAGTTAAAATATATTTACCACCGGAATCCGGCATAACTTTATATTGAGAATAAACAGTTTGTAATTTAGCAAGATTAGGATCCGCAGCTCCTTGAGCTTGTCCAAATCCAGTAGGATTTATTCCAGTGCTAAAAGAATTAAATTGTTGATACGGAGTCATACCAAATGGAGACATTGTACCAAACGAACTAAATGATTGGAAACTGGAAACTTTACCTTTATTCCAAGGCATAAGCCCTGCAAAGAAGTCTAAGGTACCCAAAAATGCATTAGTAAAAAAGTTATACTTGGCAGCTTTTGCAAAACCATTATTATTGTAGTTGAAATTAATGGTCGTTTCTCCGCCGCCACTAAATTTTGGACCACGCTGGATATTTACTCCAGGGTAAAACTGCGTGTGACTTGCTCGGCGTCCGCCCACAAGAAATGGCATGTTGTTCATTGCTCTGTCCTCTTATTAGTATCTCTTATATATATAAAGTATATATTAAGATGAGGATTTCACATGTCTCACTTTTTTGTTACAATTCGTAATATCTTGATGCCGTTAAATATTTTATTTAGATATTCTTATTATATTTTATTCAAGAAATGGTATCTATCTTTGCTCCTGAACTATTTAATGAATATCCGCAATATTATATCCGTCATCACCCTTGTGTTGATTCAAGAAAACTTGTTCACCTTGTTGTTCAAGTCTGTAAGATTGTGAACCATCATTAGATTTATACCAAGGAGCACCCTTATCATCTAATTTTTCAAATGTGTAAGTATGACCATCAACCGTAATCGTTTCAGGGTAGCCTTGACCCTTACCTGCATCAGCTATTTTGCCAATAGTTGTTGCTCCTTTAATATCACCAGGTTTACCATCATCATGAACAATTACAGGCGTATCTGTACCAGCTTTTAAAGTGTTCGCTTTAACTGCTTGCGGTTCATTAGATACCGGTGTAGAATTAGCCGGTGTCGAATTAGTCGGAGTTGAAGTAGCTGGGGTAGAATTAGCCGGGGTAGAATTAGTTGGTGTTGAAGTACCTTGAGCTCCACCGGTAGCTTTAGCCATTAATTCATCAAAAGTACCGGTAATAGCCGTACCATCACCTTTAGTTAAAATATATTTACCACCGGAATCCGGCATAACTTTATATTGAGAATAAACAGTTTGTAATTTAGCAAGATTAGGATCCGCAGCTCCTTGAGCTTGTCCAAATCCAGTAGGATTTATTCCAGTGCTAAAAGAATTAAATTGTTGATACGGAGTCATACCAAATGGAGACATTGTACCAAACGAACTAAATGATTGGAAACTGGAAACTTTACCTTTATTCCAAGGCATAAGCCCTGCAAAGAAGTCTAAGGTACCCAAAAATGCATTAGTAAAAAAGTTATACTTTGCAGCTTTGCCTATACCATTATTATAGTTAAAATTAATATTCGTAGTGCCACCACTAAAAAGTTGTGGTGCAGGAGATGGCATATAACTATTCCTTATACCCATACGTGACGGTGGACGTTTAATAATTTGACTATTTAACTGTATTCCATTGTTATAGAATCCGCCAGCCATTTTTAGCTCCTCTTAGTTTTACTCTCTTGTATATATAAAGTATATACTTGAGTAGATATTGCTATAATTTAAAAAATATGTAATATTTCTTTACAATTATTTCAGCAATAATAAACCCAATAACTTTACAGCTATTGGGTTTGATTTAAATATTAATAAATAGAATTTACTTTTTAAAAATTGTTTGATCTCTGTCCGGACCAACTGAAATAATTGAGATTGGAGTTTCTAAAATTTCCTCTAATCTTTCCAAATATTTACGAGCATTTTCCGGCAAATCTTCGTATTTGCGAATATTTGAAATATTTACTCCCCATCCCTTATGAGTTTCGTAAACAGGTTCTAAGTATTTATGAATAAATACGTCTTCAGGATAAGATGTGTATATTTTTCCATTACGTGAATCTTTGTATGCTGTACAAATTTTTATTTCGTCAAATGTATCAAATACATCAATTTTAGTCAAAGCTATAGATGTTATACCTCCAACAAGGCATGCGTATTTCATTGTTACTGCATCAAACCATCCACAACGTCTTGGACGTCCTGTTGTTACACCGAATTCGTGACCTATATCTTGAATTTTTTTACCTGTTTCATCTGTTAATTCTGTTACGAAAGGTCCTTCTCCAACACGGGTCACGTATGCTTTTGAAACCCCGATAACTTCATCAATCATTTTAGGCCCATATCCGGAACCTGTTGCTGCTCCTCCGCCTACAGGGTTTGAACTGGTAACAAACGGATATGTTCCAAAATCAACATCAAGCATTACGCCTTGAGCACCTTCAAATAAAATCTTTTTACCTTCTCTTTTTGCATCTCTAAGCATTTCCTGCCAATCGAAACATACGAAAGGTTTGAATATTTCAGCATAAGTTTCACATAATTTTAATACTTCTTCTTTTGTGTAAGTTTTTAAGTTGTATAATTCTTTAAGTTGTTTATTTTTTATAGGTAAAATAACGTCAAGCTTTTCGGATAAAGATTCAGGAGAATACAAGTCGCCGATTTTTAAGCCTATTCTTTGCATTTTGTCGGTATAAGTCGGACCAATTCCTTTTTTTGTTGTTCCTATTTTCCCTTTTGTTGCTGTGCTTTCGGAATATCCGTCAACTTCGGTATGCCATGGCATTGTAATAGATGCAAGCGGACTTACTTTTAATCCTGACAAGTCTATATTTTCAGCTTTTAGTCCGTTAATTTCTTCTTGAAAATATTCAGGAAGGATAACTGTGCCGTTACCAATCAGGCAGGTTTTACCTTTATATAAAATACCTGACGGAATAAGGTGAAATTTGAAAGTCTTACCATTTGCAACGACCGTATGCCCAGCGTTACATCCGCCTTGATATCTAATAATTAAATCGGCATCTTCAGCTAAAAGGTCAGTAATTTTAGCTTTCCCTTCATCGCCCCATTGAGCTCCTATAACAACTTTATTTGACATAATATATCCCTCTTTTTCATAGTTTATTTACGTAAATAATTATATCACATAATAGATAATCATAATAATGATTTTTCATTATTATTGAAAATAAAAAATAATCGTTGCATAATATTATTACTATGGCAGATAAGATTAAAATAGTCGGAGCGAAAGAGCATAATTTAAAGAACGTTTCGTTAGAATTACCAAAAAATGAACTTGTTGTTTTTACCGGAGTATCCGGTTCTGGTAAAAGTTCATTAGCGTTTGATACAATTTTTGCCGAAGGGCAAAGACGTTATATCGAAAGTTTGTCAACTTATGCAAGGCAATTTTTGGGACAAATGGACAAACCAAATGTTGAATATATTGACGGGCTTTCTCCTGCAATTTCAATTGACCAAAAATCAAAAAGTAATAATCCTCGTTCTACAGTAGGTACAATTACAGAAATTTATGATTATTTGAGACTTTTATATGCCAGAGTCGGAACTCCGTATTGTCCAAATTGCGGCAAACCTATAAAACCTCAAACGCTTGATGAAATAGTTAATAAAATCATTTTATTGGGTGAAGGAACTAAAATTCAAATATTAGCACCTGTTGTTAGGGGAAAAAAAGGCGAATACTCGTCTCTTTTTGAAGAATTAAGACAAGAAGGTTTTGTCAGGGTTAAGGTTGATGGTGAAATTTATAATCTTGATGAAGATGAAATTGAACTTGCAAAAACTAAAAAACACGATATTAGTGTTGTTGTTGACAGGATTGTTGTAAAAGAGGCAGCGGCATCAAGAATCGCTGATAGTGTTCAAATTGCATTAAAAAAATCTGACGGGATTATGATTGTTGATGTTGTGGGTGATAAGGAAATTGTTTTCAGCGAAAAGCTGGCATGTCCTGATTGTAATTTGAGTTTTGAAGAATTAACTCCTCGCATATTCTCTTTTAACGCTCCGTATGGGGCTTGTGAAAGATGTTCAGGATTAGGTGCAGATTTTATTGTTGATCCTGACTTGGTTGTGCCTGATAAGACAAAATCCTTAAATGAAGGTGCTATTTATGCTTGGGCAACCAGAAGTGCTACAACTTATTATAATGACTTGTTGAGTTCTGTTTGTTCTGCTTATGGTATAGATATGGATAAACCTTTTGAACAATTATCCCCAAAAGAGCAAGATATTATTTTATACGGTTCAAAAGAAGCTATAAAAATTCGTGTTCAACAATTCGGAACTCATAGGTATCAAACTAATATTGCACCGTTTGTTGGAGTAATCCCGTTTTTAGAAAAACGCTATAATGATGCTAATGGGGATTATTGGCGTGAAGAAATTGAAAAATTTATGGTCGCTAAGCCTTGTCCGTCTTGTGGTGGTGCAAGATTAAAACCTTTTCCGCTTGCCGTAAAAATTAAGGACAAAAATATTTTTGAATTTACGACAATGTCTATTGATGACGAATTTCAATTTATTACGGATTTGTATTTGGAATTGACTGAATATCAATTAAAAATTGCAAAGCAAATTCTGGATGAAATTCGTGCCCGTTTGAAATTCCTTATTGATGTAGGTTTGCATTATTTAAATCTGGCACGTATGGCTGGAACATTATCAGGCGGAGAGTCTCAAAGAATTCGTTTGGCTTCCCAAATCGGAAGCGGTTTGAGCGGCGTTTTATATGTATTGGATGAGCCGTCAATCGGGCTTCATCAACGTGATAATGATATGCTTATCAAAACCCTATTTAAATTAAGAAATCTTGGAAATACTTTAATTGTTGTGGAACACGATGAAGATACAATAAGAAGTGCTGATTATATTGTAGATATTGGCCCTCGTGCAGGTGTTGCCGGCGGTAAAATTATTGCTCAGGGTTCTGTTGACGATATTATTGCTGCCAAGTCTTCAATTACGGGTAAATATTTGAGCGGCGAGAAATATATTCCGGTTCCGAAAAAGATTCGCGAAGGTAATGGTAAATTTTTAAGTGTAAAAAATGCTCATTTGAATAACTTAAAAAATATAGATGTGGATATTCCGTTAGGAAAAATTGTTGTACTTACAGGTGTTTCCGGTAGTGGAAAATCCACTTTGATGCAGGAATTGTTATATGAATATGCTGTTCATAAATTAAGAAAGAATAAACCAAAACCACAAGGTGTAGATGAAATTACTGGTTTTGAAAATATTGATAAAATTATTGATATAGATCAGTCACCTATCGGAAGAACTCCTCGTTCTAACCCTGCGACATATACTGATGTGTTTACTCCGATAAGGGAATTGTTCGCAAAAACTAATGAATCAAAGGTTCGAGGATATAAACCGGGCAGGTTTAGTTTCAATGTAAAAGGCGGACGCTGTGAAGCTTGTAAGGGTGATGGGCTTGTTAAAATTGAAATGAATTTCTTATCTGATGTCTATGTAAAATGTGATATTTGTAAGGGTAAACGCTATAATAGAGAAACTCTTGAGGTTAAATATAAAGGTAAAACTATTTCCGATGTTCTTGATATGAGTGTAAAAGAAGCTTTAGAATTTTTTGATAGCATTCCGGCTATTAAAAATAAACTTCAAACTCTTAACGACGTAGGTCTGGATTATATGAAACTTGGTCAAAGTGCAACAACTTTATCAGGAGGAGAAGCTCAGCGTATTAAACTTGCATCAGAACTAAATAAACGTTCTACAGGTAAGACGCTTTATTTGTTAGATGAACCGTCTGTGGGATTACACTGGGCAGATTTGGATAAACTTGCCAAAATTCTTCAAGCCTTAGCAGATCAGGGCAATACAATATTAATGATTGAGCATAACCTTGATTTGATAAAAATTGCAGATCATGTAATCGATTTAGGACCGGAAGGCGGGATTGATGGTGGTAATATAGTTGCTTGCGGTACACCTGAAGAAGTTATGAAATGTAAAGAATCTTATACCGGAAAATATCTTGCTAAATATCTCAAAAAAGCTTAATATAACTGAATATTTGATATTTTTAAAAAAATTTGTTATTATATTTTCAAAGTAAGGTAATAGTATGAAGCAAAAATTTTTATATTTATGTTTTTCAATATTATTGTCGGGTATGTTTTGCCAAACATACGCACAAACGGTAGAGGTTGTCTCCTTGAGTGATTTCTCAACAGATAATCCGCCGGCATCAATTTCGGTATCTTTATCTGAACCTCTGGAATTAAAAAATGATATGATAATAAATTCCGGTTGTACATTGAAAGGTGACTTAATTGATGTAGTCAGCCCAAAAAGACTGAAACGAGATGCAAGTTTTTCATTTAAACTCAAGTCTTATGTTGATGAAAAAGGAAAAACGCATTATGTAAAAAATGATGTGGTTGCATCTTATACAGTTCCTGTAGATAAAGGCGAATTAGCCAAAAACGCAGCTGTCGGAGTTGGCAATTACTTCGTAAAAGGTCTGTCTATGGGGGTTGCAGCAGTCGAAGGTGCAGTTAAAAACGAAGAAGATAATAGGCTTAAATCCTCTGTGGTTTCTGTATATGAAGCAAGTCCGTTATCTCTGGCTAAAAAAGGTGAAGATTTAGAAATTAAAAAAGATGAAGTTTTTTTCTTGAAATTTCCAAATCCTAACAAAGTAAAAGATGAACAAAAAGAACAAAATGAAAATTATACAATAGAAAAGGAGTAAATAAAAATGAAAAAATTATTTGTTGCATTTGTGGGTTTAGTACTTTCGCTAAGTATGATGCAATCAGTTGAAGCAAAAACAGTTCAAGTTTCAGCTTTAGAAGATTTTAATACTGCTAATCCTCCGCAAGTTTTGCATGTTCAAATGAATGCAAATACAAGATTGGATTATGACTTGATGTTATTCCAAGGATTTCAGGTAACAGGTAAAGTTGTTCCGCAAAATGGCGGATTTGTATTTGTGCCGGTAAGTTATGTTAATTTTCAGGAAGAAAGTCTTCCTATCGATAAAGAATTTCCGGCTACATATAGAGGCCAATCAGGTTTAATCAGACAAAATCAACCATTCTTATTGGTTTTCCCTGACAACGGTCCTGATACATTCCAGTATTATGTACCTAGTGTAAGCGATATGAACTAATTTGATAATATATTTTTATTTTAACAAAGGCGACAGATTTTCCAATCTGTCGCCTTTGTGTTCTTTAATACTTTTAAAGGATATGTAAAACTTGGTTTTGGTATAGAATTGCTGTAGAAAAGAGGTATTAATATGCATAAATATTTTATAGGATCTTATTTGTTAACAATATTTGGTATTATCGCCGCATATCTATGGGGTGAACATGTTCACAGCGGGACAGGACTTGTTTGTGTCTTTATTGCACTAATTCTTGCGGTATTAGAAACAAGTTTATCTTTTGATAATGCGGTTGTTAATGCAATGAAACTTGAACATATGTCAGAAGTTTGGAGACATAGATTTTTAACTTGGGGTATTGCTATTGCCGTTTTTGGTATGCGATTTTTATTCCCAATATTAGTTGTTTCAATCTTTGCTCATTTGGATATGTTAACTGTTACAAATATTGCATTGACGGATTCTCAAAAATATGCATCTTATCTTCATGCAACACATGCTCCGATTGTTACTTTTGGCGGCTTATTTTTAATAATGTTATTCTTGAACTATTTCTTTAACCATGAAAAAACTGTTCACTGGATTAAATTTATTGAATCTCCGTTATCTCATTTAGACAATATAAAAGGTATTGAGATTATTATTTCGTTGCTGATTGTATTATTTTTGCAAGCTCACATGCCTGCAGACTTGAAAATTCCGGTTATGATTTCAGGAATTTCAGGTATTATTACATTCCTTGCAATTGAAGGTGTGTCTCATTATTTGGAAGTCCATGAAGAAATGCGTCTTGCTAAATGTGCAACAGATGCAGTAAAATGTACCGGTTTAATTAGTTTTATATATCTTGAATTAATTGATGCTTCTTTCTCTTTAGATGGAGTTTTAGGTGCATTTGCTTTAAGTAATGATATTATAATTATTACTATTGGTCTTGCAATTGGTGCAATGTTTGTAAGATCTTTAACTATTATGCTTGTTGAAACAAAAACTCTTGCTAAATTCTTGTATCTTGAGCATGGTGCACACTGGGCAATTGGTGCTCTTGCTATAATTATGTTAATTACGACAGTGAAAGAAATTCCTGAAGTCGTAACAGGTTTGATTGGTTTATTCTTTATTGTTGCAGCTCTGATATCATCAATTATTCATAATAAAAGGGAAGCCAAAAAACAGAATTCATAAAAGAAAAAGACCTCAATTTTGAGGTCTTTTCCTTTTTCGGAGTTGAATTATAATATTTTAATTAGTCAATATTCCAACTGTTAAGGTATTCTTCTTGTTCTTTAGTCAGAGTATCAATTTCAATTCCCATTGATTGAAGTTTTAATTCTGCAATTTTAACATCAACTTCATGAGGAAGTGTGTATAATTTCTTTTCAAGCTTACCTTGATTTTTAACTAAGAATTCAATACCCAGAGCTTGGTTTGCAAAACTCATATCCATAACACTTGCAGGGTGTCCTTCTGCCGCAACAAGGTTAACAAGTCTACCTTCTGCCAGTACATAAATTGATTTTCCGTTATTTAAAACGTATTCTTGAAGGCTTGGTCGGATTTGTTTAATTTCTGTTGTGTAAGCTTTTAAGTCGCCAACATTAACTTCCCAATCGAAGTGTCCAACGTTGCCTACAAATGCTCCGTCTTTCATTGTTAATAAGTGTTTAACGTCAATAACATGTTTATCACCTGTTACTGTTAAGAAAATATCGCCTTCAAGTGCAGCTTTTGCTATAGGCATAACTCTATAACCTTCCATAGCAGCTTCAAGAGCTTTTAGCGGATCAACTTCACATACAATAACGTTTGCACCTAATGCTTTTGCTCTTAATGCAACACCTTTACCACACCAACCATATCCTGAAACAACAACTGTTTTGCCTGCAACAAGTATATTTGCCGCTCTCATTACACCGTCAAATGAACTTTGACCTGTGCCATAACGATTATCATATAAGTGTTTTGTTAAACTTGTATTAACTCCGACAGCAGGAAATCCTAAAGACCCATCTTTTTCCATTGCTTGAAGTCTGATAATTCCTGTTGTTGTTTCTTCTGTAGAACCAATGATTTTACCGATTAAATCAGGTCTTTGTGCATGAATTGTTGAAACAATATCACAGCCATCATCAATAATTATGTCAGGATTGTGGTTAATTGCTTCTTGAATATGAGATTTATAAGTTTCAACACTTTCGCCGGCAATAGCAAAAACCGGAATATTGTAATATTTTACAAGAGCAGCAGCTACATCATCTTGAGTTGATAAAGGATTAGAAGCTACAAGTATTGCATCGGCACCGCCGGCTTGCATAACTGTGCAAAGTGCTGCAGTTTCTTTTGTTACGTGAACACAAGCTGATAATTTTAAACCTTTAAACGGCTGTTCTTTTATAAATCTTTCTCTTATTTGTTTTAGTACAGGCATATCTTTAAATGCCCAATCAATTTGTTTTTTACCTTGTTCTGCTAAATTGATATCTTTAATATCACATTTAATTTCAGTTGTTTGCATTACTTTCTCCTTGTTCATACAATTCTATTAATTGTATTTTGTACACTACACATTATAGCCAAAAAAATACCTAATGTGTAAGTATTAAATACCATTGTAAAATTTTCTTAATAATGCGGTTTGAGGTAACAAAATTTTTCCTTTATGCTTGTTATAATTATCGTTAAGGAGTGTTTTGTGAAAGTTAGTTTAGATTTAAAAAATGATAAAGTAAACAAGGCGAAAGAACCTGTTGCTTTTAAGGGTTATAAACCCACATTATCCGAAGACGGATTTAAAAATTATGAGTTTTCTTATGTCTTTGACGAAAATAAAGATGATTGTTATCTTGAAATTTTTAAATTAGGGCATGATCGTAATGGTAATTATTTTACGAATGGTTTGGCATATAATTCTGACGGTTCGACTTCTTATAAATTAACTTCAGGGCAGAATCGTATAGATTTGTCTCAAACATTTGGTATTGATGACAATACTCCTTTTGCATATCATTATGTTTTAGTCGATAAAAATTCAAAGCATGCAGACATTAGAATTGATTCCGGTGAATCTATTGATTTTAGAAAAAATAACAACGATGATTATTCAATATTTAACATAGTACTTCCAACTAAATCTAATCTTTCACGTGGCGGTTCTATGAAGCTTGTTATTGTTGACTCCCAAAATGTAGGTAAAGTTTACAATGACAAGAACATGATTGTAGAAGATTCAAATCTTATTAAACGAGCACTTAAAGGTATTAAAACAATAACCAATAAATATGGCGGAACTCTTGCCGGACTTGAAGAAGATGTCGAAAAAGGCAAATATGATATGTATAATCGTATTATTTCATTACCGTTATTTACGGATGATGATTTTAGTGCCCATGCATATTGGAATAAAAACTGTATGCAAATGGCTTCTTCATTAGGTAATATTAACAATTACGCATCTTTACAACGAAAAATGTTTGCACATGGTTTGAACTTTGTTTCTGATGGTGCTTTTGTAAACGAAGGGCTTCAAGGGGTCCATTTTAAAAATATGTTGTACTGGGGGGAAGAATCTCCGTATTTTAACTGGTTTAAAGCTTCAGGTTTAAAAGATAGTCCGTTATCAATGGGTGTATTTACAAAGAATAAAAAATATATTTCTCATAAAATAGTAAATTCACCATATACTTATGAGCAAAAGGATAATGGTAAAGTTGTAGTTCGTAAAAATAATAAAAATTATGATCCTAAAAAACCGACATATATTCAATTCTTTGATTCTCGTTTAGTTACAGACGAAGAAAGAAACGATACAACTTCTTTAATCAAAACATATTCAAAAATGAGTACAGATAATGTGTATAAAATACATACACACAATGATTCTGTATTCCCTTATTCTTTTGAAATTAATCCTGAAACTTACAACAGAAACATTAAATTATTGAATGAATATAATGATTCTTTGGGTGCAAATGATATTATTAATTTGTCAGGTCCGATGGCTGCACGTATTCTTTCAAAATTCGATAATTTTGTTGTTGATGGAAAATTTGAAAGTGGTTTTGAAACTTGGGATGCGAATCCTGATATTGCAAAATTGAATTTTGTATACTCTCATGCGGATACTAAATTCTTTAAAAATATTGATCCTAGCCATAGAGAACGTGAAGTCCAAAAATTTAAACGAGCAAATTATCAAGTTCAAGATTATGCTGTGACTTCAGGTCAGTATTGGACTCAAAAAACGGATGATATTTTAAGATTATCTGTTGCTCAAAAGTTGAAACATCTGGATAAGCAAAATCCTTCATTAATTTATGATACGATTTTAAATCATTCTGACGGTAAATCATTCCCGAAATCTTTAAAAAGTGAAATAACAAGACTTGAAGTTTCAAATGTATTATCAGGTTATTATAATAATAAACGAACTTTATCAAATGAAGATAAAAAATCTCAAATTTTGGAAGGATTGATGAATACACCTTTAGATTCATTTGAGTTTGGTGATAATATCGTTGGAGTTCTGGCTTCACCATATATTTCAAAAAGAGCAATGACAAAAGATGAAATCGGAGTTTCAAGATACGAACTTTATAAAAAAGAAAATAGAGAACTTCCTGCAGAATTCAAGAAAACTTATCAAATGATGAATGAGTTGTATAAGAATGAAATGTCAGATTTTGCAGTGAAAGTTTTATCAGCTGCTGAGACAAAGCTTGTTGATGAATATCATGGCGAAAAACTTTTTGATGGTGATAAGGTTACAGAATATGGTAAATATGTATTACCGTTAATAATGCCCGAAATTGCAAAATATGCAGTGGTTCATGGATTAGCTCCGGATGTTGAAATTTCCGTAAATAACCAATCCGGTGAAATTTCGTATGATTATAACGCATTAAAAGAAACTTATCTGCAAGGACTTGGTATTACAAATCCATCTTCTCCTCGAGATGAAGCAGAAATGCTATTAGGAAAAATGCGTAATGGTATTAAAAGACTTTCTGTTTCTGAAGATAGCAAAATTGTTGATAGTATTGTTAAAACTTTAAAAGGTACAAATGTTGAAAGTTTTAAATTAGCAGATTTGATTATTAACAAAACACAAGCCGGTTTAGATTGGAGAATTGATGCGACAAAAGATATTGCGGATATCGAATCTGTTCGTAGTAAAAATAACTCTTTTGAATATACATGGCAAAAGATTATAGATTTTTGGAAAGCTTTCAATCAAGGTGTTATTTCTAAGAATCCAAACGCTTATACTGTTGCAGAAATTACTGATGAAGGTCAAATTTATATGGCCGGTCATGGTGAAAGATCTGCAAAATTTAGCAGTGCGAGTGACATTGTTGCAAAATTCCAGAGAGAAACCGGCATGACTTCTACTGCAAATTACTCATACTTCTTTAATGATTTGCCTGAAATCTTTTCTAAGAAGTTTGAAGATGGTAATTCTGTCGGTAATGATGATGGTCAAAGACAATGGAAATTGTATAAAATCCTTGATGGTTATTTAAGATCAGCTTCCCTTGATTCCTTGATGTATTCTTATACATTTATTGGAAACCATGATAAACCAAGAGCTCTTCATTGTATGGCAATGGATATGACATTATTCTATACAAATTTAAATGATTTTAATAATAAAAAATATAGAATGATGGCTTATAAATTGATTCATGATAAATTTGACGATAACAACCCTGTTCCTGAATGGAAAGTTGATAATTATGATTTCTCAGCGGTTTCTCCAAAAGCTGTGGCTATGGGATATGCTTTAAGATCTGCATTTATCAAAGTTCTGAACGATAGAAGACAGAATATGTCAAATGAAGATTTTAATTATGCATTTGAATCAATTAGTAAATCTGTATCAGACTTAACTCAAGGTAAATTCGAGGGTAAACGCTTTAATCCGGATGCATTTGGCATAAAACCGTTTGATGTTTCTATTTCAATGGTATTGAAAAATGCAAGAGATAAATATGGTTTACCAGCTTCTTTAGGTAAGGATTATGAGGATGCAGTTTTTGAAAAAGCATTGACTCCTGCTATGCAAAAATTGCAAGGAATGATGGAATATCTTGTTGCATTACCTGGTATGCCAACATTATTTGATGGTGATGATATGGGTGCAACAGGTTATGAAACAAAAACGAAGAATATGTTCTTGCAAAACCGTCAGAGAGTCCATAATGAATGGGCAGAAGAAGAAAATCCTAAATATAAAGAATTTATATTTAAGAACAAAGAAAAATTTGATAAAATAATGAAAGTGCGTAAAGATCCAAAATGTAACGCTTTAAATAACGGTGCTCCATTTATTTTACCGCCTCAACATTCTGAGTCCGGTGTAACCTGTCCTGCAGTATTAAGACAAAGTACAGATGGACGTATGGCAATCTCTATATTTAATACATCTGCTCTGCATGATAATTATGAAGGTGAATATCATCCGCAGACTCAAACTTTTGAAGCTATCAACTTGAATTTTGAAGTTCAAAAACGTGATGGCAAACAGTATATTGAATTTATGACAGGTAAAGATGCCGGTCGAGGTATTGCAGGATTAAAACACGATACAATTTTTGTTAATGCTAATGATCCGAATGATTTGTATTATGTTAATGAATATGACGGTAAATACTTCTTAAAACATGGGTCAGGTGATGGTAAAATTCGTGTCGACGGTTCAACATTAATTCTATACCACGTTCCTGAAGGTACTCCGCTTACATTTACAGGTCGTGTTGATATAAATACTCCGGCTAATATCGTTGCAGATGCTTATTCTAATAAAACGATTGATTTCGGAAAGAAATTAGCATTATATAAATAATAGAAATAAAAATCCCTTGCTGTATAAGCAAGGGATTTTTTTATTTTATACTGCAAATCTAAAGTGAACAAGGTCTCCATCTTGAATTACATAATCTTTACCTTCAAGACGGGTTACCCCTTTTTCTTTGCAGGCATTGTATGAACCAAGTTCTGCAAATTCTTTATATGGTGTTATTTCTGCTCGAATAAAACCTTTTTCAAAGTCTGTGTGGATTACACCGGCAGCCTGTGGAGCTTTTGTGCCTGCTGTAATTGTCCAGGCTCTAACTTCTTTTTCTCCTGCGGTTATAAATGTTCTTAATTTTAACAGATTATAAACTGATTTTATCATTCTGTTTATACCGCTGTCTTCAATTCCAAGTTCTTTTAAATATTCTTCAGCTTCATCTTTACCAAGTTCAGCAAGTTCTTCTTCTATTTTTGCTGTGATGATAACCATTTCTGCACCGTGGTTTTTTGCGTATTCGCCGACTTTTCTGGTATAGTCATTGCCATCTTTCAAGTCAAATTCTGATACATTTGCACAATAAATCACAGGTTTTACAGACATAAGATTAAGCATTTTTACAAATGGAATTTCATCTTCCGTGAAATGTTCATTTAAATCTATAAATGTGCATTCTGATAATAATTCTATTAATTTTTTTAGTACTTTATCTTCTAGTACTGCATCTTTATCTCCGGATTTTACAGTTTTAGCAATTCTTGCCTGACGTCTTTCGACAGAAGCCATATCTGCAAGAGCTAATTCTGTATTAATGGTTTCAATATCGCTTATAGGATCTACTTTTCCTTCAACGTGGATAGTATTTTCATCATCAAAGCATCTTACAACTTGAATAATTGCGTCAACTTCACGGATATTTTGTAGAAATTGGTTTCCTAATCCTTCTCCTTTACTTGCACCTTTAACTAATCCTGCAATATCTACGAATTCTATTGCTGTTGGGATAATAGTTTCTGTTTTGCAAAGTTTAGCAAGAATTTCTAATCTTTCATCCGGAACTTCTACAACTCCGATATTTGGTTCAATTGTACAAAACGGGTAATTTGCACTTTGAGCATTTCTTGTATTTGTCAGGGCATTAAATAATGTTGATTTTCCTACATTAGGCAGCCCTACTATTCCTGTTCTAAGCATTTATATTTCCTTTTTCTAGCTAATCAATAATTTAATTTTACCCCAAAGCCTTATTAAAATATAGCTATTTGCCATATTGTAAAGAAATGTAACGAATATATACTTTTTAGATAAAATTTAGGCAATTTTTAAATCTTAAATAACTTTATATATATGTAAGGGATATTTAAGAGATACGGGGATAATGATTATGAGAAATGAATACGAAATGATAACTTTAGTAGATTATTTAAATAACGATAACGTTGAATCATTACAAGAAAAAGAAATTGCAGCTCAAGTTGAAAAATATTTATTAAATCAAAAAAGATACGAAACTAATGCTAAAATCGTTGAAGCATTATTAGCTTAATAATAAACTCTCTCTTCTTATATCATGTACTATTTATTAAAAACCTGTTGGGAATAATCTCAACAGGTTCTTTATTAGTGTGAATATATTATTTATTGGCATTTATAAATTCTTTAGTAATCTTTTTATCTGCGTTCTCAGCTTTAATTGAAGGGATAAGTAAACTAAATACACCTGCCATAATTCCAGTTATCAATGCAGCTTCTTTTACATTACTTTTAACATCAATTTTTTTGAAGTTATTATTTAAGATATCAAATGCAGATTTCAATTTACTTGAATTGATACCTTTATGATTTAAAAAGGCATCTCTTAATTTTAAACCATCTTTATTGTTTTTCAAGGCAAAATCTTTTATTTCCGGATTTAATGTATCAATAAGTTTATTTAATTTGCTATTCTTGAAATAACTCATTCCGGCACCAATTCCCGTGGCAGCAGCGGTGGTTAATCCTGCTAAGGCAAATCCGGTTTTATTTGCATGTGAAATTACACTTTTTCTATCTTTAATAAATTCTTCAGCTTCATCAGCAGTTGTAATGACAGTTCTTCTGTTACCAAGATCTCTATCATATACGCTAACACTCTGCCTATTACCAGTTTTGGGTCCTAATGCCGGATTATAATTTGGAACACTATACACGAAAAACATTTTTTTAAAATTCCTTTCACTATTACTTCTGCTGAGATAAAACATGTGAAGATTATTAATTGTCATATTTGAAATTCTTTTGTTACAAATTTTAGTATAAATAGTGCTTTAAATGCCTTAAATTATTGGGTTTGCATATTTGTAAACTTATATTACAATTATATACTATTTAACTATAAAAATAGCAATTTTATATACAAAAAATACTTTATATATATGTCAGGGGATTACAATAAGGAAAAATTAAAGGAGAAGAATATGGCAAGAGTACTAATTTCAATGCCGGAAAAATTTTTAGACGAGATCGATTCAGTTGCAGATTCAGAAAATCGTACACGTTCAGAATTGATTCGTGAAGCATTAAGAACTTATATGTATAGAAATCAAGTTAGAAATGGTAAAAAGGCTGTATCTAACGCAGAAATTTTAGATGCTTTACTTGGGTAAGTAAGATTTCTTAAAAAAGAATTGGATAGGGGAAAATGACAAGTCGTGATTATCAAATGATCACAGTGTATGATTATGTAAAAATGCTTGATAATGATATCAAGTATATAGATAATAATACACGTGAGTTAAGAAAAAATGTTGCAAAATATTTATTAAATATTCGGCGAGCACAGGTTAATGCCAAAATTCTGGAAGAGTTATTGGCATAGAAAAAATAAGAACTTCATTGGTAAAATTCTCTGTAAAAGAAAAAGGTAAAGAAAGTAAAGAAAATAAAAAAAAGACTTGATTATTATATAATCAAGTCTTTTTTTATATTGTTTAAAAATTATTATTCAATAATTTTATCAACAACACCAGCACCAACTGTTCTGCCGCCTTCACGGATAGCAAATCTCATACCTTCTTCGATAGCTACTGGGTTGATTAATTCAACTTCCATAACTACGTTATCACCAGGCATTACCATTTGACCTTCGAATTTGATTGAACCAGTAACGTCAGTTGTTCTGATGTAGAACTGAGGTCTGTAACCAGGGAAGAATGGAGTGTGACGTCCACCTTCATCTTTAGTCAATACGTAAACGTTTGCTGTGAATTTAGTGTGTGGGTGGATTGAACCTGGTTTACAAAGAACTTGACCACGTTGGATTTCAGTTTTATCAACACCACGAAGTAAAGCACCAATGTTATCACCAGCTTGACCTTGGTCAAGAGATTTTCTGAACATTTCAACACCGGTAACAGTTGTTTTCTTAGTTTCGCCTAAACCAACTAATTCAACTTCGTCACCAACTTTAACGATACCACGTTCTACTCTACCAGTAGCAACTGTACCACGACCAGTGATTGAGAATACGTCTTCAACCGGCATTAAGAATGGTTTGTCTAATTCTCTTTCAGGTTCTGGGAAGTAAGAATCTAATGCATCCATTAATTCCCAAATTTTATCAGTCCATTCATTTTCGCCTCTAGCGATAGAAGGGTTAGCTTGAACTGCTTCTAAAGCTTTTAAAGCTGAACCGTGGATGAATGGAATGTTGTCACCATCGAATTCGTAAGAAGAAAGAAGTTCTCTAACTTCCATTTCTACTAATTCTAATAATTCTGGATCGTCAACCATATCACATTTGTTTAAGAATACAACAAGGTTAGGAACACCAACTTGGCGAGCAAGTAGGATGTGTTCACGAGTTTGAGGCATAGCACCATCAGTTGCTGCAACTACAAGAATTGCACCATCCATTTGAGCAGCACCAGTGATCATGTTTTTAACATAGTCAGCGTGGCCTGGGCAGTCAACGTGTGCATAGTGTCTGTTATCTGTTTCGTATTCTACGTGAGCTGTAGAGATGGTAATACCTCTAGCTTTTTCTTCTGGAGCAGCATCGATTTCATCGAATTTTTTAAGTTCAGCTTTACCAGCTGCTGCTAATGTACCGGTAATTGCTGCTGTTAATGTAGTTTTACCGTGGTCAACGTGGCCGATTGTACCTACGTTAACGTGCGGTTTCGTACGTTCATACTTTTCACGTGCCATGAGATTAATCTCCTTCTTTTCTGTCTACTATATACTACTATAAAATTAGTATTCTACGATACTTTTAATTCTAACCGCTCATAAATTTTTGTCAAGATTATAATATCTATTTTATTATTTACTTGAAATTTATTTGTAACGATATGTAACAATATTTTTGATTTTGTGCAATTCCGTTATTAAAAATTATTTTATATATGTAAGTAAGATTATGACATCTGGAGGATTGAGATATGGGTGCCAATGCAATAGAAGCAATCAGTAACAGTTATAAAAAAGCTAGTACTTTAATTAAAGGCTTTGGTTCAGGCGAAGTTAATTTTAAACAACTTTTGTTTGATGAAGATGGTAAATTAAAAAAAGGACATGTTCCTGCAGTTAACCATGGTTCAGCTTTTGGTTACGGTTTTGCCGCTTCAGGTTCTCAGGCTTTAGGAGCTTCAAATATTTAACTTTGCATAAAAACTATGTTTGTAATAAAATGGTTCTCAGATATGTGAGGACCATTTTTTATGTTATTAACAGCAGATATTGGAAATACAAATATTACCCTTGCCTTGTTTGAAGGTGATAAATATATTAATGAATTTCGTTTAGCATCAGATAAAGATCTATCAGGTGAAGAATATGAAATTCTTTTAAAATCATTATTTAAGGATTATTTAATTGAAGGTTGTGTTATTGCTTCTGTTGTAGAAGAATTAAATGTTAAATTTAAGCGGGCTGTTGATAATGTTTTTAACATCACATCTGTATTTGTTGCACATGATATTAATCTTGGCATAAAAGTTAAAACTGATAATCCTCAGGAAGTTGGTGCTGACAGATTGGCAAATGCAGTAGCTGCAGCAAACTTGTATAAAGGTGCTGTTATTGTGATTGATTTTGGAACCGCAACTTCATTTGATATTATCAATTCAAAACATGAATTTTTAGGCGGTGTTATTGCACCTGGTATAAACACTCAAATGAAATGTCTAAAAACTTCAACATCTAAACTCCCGCGAATTGATGTTACAATATCTCAAAATGCCATTGGTCATAATACAACTGATGCAATTCTTTCAGGAGTAATTCGAGGTACGGCTTGCATGGTAGATGGACTTGTTGCTCAATGTGAAGCTGAGTTAGCTGAAAAGGCAACAATAGTTGCGACAGGTGGATATTGCGGCTTGATTGCAAATTATTTAAATAGACCTTTTGATATTGTTAATCCGATTCTGACCCTAGAAGGGTTAAGATTAATTTATGGTCTTAATACTGATAAAAAACTTAGCAATAATTTTTGTAAAGTTCAATTATAGGTTATATTAAGCACTTATATTTGGTAAGTAAATTGCAAAAAGTTTCCCATTAAATTTTCGTTCCAAACTTGTACATCTTCCGGTACATTTAAAACTGTTGGAGAAAAATTCCAGATATATTTAATATTAGCTTTTACTATAAAATCTGCGGTTTCTTGTGCAAATTTACCCGGAACTGTTAATATTGCAATATCAATATCATTTTCTTCAGTAAATTTTGGAAGGGTTTTTATATCCAGAATTTTTTTTCCATTAATTTCTGAGCCAATCTTATTTTTATCATTATCGAATAGACTTATAATATTTAAGCCGTAACTGGTAAAATTATCATATTTTGCAAGAGCCATTCCAAGATTTCCGGCACCTATAATGTATGCTCTTTTGTTTTTGGCAAATCCTAGAGTTGTTTCTATTGATTTTTTTAATTCTTTTACAATATAACCAACTCGAGATTTTCCGGAATTATTTAATAAATTGATGTCTTTTCTTACTTGAGAATCATCAATTCGTAAAAGTGTTGCGATTTGTTTACTTGAAATGTATTCATTTCCTGTATCGATAAAATCCTGCAAAATACAGTGATATAGAGTTAATCTGTTAATAACTTTATCTGAAATTTTTTTATCCATATTTTAATTATACATAAAAATTGAATTTTGATGGTATAATTCAAGTATGAAACATATATTTGAACAAAAAGTATTTTATTCTGATACCGATGCGTATGGTGTTGTGTGGCATGGTTCTTATTTAAGATGGCTTGAAATGGGACGTGTCGAACTTTGTGCAATGATGGGTCACAGTATTGCCGAATTGACTGCAAGAGATATTGTATTGCCTGTTGTTAATATTAATCTTAAGTACAAAGCATCTGCTAAAATGGAAGATGTTATGGTTGTTGAAACTGAAATATCTGAATTTAAAGGTTTTTCTGTAACGTTTAAACAATCTATTAAATCTAAAGAAACAGGCAAGACTTTTATTGAAGCGGATGTTGTAGTGGTTGCAATACACAATGACGGTAAGCTGTACCGCAGAATGCCTGAAATTTTAGCAGAATCTTTCAATGAGGCGATGAAATGTCCGGCACTCGTTTAAATAAATACATAGCATCTTCAGGTTTGTGTTCTCGAAGAAAAGCGGATGAGCTAATCGAGAGCGGTGTTGTAATGGTTAATGGTAAGAAGGTTACCGAGCTGGGCTTTACTGTAAACCCTAAAGATAAAGTCTTTGTAAACGGAAAAATGATTCATCCTGTAAAACATGAATATTACAGGTTTTATAAACCTGCGGGGTATATTACGACTGCGGATGACGAAAACGGCAGAAAAACTATTTATGATTTAATTCCTGAAAATCTTCATCATTTAAAACCTGTAGGCAGATTAGATAAGGATTCTACAGGATTGATAATTTTGACTAATGACGGGGATTTAATTAATGATTTAACACATCCGTCAGTTAAAGTTCCGAAGTTATATAGAGTATCTATAAATGGAAAAATCTCTCAAAATGACATTGATACAATGTATAAAGGTATTGAAATCGAATCAGGTAAAATTGCTTATGCAGAGGTTGACGTTTTAGAGGTTGATAATAACCATACTGTTATGGAAGTTATGCTTTATCAGGGATTGAACAGACAAATTCGTAAAATGTTTGAACATTTAGGATTTGAGGTTTTAACTCTTAAACGAATTCAGCATGCGACATTGAATTTGGACGGCTTGAAACGTGGGATGCTTAAACCCATTAAGCCTCAACAAATTAAAGAATTGCGTAACTTTTTAAATAGGATTGCTTCTAAAAATGATTAGAATTGCTCTGGTTGGGAATATTGCAAGCGGAAAATCTACAGTGCAAAATTTTCTGATTTCCAGAGGTTATTCTGTTTTGGATACTGATGATACTGCTCATAAGTTATTAGAAGACTCGCTAGAGGTGAAAAATGTATTTAAAGATTACGATGTCTTTGAGAACGGTGCGATTTCACGAGTTAAGTTAGGGCAATTAATATTTTCTAATAAAGAAATGAAAACGACGTTAGAAAATATTCTACATCCATTAATTAGAAAAGAGATTGAAAAATTTTTCAATTTAAATCAAGATAAAAAGTCGGTTTTTGTTGCGATTCCACTGTTATTTGAAGCCGGCATGGAAGATTTATTTGATAAAGTTTTATTTGTTTATACGGATGACGAAATTCGCTTGGAACGATTAATGAAACGAAATAGCTATACAAGAGAATATGCTCAAATTCGTATGAATTCTCAAATAAGCCAAGATGAAAAAATTAACAAGGCTGACTATGTAATTTACAACAACTCAACAATAGATGAGTTGGAATCTCAGTTGGTTAAGCTGTTAAACGAATAAATCCGCTTAAATCAGGATAATCAGGACTATATGTTGCGGTGCAGACTTTATCGTTTCTGTTACCTTCTATAGTCTTGAAGGAACCGTCTTTGTTGACTTGTGTTACAAAACCAATGTGAGAAGCATCATTTTCTCGTAAAATCATGATGTCTCCCGGTTTGATTTTTTGAGCGATAAGTTCTCCTTGTTTCTTTTTACCTGCGGTTTGAAGATATTTATGGTTGTCAATACCCCATTGTTTCATATCTTCAACTCTTCGATTAATTCGGTCATCTCTGAGTTTGATAAAATCTTGTGGAGGTTCTAACCCTGCTTTTTCATAACTTTCTTTGACTACGTATGCCACAAAATCGGCACACCATTCTCCGCTATTTGAGAATTTTCTGTATGAACCGTCAGATTCATTGTAACCCATATATTGTTTTGCATTAGTTACAAAACTGTTTCTTAATTCCGGTCCTGAGATTTTTTCGGATTTTTTTGTATTTTTTATCGGATTTGTTACAGTTTCTTTTTTATTTTCTACTTTTGCAGCTGTTTTTGCAGGTGAAGTTTCGATCGGTTCTGTAGAAGGTGTTGTATTTGAAGGTTTGCTTTGCCCCCACAAACATCCTCCAAAATCTCCGGTATAAATGTTGAAACTGTCCATTGTTGTATAATAGCTTCCTGTAGAATTATTTGTTCCGCCTTGCCATAAACAACCACCAAAATCGCCTGTGTATATGTTATATCTAGGTGTTGTTGTATAAATACTTGAAGATGTTGAAGCTGTCTGTTGTTGACCCCAACAGCAATCTCCGGTATTGCCGGTATTCCCTGTGTATATATTATAATTCCCGCCAAAAGGAATTGTAGGATATGGATTCCTGTAACCGTTTCCTATAATATTTGCACCATTGATATTGTATTCTGTTGTTGGTGTAAAAAATGGTGAGTTTGCTCCGCCTGTGTTGTAATAAAGTGCCGGAGTGTTAACATCTGTGTTAAACGTGATTGGACTGAAATAACTAAACATAATTTCCCCGCTATTTTCCCCTATATTTATATAAAGTATTTTTAGCGTGAAAAATTGCCTTAAATTAATAAATTTGTTAATAAATTATAATACTGGCTTCTGCTTTTCCAAGATCAACCATATCAAAAGGGGCAGTTATACTATCTTGTTCAATTATGTAATCATCTTGTTCAAAACCAAATATTCTTTCCAATTTTGCCCAAACATCGAAGTCATCATTTCTGGTAAATAAATAATATTTATTTACATTTTTCATATAAAGTCCAATAGAATATTTTGACTGTTCAAGCTCTTTGAAAAACTTTTTCTTTTCCATTGATTTTGAAATAGTATCAAATGTAAGATCTTTATATTGATAATCTTCTTTTATTGTTTCTAAAAGTTTGTATGGTTCAATCCACTTAGTAATAATAATGCTTTTCATTAAACGGTCATCTCCTGATTTTTAAATTGCATTTCATAAAGATGTCTGTAGTTTCCGTTTTTAATGTTCATTAATTCATTGTGAGTTCCCAGTTCTACCAGTTCGCCTTCATTTATTACCGCAATTCTGTCAGCATTATTAATTGTGGATAATCTATGGGCAATAACGAAAACTGTTTTATTTTTCATTAGATTGTCTAATGCTTTTTGAACAATAGCTTCGGATTCATTATCAAGGGCTGAGGTTGCTTCGTCAAGAATTACGATTGGGGCATTTTTAATTATAGCTCTTGCAATTGCAACACGTTGTCTTTGTCCGCCGGATAAAGATGTCCCACGTTCCCCAACGTATGTATCAATTCCGTCGTCAAGTGTATTTAAAAATTCATCAAGATGAGCCATCTTTATTGCATTTTCAAGTTCGGATTCTGTAGCATCACTTTTGCCCATTAAAATATTTTCTCTAATTGTTCCGGAAAATAAGAAATTATCCTGAAAAACAAATGAAATATTGTTGCGTAACGAATTTAGTTCGATATCTTTAATGTTAATTCCGTCAAATTTTACAGCTCCGCTTTTAACGTCGTAAAATCTTGGCAATAAATTCACTGTTGTACTTTTGCCACCGCCGGAATTGCCGACAAGAGCAATGGTTTCACCTTTGTTTATGTGTAGTGAAAAGTTTTTCAAAACAGGTACGTTTTCTTCGTATTCGAAATATACATTTTCAAAATCAATGCCAGATTCAAGCGTTGTCATTTTAGAAGAGTGTTCTTTATTCTTTATATAAGGTATAAGATCAAATAATTCGAAAACTCTGCCAAGAGCTACAAATGTTGTTTGTAAATCGGTTAAGGTTCTGCCTAAATCTTTAACAGGCTTGTATAGTAATAATAATGAAGTGACAAATGATGCAAAACTTCCGGCTGTCATCTGTCCGCTAATAATAAGATGATTACCGTAAAACATTACAAGAGCTATACCAATAGAACATATAAAATACATTATTGGAGACATCCAGCCAACACGTTTTGTCAATGAAATTGTAAGATCAAACTGTGTTTTGATTTGATTTTCAAATTTTTCATTTTGGAGTTTCTGTAAATTATATGCGGTCATTATTTTATTGCCGGCAAAGGTTTCATTAAAGTTTGTAGTCATATCTCCGCCAACAACCATTGTTGCATTTGATACTTTTTTGATTTTTTTTCTGATAAGTGTAACCGGAGTAATAGCAACCGCCATTATTCCAACGCCAATGATTGCAAGTTTCCAAGAGTTGATTAGCAGTACTGCAACAAGTCCGGCAATTCCAAATATACTCATTATAAAACTTTTAATAGTATTTATTATATTTTTGGATGCGGTTTCCGGATCGGTAAAAAATCTGGTTAAAACAAGTCCGGATGAATTAACATCATAAAATTTAGAGTCAAGAGAGGTTAATTTTCTGAACAGGTCAACTTTTAATGAGTTGGAAATTTTGTTACCGGTCCAGTCTGTTAAGTAGTTGTTCGTATATTTTAAAAGCCCTTGAACCAGTGCAAATATTACGATACCAAAAGGAATAATAAGTGCAAGAGTATTTTGTTCTATTGAAAAATTACCCACAGTAAATGTTTTTCCATTGATTACGCAATCCATATATGGTTTGAGAGCATAGGCAACAACACCATCTAACAATCCTAAAGGTACGGCAAGAATCATATTTAAAATAATTCTGCCCAAGTGAGGTTTTACAAACGGAAAAATTTTATTTACAAGGTATCCGTATCTGAATGCGTCTTTTGATAACGTATCTTTTAATTTATACTCCATAATCTCTTCTTATCCCCTTTTTAATTAATTATCACATAAACAAGTATGTATTACAAATCATTTACAATCTGTGTAATTGTTTTTATTTTGTTCTCATCCATTCTGTGTCCGCCTGTAGGAATGATTATATATTTTTTTAGATTTGGTATGATTTTTGTTAATTCGGTAATTTTATTTGTTCTGATATATCGATCTTGTTTTGATTGCACAATATATGTTGGAGTTGGGTTTAGTTCTAAATATTTTGTTATATTAAAAATTTTCGAATATTGTTCTTTAAATCCTGGAATATATTTTATCATTTTCATTTCGCCGGAATATTTTTTAGGATGCTTAAGTACGTTTTTGAGCCAAAACTCTAGTGATGTAAGTGGGGCTACAAGAACCTGAAAAGCAATATCATGAAAATCTGATATTTTAGCAGCAAGATATCCGCCAAAACTATGCCCAACTAAACCAATATTGTCTACACCTTTTGTTTTTAAATATCCGATAGAGGCTTCAATGTCTTGTATAATATCCTGTTCTTTAATATGTTTAGATTTAGGATTTTTTCCATATCCTCTGTAATCAATAGCTAATATTCCGTAATTACTTTTTGAGAGTGATTTATAAAGTGGTTGATTACTGGTTATATTATGTGAAAAACCATGAAGAAATATAATATAATTTTTTGATTTATTGGGATTTATATCCAGAGCGTTAATTGATTCTTTTTTAGTAACCGGAATTTGAATTTCTTGAGTTATATCTTTTATTTCTTCCGATAATGGAATGTATGGGCGTTTAGAACCTCTAAGGGAACGGTTATAACTGGTATTTTTCAAAAAAGCTCCGATGAGTTTTTCTCGTAATCCTGTAAATTGAATAGTATTGTTGGAATTTGTAACAGGAATAGTTCTTTCAAATTTATCATACGGTAAAGCCTTGACTGTAGGGGTAGGTTTTACTGTTCTGTGGATGTTATAAGAAAGATTTGGTTGTATCTTATTTTGATTAAATTGAACTTTTGCAATTTCCATTAGTATATCCCTGATTTGAATTTTATCATAAACAAAAGTAAAAAAACTTGAAAAATTTTTCTTGACAACAAGCTTTGATTATTATAAATTAAATGTATTCTCAAGTTTGAGAATATTCCACAAAACGCGTGGGCGTGTGGTGGAATGGTAGACACGCTAGTCTTAGGAACTAGTGCGAAAGCGTGGGAGTTCGAGTCTCTTCACGCCCACCATTAAAAAGAACCTTGTAAAAGGTTCTTTTTTGTTGTTCAAATGTTGGGCAGAATCGACTCGAAAGTTATTTGATTTTGTTGAAATCAAATAACCTCGTCAGCCGTCTTCACGACATACCGCATCAGTAAGGCTCGAGCTTCCAACTCTTGCCAACAGCTGCGGCATCTTCACGCCCACCATTAAAAAGAACCTTGCAAAAGGTTCTTTTTTGTTGTTCAAATGTTGGGCAGAATCGACTTGAAAGTTATTTGATTTTGTTGAAATCAAATAACCTCGTCAGCCGTCTTCACGACATACCGCATCAGTAAGGCTCGAGCTTCCAACTCTTGCCAACAGCTGCGGCATCTTCACGCCCACCATTAAAAAGAACCTTGCAAAAAGTTCTTTTTTTGTTGTTCAAATGTTGGGTAGAATTAATTCGAAAATAGTTTTATTTTTAACTTGTTTGAGAATGTAAAAAATGTGCATCTTCCATAAATTGTGAATTTATGGTATATATAAATATACACGGGGCGTTAGCGCAGTTGGTAGCGCACAACACTGGCAGTGTTGGGGTCAGGGGTTCGAATCCCCTACGCTCCATAATTTGTTTTTAGGAGTTATTTATGAAGAAAATTTTTGTTTTGTCTTTTGTGGGTATTATTTCGTTAGCTTTATTTTGTAATAAAGGATATTCTTCAACTGTAAAGCATAAATATCCGCCAAGACCTGTTTATATGGAATGTTCAGATGATTTAAAAACATGTCAAGTTTGGCGAAATACTTTGCACTCTTCCAGCGGTCCTTTGTATATAAACGGGAGTATCGTTTGTACTCCAAATAAGAAAATATGTCTTATTGGCAGACATACAATGAGGTCTCCCGGAAAACCTTTATTTGTTACTGCCAATGAAGTCTGTATGCCGGATAAAAAAACTTGTACTGATGGATATTCAATGAGACGTTCGAAAGAACCGTTATATTAATTTTGTTATTAAGAGGTATTAATATGGATAAAATTCAACCGATTGATTCTTTGACTAATGTCGAAATTTATAAAATTTTGTCTTCAGAGAAGCTTACATATAGTCAAAAGGCTGAGTTTATTAAAATGAATTCTGCAGCTATGAAAAATGCTGCTGAGTTGGAGTTTTCAGCAAGTGAATTTAAAGAAATGATGGAGCATAGACCTCTTGTGAGGTTTAGACCGTTAAAAAATTCATTCACTAAACAAGGCGATGATATAATTCTAGCAAAGGCTTTAAATATTGATAAACGAAGTATTAATATTTATATAAATTCATTAATTAGTTCAAATTTTGAAGCAAAAGATGTCGACAAAGATGCTATTGATAAGGTTAAAACTTATGTATACAGGCATGGCACAAAAGATCAAGTTGTAGCTTTTCTTGAATATGAATTATCTGATGTTAAATTTGTCTTGCAAAAGTTGTACAAAACTTTCGATAGTAATACCGGAGGAGTCTTTGGTTATTTTATGCGACCAATCCATAGAATGGATAATAATACATTAGCCAGAATATACAATGTTGTTGATAAAAGTTTAAGAAATTCCCTTAATGCAGGGTATATTGATGATACACAGTTTAATTCAACTGCTGAGTGGGCTCTTGTTAAAATACATGAAATTCAAAATAATTCAAAAGTTTTAAGGGCTTATGATTTATATAAAAATTTAACATAATTGAAAAATAAAATAGCAAAATTTATTTTTAGAGGCGTTATTGTATTATATATAAATAATGAGGTATAAGTATGCAAATAAGTCCTATTAGTCTTGGAGATAAAAGAAATAATACACATTTTTCAGGTCGGTTTTTAGTTGATGTTGGTGGTAGTGTAGGTGAAAATTCATTAAAAGCCCTTTTGATACCGAATACAAGTAACAAAACTACAGCAAAAATAAAAGATATTGTTAATATTCAAGGTTCAAGAGTATATAAGGATTCGGAAGATTTTTTAAAAAAACTTGCCGGAAAAATGGCAGAATGTTACCGAGAAGGATTAAAGGTTAATCCAAAAGATAAAACAATAAAAGAAGCTGTATTTTTCATGCCGGGGTCCGTATATAATAACACGCTTTTATATGCAGATAATATTCGAGGAATGTCAGGAACAGGCATGAGCGATATTGATTTTAACAATATTCCTAAATATATGAAAGAAAATGGAATTAGGTTATCAAAAGACTTTAAAATAAAAGTTTTTCAAGATTCTATGGGTAGTGGGCTTGCAATTGCTCAAAAACTTTATGATAAGGGAATGCTTCATGCCGGCGATCATTATTCTGTCGCTATAACAGGCGGCGGATGCGGAATATCAAATATTAGAGCAATTTCTGATACGTCGGCAATTGTTGATGCAACAGGTAGCAGTTATTTTACAAATGAGCAGGGGTTAGTAAAGATTGCTAATGCTGGTGCTTCTGCTTCAAAACTCATTAACAATTTTTGCAATTCTATGGGTATCAATAAGCAATTAGGTCCTCAAATTGCAAGCTGTGGTATTGGACAAGTTGTTACATCTGAGACTTTTTTAATTCCAAAAAATGCTCAGGGTGAAAAATTAAAAAATCTACTTTTAAGTTTGAAAAAATATGCACCAAAAGATTCAACAGACCCGAGAAGTGAACTTGTTTTAAAACCTCTCTATACTTTATATGATGAAAATAGTATAAAAGTAACAGATGATTTTTCAAGAGATTTTAAACATGCACGTCATCAAGCAATTTGGCAGTATGCGGAAAGTCTGGCAAAATTTGCAGTTATAAAAGAAAACGAAGGTTCTAACGGACTTATTATAACCGGACCTCTCGGTTTTGCAGTAGATAAAGCTCTTAGAAAACATCACTCATCTTCCTTGTCTGAGATGATTTCGCAAAGAATATCCGAAATGTACAATACCTATGAACTTGATAAGATTAGAGATAGTCATAAATTTAAAATAATATGTAATCCGGAATTTAGTCTTGCAGACAATACCGAGGCAAGAGAATTAGCACTTAATTCAAAACTTATTGGTCAAAACAGATTTAATTGGTTAAGAATGGATTTTGATAAATAAATTTTTAATTTGAATGCAGAATAGACTCTTATTAAATTTTATAATTTATGTATTTGAAAATTTTTAAGTATAGGTGTATAATGAACAAGTCGTATATATAGATAAGAATTAAGAGGATAAATATATGAAGCTTCACATGCAGATTTTAATTGCACTAGGTCTAGGTATTAAAAGAAATTGGCACATTTTCTTTGGGATTATTGCCGGTATTTTGTTAGGTATATTTTTGCATTCGCATCCGAATATGCTTGTAGATAATATCTTAACCTTTGTAGGGCAAGTATTTATTAGATTGATTCAAATGGTTGTTATTCCTCTTGTTGTTTCGGCTATTATTATCGGGATTACAAGTGTTGGTGATAATAAACAACTTGGAAAATTTGGTTCTAAGATGATTATTTATTATGGTATTTTGACAACTATTGCAGTTACAATCGGTACTGTTTTAGCTTTATTAATTAAACCTGGTACAGGTGCTGCTCATTATATTTCTTCAAATATTGCATCAGATGTTCAGGCTTCCGTTGCAACAGCTATGCAGCAGCAACAAGGAAATATTTTAAACTTATTCTTGGGATTTATTCCTAATAATCCTATGGAAGCTTTTGCTACAGGAAATATGGTACCAATTATAATCTTTGTAGTTTTATTTGCATTGGCTCTTGTCAAAGTTGGAGATGTTAACAGACCAATAGTCTCATTTTTTGAATCTGTTTTTGCGGCGACAATGAAAATAACTGATTGGATTATGTTATTTGCGGCTCCTGGTGTATTTGCACTTACTGCTAGTGCAGTATCAAGTTTTGGTGTTGATATCTTTACAACTATATCTAAATATTTATTGGTACTTATGGTAGGTTTTGCAATACAGGCATTTGTAGTATATCCAATATTCTTAAAATGTTTTTCAAAAGTATCTGCACCAATTTTATTTTCAGCAATTGCTGAGGCTATAATGGTTGCATTTGGTACTGCAAGTTCTTCTGCAACACTGCCATTGACAATTGCATGTTGTGAAAAACGAGGAATTTCTCATAAAATCTCAAGTTTTGTATTGCCATTGGGGGCAACCTTGAATTTTGACGGTACAGCTTTATTGCAAACAGTAGCTGTAATTTTCTTGGCTCAAGCTTATGGTGTTCCTCTTGATTTATTCTTAATTATTCAAATTGCACTTTTAGCAATTGTAGCTTCAAGTACTTGTGCAGGTATTCCTGGAGGCGGTTTGATTACTATCTCGTTAATCCTTAATGGAATGGGCTTGAGTCCTGAACAGTTAGTGGCAGGTTTTGCATTCTTGTTCACAATAGAAAGACTTACAGATATGTTTAGATCTACATTGAATGTGACTTCTGATGCTGTTGTTGCCGCTACAATTGCAGATAATGAAAATGAAATCAATTATGATTTATTAAATAATCCGCAAGCTTATGAAGAGATTGCATAGAGGTTATTTATGACTGAGTCAATCACGGATAAAATAGCTTCCACCTGGTTGGGCAAAAAAAGTAGTGGCAGTGATAAATATAATCCGTCGTTACTTGTTGCTGTACCTCGTGCTGAAAACCGTATTCAATACAATATAGAAAATGAAAATCTTCCTTTTCTCGGATGGGATGTCTGGCATGCTTATGAATTTTCTGCGTTAACTGAAAACGGATTGCCGGTTACTCGTTTGTTGAAACTAAAATATAATTGCAATAATGATTTTATTATTGAATCTAAGTCGTTAAAGCTTTATCTGAATTCTTATAATATGAGTAAATTTGGCAAAGATATGAATGAATGTTTAACGATTTGCAAAAATAATATTGAAAAAGACTTATCAAATATTTTAAAGACAAATGTAGAAGTTAATTTCTTGGATAATAAAGCGGATAGAGTTTGCATATTTGATAAATTTGAGAATATATTGAATTTCGTAGATGAAAAATCTTTAAATGTTACTAAATTTAAAGAATCTCCAGAGGTGATTGAGGTATCCAGAACTCAATTTTCTGAAGAACATTACTTAATGTTTGATTCCTTGCGTTCCAATTGTAGAGTAACCCATCAACCGGATTTTGGAGATGTGTTTATATATTATAAATCAGCGGTAAAAATCAATGAAGCAAGTTTAGTTGAGTATTTGGTCTCTTTTCGCTCAGAATATCATTTTCATGAAGAATGTTGTGAAATGATTTATAAAAGACTTTACGATTTGCTTGATAAAGATGATGAATTGTTTGTTTCTGCTCTTTATACAAGACGAGGAGGTATAGATATATCTCCTGCCCGTTGGAGTAAGAATTGTACAATAAATGAAGTTGACAACTTGTTAGATTTATCAAAATATGCAAGATGTGGGATTAAACAGTAGAGGTAATCTTTGAATAACAGACAATTTGGAAATTCAGGTGAAGATTTAGCTTGCGAATACCTTATTAAAAACGGGTATGAGATACTTGAGCGTAATAAACATTTTTCCAAATTATGTGAAATTGATATTATTGCTAAATATAAGAAAAAAGTTGTATTTGTTGAAGTGAAAACACGAAAAACTGCCGACTTTGGTACACCCTTGGAAGCAATCACGAAGTCGAAATATAACAATATTAAAACAGGTGTGCTTTCTTATGTTGCAGAAAATAAAATAAAAGATTTTCAGATTGATGTTATTGGGATAACAATGTATCCAGAATTAAAGCTTGAGCATTTGAAAAATATATAATATATGTTATGAGAGATGCCATTACCGTTGGCTAAGATTTATTTTTATAGTAAAATATAATAGGTTAGGGATATTTAAGAGGTATAAAATGTTAAGAGGACCATTTTTAGATAGAAACTGGATGGCTCAAAATCCGGATTATAATTCATCTGATATTGTTATGTTAGGGTTGCCGTTTGATGGTACAGTGTCTTATCGTCCGGGATCAAGATTTGCACCGGAACAAATCAGATTGGCAAGCTGGGGGCTTGAAGAATATTCACCAACTTTTGATAAAGAATTAGGTGATGTTAATTTTCATGACGCCGGAGACTTAGAATTTCCTCTTGGAAATACGTATAAAACGCTCGAACAAATAGAACAAAATGTTGAAGATATTTATAAAGACGGTAAGCGAGTTTTTGGAATTGGCGGAGAACATTTGGTAACCCTTCCTGAAGTAAAAGCTGTTTCTAAGTTTTATGAAAATTTAGCCGTTGTGCATTTTGATGCCCATACTGATTTGAGGGAAGAATATATGGGTGAAGAAATGTCTCATAGTGCTGTAATAAGACATATTTCAAAGTTTGTAAAGCCTGAAAATATAAAACAAATAGGTATTCGTTCCGGAATGAAAGAAGAATGGGAATTTATGCAAAAACATAATACCTTGTGCCATAAATATTCCGATTTGGATTCTCTCAAAAATAAAAATGTCTTTATCACTGTTGATTTGGATTGTCTTGATACTTCAATTATGCCGGGTACCGGTACTCCGGAAGTTGGAGGTATGAGCTTTAATGAACTTATAGGCTGGTTTAAATATTTAAAAGATTTTAATATAGTTGGTGCAGATGTAGTTGAATTGGCTCCGGATTACGATGCCAGCGGTTCGTCAACTGCTGTTGCAACAAAAGTTATTAGAGAACTCTTGATGATTATGTAGAGGTGTTTTATATATGGCAGATGTTTCTGTTGAACAGAGAATTAATTTTCTAAAAGATGAAATAAATAAGAGTAATTATAAATATTATGTGGAAGAAAATCCTTATTTAAGTGATTTTGAATATGACACAATGTTTGCAGAGTTAAAGGAACTGGAAGACAAATATCCGCTATTAAAAACCCCAGATAGTCCAACACAAAGAGTTGGTTCTGTAAGCGAAAAATTTTTTCAACACACTCATAAATACAGACTTTATAGTTTAGATAATACCTATAATGAAGATGAATTAAAACGTTGGTATGAACGAGTTTGCAAAGAGTATAATAAAGAATTGGAACTTGTTTGTGAATTGAAAATTGACGGACTTGCAATTGCTCTTACCTATACTGATGGAATTTTTAGCTTAGGTGTTACTCGAGGTGATGGTGTAACCGGTGAAAATATTACACAGAATCTTAAAACAATTAAGGCAATTCCTTTAAAATTGTTTTCTAATGCCAATCTGGAAGTTCGAGGCGAAATTTATATGCCTAAATCATCTTTTGAAAAGTTAAACGAAGAAGCTTTAGCAAAAGGTGAAAAAGTTTTTGCTAATCCCCGTAATGCTGCGAGCGGATCTTTACGTCAGTTAGATAGTACAATTACTGCCAAAAGAGATTTATCTATGTTTACGTATACCGGAATTTTCGAAGACAATGACGGAAAACAAATAAAGACACATTATGATGGTATGACGAAGTTAAAAGAACTTGGTTTTAAGGTAAATCCGAATATAAGACTTGTAAAAAATATCCAAGGAGCAATTGATTATTGTAAAGAATGGGAAAATAAACGGTTTGATCTTGATTATGCAACAGATGGTGTTGTTATTAAGGTTAACGATATTGCTGTTCAAAAGGATTTAGGTTTTACGGCAAGGGCTCCAAAATGGGCAACAGCTTTTAAATTCCCCCCTGAAGAGGTTACAACAAAGCTTTTGGATATTGAATTAAATACAGGGAAAACCGGAATTATAACTCCTGTTGCATTGTTAGAACCTGTTCAACTTGCAGGTAGTATCGTATCCAGATCAAGTTTGCATAATTTTGATGAAATCAAGAGGTTAGATATAAGAGTTGGAGATACTGTTCTGATTAAAAAAGCCGCTGAAATTATTCCCAAAGTTATTAAAGTTATGGATTCGAAAGAACATAAAACTTTGCCGGAATATGAAATTCCAACAACTTGTCCGGCATGCGGCGGTCCTCTTATTGAAAAAGAAGGTGAAGTTGCTCTGTATTGCGAAAACCCTAATTGCAGCAAGGTTATGTGTGCAAAAATTGAATACTGGGCCAGTAAAGAGGCGATGGATATTGACTATGTCGGACCTGCACTTATTCAGCAATTATATGAAAAGAAATTTATTTCTAATTTTGCAGATTTATACAGGTTGACAATGCAAGATTTGGTTCAGTTGGATTTGGTAAAAGAAAAATCAGCTTCAAATATCTACAATTCTATCCAGAACAGTAAAACACGACCACTTAACCGGTTACTTACGGCTCTGGGGATAAGACATGTCGGAAAAGAAACTGCTGATATTTTAGCCGGAGAATTTGCTTCAATTGAAGATTTTAAATCTGCAACATTGGAACAATTGTCTTCAATAGAAGGAATAGGCGAAATTATTGCTCAATCAATTTATGATTACTTTAGAGATGAAAATAATTTAAAATTGCTGGATGATTTAAAACAGGTAGGGGTTAATCCGGTTTCAAAACTTCAACCAAAGTCAGATAAACTTGCAGGTAAAACTTTTGTTTTGACCGGTACTTTACAAAATATGACAAGAGATGAAGCAAGTGCTTTAATAAAATCTCATGGCGGAAAAACCTCTTCCTCAGTATCAAAGAAAACATCTTATGTTTTAGCCGGTGAAAATGCAGGTTCAAAATTAGACAAAGCTCAAAATTTAGGTGTTATAATATTGACAGAAGAAGATTTTCTTGGAATGATAGAAAAGTAAAAGGATTTAGAAGTACATGAAAATAATTCAAATTGATGGTTTTAAAGGTTTAATAACAGCTGCTTTTATAGGTATTTGCCTATTTGCAGGTTTTGTGGTTTTTCCGGGATTAGTTTCAATGCATCTTTGGAATAAATATCTGGTTAATTTATTTATGTTTCCTGTATTAGACCTTTTCCAAGGTGTTCTTTTATGGGGAATTATAGCAATTTCGTATTGCATATTATCTAAAAAAGGATTAGCTGTTACATTTAAAGAAAGTGATGCTTTGAGTGATTCTGAGTTGGATATGATTATGAAAAAAGCAAAAATCCATTCTCAGATGAAAAAAGTTAATCATATTATCCAAAAATCAGATTGTTTTGAATTGCAAAAAGATTCATCTAAACAAAATAGAGATTTGTCTCATGTGTCTTCACCGATAGCAAAATCTTGTGATATATCCGGTGAAAAAAATAACGAAGAAGAAACAGTTTCAAAATTATAATATTATTTATTTTAAGGAGGTATTATGAAAAAGTTAGTAATGGCATCTTTATTTAGTACTGCATTATTAATTGCACCATTTGCGGCATTGCCTGCAGGAGCATTAAATAACGAAATTGAAAAAGGAAGTATTTCAGTTTCTTATACTGCAGAAAAAGAAGTTGCTCCAGATACAGTTGAAGTTTCAATTGCTATAAAAACTGATGATAAAAAATCTATGTCAGTTGCAGTATCTAAAAATAAGGAAATTTCAGATAAAGTTTATGATTATGTAAAGGGTGTTATTACTCCATCAAATGGGGATTATATAAAGACTTCAAACTATTCTGCTAATCCTTCTTATGTTTATGAAAGCGGTAAGAGAATATTTAGTAAATATGAAGTTTCTAATAATATAGTTGTCTATACAAAATCTATTGACAAAATTTCAACAATTATTGATAAATCTTTGGCTTTAGGAGCCACTAATGTTGATAGTTTAAACTTCAGTTTATCAAAGAAAGATGCAGAATGTGCAGAATTGTTATCCCTAGCAACACGTCAGGCAAAAAATAGAGCAAATATTATTGCGGAATCTGCAGGCACTTCAGTTGCAGGAATTAAGAATATTGACGCTTCATGTACATTAAATAGACATAATACTATTCCTTATGCAAGAAATACAATGTTAATGAAGAGTATGTCAATGGATGGTGCTGTTGCTGAAGCTGCTGGTGCATCTCCTCAAATTGAGTCTGGTGTAATTACAGTTTATTCAAATGTAAATGCTACATTCTATGTAAAATAGGTATTATAAATGCAAAATAAAAAGCTCGAAGTATTTATACTTCGAGCTTTTTATTTGATATCAAAAATTATTTTTTGTAAGTTCTTTTACCGTTATTTAACCAAGGTGCAGCTTCCAAATCGTCAATATTATATTTTAACAAATATGTTGAATCAGTATCAACAGGTTTTTGTACATTTGGAGTTGCTGTAGAAGCAGCTTTTTTTGCCGGTTTTTTATCATAATTTGTAGCTGCCATTGTCATAACTTGAGTTTGGAATAACAATAAAGCTATAATAATTGCAATCTTTTTCATTCTATATTCTCCTACAATTCATTCTGCTAGTATTGTAACATAGAAATTACTTTTCCGCAATCTGTTAATTTTTCTTTTCCGTTTAATGCTGAAAGTTCAATTAAGAATGCCGCACCAATTAAATTGCCGCCGGCTTTTTTAATTAAATTACAAGCAGCTTTAGCTGTACCGCCTGTTGCTAAAAGGTCATCTACTACTAAAACATTTGCACCTTTTTCTATAGCATCTGCGTGGATTTCGATAGTATCAGAACCGTATTCAAGGTCGTAAGATTCTTTTATTGTAGCTGCCGGTAATTTGTTAGGTTTTCTCACCGGTATAAATCCGCAGTTTAATTTGTAAGCCATTGGCATACCAAAAATAAATCCACGGCTTTCAATACCTGCAATGTAATCAATTTTACAATCTTTATACTGATCGCAAAGGTAATCAACCATAACTTTCATTGTTTCGGCATCTTTTAGCCCTGTTGTAATATCTCTAAAAATAATTCCTTCTTTTGGAAAATTAGGTACTGCTCTAATTTTATTTTTTACATCTTCAATTGTTAATGTTGTCATTTATCTTTTTCTCCTATCTGTTCAATAATAAATTCTTTAATTCATCTTTTGCTTTTTTTATTTTTTGTTTTGCACGTTGAATTGCGTGTTCATGCTGAATTAATCCATGGGCTGTTTTACCCCAGTTCATATCTTTTTTCATAAATAAAATTTTTGTTCCGATAAATAGTACCAGCGGGAACCATATTATTAAAAGGTAAATTGAAGTTTCTACAGATTGAATAAACGCATTCCACCTGGAAAGGTTATCATATCTTCTCAAACTGTATCTGCATGCTATCATAAACCCAAGTCCAATAATAGCCCCCATTATAACAGATGACATTAGAATATGCGGAGTAGCACCTTTTATTATTACCTTCATAAGCAAAATGCCTATTTCAATAATAAACCATGCAGGCATTATGAACTCAGAAATATACGCAATCATATCTAATCTTACACGAAGAGACATTTTTTTAGATGTCAGAATATCCCAAAAGTATTCTAAATATCTTCTAATCGTGCCTTCTAGCCAACGTCTGCGTTGTCTGTATAATGGTGAAAGGTACATAATACCTTCTTCATATACAACTGTGTCAGGACAAAATCTTACGTCCCATCCTTTTATGTGCAGTCTGGTAGACATATCCAAATCATCTGTAATTGTATAATTATTCCATCCACCAATATCTTCAAGAGCTTCTCTTTTTATAAGTTCCCCGTTGCCGCGAAGTTCAACTGCACCCTTAACCGAGTCTCTGCTGACCTGAAAATGTGTGTCCATTGTCATTTCATTATTTTGACATCTTGTTAATAGATTAATATCTTTATTTCTAACAACTTTTCTGGCTTGTACGGCACCAACATCTTTTGGCTCAAGTTCATAAACTAAATTTGTTAAAAAATCTTTTTCCATAGTTGCATCAGCATCAAAAACTAAAATAGCTTCGCCTTTTGCAAATTGTAATGCATCGTTTAAAACTGCTGATTTACCCGGAAACGCATCTTTTGGTCGAATAAATGCAATAACTTTATTAGGATATTTTTGTTCTAAATCTTTAATAACTGAAGCTGTATTATCTGTACTTCTGTCATCAATGGCAATGATTTCAAAGTTTGGATAATCCATTTGTAACACTGTTTCTACAGTGTTGCTTATAACTGATTCTTCGTTATGTGCCGGAATCATTATACTGATAAATGGTTTGTAATTTTCATTTTTCTCTTTGGGTTTTTTAAGAGCAATTCTTTTTTTTATTTTTGTAGCAACAGTTGTAAACAATGCATAAATGCTCATTATAGAAACAAGAATTGCAAGTCCCCATACTGTATAACTTTGAAATATATAAATAAATGCAGTTAATCCTAAAACGATTAAAAATAGTAAAATTCTTTCTTTCATTTTCCCTAATCTTCTTATTCCCTGATGTATATTAATATTTTAGCAAAAAAGTATTTTAGGGTCTCATAATATAAAAATATTGATACAATTTGCAAAAAAGATTACAATAATATTCTGTAATATCAACCATAAAGATGTTTTTTGCATAAAAAAGTGTTAAAATTCGTTAAAATACTTGCATGACCTGAAATTTTGAATATAATTGATTTGTACACTAAGAAAAGGAGTTTTATTATGAACAAAGAAGAATTAGTACAAGAAATTTCTAAAAAAGCTAACGTTACTCAAAAAGAAGCAGCTGAAGTTTTATCTTCATTAGTTGATACAATTCAAAAAACAGTTGCTAAAGGTAAAAAAGTTACTTTAGTTGGTTTCGGTACATTCGAACCACGTAAAAGAGCTGCTAGAACTGGTAGAAACCCTCAAACTGGTAAAGAATTAAAAATTCCTGCAAAAACAGTTCCTGCATTCTCAGCTGGTAAAAAATTCAAAACTGTTGTTAACGGAAAATAGTTCTACAACAATAGAATATAATTGTAGAGACTCTGGCTTATGTCAGAGTCTCATTTTATATGGCTTATGTCATGCTGAACTTGTTTCAGCTTATTCAAAATTTTACAAGGGGAACTAAAGATTTTGTTATTAAAATAAATGATTTTCTATTACTTAAGTTTCTTTTTGTTTTTGCTATAATAATTTAAGAATTTTTAGGGAGAGATAATCATGTTGGATAGTATATTAGCAGGTTTAATAGGTTGGATAGAAAGTGTTATTACAGCAATGGGGCCTGCGGGAATTGCATTATTAATGGCAATTGAGTCATGTAATATTCCGCTTCCGTCAGAAGCAGTTTTACCATTTGCAGGTTATTTAGTTAGTAAAGGAGAAATGGGGTTTCATGCTGCATCTTTTGCCGGTGCTATCGGCTGTGTAATCGGTTCAATTCCATCATACTATCTTGGATATTTTGGCGGTAGAAAATTTTTTGAAAAATATGGTAAATATGTTTTGGTTTCAAAAAAAGATTTGGATGAAGCAGATAAATGGGTTGAAAAATATGGGGATTGGGCATTTTTCTTGTGTAGAATGCTTCCGGTAATTAGAACTTTTATTTCTCTTCCTGCCGGAATTTTAAAGGCTAGAAAAAGAACCTTTTTTACATTAACTTTTCTGGGTTCATTAATTTGGAGCTATATTCTTGTTTATGTTGGTGTAAAATTAGGTGAACATTTAGATAAATTGAAAGCTATCTGGCATAAATTTGATATTGTGATAATTCTTGCCGTATTGATACTTGGCGGAATTTATGTTTATAAACATGTTAAACACCTAAAAGAAAGTTAATCCTCAAAAATAAACAGCTTATAGATTTCTATATTTAAGGCTATAGCAATTTTTGTTATTGTTTGAATAGATGGAGATTGTTCTCCTCTTTCAACGATACCCATTGTTGAGCGTGCTAGTCCTGCTAAATCGGCAAGGCTTTCCTGTGAAATACCGCGTTTTACTCTTTCTAAACGGATATTCATCCCTACTTTTTTGTCTATTTCATCTACTTTTATTATCATCTTGTACATTATTATAAGTAATTGACATATAATAATACACGTGATATTGTAGACATGCCACACATTATAATAGAGGGTTAGGTTAGCATGGCTAGGAAATTTTATATTGCATTTACTTTGGCTGAAGTTTTGATAACTTTAGGAATAATTGGAATCGTTGCCGCGATGACTATTCCAAATCTAATCGCAAAAGTTGATAGAGATTCTAAAATTGCAAATGTTAAAAAAGCTCATTCTGTATTAAATCAAGCTATAAAACTTTCTACTATAGATAATGAAGATTATGAAACATGGGATTCTTCTTTATCATATCAGGATTATGTAATGCGGTATTTTGCTCCATATATGAATATTGCTGTATTTTGCGATACTTATAGCAAATGTAACTATAAAACTTCAGCTCCTTGGATAAAAAATGATGGTACCGGCGGATATACAGTATTTAATTTTAATGGACGTTATCCATTTATTACTAATGATGGTATTTTATATTCTATATTGATTTCCGGCGGTTCTGATGGTACGGATGCATTTTATGATACTACTAACTTTGCTAAAAACGGAATAATTGTTGATGTAAACGTATCTTCTCCTCCAAATCGTTTTGGAAATGACGTATTTATGTTTATAAGAACTCAAAATGGTACAGTTATGCCTTTTGGATATAACTTACCGGATTCTCAGATTAATCAGGATTGTAAAATTAAAGGGAAAGGATTATATTGTGCTGAAAAATTAAGACGCAACGGTTGGCGATATTCAAACGGATATCCATGGTACGGGTAAATTTTTATAGGTTTTCTCCGTGGCAGTCTGTGCCTCCGGTTTTGATAAGATTATATTTATCTGCGATTGCTTCAAGTTTGTCCGGATTTGAGAATTTTATATATTTTCTCCAACGTGGATACGGATAATAAACTTCAATTCCATCTAAACCTAAGTCTACTAACTCTTTTATAAAATTTTCCATATTTAGTGCCCAGCAGCAAGCAGGGTGTGCAAGTACGGCAATACCTCCGGCAGAGTGGATTGTATCAATAAGTTCTTTAATATTGCGTTTTGCAAAAATTCTAACGATATCTGCTTCTGTTTCATTTTTATTTTTTGCATAAAACTTTTTCATTTGTTCGTTGTTTATATCAATACCATAGGCTAACAGGTGTAAAAATATATATTTATACCAAACATCAAATTCTACTCCTGTTATAGCTGTAGAATTTGGATTATCAATGTGTCCATTTATAGTATTATGATCTGTAATTGCGTAATATTTATATTTTTTTGAAGCCTGATTTTCGATTTCAGTAAAAGACGCCTTGCCATCAGAATATGTAGAATGGATATGTAAATTTATTAAATTATTTAAATAATCTTCTCTTGTAAATGATTTAATAAGCTCAATATAATTTATCATTAAAAAGTACTTTCTTTAATTTTGCATCTATTTGTAATAAAATCATGTTACAACAAAGGAGGATATATGTCCAAGTATGAAATTAAGAATAGTATTTGGTTTGTATTAGCAGAAGGTATTAAAATTTACTTTTCAAATATTGATAAATTTTTAGTGTATATGTTGTTTCCTGTGTTTGGTCAAGTTTTGGGTATCGCACTTACATTTTGTTTAACTTTAGGTTTTGCAGATAAAATTGCCGCCAAAACTGATAGTATTACTTCTGCACTATTGTTAATCTTACTTCTGGCTATTCCGGGACTTTTGATTTTTGTAAAAGCTTTTTGGGATTATATGGTTGCGTATGTTGCATTAAACTCTATGACGGAGGGGGCAGTAACAACAGGTCATGTATATGATTTAAAATCTCATAATGAGGTTGCAACACGCAGAACCTTAAAATATATGGGGTTTTTAATTATACTTAGTTTATTAATGTCTGTTGGGTCAAGTATATTTTTTATAATTCCGGGTTTTGTACTTTGGATATATTGTATTTTAATATTTCAAATATTTACTTTTGAGCCGGATTTATCCATTTGGGAGTGCTATAAAAGAAGTTTTATGCTTATTAAAGGCAGTTGGGGCAGGACTTTTTGTTTGATGGCAATACTTGGATTTTTTTCAATATTTATCCTTACGGAAGGAATTTCAGTAATCTTTGATTATTTGAATTTAACCTCCGGAATTTGTAGTATTTTTGATTTTATAGGTAAAGCAATTCCTTTGACCTTAGTAAATAGAATTCTTGTCCATTTTGAAATGGCACCAATCACAGTATCAATGATTTCAAAATACATATTCTTATCCGTATTAAGTTGTATTATTGCCGGTTTAACTCTGCCAATTCGTAGTATTTGCTGGTCTTTGTGGTATAAAAATCTGGCAGATATAAAAGATGGTTATGTTGCAAAACCTAAGAAAAGAACCAAAAGAATTGTTGAGGATGGTGAAATTTAAGTGTTTATCTGTAAAAATTGTAAATCGGTTGATAAATTTGAGTTGATGTTTTCACCGGATTATACCGGAGATAGAAATTTTGCTCGAAAATATAATGACAAAGGTGAAATTGAAATAACCGTTGACGGTTATGTTTTTGTTCCGGATTTACAGTTTATGAATGAACATGCAGTATGCAGGTATTGCGGACAAATTTATATATGGGATTACGAATAAATAAGGAGATATATTATGCGATTAGAAAACCGAAAAAATGATGAAACCAGAGAAATCAAATTTACCAGAAATTATACAAAACATGCATTAGGCTCTGTCCTTGTTGAATTTGGTGACACAAAGGTTATTACAACTGCTTCTGTTGAAATTGGTAAACCGAAATGGATGTCTAAAGAAGATTCAAGAGGCTGGTTAACTGCAGAATATTCTTTACTTCCGTCATCAACCTCAACAAGATGTCAAAGAGAAAGAAGTAAAATTTCAGGAAGAACTCAGGAAATTCAAAGACTAATTGGCAGAAGTTTAAGAGCCTGTGTCGATTTGGAAAAAATGCCGGATGTAACAATTACAATTGATGCTGATGTTATTCAAGCAGACGGAGGAACCAGAACTGCAAGTATTTGTGGCGGTTTTGTTGCGTTATCAGATGCTGTTGAAAAGCTTATTGCAGATGGTACGTTAAAAGAAAATCCGATTATTGAGCCAATTGCAGCAATTTCAGCAGGTATTGTAGACGGTGAAGTTCGTCTTGACTTAAATTATGAAGAAGATTCTCATGCTCAGGTAGATTCAAATGTTGTATTAACAAAGACTGGCAAGATTATTGAATTTCAAACAACTGCAGAAGGTGAACCTTATGAACTTGATAAAATGATGGAAATATATAATGTTGCCTCAAAAGGTATTTTTGAAATTATTGAAAAATATTAATTTTCAGTATAAAATTTACTTTATGAAAGGGTTATTTTCAGTTCTAATATTTGTATCTGTTTTTGGCTGTTTGTCTGTCTGTGCAAAATCTTCACCTAAACCTGTGTATTCTACTCAAGGGATTGAAATAGATTCTGCTGTCGCAAATTCTAAACCTTCAATTGAAGATAAAAATGAACAAAAAGAGATTAGAAATCGTTCTAGGAAATATATAAAGTATCAAAAAACTTTAGATAAGCAAAAAGCAAAAAAAACAGCACGAGAAAAAGAGCTGGAATATTTACAAAATAGGTTAGAGCAAAAGAAAAATAAGTTGGAAACAATGTTTTCTGACAAGGTGAAAGGAGAACAAGAATGAAAAAATTATTAGTATCTTTGGTTGCATTGTCCGTATTATCATTTGGTGCAGCTGCAAATGCAGGAACTATTTCTAATGCATTAAATAATGCAGCAAATAAAATTAACCAAAAAGAACAACAATTGACAAATGCTCAAAAAGAAGCTGCAAAAAGACAAGAACAACGTCAAAAAGAAATTCAAAAACAAAGAGAAGCTAATAAAAAAGCAGCAGAACAAAGGCAAAAGGAAATTCAAAAACAAAGAGAAGCTAATAAAAAAGCTTTAGAACAAAAACAAAAAGATTGGCAAAAACAACAAGAACAAGCTAAAAAAGATGCAGCAAAAAGACAACAAGAAAGACAAAAAGCTGTTCAACAAAAGAAAGATGCTTGGAATACTTTGATTGGTAAATAGTATTTACTAATATAAAATATATAAAGAAGCGAAATTTTACAATTGTAAAATTTCGCTTCTTTATTGCTCAGATATTTTGTCTGTGTTACGATTAAATAAGTCAGACTTAGGATTAAATATACATGTTGATAGGCAATAATATTAAAACAATGAAAGGTGCTGAAATTGCTATCGAGACCCTGAAAGATTTAGGTGTCGATACTATTTTTGGTTATCCTGGAGGGGTTGTTTTAGATTTATATGATAAGCTTTATAACCAGTCTGATATAAAACATATACTAGTGCGTCATGAACAGTCTGCTGTACATGCTGCAGAGGGCTATGCAAGGGCTACCGGAAAATGCGGAGTTGTTCTTGTAACATCTGGTCCTGGTGCGACAAATACTGTTTCAGGTATTGTAAATGCTTATATGGACGGATATCCGCTTGTTGTTTTAACAGGGCAGGTTTTTAAAAGTCTAATCGGAACAGATGCTTTTCAAGAAGCAGATATTTGTGATATTACAAAATCTTGTACTAAAAAAGTTTTTCAGGTTACTGATGTTTCCGATTTGCAGAAAACTTTAATTGAAGCTTTTTCGATTGCAATGGACGGTAAAAAAGGTCCTGTTGTTGTCGATTTGGCAAAAAATATATTTTCAGAATCAACTGAATATAAAAATCTTGTAAATGAAGAAGCAGTTTTAGCTTTGAATGTTTCTAATGCTGATGTTTCAAGAGTATTGAATAGAATATTAAAAGCTTCAAAACCTGTTATTGTTTCAGGTGGCGGAGTTTCACATTCTTCTGCTGAAGATGAGTTGTATAAGTTTTCAAAATCTTTAAATATTCCTGTTGTTGATACTATGATGGGGCTTGGTACTTATCCTCAGAATGATGAAAATTATCTTGGTATGATTGGAATATTTGGAGATACGTCTGCTAATCGAACTTTAAAAGTTGCAGATTTGATTGTCTCTATTGGTGCAAGATTTAATGACAGAATTACTTGCATGTTTAAAGATGTTGATTTTTCTGATAAATTTATCCAAATTGATATAAACGAAAATGAAATATCAAGGGTTATTTCAACTAAAGATTATTTAATTGGTGATGCAAAAGAGATTCTTTTTAGAATGAATAATGAATTATCAAAATTATCTTTTAACCATTTTACTTCTTGGATGAATTCTTGTGCTGAATTGAAAAGTTTAAATGTCGTTCGACATCGCAATACAAATTTGATGCATTCATTTGAAGTAATTAGAAAAATTGAAGAGTTTACTAAAAATCAAAATTTGATTTTTACATCGGAAGTTGGGCAGCACCAATTATGGGCAGTTCAAAATCTTTCATTTTCAAAAAATAGAAAGATTTTTGTTTCAGGCGGTTCCGGAACTATGGGGTTTGGATTCCCTGCAGCAATCGGTGCTTGTGTTGCTAACCCTGAAACTCAGGTTGTTTGTATATCCGGTGACGGCTCTTTCCAGATGGGAATACATGAATTGGCAACTTGTGTTGACTATAATTTAAATTTAAAAATAATGATATTGAATAACGGCTACCTTGGGATGGTGAGACAATTACAGGAAAAGAATTGTGATGGACGTTATTCTCAAACTAAAATATCAAACCCTGATTTTATAAAGCTGGCTGAAAGTTACGGAATTGAAGCAAGAAGAGTAACTTGCTTATCTGAAATTGATGATGCATTGAAATCAGCATTTTCGACAAAAGGACCATATATAGTCGAGTTCTGCGTCGAACCTATGGAATTATTATAATCCCCATAAATAAAGTTAAAACCCTATTAGTGAATTAAGAGGCTTGAACAATAAAATATGAATGAATCTATAATAAAGGAAGTAAAATCTATTTACTCTGCAAAAGTACGTAATACCAATCCAAACATGACAGAATTTGGACTAGAGTCTGATGAGCTGAATTTTAATGAGCCAAAAACATTCTTTAACGGGGTTATTGAAAAATTAAATATAATCGTTGAAAAAGATAATTAATGAGAGCAGTGTCCACCATTGCAGTCTCCGCATCCTCCGGAACAAGAATGTTTAAACAAATCAGAAAAGTCAAATACTCTATCTTCTAAAATTGCTTCAATAACTGCAGGGTATAATTTTTTAGAAATGTTAATAATTTCTTGCTTATATTCTTCGTAATGTGTAGTTAAACCAATTAAAACTGGGTATTGTGCAAGTATCCTCCCGTAGAATTTGTTAGGTTCAACTTGATGAATAGTTATACCTCCAACTTTTATTCCACTGGTGAAGGATTTTTCTAAGGCATTTTCTTCCGCGAAAGATGGTAGTAATGACGGATGAAGATTTATTATAGGTACATTTTGTTTGCTGTTGATATCCAACAAAAATTTTTGAGTAAAATCACACAGGCAGATGAGATTGTATGAATTTTCGTTTGTTTGCAGCTCTTTAAGAGTTTCAAAATAAGAAATTTCTATATCTTTGTTTTTAAAATTTTGTTGTATAGCTTCAAGTATTTCTGAATTTTCAATGTTTATTATTGCAACTTTTTTTGTCATAGTTTTTTCCCTTTTATTTATTAAATTTTATTACAAATACAGCAAAAAATATATTTACATGTTTTAGAACTAATATTAGGAGCAGATATGCATATTAAACAAATGGATTCAAATACTCAATCTTTTGGAATGAAAATTCCGACAAAAACAGCAATTGAAGTTGCTACAGGATGTTATTTAGATAATGCACGTCGTTCCAACCGGAGGCAATATAAATTACTGGAAAAAGTTTCAGGATTAGATATAAAAAATTTATATACAGGTGAGGTGGTAACCGGTCTTCGGAATTTATCTTTGTATCTGAAAACAAATTATCCGAAATTAGCTGCAGCTGCTGATAATATTAGAAAAGTTTGTGATGAAATAAATGCAAATCGAACATTTTTACCTGAAGATGAACTTCAAATATCGAAAAGACTAGCTAAGGTATGGAATGAAGAAGCTAAAAAGATTGGAACGAGATCAATTGATATAGAACCAGTATCGCTTCAACAACTCGGATTAGATAAATATATGTAATTAAATAATAGTAGGTAATAAATAATATGAATATGAAAATATCAGCACAAAATATTTCTCAAAGATTTCCAACCAATGGGGTTTTAAGATGTCTTTGCGGAGAATTTCCTACCTTGAAAACAGAAAAAGGAATTCAAGACGCTAGTGATGTTCTGGAAACAGTTCAAAAGGTTTTTAATTATTCAGATAATGTAATTTTGGATATAGTAAAATCAAGAAATCCGCTTAGTACTTTTTTAGTTCCGATTAGTGCAGGTAGACATTTGGAAGAAGCAAATCCTTGGTTAAAAGATTTGAGAACACGATTAAATATAGCCGCTCAGGATCGTCGTATAGAAACAGAAATAAATCAAATAGTAAGTGAAGTCGGAGAAAATATTAATTTAAAAGCATAAAAAAGCTCCTCGATTGAGGAGCTTTTTATATTATTATCTCAGAATAATCAGTAATACTATTAACCCACTAGTTGCAAAGTGCGAGTAGTACACCTGCAGCTACAGCTGAACCGATTACACCTGCAACGTTTGGTCCCATTGCGTGCATTAATAAGTAGTTTTGAGAGTTATATTCTAAACCTACTTTATTTGATACACGGGCTGCCATAGGTACAGCAGATACACCGGCAGAACCGATTAACGGGTTGATAAGTTTAGGTTCAACCCCTTTGATTTTTGCACTGATTTTAATACAAACGTTCATTAACTTAGCCATCAATACACCTGCAGCTGTTGCAAATGAGAATGCAATAATACCAAGGAATAAGATGAATAATGTTTGAACTGTTAAGAACTGTTCTGCTGATAATTTAGAACCAACAGACAATCCTAAGAAAATTGTAACGATGTTGATTAAAGCGTTTTGCATTGTATCAGATAATCTGTCAACAACACCGCATTCTTTACATAAGTTACCGAAAGTTAAAGCACCAACTAATGGGCAAGCATCCGGTAAGAAGATTATACATAAAGCTAATACAACAAGCGGAAATACAATTTTCTCTCTTTTAGATACTGAGCGAAGTTGATCCATTTGGATTTGACGTTCAGCATTGTTAGTTAATAATTTCATAATAGGCGGTTGAATTACAGGAACCAATGCCATATATGAGTATGCTGCAACAGCGATTGCACCTAATAATTCAGGAGCAAGTTTAGATGTTACATAAATTGATGTAGGACCATCAGCACCACCGATGATACCGATTGCACCTGATTGTGGAAGTGTAAAGCCAAAACAGCATAGAGCTAATAATAAAGCTCCGAAAATACCGAATTGAGCAGCACCGCCTAAAAGTGCAGTTTTAGGGTTAGCAATCAACGGACCAAAGTCTGTCATAGCACCAACACCCATAAAGATAATCAATGGGAACAAACCTTTATGAATACCTGCTTCATAAATTATTCCCAAGAACCCTGTAGGTTCTGCAATCCCAGCCATAGGGATATTTGACAACAAACCGCCAAATGCGATAGGCACTAATAATAACGGTTCGTATTGTTTCTTAATTCCAAGCCATAGCAAGAACAAACAAATTACTAACATAATCGGATGTCCGAATTGGTGTAAGAATTGTTCTACGGCATTTGTGATTGTCGGGTCTGCCTTTTCAACCATGTTGTAAATACCGGTAGATTGCCATAGGCTCATTAATCCATCTGAAAAATTCATTTGTATTTACCTCCCGATTAACCTACTGTTACCAATACTTGACCGGTTTGGACTTTATTACCAACTTCAATATCAACTGATTTAACAGTACCGCCAACAGGTGATTTGATTTCTGTTTCCATTTTCATAGCTTCAACAACAGCAATTACATCACCTTCAGAAATTGAATCGCCTTCTGAAACTAATACTTTTAATACGTTACCAGGTAATGCGGCTTTAACCGGAGTACCTTCGCCGGCATCAGCTGCTTTAGCTTCGATACCTTCTTTAACATTGAAGTCATATAATTTACCATTAACTGTAGCTTTTCCGCCTTCCAAGGCAACAGCGTATTTTTTACCGTTAACAGTAACAGTGTAACCATTTCCTGCCGGTTCGCAAGATGATGGAACTTCTGATTTGTTTTCGTTTTTACGAACACCGATTGTTCCTTTACCTTGTAAGAATAAGATACCTTTTTCTTTACATGCAGCAGAAATGAATAAGTTTTCATCATTAACTTCAAGTCCGGCTTCTTCAAGTCTTTTTTGAGCAACAGCAAGACCTTTTGTTTCATCTTTATCGTTTAAGTCAACAACTGTTTCTGTGGTTGGTTGTAAACCAAGTTGTTCTTCTGCAATTTTAATAACTTCAGCATCAGGTTCGCAAGGTGTTTTACCAAAATATCCAAGAACCATTTTGCCATAACCTTCTGCAATTTTCTTCCATTTACCAAACATTACATTGTTGAATGCTTGTTGGAAATAGAATTGAGATACAGGAGTTACAGATGTTCCGAAACCGCCTTTTTCTACAACTTCTTTCATTGCAGCAACAACTTCAGGGTATTTATGCATTAGATTGTTATCACGTAACATTTGAGTGTTAGCTGTTAATGCTCCACCAGGTAATGGTGATTGGATAATTTGCGGATTAACTGCTAATGCTTCTGGTGGTAAGAAGTAATCTTTCATACAATCTTTGAAAATTTCTTCTGTTTCAAGAATTTTTTCTACATCAATACCTAAATCATATTCTGTACCTTTTAATGCGTGCCACATAGAAACGATATCAGGTTGAGCTGTTCCGCCGGAAACCGGTTTCATAGATAAGTCAATACAGTTAGCTCCGCCTTCTAAAGCTGCTAAGTATGCTGATAATCCGGTACCAGCTGTTTCGTGAGAGTGGAATCTGATATCTGCATCAGCACCTAAAATTTCACGAGTTCTTCTGATTGTTTCAAATACTTTTCTTGGAGAAGATGTACCTGAAGCATCTTTGAATGCTAATGAATCAAATTCAATGCCTGCATCTAAGATTGATCTAAGAACTTTTTCATAGAATTCAACGTCATGAGCACCTGTACAGCCGATAGGTAATTCCATCATTGTGATTGTAACTTCGTGTTTTAAACCGTGTTTTTTAATACATTGACTTGAGTATAATAAGTTGTTAACGTCATTTAAAGCATCAAAGTTTCTGATAGTTGTTACACCGTGTTTTGCAAACATTTTAGCGTGCAAATCGATAACGTCTCTTGGTTGAGAATCCAAACCAACTACGTTAACACCACGAGATAGTGATTGTAAATTAATATCAGGACCTACTGCTGCTCTGATTTTGTCCATAGTTTCAAAAGCATTTTCGTTGCAATAAAAAATTGGTGATTGGAATCTTGCACCGCCTGCAACTTCAAAGTGTCTGATGCCTGCATCTACTGCAGATTTTAATGCAGGTAGAAAATCGTCTACAAATACTCTGGCACCGTAAACAGATTGGAAACCATCTCTGAAAGATGTGTCCATAACTTTAATAAGTTTCTTTCCCATAAATTTTATCCTTTCGTTTGATTATAAAATTCGATTAAATATACTTCTGGTAACTTTTAATTGCTTACCCTTTATATTTACCCCTTGCCATAATGGCTGCAATTGCAACTGCAATCGCTTCATCTACATTTGCTGCAGTTTTCTTTACTGTAGATTTTACTTCTTCTACAGCTTCAGGAAATAATTTGTTCAAATAACTAACTATTTTTGACATAATTCTCATTGAGAAAATCAAAATGGTTAGGAAAGCAAGAACAAATCCCATTCCCATTCCAAGCAGCACTAAGCCGTTTGCTAAAATTTCATTCATAAAATATCTCCTATCGTAAGTACAAATTCGTTGTTATCTTTTGATAATAAAACGAGTTCACCTTTATCATTAATTGATTTAGCTAAACCCGTTTTAATATTGTTAAATACCTGAACATTAAGTTCTTTATTCAAAAAACAATTTCTATTAATATAATCATCTTTAATATTAATAAATCCTTTATTTAAAAATTCATCATAATGAGCAAAGAATTCTGTTAGTAGTTCCTTTAGAAATATATTTAAATTAATATCTTTACCTGTTTCTAAATTCAAACTTGTTGCAATTTTGTCAGGAATAGAACTAATATCCGCTTCGTTAGAATTTAAATTTACACCTATGCCAAGAACTATTCCTTCTAAATTCTGACCTTCCATGACTGTTTCTGAAAGAATACCCGCAATTTTTTTACCATTAATTAAAACATCATTTGGCCATTTGATTTGAGGTTTTAATCCATAGTTTTCAAGAACTTTACATAAAGAAACTGATAAATATTGGGTAATATTCGGATAAATTTCATTAAATGTATTTGAAGGTTTTAAAACAATTGACATGAATAGGTTTCCTTCGCCCAAGTCAACCCAAGAACGATTTAAGCGACCTCTTCCTGAGATTTGGCGAATCGCATGAATAACGGTTCTGTCTTCAAATGCAGAAATATTCATTTTTGCATAGTTATTCGTTGAATCTATCTCTTCTAGCTCAATTAGTTTCATGTTCTCCCCTGAGGTAATTCACGCGTGTAGTATTATTATATAACAAACAAAATAAAAATATATGACAAATTTAATTTTGTTCAGACTTAATAAATCATATGGACAATATCTCATTTCAATCACAAATTAGATTAGTAAAACGTGCAGATTTTCGCAATATGGTGGACCGAAATTTTGTTAGGGTTGATTCTCCCTGGACAATCAAAGAGACGGCTTATTCAAAAAATGCACGTACGGATGGAGTGTTTGACTGTACAGCAATGGGAGTAACAGATGGAGATAAAGTTTTACTTTTCCATATTTGTCCAACAAATCCTAAGAATAAAGATTTTCATAAAATAGCAGCTCAAGTTTCAGAAAAAATAAAAAATCTAATGAATCCTGAGTATTTGCAAGGATTTATAATGGGGGGTAAAGCCGATAATATTAACAGCCCGAGAAGCTCGGAATTATTTGAAATATTAGAAGATGTATTAAATAAGTTAAATATTCAATATTCAAAATTCAAAGGCGGAGATTTTGAAAATGATGTGGCATATAATTCAACAAAAGACGAATGGATTATTGGAAGCAGTTTGTTTGATAATCTAAATTCGTATATTGATCTTTTTAAAAAGCCTGAAAATGCGGCAAAAAAGATTTTTAATGAAGTTAAAATATCTAAAGATGATGAGCTAACTTGGTGATATGTAAAATTTAAAAATCTATTTGCGAAAAAATTTTTTCAGTGTTAATATAAGTCTTGAAGAGGGAGAAAAATGGAACACTGGGTTTATACAACCAATATTCTTGGACATTCAGTCTCATTTAATGTTGATACACTTATTACTATGTGGCTTTCAATGTTGTTGTTGATTGTATTGGCTTTGTTTACGACAAAAAATCTTAATATGGTTCCCGGAAAACTTCAGCTTATCGGAGAAAAAATAATTAAATATTTTAATGATATTTCCAAAGCTAGTATGGGTAATGATGAAGCTCAAAAGCATATTGCAATTATATTGACTTTGTTCATGTTCATTTTGACTGCAAATCTTGTAGGACAGCTTCCGTTTAAGCTTATTCATCTTGCTAACGGCGAATTGGCTTCTCCTAATAATGATATAAATATGACGGCAGCAATGGCTATTGTTGTTTCTATTTATTATATATTTTACGGTGTTAAAAGAAACGGATTTAAATTTTTCTTTAAAGGGTTCAGTATTGATGGAATAATTGTTACTCTTGTTGATACGTTAGAGCTTTTTGTAAGGCCGTTTTCTTTGGCACTTCGACTTTTTGCAAATATTCTTGCGGGTGAGTTGCTTGTTGCTACATTCGTTAGTCTGGCAGCAATTGTTGTTCCGCTTCCGTTCATGTTATTTGAATTGTTTGTTGCGTTAATTCAAGCTCTTGTATTTACGCTATTATCCACAACATACATTTCAATGGCTGTTCAAGAAGAGGGGTAAATGGGGTAATTTAGGACCTCATTACTTGATAAGTTAAATAATAATGTAAAACTATATAAAAGGAGAAAAATTATGGCAGTAGAACAAACTTTAGATTTAGCAAAATTGGGTGCAGGTATTGCAATCGGTTTTGGTGCTATTGGTGCAGGTTTAGGTCTTGGTATTGCAACAAAAGGTGTTTTGGATGCAATTGCTCGTCAGCCTGAAATCAAAGCTGAAGCTTTCAAAAACTTTATTATTGGTGCAGGTTTAGCTGAAGCTACAGCAATTTATGCTTTGTTTATCGCAATCATGTTAATTTCTAAGTAGGGTAAGTTAGTAAATGGTCGAATTTAATGCTACTTTTTTAATTGCAATGTTGAGTTTTGTGGTGTTCATTATGATTATGAATGCTATATTCTATAACCCTATTTTGAATATTATGAGAAAAAGGGAAGAATATATAAATTCAAATTATACTCAGGCTAAACAGTTTATTGAGCAAGCAACTGCGTTTGATAATCAACGCAAGGCGAAAATAAATGAAACTCACAACAGATGTAGAGAAAATATTATGAATATTGTTGATAATGCTCATCTGGAATCCAATAAAAAAACACATGAAGCTCGTGACCATTCAAAACTGGAAATTGCTGCAGGAAAAAATGTTCTGGCTGAGAAAGAAAGAGATTTGGAAAATACTATAAAAAATACTGTAGTAAAAGATTTGGCATCAACTATTATGTCAAAACTCCTTAAGGATAAGTCATAATAAATTATTAACAGGTAGAGTTTATGCAAGAATTTATTTCATTTTTTAAATATTTAGCAACATCAAATGCCATCAACTTTATAATTATGTTGGTGATTTTGGGTATTATTATTGCTAAAATCAATTTGAAATCTTCATTAAATGATGCTGTTGCCGGTGTAGAAAATTCAATTAAAAATTCTGATAATGAAAAGGAAAAATCAGAAAATGTTTTAGAAACATCAAAGAAGGAATTTAATAGACTTCCGGAGGTTATCCAAAATCTTGAGAACGAGGCTGAATTAAAAGTTCGGGTTTTTAAAGATAAAATTGAGGAAAATACTCAGAAAAATATTCAGGATATTCAGAAAAATGTTGAACGTTCTTTATCAATTGAAGAGGATAAAATTTCTAATTTACTGACAGGAAGAACTATCAACGCATCTGTAGCTCTGGCACAAGATAATATTCGAGATTTATTAAAAAATAATCCTGAATTACATTTAAAATTTATTGATGAAAGTTTAGATGAGCTTGATAAGGTGAAATTATAATGACAAATAATAGAGTTTCTTCAATTTCAAAAATTTATGCTAAAGCTTTGATGGATATTGCAGCTGAGAATAATTCGTATGATTCTATACTTAATCAACTGCAAGAAATAAAAGCTGTTTTAAATAATTCTGAAGATTTAATGATTGTTCTAGCTAATTCATCTATTGCTACGGCTAAAAAAATAGAAATTATAAATGATGTATTTGCCGGAAAAATTGATAATAGCGTTCTAAATTTCTTGAAACTTATTATTGAAAAAAATAGATTTAATGAATTTGAATTCATTATCAATTCATATAGTGAAATGCTTGACCAAAAAGCAAATAAGAAAAAAGTTGAGATTGTTTCAGCTGTTAAATTAAACTTTGAAGCAAAGACAAATGTTTTGTTTAAACTGGAGCACAAATTGAATTGCGAAATTGTACCTGACTGGCAGGTTGATGAAAATATTATTGCCGGTTTGATTTTTAAATTCGATGATTTTGTTATAGATACAAGTGTTCGCAATAAAGTAGAAAATTTAAGTAAAACTATATCAAGGTAGAAGGGGAAATTATGGTATTAATACAACCTGATGAAATTAGTTCAATTATAAAAAATAAAATAGACAATTATGAACTTCGCACAGAAGTATCAAATACAGGTTCAGTTCTTGAAATTGGCGATGGTATTGCCAGAATATACGGACTTCGTAATGTTATGGCAAATGAACTTGTTCAGTTTGAAGATGGAAATTCTACTCTCGGAATTGCGATGAATCTGGAAGAAGATAATGTTGGGGTCGTAATTCTTGGTGACTATACAAATATTAAAGAGGGTACAATTGTAAAAACTACAGGTAGAATTGCATCAGTACCGGTTGGGGATGGACTTATCGGAAGAATTGTAGATCCGACAGGAAAACCTCTTGATGGTAAAGGTGAATTTCCTTATACAAAGACAAGACCAATTGAACGTGTTGCTCCGGGGATTGTAACCAGAAAATCTGTTCATGAACCTTTACAAACTGGTTTGACTGCTATTGATGCTTTAACTCCTATCGGCAGAGGTCAGCGTGAACTTATCATTGGAGACCGTCAAACTGGTAAAACAGCTATTGCAATTGATACAATTATCAACCAAAAAGGTAAAGATGTAATTTGTATTTATGTTGCAATTGGTCAAAAAGCTTCAACTGTTGCTCATTTGGCTAAAACTTTGGAAGAAAAAGGTGCAATGGATTATACAATTATTGTATCTTCAACAGCAAATGAATCAGCACCACTTCAATATATTGCACCGTTTGCAGGTGTTGCTATCGGTGAAGAATTTATGGAACAGGGTAAGGCAGTTTTGATTGTTTATGATGATTTGTCAAAACATGCTCAAGCTTATCGTGCAATGAGTTTGCTTTTAAAAAGACCGCCGGGACGTGAAGCGTATCCTGGAGATGTATTCTATCTTCACTCAAGATTGTTAGAACGTGCAGTTAAATTGAATGATGAGCTTGGCGGCGGAAGTATTACTGCTTTACCAATTATTGAAACTCAAGCCGGTGATGTTTCTGCATATATTCCGACAAACGTGATTTCAATTACAGACGGACAAATTTTCTTGGAAAGTAATGCTTTTAATGCGGGTATCAGACCTGCAATTAATGCCGGTATTTCGGTTTCCCGTGTTGGTGGTGCAGCTCAAACTAAGGCGATTAAGCAGGTTGCTGGTAAATTACGTTTGGATTTAGCTCAATATCGTGAACTTGAAGCTTTTGCTCAATTTGCTTCCGATTTGGATGCTTCTACTAAGAGACAGTTGCTCCGCGGGCAGAAACTTACCGAAGTATTGAAGCAATTACAATACAATCCTTTGAGTGTTGCAGAACAAGTTTCTATCTTATTTGCTGCTAATGAAGGAATTTTGGATGATGTTGACAATGTTAATGTCCAAAAGTTTAAAAAGCAATGGTTTGTTTATTTTAATGCAAATTACGCAGATTTAGCTGAACGATTAAATGCCGGTTCGGCTCTATCAGATGAAGACAAAAAAGTATTAATGGATGCTTTGAATACTTTTAAAAGTACTTTTTAATCAGGATATTTTATAATGGCAAATTTAAAAGATATAAAAAATAGAATACAAAGTGTTGAAAGTACAAAGAAAATTACACGTGCGATGAAAATGGTGGCAGCTGCAAAAGTAAAAAAAGCTGAAACTTCGGTTAAAACATCTCGTCCATATACACGTGAACTTGTTGCTATGTTTCAAAAATTATTAAATAGTGTTGATTCATTTAGCCGCGAAACCTTAAAAATTAAGTATGCAATAGATGACTATCCGGCATTACTTGAAAAAAGAGAAGTTAAATCAGTCGGGATGCTTGTTATTACTTCTAATAAGGGGCTTGCCGGAGCTTATAATGCTAATGTAGTTAGAGATACCCTGAAACGTATAAAAGATTATTATGCCGAAGGTATTGATGTAAAATTATTTGTAATGGGGCAAAAAGGTATTTCTGCACTTCGTAAAAAGTGTATGCAATTAGGATGTCCGATTGAACGCAAATATTTTTCAGCAATAAATAATCCATCACCGATGGAAGCTCGTGAAATAGCTGAAGATATGGCAGAATACTATGTTGAAGGTAAAATTGATAAAGTTGAAATTGTAACAACAAGATTTAAAAATATGATGAGTTATTTTGTTGAAGATTGGCAAGTTCTTCCTGTTGTTGGGGTTGTTGATATTCATGATCGTATTAGTGACGATGTTCTTGAACCTCTAATGGAATTTACTCCTGATAAACATCATATTTTACAAAAAATTGTTCCAATGTATATGACAAATATTTTTTATCAAGCATTGCTTGAAGCTCAGGCAAGTGAGTTGGCATCCAGAATGACAGCAATGTCTGCAGCTACAACTAATGCTGAAAAGATGATACATGATTTATCAATTGAATATAATAAAACCCGCCAAACTGCAATTACGCAAGAAATCATTGAAGTTGTTTCGGGTGCAAATTCACAGTTGGGATAATTTGAAAATTTATTAATCTAAACGGCTGAGTTAAATTTAACTCAGCCGATATTTTATATGAATTTATTAGATTATCTGATAATTTGACTAAGAGCAGAGACAACATCTTTGTCCCATTTTATGCCAGCTTCAGAAAGAATAATTTCTATTGCTTTTTCAGACTCCATAGCTTTTCTGTAAGGTCTGTCAGATGTCATTGCAGAATAAGCATCTGCAACCGCAATAATTCTTGAACCTAGTGGAATTGATTGTCCTTTTAATCCTTCAGGACTTCCGGAACCGTCAACTCTTTCTGTTTGGTAAGTAATATATGGTACAACTTCAGATAAGAAATTGATATTCATAAGAAGATTTACACCAACATTTGAGTGATTTTTTATTTTCTGAAGTTCTTCTGCAGAAAGTTTGCCATTTGTTGCAAATATTTTTTCAGGAAGAGTTATCTTACCAATGTTTTGCAGTAGACCTGCATAATAAATTAAATCAGTAGTTTTTTCATTCAGACCTAATTTTTTGCAAATATTCCTTGCTATTTTTGCAGTATTTCTTGAATGTGATACTGTGTATTGACCTTTTCTGTCAACTGCATTTGCAAGAGCTTCTACGAAATTTTGCTGATAATCACATAAATCTCCAATCAGTGCAGTTAGTTCTGCTCTTGACTGTTTTAAATCAAATTCGGTTGATTCCGGTGATTCAATAAGTTTATTCGTATTTTCAATTTCATTTTGTAATGTTATTGTCGTTCCAAGCAGGTTTGCAATACTTATAACAAGTTCAAGATAATCATTTTCAAGTTTCTTGCTGAATTTTACCTGAATTCCACCAACCGGAATTGTAGAACTGCCCATTGGTATATATATGTTTGAGTTTTTTTCAATCATATCATTATGTATTAGTTCATTAAGAGTTATTTCAGGTTCTTTTTCAAGTTTTTCAGAGGAATTTCCAATAACTGTTAACTTGTTATCTTTTATTAGCAGAATATTACAATCTTCTACTTCAAGCATTTGAACAATTGATTTTGCAATTGAAGTATAAATAGCATGTTCTTCGTGTGCAGAAAAATTTAAAACGCATAAAGTGTTTTTAGAAGAATATATGTCTGTTAATTCTTTTAACTGATTAGATAATCTTTCTTTTTTATTTGATTTTGTGCTTATTTTTTTTGCTAAATCTTCAGAAATAAGACTTTCAGACAAAAAATCACCCAAATTAAGTGCAAACATTTCTTCTATCGGATCTGCACCTACTAAAAATTCAGATTGCCCGAAAAGTGATACTCCTGTCTGCTTTTTCTCTTCTTTATCCATAAATTTTCCTTCTTTATACATGCCTTCTATTTTTATATACGGTATAAATTTTCAAAACTTTAATCCGGATTTGAAAATTTCATACTAAAGTATGGTATTTTTTATACTTTTGTATAATTAGAAAACTTTAACATACTTAATAATATAATGCAATTTTTAAACAATTATCTGGTTTATTTGAAAATAATTCGTATGCTTTTATAATTTCACTAAATTTAAATTTGTCAGTTATGAGGTAATCTGTATTTAATTTTTTCTCAGATATAAGTTGCAGCAGTTTTTTACAATCTATTGCATCTACTCCGCCGGTTTTAAATATTAAATTTTTACCATACATTAGAGGTAAAGGTAAATTCTGAGTATTTTCATACATTGCAACAATAGCGATAATTGCATTAGGGCGTGCAATTTTCCATGCTGTTTCGAATGTATTCTCACCGCCGGCAGCCTCAATTACACAATCTGCACCGTATTTGGTATATTTTGTTATTTCTTTTTCAATATCACATTTTTGAGGATTGATTGTCACATCCGCAAAGTTTAATTGTTTTGCAAGGTTAAGGCGAGAGTCATTGATATCAATAGCTATTACTTGTTTTGCCTTGAAAATTTTAGCTGACTGCATAGCACAGAGTCCTACCGGACCGGCTCCAATTATTGCGATAGTATCGCTTTCTTTAATTTCGCATAGCTTTGCACCCCAATATCCGCTTGATAATATATCGCCGACAAATAATGCATTTTCATAAGATACGTTATCAGGTAGTTTCGTTAATCCGTTGTCTGCAAAAGGTACTCTTACGTATTCTGCCTGACAGCCGTCAATTTTGCAGCCCAGTTCCCAACCGCCGTTAATGCAGTTATTTATAAAACCTTTTTGGCAAAATTCGCATTTCCCGCAAAATGTTTCACAGTTTGCACTGACTCTGTCACCGATTTTTATATTTTTTATGTCGCTGCCAACTTCAATAACTTCTCCTACAAACTCGTGTCCAAGTATTATGTTGTTTTTTGCAGATGGAACAGCACCGTTTATAATATGCAAATCACTTGTACAGATTGATGACAATGTGACTTTTACGATTGCATCTGTACTGTGTAAGAGTTTTGGCTCTGCTTTTTCTATTAGTTCAATGTTGTTGTTTTTTCTGATTAAAGCTTTCATAAAGCGATTTTAACACAAAATTTATTTGTCAGATTAAATATTTGTAGCCGTCTGGCTAATAGCAATATGGCTAGCCTTTGACGATAATAATAAGATACAAGATTAGCGGAGTATTTATTATTTATGAACCAAAATGAGAGTGAAAGTTTTCCCGTAGATATTGTTTATCTTTGGTGTGATTCTTCGGATAAAAAATGGCAGGAAAAGAAGAAAAAAGAACTTGGTGTGGGAAAATCTTATGATAAAGATTCAGTTTCAGATTGTCGGTTTATCAATACTAATGAGTTAAAATATTCTCTGCGGTCTGTTGAAAAATTTGCTCCATGGATTAGAAATATTATAATTGTTACGGATAATCAAATCCCTGATTGGTTGGATATTTCAAATGCTAAAATCAGAATAGTTAATCATGCTGATATTTTACCGGAAGAGGCACTTCCAACTTTTAATGCTTCAGCTATAGAGACTGCAATTCATAAAATTCCAAATCTGTCGGAGCATTTTTTATTTGCCAATGATGACATGTTTTTTGGAAATTATGTTGATAAAAGTTTTTTCTTTTCAAGTGACGGGGTTCCAATTTTCAGATTTTCAAAACGAAGAATTATTAATAAAAAATATAAGCATTTATACGGGTATATGGTTTCAAAGGCTTATAATGAAGTGAAAAATAAGTTTGGAGAAAGTTCTCCGTATTTTCCGCATCATAATATTGATGCTTATAGAAAATCTGATATGGCTGAATGCTGTGATTATTTTTCTGATGAATTCAAGGCTACGGCTTTGCAAAAATTTAGGGAAAAAGATTGCATTCAACGCTCTATCTTTTCTTATTATGCTATTGCAAATGGACAAGGTACTTATAAAGTAGTGAATAATTTGTACTCTAATCTGACTTCTATAACAAATAAAAAGCCTTTGGATTCTATTCTTATTGAACTTAAAAAATCAAAATTATCAAAAATTTCGAAACAAAAACCGTATCTTTTTTGTTTGAATGATAGTTTAAAAACAACGACTGAAGATCGTATGGCAATGTTGGAGCTGCTGCAAAAGATGTTCCCGACTCCGGCAGTTTTTGAAAAGAAGGCTGAAAATAATAGTCAAATTTATATTTGTTATCATAAAGATTTTCAAAATATAAAGAATTCGGTTTTAACTCCAATACAAGTTGGTGCATCTTTATCTGATGTTGATTTGGGATTTGTAAAAGATAATTCCGGTGAAAATATTTCTTGTAAAAATAAATATTATTCAGAATTAACTGCTTTGTACTGGATTTGGAAAAATTCAAAAGCTGATTATGTTGGATTGATGCATTATCGCAGATTATTTGATTTATCAAATGGTACAAAACGCTGGTTCAATTATTTCCCTGATAATATAGATGAAATACTGGAGCTTAATAAAACTACCTTAGAAAATATTTTATCAGATTTTGATATTATTTTACCTATGAAACGTGTTATTCCTAAGATTCAATCATCATACCAATATTATAAAAAGAAACACGTGATTTCGGATTTAGATGCGGTTCTTGATATAATTAAGGATTATACTCCTGAAATTTATGATACAGCTGTTGAGGTTTTAAAAAATAGTAACAGAATGTATTTATATAACATGTTTATATCTTCAAAAGAATTTCTCGATGAATATGCTAAATGGTTGTTTGAAATTCTTTTCCGCTTAGAGGATAAGATTCAATCTGATGTCGAGTTAAGAACTCCATATCAACAGAGGGTTTACGGTTTCATTTCCGAAAGATTATTTACTATTTATGTTGAATATTGTAAAAAATCCGGCTTAAAGATTAAAGAAGTTCCTGTAGTGTATTGCGAGACAAAAAAATCCAGATATGATGCATTTCAATTCAGAACATCAATCTATAAATTGCTGTCTAAACTTGGTATTCGAAAACTTCACTGGAAAGAACAATACGGTGTTTAGTAACCTATAGCCCAGTTAAAACCGTTTGAAGCTGTTTTTGTTTGATTGACTACAGCTTTTTGTGAATTTAATGCAGTAACTTCTATTACTTTATCAGCTTTTTGTAATAAATTGTATTCGCCAATTTTTGTGTCAACATTATTGAATGATTTAAATTTATCCAATTCAGCTTGTAAATCTTGGTTTTCTGCATTAAGTCTAACTATTTCGTTATCAAGATTATTTAGTTTTGCTTCGTAGTTCATTGCTATGTAATAGCTTACAAATGCAACAAAGATTGATATTACAAGACAAAAACATAAAGATTTGTTCATTTTTCTTGTAATCATTTCACCGATTGTAACAGGGGCTTCTTGATAAAAATCTCCCTCGATAACTTGATTATACTCTCTCAACGGATTGTTTGCGTAACCGTTATTTCTGTATAACAAGTGTTGATCTTCAATTTTTACTCTCGCTGATTTTAAATTCATTCCCTAAACTACCTATCAAATAAACTCTTATACTGCTCTTATTTCCTTATACACCTTGCAATTCTTAGTTTTGCACTTCTTGAAGGTGGGTTTTCTTTAATCTCCTCATCTGTTGCCATTATCGGTTTTTTGTTTACCAGCTCCAATATAGGAGGAGGACAGTGACAAATCATTTGATTTTTTTCACAATGACATCGAGTTGAATGATATTTGAATACCTGTTTCACAATTCTGTCTTCTAAAGAATGGAAACTTATGACACTAATTATAGCACCAAAATCTAATATGTCCAATACATCATTCAATGTGTTTTTAACATTTTGTAACTCTTGATTTACTTCTATTCTAATTGCCTGAAATACTCTTGTGGCGGGATGTATAGATGATTTTATTTTTGGTGTGGATTCCACAATCAATTGGGCTAATTCAGTTGTGCTATTTATTGGTTTTAGCTTTCTTTTTTCTATAATTGCTTTTGCTATGCGTTTTGAAAATCTTTCTTCCCCATATTCTGAAAATATTTTTACAAGTTCATCTTCTTTATAATTATTTACAACATCAAATGCAGTAAAATCAGAATCCATATTAAATCTCATATCAAGAGGTGCTTCTTTTAAAAAAGAAAATCCTCGTTCCTGTTTGGTTAATTGATGGTATGAAGCTCCAAGATCAAACAAAACTCCGCCTGTTATTTTTTCAATACCTAAATCTTTTAGTGCTTGTTTTATATTAGTGTAAGAATTTTTAACGATTGTTAAGTTTTGATAATTTTTTAACCTTTCGGAAGCTGCATTTATTGCATCTTGATCAATATCAAAAGCGATAAGTCTGCCATCAGGAGAAATTCTATTTAGAATTAACTCACTGTGTCCGCCCCCGCCAAGTGTGCAATCAACATAAATTTTGCCGTTTTGACAGTCTAATGCGTCAACGGCTTCATTTTTCATAACAGTATAGTGTTTGAATTCTTCCATACTTCCATACTAACACAAAAGAGGAATGATTATCATTCCTCTTAAAATTTTTAAATCTCTTTATTTCTTACATTATAAATCCGGATAAGCCTTTGGTATCAAATGTTTCAATAAACTTGTCATAAGTATAGCTTACTTCGTGTCCTGATTCATCGACAATTTGGATAACATTTTGAAGTTCAACATCTTCAACGTCAGGAGCTTTTGAAACAATCATATAGGAATTTGCATCTTTGCCTTGATTATTTTTGTCTTCCCATAATATGGTTTCATCAAATTTAAATTCCATATTTTGTACCTCTTTCATTATTTTCGTTTCAACATGTTGATAGTCGGCATATAGAGTTTGTTTCTTTAGGTATTTGAAGGAAAACGTTACATAAATTTACAATTTAATGATATTATAAATTTGCGTTTTTACTAAAAATCTAATATACTTATTTTATATTTTTTTGATTAAGGAGATTGATATGCTGAAACTTAATAATACTAAGGAATTCGGGGGGGGGTAACCTCTTAAAGCTTCTAAATAAAGGCCTTTCAAGGTTTGCGTTTACTCTGGCAGAAGTTCTTATTACTCTTGGTATTATTGGAGTCGTGGCGGCAATTACCGTACCGAGTTTGGTCAGTGCGTGTAATAAAAATATTGTTGAAACCAGATTGAAAAGTATACATTCAACAATCCTTCAAGCTTTCAAAATGGCACAAGCTCAAAATGGGGATTTTTCAATATTAAATAATATATATGATAATTCTGATGTGAACGGTTACTCTTGGGAGAATAACAGAGATGCATTTGAAACTTATTTCGCTCCTGTATTTAATACGGTATCAGTATATCAAAAAAATAAATGCTTTAGATTATATTATGCAGATGGGGTAACTTATCGTGGAACGGCGTGTGCTAATGTTGGGTATTATGTTTTGTTAAATAATGGGACGGTATTAGGTTTTGTTAAAAATGGTAATTATGATGGTTTACGAATTATTGTGATATTAAATCCTTCAAAGAGAAATCTTATAATTGGGAAGGATATTTTTGAATTGCAGTATATGTCAGATACTTATGGAAACGGATATGGTTATAATTCACCTATAAAAAGAAATTATAATTTATCTAACCGTCAAAAATTCCTTGATGCATGTAAATCAACTGTAGCATATCCTATGTATTCAATGTCAACTTCAGAATTTTGTACTTTTTTAATTTTTGAAAATGGTTTTAAAATCCCTAAAGATTATCCTGTCAAATTGTAGCTTAAATAAATTCAACAATTTTAGATAGTGGAATATTTTTGAGTAAATAACTAATATCTGAGCTTGCAACTTTGCATTTAACTTTTTGAGTAATATTATGTGTTAAATGATTGTTGGATATCATTATAATTTGGTTTACTGCATCAAATATATTTAAATGAGTTAAGTCTATAATTTCTTCTTTGTTTTTACTTGCCATATTTTGTCCTTTATCATTTTCTTCGGGTGAAAAATATAAATTTTAATAAAGTTTTTGTAAATATACTGTATTTGTAGGATATTTATTGTATAATCATCATGAGTTAAGTGAGGTGGGATATGACGACTATGACTTTAAGCAGAATTAATGAACTGGCAAAAGAAGTGTTAGAGATTGAAGCTAATTCAATTTTACGTTTGAAAAGTAATATTGGAGACGCTTTTGATAATGCTATTGATATATTATACAATTGCCGTGGACGTGTAATTGTTACAGGTATGGGAAAATCAGGTTTAATCGGTAAAAAAATTGCTGCAACTATGTCTTCTACAGGTACTCCGGCATACTTTTTACATCCTGCGGAAAGTACTCATGGAGATTCCGGAGTTATAACAAGAGAAGATGTTATTATTGCAATTTCAAACAGTGGTGAAACTCAAGAATTAATGAATTTACTACCTTTAATAAAAAGATTTGGTTGTCCTATGATTGGTATGACCGGTAATATGAATTCAACTCTTGCAAAAGCAAGTGAAGTTGTTCTTGATATTTCAGTAGAAAGAGAAGCTTGTCCTTTGGGTAAAGCACCTACAGCAAGTACAACTGCAACTTTAGCTATGGGTGATACTCTGGCGGTTTGTTTGATGGAGAAAAAAGGATTTACAAAAGAAGATTTTCTAATGTATCATCCGTCAGGAAAGCTTGGAAAAGGTTTAACCTATAAAGTTAAAGATTTAATGATTACAGGTAAAAAAATGCCATTAGTTTCTGATACTGAAACTTTTACAAATGTATTAAATACTATTTCTGAATATAAACTTGGTATGGCTATGATTTTGGATTCCGATAAAAAATTATCAGGAGTTTTAACTGATGGTGATATCAGAAGAACTATTATAAAATATCCAAATTCTTCAAACGTACAAGTTAAAGATGTAATGACCGTTAATCCTAAAAAAATTACGGAAGATGCTTATGCTGCATCAGCACTTAATTTAATGGAAAAATATTCAATTACGGCTCTTGCTGTTGTTGATGAAAGCAATACTCCTGTTGGTGTTATTCACGTTCATGATTTATTAAGAGCAGGTGTTGCGTAATGGAATTGAGAGAAAAAGCAAGTAAAGTAAAGTTATTAGCTTTTGATGTCGATGGTGTGATGACTGATGGCAGTATTACTTATGATGAAAACGGTATTGAATATAAAACATTTAATGCTAAAGATGGACACGGACTTGCTAAGATGGCTAGAAATGGTTTTGTTACTGCTATTATCACAGGTAGGAATAACGGAACTGTTGACCGAAGAGCTTGTGATTTACGTGTAACAGAAGTCTATCAGGGTGTAAAAAATAAGCTGCCTATTTTAGAAGCTATTATGGAAAAGTATGGATTAGATTTCTCTGAAGTTTCATATATGGGCGATGATGAACCTGATATTTGTATTTTGGAAAAAGTTGCAATTGCTGCCTGTCCTGCGGATGCAGTTGATAAAGTTAAATCGGTATGTAATTACAGGTCATCAAAAGATGGCGGGCATGGAGCTGTACGAGAACTTTGCGATTTTATTTTTGATAGTCAGCAATAAATTAATTCATGGGAGAAGATAATTATGTATGAAATTAAAACACAGGCTTATTTTTCAGCCGCTCACCACTTATTAAATTATGATGGTGAATGTGAAAATCAACATGGTCATAATTGGATGGTCGAAGCTTTTGTTCAGGGTGAATCTCTTGATAAAAGTAATATTTTAATCGATTATAAGATTCTTAAAAGAGAGTTAAATGCAGTTTTAGATACATTAGATCATAAAGATTTGAATGATTTGCCGGAATTCAAAGGGGAAAGTCCGTCAAGTGAAATGATATCTGCTTATATTTATTCAAGATTAAAAGAAAAAATTGTTCAATTAAGTAAGATTACGGTTTGGGAAACTCAAACTTCTTGTTGTTCTTATTTTGAAGCCGATTAGAAAGATACCTGCTTATCTGATATAAATAGAAAGAGAGATTTGTAAATGAATTTAATTCAAGCAGTTTTGATGGGAATTGTTCAAGGTTTGAGCGAATTTTTGCCAATATCTAGCTCTGCTCATCTTGTATTCACGTCAAATTTTTATAAAGTTTTTAAAAATATTCCTATTTCTGTTCATTCTGGTGAAGAAATCTTCTGTGATATTATGCTGCATTTAGGAACTTTAATAGCAGTATTATTTTATTTTCGTAAAGATATTTGGGAAATTTGTAAGGCTTTATTTCTGGCATGTAAAAATAGAAATTTCTCTGAGCATAAAGCTAAACTGGCATTATATATAATTCTAGGTACTGCGATTACTGTCTTTATGGCTTTACCGTTAAATGATTTTGCCGAACATCTGGTGTTTCATCCCGCACTGGTTGGCGGATTGTTAATTATAACAGGGGGAACCTTATTCTTAAGTGAATATTTATCTTCTAAAAAGGGTGATAAATCAGAAAATGTTTCATTTAAACAGGCTTTATTAATAGGTCTGGCTCAAGGGTTAGCTGTGTTACCTGGATTTTCCCGCTCAGGATGGACTATGGCTGCAGGGTTATTCTCCGGCTTAAATCGAGAAACTGCTGCTAGATATTCATTTCTTTTGAGTATCCCGATAATATTAGGAGCATCAATGGTTTATCCGCTTGTGGAAATAAATATGTCAGAAATTGTCGGTTATAATTGGCTTGCGATTTCAGTAGGTACAATTATCTCTTGCATTGTAGGTTATTTGTGTATAAAATATTTCATGAAGTTTATTTCAAAATTTTCACTAAATATTTTTGGCTGCTATTGTGTCTTGATGGGGATTTTCACGATAATATTTTTTAATATTTTTAAGTAAAAATATTTGTAAAAATTTGTAAATAATAATTAGTCTAATAACAAAAAAAAATCTTGATATGTATTCTAATGAAAGAAATTTGGAGTTAACATGATATTACCGGTAGGAAAGTATATTGATAAAAAAATATCGTTTAACGCAAAGAGCGAGGATGAGAAAAAACTTGCTTATGACAAGGATACTCTGCTGAAAAATAATTTTATTACCAGAACTCGTATTGGTATGAATAAATTAACAAAAGCATTTACAGAATATCCGGCAAAAGGTATCGTAGGAAGTAAGAACTCAAATTTCTATGAATTCCTGACTATGGGTACGGTTCCTTATTTAGTGGGAAGTGCAACACTTATGGCAATATTTAACAGTGCAAATAAGTATTATGGAGCTTTTGAAAAAAATAAAGCGGCTGTTTTGGGTAATAAAATGGCGTTAGGTGTTTTATTTTACGGTGTTTTAAAATCATTATCAAAATCACTTACCGATATACCGGTTCAGTTAGCTACCGGCATAGATACTCAATTGCCTTATGCTAAAGTTAATTATGAACTTCCGGAAGGACCTGATGACTATGATATTACAAGTATTGAATATCATAAGGTCGGTGAAAGTGTTGATTTCACGCGTTGGGATCAGTTGTATGGTGACCCTCAAAAAGGTGAAAAAGTTAACTTCCGTTATGACAAAATTGCGAAAAAGAATGGTTTGGGTGAAAATTTGAATGATTCAGATCAGGAAGTTAAGCCTATTTATAAAGAGGTATTAGTAAAATCAAATTTAGCAAGAAGTTTTTCTTCTTATATGTGGGCAGCTGTAGGGGTAGCTTTGGCATTTCAAAAACCTTGGGAAGAGTATTTCCGTGTTGCAACCCTAAAATTCTGGAAGCCTAAAGAATTTGGACATTCTTTGAAAGTTTTTGGCAGAAGTTTTGTAGAAAGTGCAAAAGAGCTGTATAAAGGACCAGCTGAAGCTCTGACTCATTTTGAAAAACATGTCGGAAAATACTTAATTGGTGCTGCCGCAGGAATAACACTACTAGGTGTTTTAAATACTCTGCATATTACTAAAAAACCGCCAAAACATAATGAAGTTTTAGATAAAAATAAAGAAAGTGTGGTGAGTTAGATGAGAACAAATTTAATTCAATCATACTTAACTAATAATTCTGCTGTTCAACAGTATAATTCTGACAAAATTGTTAAGGATTTTGATGTTAATAAAGAATTAGCAAATAGGACTTTTATAAAACCTCTTCCAAGTAATGGAAAATTAGTAAAGAAGAATTTATTTTATGCTCCTGCTGAATTGTTCAAAGATATGAAATATGATATGAAAGCTTTGAAACATTCAATGAAAGGGGAAGCTAATGATCATGAATTAGGAAGATTGAATGATTTGGGTATGAAGCTTGGCGGTCTTGGTATTGCAACATACTTATATGCCCGTAAAGCTACTCCTTTAACAAAAATTATGGAATTTGTCGGGTTAGGTTCTTTCTTTGCGGCAATGGATCTTTGGCCAAAATTAGCAATTCAGCTTCCTGCATACTTGGTTCATGGATTTGATATTCGTCAAAATTATGAAGATAATTACGGCAGAAAGAAACCTGTATTTTTAGATCACCAATTTATACCTTGGGATTTGTATTCTGATGATGAAATTAATAAAATTGGTGATAGGTTGCGTGTACCTAAGGATATTCCGAATAGACGTGAATTTATTCAAGAAAAAATGAGAAAAATCGCGTTGCAAAACAATACAATGTGGATGCTTACAGCCGGTTTTGCAACTCCTATTATGAGTGCGTTGATTTGTAATGCTTTAACTTCACCGATTCAGAAATATCAAGATGGACAGATTAATCGTAAAGCCGAAGAATTGCTTGTTCATTTTAATGATGAAATTGCAAAATATGACCTATCAGAAAGAACAACTTCTTTTAATAAACTTTTAGATGATAATCTTGGTAAATCAGTATCAAGCGAATTGTTTGAACAAATTCATTCTAATTTGTCAAAAGGTTTGGATCCTGTTGTTTCAACAAGTTTGCGTACTGATTTAGAAAATATGCTTCCTCCTGCTGACAGTTTTAATTTTACAAATGAAACTCTTGATAATGTAAGAAATATATTAAAAGAACATTTTTCAACTGTTCCTTTGTCAGAAGAGGAATTATCTTCAATTATTCCTGATAATGAATCAATCAAAAAAGCATTTACAGATAGAAATTTAATAAAAGATGGTGTTGATGAATTTTCAGATCATTCAAAAATTATACAAGGATTATTAAAAGAAAAAATAACAGCATTTGCTGCAAGTAATCCTGATAATCCAAATATTAACGGTTTGAATTTTAGATTCAGACAATTATTACATTCAAATACACATGGCGTTGATTCCCCATTGGCAAAAGCTTTTAAAAACGCACCTGCTGCCGTTCTAAACGAATCACTTGTTGCGTCATTAAAAGAAATTTTAAATAATTTAAATACTTTTAATGCTAAAGTTAATGTCCTTGATAGATATGCTTATTTAAAGGTTGCTCAGGCTCCTGAAACAATACTTGCTAATAGTTGGAATGATATTTCTGAAGATTTACTTAAATTCTTTAATTTTACAGATAAGGAAATTTCTCGTTCAAGAATAGATAGAGAAGCTGCAGGAAGTATTTTAAGACAGAAAATTGAAAATATTGCTTCAGATGACAAGGCTTATGGCGAATTCGTTGATAATCTGTCTCAAAAACTTTCCGCATTATTTGAGAAGACTTCATCTCTTGATATTGCAGGAGATGATACTGTAAATTCTTATACTAAAACTGTTACAACAACCTACGATACTGCCGCAGATGCTTTAAGAAAATCTAATATGCATTCTGCCGCAAATGCAATTGCAGGGTTCCCGGGACAATCTGTGGAAGCCTCAGCTAAGCATATTCAATTATCATTTGTTAATGATCGTATTTCAGGTGTAAAAAGTTCATTCTACAGATTATTGAATACTGTAGATATGTATAGACGTATTGCAAAACTTAATGACAAAGTTCCAAATGTGTTGGATGAAAAAATGTCTCGTGCCGCAAAAGAAGAATTGGTTGAAATGTGTAAACTACTTCTTTTGGATGGACACACATCAGATTATGCAGAAAAATTCTATGCACTACGATCTCTTGATGTCAACCCTCCTGAAAATCTTTCACCGGAACAGTTAAGAGAATTCTATTCTCAAATTGAAGTTAAGGATGGAAAAGTTATAAATAGACATCTTGGACATCGTTCAGCTGATGAACTTGTAGAATTATCAAATGACTCAGGTTTCTTTAAAAAGGCAATGGATTTAATGTATGGAGAAGAAATCCATACAGATACAAATGCAAGAATTAAAAATTCCGTATTCTATCAAGACTTTTTACATTACAGGGATGATGTATTGAATCATTTGGGTTATGATGATTGCTTTGCAAAACCTCAGCATTTGGCAGGTCATTATGTTGATTCATCTTCTGAAAAAAGATTCTTGAAAATGGGTTGTGCTTTAGATGAAATGTTTAACAAATTATGTAAACAAAAATTTAATAATCGTGTATGGCTCAAGATGTTTGGCGGATTTGGTGCCGGACTTCTCGGGGTAACAGTTTTATCTCAATTCTTTATGGGAAAAATGAAAGTTCCTGAACCGGTAAAGGAGAATAAGTAATTATGATGAATGTATCTTCAAACTTAATATCACAAAAACTGGTTTCTCTTAATCCTGTTACTCCTCCTGTAAAAGATGTTAAAGAGAATGCTAATAATGTTGCAGTTAAAAATGATTCTACTAATTTATTGAGAGCATTTCTGGATAATCAAGCTCTTATAAATACGCCGTCAGTGAAACCTGTTTCAACAACAGTAGAACCTGTTAAACCTTATAAAAATGATTTAAGAACTTTATTTTTAACTAATAGTGCAAATATTTTAGCGATGATACCAAGAACATTTAATGCTAAAGATGTTGATGGTAATGAATATATAACAGGTAACGAAGTTCATGGTACATTCTTAAATGCAATTGAAAGACTTGATGAAATCAAAGCTCAAGGTTTTAATACTCTTCATGTTCTTCCAATTAACCCGCCTGGAAAAGAAAATGCAATGGGAACTGCTGGTTCAGTCTATTCACCTGAAGATTTATTGAAGATTGATCCTGTTTTAATTGATAAAAATGATCCAAGATCTGATAAAGAACAATTTAAAGCATTTGTAGATGCATGTCATAATAGAGGTATAAGGGTAATGATTGATATGCCGAGTTGTGCTTCTTATGACTTGTACCTTGCAAAACCAGAATTGATGGCGAAAGATAGAGACGGTCTTGCAAAAACTCCACAGGGTTGGAATGATATCAGAATGTTTCAACCATGGGAAGATGAAGGTAAACGTACATTAAATCCTGAACTTTTGGAATATCACAGGAAGTTTGTAGATATGCTGATTGATGCAGGAGTAGATGGTATAAGAGCCGATGTTGCGAGAGCAAAACCTGTAGAATTTTGGGATATTTTAATTCCTTATTCCCGAAAACGAAATCCGGAATTTGCGTGGTTAGCAGAAACATACACTTATGAGGATGCTTCACCGCAGGCAAATATGCCTTATGATAGACCTGAAGATTCGCTTCGTGCAGGTTTTGATGCTTATTACGGACAGTATCATATATTCCATGAATGGAGTACTGCGAGAGAATTTCATGATTACATAATTGATAATCTTAATATGTCATATAGAATTGAACGCGGAAAATCTTTAATAGGTTCATTTGCAACTCACGATGACATTTCTCCGATGAATCATGGCGGTGAAGTGTATTGTAATTTGACCTCAGGTTTACAAGCTACAATTCCAATGCTAAATCCGTATTTTGTTGATGGTTTCCAATCAGGTGATACTTATGATTATTCTTATAGAGGAAAAACCTCAAATGAAACAGTTACGGATAAAAATGATTTAACTGTTCACCAGAGTAAATTGGATATCTTTAATCTTTCAAGAAAGCCGGGCGGTAGCCAACCTGAAATTGGTGAATTTATGACTGCTTGTTTGAAATTTAGAGACGGTAAATATTCAGATGTTGTTAAACGTGGTTCATATATAGTTTTAAATAAGGATAAAGATAAGCTTGATAAAGTCATAGCTTTTGCACGTCATAGACAAGGTAGAACTTTACTTGTTATTGCAAATAAAAATGTAAACAGAAATGTATCTTGTAAGATAGATGTTCCGACATTAAAAGCTAATCAAAAACTTGAAAATCTGCTTCCGTCATACGGACAAGAAAGTAAGTTCCAAGTATCCGAAGGTTCTGTATCAGTAGATTTAGGACCTGGTAGAATTCATGTATTTGAAATAGATACTCCATATATTGAAACTTACGCAAAAGAAGTTTATAAACAGCATTAAGAGAGAAGACCCTGAAACTTATAGGTTCAGGGTCTTTCTTTATACATTTGTTTATTGGTTATTTATTGCTAATATAGCCGTTTAATGCTGTGTAAGCTGCAACATAAGGTGATGCTAAATAAATATAACCTTTAGTGTTTCCTAGTCTACCTTGAAAATTTCTGTTTTGAGTGGTTAAACACACTTCGTTATCAGCAAGGATTCCGGCATGAATACCAACACAAGGACCGCATCCCGGAGGTAGTATTGTTGCATTGGAATCCATAAAGATTTCCAATAAGCCTTCTTTTAATGCTTGTTTGTATACATCTCGAGAAGCAGGGCATATTAACATTCTAACTTCAGGATGTACTTTTTTGCCTTTTAAAATATTTGCAACAGTTCTCATATCTTCTATTCTGCCGTTTGTACAAGTACCTACATAAACTTGTTGGACTTTGATATTATTTAAATCCTTTGCAAGTTTTGTATTATCAACAGTATGCGGGCATGATACCGTATGTTCTATTGAGGCTGCATCAATTTCTATTATTCTTTCATATACAGCATCCTCATCCGGTCTTATTTCTTTAAATTTATCTCCTCTGCCTCGAGAAATTAAATATTCTTTAGTTTTTTCATCCGGTATGAATAAACCACATTTTGCACCTGCTTCTACTGCCATATTTGCAAGAGTAAACCGTTCGGCCATACACATATTTTCAATGGTTTCGCCGCAAAATTCAAGGGCTTTATATGTTGCACCGTCAGCTCCAATCATTCCTATAAGATGCAACATTAAGTCTTTTGAGCAAATTCCTTCGTTAAATTTACCGTTTACAACAATTTTGAAAGTCTGTGGAACTTTTAACCATGTTTTGCCTAATGCCATAGCTGCCGCAACATCAGTTGAACCCATTCCTGTTGCAAATGCTCCTAAAGCTCCTGATGTACAGGTATGAGAATCTGCACCGACTAAAATTTCGGTTGGATTTACAAAAGTTTCAACCAATCTTTGGTGACAAACTCCGGAACCTACTTCTGATAATACCGCACCATATTCTTTTGCAAAGTCTCTTAATGTTGTATGCATATTAGATAGCTCTTTTTTAGGACTTGGTGAAGCATGGTCAATAAATAGAATAGTTCTTTCAGGATTATTAAGTTTATCTTTTCCTAGTTTTTTAAATTCTTGAACTGTTAACGGTCCTGTTCCATCTTGAACAGCACATACATCAACTTTTGCAATAACCAATTCCCCGGCTTTTACATTTTTGCCTGCATGGTTTGATATAATCTTTTCTACTAAAGTTTGTCCCATAATATATCCCCTCTTTTGAGTTTATTTTACCACAAAGAGAATTTTTACGGCAAATAATAACTTATCTTTTCCATACTTTGTCTGGTATTGTCCAACTTTCAGTGATAAATTTCTGTAAACACCAGTATCCGTCCCCTTGTTCGCAATTTTTTGTTACTTCAAGACTTGATCGGTCACTTCCTGCCGGTTTTAGCCCTTTATCCGTCATTACGAGAGTATGAATATCAATACCTATTTTATTTGGTCTTTTATCCCCGTTTGCATCAAAATATATTACCAGCCCTATTGAATCGGCATTTATACCAAAGAGTGTATTGAGTCTGTATTTTGACATTCCATCAATGTTATAATAGGTGCCTTTTGCGGTTTTGAATGTAATAATATGAGTCCCTAAACCTGCATTGTTATCCCAAGGGCTGGCTTTTCCCTGCAAATCTTTGATAGTCCCCTTTTTATGCCAGCATCCGGCTTGATTAATGCATAATGTTTCTGTTTTTAAATTAGGAGCAAGGTATGTATTAAACCATTGTTTTGTAACTTCTGTTGATTCATCAGTGGCTAATACTCCGTCTAGTATCATACCATCGGCTTCTGCCCCTTTCATTGCTTGTTGAATTTCAGCATAAGCTACTTTTATTTGAGATTCAAGTTGTTTTTTCTGTATTTTAGTAATTAAGGTTGGAATAGTAATAGCTGAAACAACTCCGATAATTCCAAGAGTAATTAGAACTTCTGCTAATGTAAAACCTTTTTTCATAAACTCTCCTTTTATATATTTAAATGATAGTTTAAATTAATTAAATTGTAGATGATGGGATATTAAAAGTCAAGATAATAGAATATAACAATGGGTGAAGATAATATTTTAAAAATTTTCGGACTGAATTTGAAGTTAGAGCGTGTGAGACTTGGTTTAACTCAAGAGCAAGTTGCGGAAAAGCTTGATTTTAGTTCGGTTTATATCTCAAATGTTGAAAGTGGTAAACATAATCAGGTTTCTTTAATAAATGCTTATAAGTTTGCAAGATTTTACAACAAGACTCTTGATTATTTACTAACTGAAAAATCTTAGGGGTAAATTGCGGATAGGTAATAAATGTATAAGATTATAGTTGACATTAATCTTTTTTTTATGTTAAAATTTAACCTGTCAGAAGTTAAAAGTCGAATACGATTTCAAAGTAGCTATAAGTAGCTTGTATTTTGGCGTATTCAAAAAATATTAGAGACCAATTTAAATAGTAATTAAATTACAAGAAAGGTAAAATCAATGGAAAACAATGAAGAATTAAATGTTACTGAAGCTGCAGTTGAAGAAGTAAAAGCTGAAGAAACTGTAACTGAAGAAGCAGCTGTTGTTGAAGCAACAGAAGAAGAAAAACCTTCTAGAAGAAGATCTCGCAGCAGAAAACAAAAAATTGAAACTACTGAAGAAAAACCACAATCTGAATGGACAGAAAGAGTTGTTCAAATCAGCCGTGTAACAAAAGTAGTTAAAGGTGGTAAGAAATTAAGCTTCCGTGCAATTGTTATCGTAGGAAACCAAAAAGGTCAAGTTGGTGTTGGTTGTGCAAAAGCATCTGAAGTTATTATCGCTATTCAAAAAGCTATTGCTGATGGTAGAAAAAATCTTATTACAGTACCTATTTTCAAAACAACTATTCCTCACCCAATTACAGGAAAATCAGGTGCAGGTGCTGTTATGTTAAGACCAGCTGCACAAGGTACAGGTATTATTGCCGGTGGTGCCGTTCGTTCAGTATTAGAACTTGCAGGTATTGAAAATATTCTTTCAAAATCTTTAGGTTCAAAATCACCTCTTAATGCTGCTAATGCTACAATTGCTGCATTGAAAGCTTTGACACCATTTAATGATATCGCTAAAAAACGTGGTTTATCAATGGCTGAATTTTTAAACTAGTACAGAACATTTAATAATATAAGGAAATAAAAAAATGGCAGATAAAAAAGCAAATTCAATTAAAATTAAACTTGTTAGAAGTTTAATCGGAGCATCTGAATCTCAACGCAGAGTTGTTAGAGGTTTAGGTTTAACAAAAAAAGATCAAGTTGTTGAACACATGGACAGTGCAACAATTATGGGCATGGTTAACAAAGTATCTCACCTTGTGGAGATTGTTAAGTAGTTGCCATTGTATAGAATAATATATTACAGTACAAAGAAAGAGGAAATAAAATGTCAAATATAACATTAGAAGATTTAAGACCTGCTGAAGGTTCTACATCTAAATCAAAAAGAGTTGGCAGAGGCCGTTCTTCAGGTCATGGTAAAACTTCTTGCCGTGGTCATAATGGTGAAGGTCAAAGATCTGGAAACTCTTCTAAAAGAGGTTTTGAAGGCGGACAAATGCCTGCTTACAGAAGATTACCAAAATTGAAAGGTTTCCAAGTTTATAATAAACTTAATTATGCTCAAATCAATGTTGGTAGACTTGATGATTTAGGATTGAAAGAAATTTCTTTAGAATCATTAAAAGAAGTTTTAACAATTCACCCAACTTGCGTTGGTTTAAGAGTTTTAGGTAACGGTGAAATTAAATCAGCAGTTACTGTTAAAGCAGCTTATGTAACACCATCAGCAAAAGAAAAAATTGAAGCAGCAGGCGGAAAGGTTGAGTTAGTATAATGGCACAAGGAGTTAAAATGCCTACAACTGATGATTTGATGTCAATGTGGAATGCTTCCGGATTAAAACAGAAGATTATTTTCACATTCCTGATGATTGCAGTTTGGAGATTTGGTGTTCAAATGCCTTTGTATGGTATTAATAATCAAGTCTTTTCTAATATTGCTCAGGGTAACAATATAATCGGTTTCCTTGATTTATTCTCAGGTGGTGCTTTAGGTAAAGTTTCAATACTTGCCTTGGGTATCGGACCGTTTATCACATCATCAATTATTATCCAGCTTGTATCTGTTGTTATTCCAGCATTGGAAAAACTACAGAAAGAAGAGGGTGAAGCAGGAAGAAGAAAATTATCACAATACACAAGAATATTTACTGTTGTATTGGCAATTTTCCAATCATTTATATTTATGCTGTACTTGCATCATCTTCCGGGTGCAATAATGCCGCAGGTTAATCCTATAGCATTTTATGCAAGTTCAGTATGTGTGTTGACTGCCGGTGCAGTTCTTGTAATGTGGATTTCTGAATTGATTACTGAAAACGGAATAGGTAATGGCGGTTCGCTGGTTATCTTCTGTGGTATTTTATCAGGTATTCCTATTTATGCTTCAAGGACGGCTCAGCTGGTTAAGGCAAGTTCTCAAATGCAAGTTGGATTACTTGTGTTACTCTCAATATTTTTCCTTGCGATGGTTCTTATTGTAATCATGCAGGAAGCTGTGAGAAAAGTTATTATTGTAAATCCAAAAAGACAAATTGGTAATAAAGTTTATGGTGGTATGAATTCATTTATTCCATTTAAACTAAATCCGGGTGGTGTTATGCCAATTATCTTTGCTATTGCAATTTTGTTATTCCCTTCAACTATATTAGCATTAGTTGGACAGGCAAATTTCAAATCTGCTGCAGTAAAGAATTTTGTCTTAAGCTTAAATCATTATTTAAGTCCGGATGGAATTACATATTATCTTTTATATGTTGGTTTAATTATTGCATTAACATTCTTTTATGCTTCAATTATGCCAAATATGCAGCCAAAAGATATTGCAGATAATCTTAAAAAGTATGGTTCATCAATTCCGGGTATCAAACCGGGAAAACCGACAGCCGAAGCTATTGATAAAATTTTGTCAAAAACTACATTTATCGGAGCTATGGGGTTAGGCATAATTGCACTTGTTCCGTCATTTGCAAGTTATGCAACTCATATCGAAACTCTTCAGGGTATCGGTGCAACATCGTTAATCATTATGGTCGGTGTAGCTCTTGACTTAATAAATCAAGTTCGAACTCACCTGTTGGCCAGAAATTATGAATCATTTTTGAAAGACTAATTAACAACAAATTTTAAAAGAGGATTGCTTATGTAGTCCTCTTTTTTTAATGGTTTTATTTTGAGGTTTGCAATACCTGTCTTGCAGCTGCTGAACCTGGAACAACTGTACCATCATAAAATACTACAGGAAACACATCTGTAATTAATTTTGCAGGAACTGTACATTCTGCTGTAATATCTCTTGTGTGCGATTTACCATCAGAACATCTTACTTCTCTATTTGGTAAATTTATACCATTAACATCTATCCATCCTAAACAGTATTTATGAAAATTAGTATCCTGCATCAGTTCATTAATATTTTTGTCTCCAAGAGAGCAGTTTGTTGTTGGGGAGTGGAATGCAAACATTGAACCATCTGCCAGTTGATAGTAATATAAATTTACTCCACGTTCTTTTATTTCTGTATCTGGTGTAGTTCCTTTATTATATAGTTCTTGATAGTATAATCGATTAGTTTTTGTTCTTAGCTGAGTATAGTCAAATATTGTTAACCCTGATAAGCTTCCGTTAAAAATAGCACAAACAGATAGAATGTTTTGAGGATTATCATTTCTATTACAGGCTTTATCTGCTGTGCTAAAGTTAAATCCATACATTGCTTCGTTCATTTTTACAGCCTGATTTAGGCTTGAGAGTGTCTTTTTAAAGTGACTACGGTTTTGGGCACCTTGCGTGTTAGCTATTAAGGTGGGTATGGTTGTTGCCGCAACAACTCCGATTATACCTAATGTAATTAGTACCTCTGCAAGTGTAAACGCAATTTTTCTAGTCATTCCATTACTCCCTTTTAATATACCCTTTTTTTATAAATATATCACTATTATAATAAATATAAAACTATAATAATATATAGATAGAGAAAGGTCAATATAATATGATAAAAAAATGGATAAAGAGAATTTTAAAAAAGAAATTGGGTTTAAAATAAAAATAGAGCGAATGAGACAAAAAATATCACAGGAAAAACTGGCAGAAATGGTTGATTGCAGCCTTTCTTATATCGGTTTTGTAGAACGAGGGGAAATGTCTTTATCCTTATATAATTTTATAAAAATTTCTTCAGTTTTAAAACTTGATGTACAAGAGTTTTTAAAAGAATTTATTTAGTTTAATAATTCTCCATAAATAATATTATTTTTGAATTCTGTAATTTTTACAGTTTGGATTGTGTTAAATAAGTCTTCTCTTTCTGATTTAATTTGGACTGTTAAATAATTTCTGGTCATCCCTTTTAAATTGCCGTTATGTTTGTCTCGGTGTTTTTCAATAAGTATTTCCAGTGTTTTACCAATATTTTTATTTATAAATTCTTCAAATTTTGTTTTTGATATTGCTTTAATAATGTCAGCACGTCTGTTTTTTTCTTCATCAGAGACTTGATCCGGTAAAGATTCGCCAATAGTCCCGCTTCGTTTAGAATACGGGAAGGTGTGAATTTGTGTCAATCCTGATTTTTCTAAATTTTTACGGGTTATTTCAAAATCCTCTTCGGTTTCGCCTGCAAAACCTGCAATGATATCACTACCTAAGAATGGATAATCAAAGGTTTTATTAATTTGTTCAATTTGTTTAAGATAATCTTCTGTCTTATAAAAACGATTCATAGAGCGAAGAGTCTTATCATTAGCGGATTGTAATGATAAATGAAAATGTGGACAGAATTTCTGTGATGTTTTTAGAAATTCAAGCATTTCTGTTGTTATTTCGGTTGGATTAAGTGATCCCAGTCTATAACGTTCAATTGTTGTTTTTTCTTCGATTTCCTTTAATAAATCTAAAAGAGTTAAGCCTAAGTCTTTGCCCCACTGTCCGATATGAATTCCAGTTAACATAACTTCTTTAAATCCATTTTTAGAAAAATTATTTATTTGGTTGATAATAAATTCACTGTCGGCACTTCTGCTTTTGCCTCTGGCTTTCCAAATAATACAATATGTGCATCTGTTGTCACATCCATCCTGAATTTTAAGACTTGCTCGAGTTTTAGTAGTATCAATAAGTTCAACTTTATTGAATTTAGCTTGAACCATGATGTCATTTGCATGTAAAGGATTTTCAGAATTTATATAGTCATAAATATGTAACTTTTCATCATTACCTATTACGTAATCTATAAAATCATTTTTTAATAACTCTTCTTTCTGAATTTGAGCTATACAACCGGTTAAAACTGTTATTATATTGGCGTTTTTATGTTTTGCAGCACGAAGATGATACATTGCTTCATTGTCGCTTTTGTGGGTAACGCTGCATGAATTTAAAATGTATAAATTTGCTTCAGCTATATTTTTTACTTTTTCAAAATTGTGATTTTTTAGATTTTCTTCTATTATTGAGCTTTCAAATTGGTTAGCTTTACAGCCCATTGTGTGAATATAAAATTTCTTCATTCTTTGATATTATAAAAAACATTTTATATTGTAAATATTTGTATATTTATATTATTAAATTAACAAAAAATTTTACTTTCCGGTTTTATATGTGTATAATCAGAGTGTGAAAGGTAAAGGTGTATATATGCAAGTTAATTCGGTTTCTTCAGCAAATTATGGTACAAAACCTTCATTTAAATCAAATGGAATTGACATGGAAACATTTGTAAATTTAAGTGATAAGGATTTAAAAAATTTAGCGTATGCAAAAGCCTCATACGATGTAAATGATAAGAAACATAAAAGGATTAATAATGCTATATTTTATTCAATTCCTGTAGTTGCAGGTCTTGGTGCTGCTGTTAATACAGTTGCTCCTGCTTTGAAGAAATCAAAAGGTGCAGCAAAAAAATTAACAGGTCTTTTAAGAACTGCCAGATTAAAGAATTTTGCTAAAACAACCGCTCTTTGGACTTCAATGTTCTTAGCTGCTGATGCTATCTTTGGAGCAAAACATTATTTAGATAAGAAAAGTACAACTGCGAAAGAATTTTCAGAGAAACATCCTGTTCTTTCTACATTTACAGCAATTGGTGTTGGTTTAGCCGCAGTATTTGGAGTAAGTAAAGGTTTCCCTAAATTGTTGAAAGCTATGAAAACTACACAATTAGGCAAAGATTTAATGAAACAAGAAGGTAAATTGGCAACAAAATTAGCTGATAGTAAACTTATAAATAAACTTTCAAAGATGACTGCTAAGGTTCCGGCTGCAATCAAAAGCTTTGGAAAAGGTGTATTGAATTGGGGACCATTGATGTTAGTGTTAACAAGTATTATGCATACCTCATCTCATGAACGTGCTAAAGCTACTGAATATGCTAAAAATTACGAAACATTAAAAACAGCACAGGGTGTAGCTAGAGAAGCATTCGCCGCTGTTGAAGAATAATTGTAATCTTAATAAAAATTTAAAAAGGCTGCCATATTTCGAATTAGGCAGTCTTTTTAGTTTATAATAATTTTATGAGAGTTGTTGTTTTAGGTAAAGGGTTAATGCTGGCTAATATTGTGCTTGGAGTTTTAGATTCCGGTGCCGATTTGGTTGGAGTGTTTCGTTATGAGCAAACTTCAAAATCCAGAATTAGACTATTATTTGAAGATTTTTTTAAACCTGCTCCGGAAGTTACATTATTGAACGAATTAAAAATTAATCAAATTCGTCTAAAATCTGCAAATTCTGAAGAATTTAGGAAGCTGATGGTTTCTTGGAATGTAGATTTAATTATAGTTGGTACATGGAAGGAAAAATTATCAAAAGAAACTTTCAATATTCCAACAATAGCAACAGTTAATGTTCATCCATCGTTGTTACCTAAATATCGTGGTCCAAATCCATATATGCAAACAATTTTACATGGTGAGAAATATTCAGGTGTTACGATACATCTAGTGAATGAAGGATATGATGAAGGACCTATTTTAAAACAGGAAAAAGTTGAAATTTTAGAAGCAGATACTTCTAAAGAATTGAGAGAAAGGACTGTCCGTATTGCTAGAAATCTTGTTACTGAATTTATTTCAGATTTAAACAATAAAATGTTAATGCCGATTACTCAATCCGAAAAATATGCAACTTATTTTCCTAATATTTCCGGTGATGAACGAATGTTAGATTTTACAATGCAAACCTCTGATAATATTTCCAGAACAATTCGAGCTTTGCACCCGTTTTTACCTTGTTATATATCTTATAAGGAAAAGTTTTTTATTGTTAATCCGTATAAATTTATAATTTTGCATGATGAATCGCAAGCTTTACCTGGAAGTATTATTGCTAAAAATTCAGAAAATTGTTCGTTAAGCCTGGTATGTAGAGATAATAAAGTTATTCGCTTTTCAGGTTTAACCTTATATAAATCTCCATTGCGAACTGGAAAATATATTGAAAAATTTGTAGAAATTACTTCTTAGCAATTTTATTTTTATCAAGCATAACCATTAAAATTGAAATATCTGCAGGCTTAACTCCGCCAATTCGTGCAGCTTGAGCAAGCGTTTTAGGTTTTATTTTTGATAATTTTTCTTTTGTTTCTGTTGAAATATGGTCGATACTTGAATAATCAATATTTTCAGGAATTTTAAATTTCTCAAGTTTTCCGGCTTGTTCAACCTGTTCTTCTTGTCGCTTGATGTAGCCGTCGTATTTTACAATTACTTCCACTTGTTCATAAACATCTTTAGGTATATTTAGAGCTTTAGTTGTTGCATCAAGTTCTTGAAGTATTTTATAATTGATATTCGGACGTTTAAGCAATTCAGAGGCTCTTATACCTCTATCTATGTGTTCTTCGTATTTTGCTAAAACTTTATTAACGTCTTCTGATGGTGGAATTTTTAATCCGTCTAAACGCAATTTTTCATCTTGTATAAGTTGTTGTTTTTTGTTAAATCTTTCGAATTGAGTGTCGTCAATCAGTCCAATTTTATGACCAATTGCTGTTAATCTTTCGTCTGCATTATCTTGTCTTAACAGAAGTCTGTATTCAGAACGAGAAGTTAACATTCTGTAAGGATCTTGAATGTCTTTAGTAACTAAATCATCAATAAGAGTTCCTGTATAAGATGAACTTCTTGATAACTCAAGCATTTCGCTTCCATTTACGTAGTTAAAGGCATTGATACCTGCGATTAAACCTTGAGCGGCAGCTTCTTCGTAGCCGCTTGTTCCGTTTATTTGTCCGCCAAAGAATAATCCTTTAACCTTTTTAGCCATCAATGAATGTGTTGTTTGAACTGCCGGAACATAATCGTATTCTACAGCATACGCAGGTTTAATAATGTGTGCTTTTTCTAAACCCGGTAAGCTTCTTATCATTAACTCCTGTACATTTGCAGGTAAGCTGGTTGAAAAGCCTTGAATATATGTTTCATAAGTTCCAAGTCCTTCCGGTTCAATAAATATGTGATGGGAAGGATTAGATGCAAATCTTACAATTTTATCTTCAATTGACGGACAATATCTTGGTCCAACTCCATGAATTAACCCCTGATACATAGGAGATTTGTCTAGGTTCTCTTTGATAATCCTATGTGTTTCCTCGTTTGTCCTTGTTAAATAGCAAGGATATGTTTTTCTTATAGGACGATCAGGTTTGAAAGAGAAGAAACTTAATTCCTCATCTCCCGGTTGAATTGTCATTTTTGAGTAATCAATTGTTCTTTTATCAACTCTGGCAGGTGTTCCTGTTTTGAGTTTTTTTGTTTCAATACCGAGCTTGTGTAAAGAGTCAGAAAGTCCGATTGCGGCTTGTTCTCCTAATCTTCCTGCACTGTAGGCTTGAAGTCCTACAAATATTCTGCCCTCTAAAGATGTTCCTGTTGTTAAAACTACTGCTTGAGCAGTATATTCTATTCCAAATTCGTCTATTGCACCAATAATTCTGTCATTTTCAACTTTTAATTCTGTAATACAGCATTGTTTGAGATAGATGTTTTCGTTACTTTCAATCAGATTTCGCATGTATCTTGTGTATTCGGCTTTGTCTGATTGAGCTCTTAATGCTCGTACAGCAGGTCCTTTTGAAGAATTAAGCACTTTTAATTGCAGATATGTTGCATCGGTTACCTCACCCATAACTCCGCCAAGTGCATCAATTTCACGAACTAATGTAGACTTAGCCGGTCCGCCTACTGCTGGATTACAAGGTTGTAGGGCAATGTTATCAACATTTAATGTGCATAGTAATACTTTTGTTCCAAGTTTTGCACAGGCTAAAGCAGCTTCGCAACCTGCGTGTCCTGCTCCAACTACTATTATATCAAATTTATTCTTCAAATAATCCATATAACTATTATATTGCAAATTTGATATTCTGAACTGGATTTAGAAAGTATTTATAAAAATTTTTACATTTTTTTGCACAACAAATTAAACGCTTATTTAATAAACGTATAACCTACACTAAAAAATACTTAAACTCTTCTAAATGTCAAAAACGGTAATTAAAAATCTTTTACGAGCAATAGATGCCTAAATATCTATCGGGCTTTCTTTAGCCAGCAAATGATATTTACCCCTAGCTTTCTGTTGTTAGTTCTTCCCAGATGCTTGGTACAACGATTAGTGCTGTGTACACAATGAAACCGAATAGAATTAAATTAATTGCCATGATAACCTCCTTTGGTTACATGTATATTAATCCCATTTTTTGAAGTAAAATAACAATTAATAGTACATTTAGTTGAAAACTTTACAAAAATTAATATAAAATATTGATATGAAAAATTTTACACAAAAGGATATAAAAACACTATTTTCGGGACTTTGTTGTTCTCGTTGTAAGAACGAATTTTCAAAAAATTCTATAAAAATTTTGGAAAGGGATTGCGATATTTTGCTCTGTAGTTTATCATGTGCAAAATGTGGTAAAGATTTTGGAGAAATTGTTTTTAATTTTAACCGAAAAGCAGAAAATCATTCCCCTCTGGAAATAGTTGAAGGTCCACCTCCAATTGATTTCGATGATGTTATTGATGCACATAGATTTATTAAAGAAAATTTATAAAAAAGCCCGCTTTAATAAGCGAGCTTTTTTATTGTATTTGTATATTTTATTTACCTAAGTTTGCTGTGCTTTTAATGTGAAGTTCACGTAATTGCTGCAATGAAGCAATTCCCGGAGCGTCACTCATTAAATCTTTAGCACCTGCATTTTTAGGGAATGCTATAACATCACGGATTGAATCAGTTCTTGCAAGAAGAGCAACAAGTCTGTCTAAACCGATAGCAAGACCTGCATGAGGAGGAGTTCCGTATTGCAATGCATTAACCATAAACCCGAATTTTTCTTGAGCTTCTTCTTCTGTTAATCCTAATGCTTTAAATATAGCAGATTGAACTTCAGATGAGTGAATTCTTACTGAACCACCGCCTAATTCTGTTCCGTTATATACGATATCATAAGCGATAGATTTAACATTACCTAAGTCTCCTGATTTAAGTTTATCTAAATCTTCAATGCAAGGAGATGTGAATGGGTGGTGCATTGCTTTAAATCTGCCTTCTTCATCAGACCATTCAAACATTGGGAAGTCAACTACCCAAAGAAGAGCGTGTTTTGATTCATCAATTAAGTTTAGAGATTTACCAAAGTGTAATCTTAATCTGCCCATAATGTCGTAAACTAATTTTGGTTTATCTGCAACGAAGAAGATAATATCTCCAGGTTGAGCACCTGCTCTGTCTTGAATAGCTTTTGCTTGTTCTTCAGTGACAAATTTCAATACAGGAGATTTTGCTGTTCCGTCTTCGTTATAAATGATATTAGCAAGAGCTTTTGCTCCAAATGATACAGCTAGTTTTGTAATATCGTCAATTTCTTTTCTTGAATATTTAGCTCCGCCAGGAATTCTGATACCACGAACAATACCACCGTTTTCAAGAGTGTTTTTAACAATTTGGAATTCTGATTGAAGAATGATATCACCGATATCAAATAATTCTAATCCAAATCTTGTATCAGGTTTATCTGAACCGTATCTGTCCATAGCTTCTTGCCAAGGCATTTGAATGAATGGAGGTTTTACATCCACTCCGGCAGCTTTAAATGCATCAACAATCAAGCCTTCAACAACTTTAATTACGTCTTGTTGTTCAACAAATGACATTTCAATATCAACTTGAGTGAATTCAGGTTGTCTGTCTGCACGTAAGTCTTCATCGCGGAAACATTTCGCGATTTGGTAATATTTTTCTATGCCGCCAACCATAAGTAATTGTTTGAAAATTTGCGGAGATTGAGGAAGTGCATAGAATTTACCTTCTTGAACACGTGAAGGCACAAGGTAATCTCTTGCTCCTTCCGGAGTTGTTTTACATAAAATAGGTGTTTCAACTTCCAAGAAATCAAGATTATTCATGTAATTTCTGATAGCCTTAACTATGTTATGACGCATAACAAGTTTTGATAACATTTGTTCACGTCTTAAATCAAGGTATCTGTATTTTAATCTGATGTCTTCAGATACATTTTCATCGTCTAAAACAAACGGTAAAACTTTTGATTCTGATAGAATTTCAATTGAGTCAGGGTACATTTCAACTTGACCTGTAGGGTATTTTTCATTATATGTTTCTTCAGGTCTTTTTGAAACTTTACCAACAACTTTAATAACATATTCTGATCTTACTTTTTCTAATGTTTTGTGAACTTGTGGGTTGATTTGCGGGTTTGCTACAATTTGAAAAAATCCGCTTCTGTCTCTTAATTCAACGAACAAAATGCCGCCAAGGTCACGTATTGTTGATACCCATCCGGATAATGTAATTTGTTCATCGATATTTGTCAAATTAAGTTGTCCACAATTGTGGTCTTTGAAATTTGTTTTAATCATATCTTAATGTCCCTTTTTATGTCTATTTATATTGCATTTATAATTTTATCAAAAACACAAAAAAAAGACTACAATATTAAACAATTGTAATCTTTTCTTGTTAAAAATATTTATTTATCATCCTCTACAATTTGGCAGGAATGTACAATGTTAAGGTTGATATTATAATATTTAACCTCTTCCGGTTTAAATTCAACATTATGTTTATGCATAATTAAACAATTTTGAATTGGTAAGAATAGATTTCCGCTGTTAAGAACATAAAATAATAAATTTTCATTTGTAGGATTATCAACAGCAGAAGGAATCGGTAATTCTAATTTTCCTCTTATAATATGGTCTTGGGTTGTAATTAATACTGTTACAAATTTTTTTTCTGTTGGGTTTGTCATTGTATAATATCCTCTCTTTTTCTTTGTATTTTAGCATGAAAACTTATATTGGACAAAGATATTGATTTTTAGTAAAATTTTTTTATGATTACTTTTGATAGTTTAACTCTGAAAGCTTTTGTAGATGAACAAAACTCTTTTATTACAGGTGCCAGAATAAATAAAATTCAGCAGCCAACAAGGAGAGAGTTTATTTTTACTTTACGGAATAATGCCGAAACAAGGCAGTTCTATGTAAATATTAATCCTCAATTTTATCACCTTTGTTTTATGTCAAAAGAAAATGCAGAAAAAAGGTTTATTGAAATCCCGCAAAAACCGCCTATGTTTTGTATGCTGTTGCGTAAGTATTTAGGAAATTCCCGTATTACCAAAATAAATCAACCGGAAAATGAACGTATTTTAGAGTTTTTTATAGAAACTTATAATGAGTTAGGAGATAAAGTGTTTCTATGTTTGGCTTTTGAACTTATGGGAAAACATTCAAATGTGATACTTTATAACGAAGATACCGGTATAATTCTTGGTTGTGCTCATAATGTTGGTGCCGAAAAAAGCCGAGAAAGGGAGATGTATGGTGGAATTCTTTACATTTATCCTCCCAAAAATAATAATTCTTCCTGTGTTTGGAAGTCTTTACTTGACGAGTTTTCTGAAATAATAAATGTTAACGATATGATTGATAATTATTATACTGCTTATATTTCTGAAAATAAGTTCAAAGTTTTAAAAAATAATTATTGTTCAATAATTTCTCAGCAGCTTAAAAAGGTTAATAAATCATTGAAGCAGATGACATATCAGGTTATGCAAAATTCAGATTCTGATAAATACCGTTTGCGAGGGGATTTGATTATGGCGAATTTATATAATTTAAAAGATTATTCATCTGAAATCTCTGTTTATGATTATGAGAATGATAAGCAAATTAGAATAGAATTAGATTCTACAAAAACTCTAAAAGAGAATGCCAATAGATTTTATAAATTGTATAATAAGGCAAAAACTTCAAATACCAAGTTATCCGAGTTAATAGATGAAGCAAATATAAAGAAGGCAAATCTTGAGCAGATTTTATATTCAATAGATTCGGCGGAAGGGATTTCTGAATTGTATGAACTTACAGATGAGGTTATTCCTGAAAAAGCCGGAGGAAAATCTAACAAGCTTTCTATTGAACCGATAAAGTTGGATTTAGGTGGCGAGACCAGAATTTATATTGGAAAGAATAATAAGCAAAACGATTATATAATATCAAAGTTAGCATCTGAAGATGATTTATGGTTTCATACAAAAGACTGTGCAGGGTCGCATGTTCTATTGAAGACGCAAAATGTTACAGATGAATTGATTTTAAAATGTGCAGAGTTAGCAAAACAATATTCCAGTGCAAGTAATTCTTCCAAAATTGGGGTTATTTATACAAAGCGTAAATATCTACGAAAGCCTCCGAAAGCAAATTTGGGTTATGTAACATATAGAAACGAAAAAGAGATAATTATTGAATAGTTATTGTTTACATAAACTATGTTAGGGGTAAATATCAAATCGATATAATAAGGTCATTATAAACATTGCAAATTTTTGTCATTCCGAACTTGTTTCGGAATCTCAAAATAACGAGACCCTGAACTAAATTCAGGGTGACAGTTGTAAATGCAGGTAACAAAACGAATTTATACCAATATTAGTAGCATAATACCCACTCCGGTGAGGAGAAAGGGGTTTCAGGGGAATCCCCTGATGACTCGAGCCATTTAATCAAGCGAGTTTTTCTTTTTCCGTCTACTTTTTCTTTTTTCGTCGCAATAAAAAAGAAAAAGTGGACAAAGAAAAATTTTTTTAAAATAAATTCTGTTTCTTCATTTCTTTCTCCGCTTGTTAGCTCGCATTAAACGGGACTACCGTCAAGGCTCAACGCCTTGAGCGTTCGCCCTCTGCTCGCTATACGCTTTATTGCGAGTAAAAGAGAAAGAAACGCAAGCAAAGAAAGAGAAAAACGCTGACCAAATAATTCGAGTTATCAGAAACTACGTTTCCGAAC
>CABRZP010000009.1 GCA_902475545.1 uncultured bacterium
TGCGAGCTGTCAGGCTTAGAAATCTTGCTTGTGATGCACTCATTCCCATTGTGGTACAAAATCCTTTCATCTAGTTCCATTAGTATCTTTATCGGCAGAATTTATCTTATGCTTTAATTATTAAATGCTTTTGTTACAAAATGTTAACATTATTACAGGTTTTTCTGATAATTACAACACTTGAAAAATGATTAAAATAATATTATAATAAGTGATACAGTACATTAACAACACTAAAAAACATTCGTGGGGACGTTTTGAAAGCGTAAGCCGGTGCTGCCGGTGTTGACTTTGCTATGGCAAAGGCAAGCAGGGCAGCATAATATGAGCGACGTAAGAGTTTGTATAGCAAACTCAACAGGAGCGAAGTCCCCTATAATCATTTCGTGGGGACGTTTTGGATTAGACAGGATGTTTGGTGAAAATAGGTTGCGAGTGCGGGAGCTGTTCCCGCTTATCAACGAGCAAAACAAATTAAATGCTAAAGATTCAAATGTAATCGCAGTAGACTTCAGACCAGCTGCTAGAATGGCTGCTTAGTCCACTGTTTGGCTACTCATAACTCCCATCTTGCCGGATTTATGGGTCAATTATGCAAGACGCAGTGCAGTGATTGACGGTAACTGCATCAAGATAACCGCCAAAGGTTTAGAGTTTCCTTTAAATAAAACCTAGGATTAACAGTATGGGTTTTGTGCTTTCCCTAGTTAATCGAGAAAATAAGTAACTACACTCGTAGAGATTTATTTTGATCCATTTTGGACGTGGGTTCGACTCCCACCGTCTCCACCATTAAAATACAGAGGCTTACAACAGTCTCTTTTTTAGTGCCAAATTTCCCGTACCACGCGGGCTTCTGCTAATTTAAGAAGATATAATTTATTGTAGATAATCAGATTTTCTTTAGTTTATCTTGTATTTTCCATATCCAAAACAATAAAATATAGAACATGCATACCCCGCCTAATGTAAGTATTTCATATACTGGGATATAAGCCCATTCAAAACGATATTCTTTTATTGAAAAACATAATACGCAACATAACATTATAACCGCATCATAAGTTAAAGCTAATAATAATGCTGATTTTCTGCTGTGTTTGTGAGCTTTTAATTCTTTCGCGATATTGGTCACTGTTGAATATGGATAAAATTTTTCAAAAGTATTAAACAATAAATATAATAGAAAGATTTTTACAAATATACATAGCAAAACAAAACATTTTGGAATAATATCATTTGGTGAGAAATAAGCAATTATAAAAAAAACAAAATACATTCCAAATGAATATATAAAAAGTAGTATATTCAAAATGTGTAAACATGAATTTAAATCGTATTTTTTCATATACAAAAACCTCCAGTTTATTTAAGTTTATACCTACATTTTACTATTGTAAAGTATGGATTTAACTTTCCTGTTTCTTGAGCTCTGCGTCCCATTTTAACAAAAAGATTTGGATCATTTTTATTAAAATCATATGTATCAAGTACTGTAACATTAACATAATCACCTTGAACTTTTGCAGATAACACGTCAACACTACCAAAAGCATTATGTAAATTTGTAAATCCACCAAATCTCATAGAACCAGAAATTTCTTTTCCTGATTTTAAATCAGAAAAATTATTTTTTATGAAATTTTCCATTTCTGGTGAACTTGATATTGCATTAGATACATTACTATTTTCATGTAAAACAACTCCGGGAACATTTACATCTCCAAATTGTGATTTTACTTTTTCTTTAATTTTTGTTTTATATGGAGTATATTTACTATATAAGTAATTGATATTGTTGTAAAATGTGCCATTTCTAGTTCTATATTCATTGTGTATTTCGGGCTTTATCCTCTATAAACCAATATACAAATAATACTATATAACTTCCTAATAAGCCAAGTAGTAATCCTTGATAAAATTGAACATAAAATCCGTCCTCAAAGTATGGAAATCCTAAACTCCAAAAAGAAAAATATGCAGCAATTAGTACAATCATTTTTAAATGAAAAGATTGTTTTAATTTTTGTATAAATTTTGAAACTAACTCAAAGTTTTGTGAATTTTCTAAACTTTTGTATGCAATTGGCAACACTAATAATCGACCAAATATAAATAATATTAGTAATATGATAGAGAAATCTGAAAAAGACGTGGTAATTTCATCCAAAAAAGGCACAAAGATTAATAGCATTACACCTAAAGAAAACACATAGGAACCTGTATTGGCTGCAATATGTATAAGCAACAAACAAATTATATTTTTTAATATATTAAACATCAATTACTTTTCAAATTTAAATCTTATGGGTACTATAACATAAAAATTCATGATTTGTTTTGATTTTTGAAGGGTATATGCTCCATTATTTATTTTACGTGTTTCATTATTTGGTAGTTGCTCTTTATTAACCCAATTAAAATCATATTTATCAAATAAAATACCTTTAAATTCTCCATTTTTCATTGTAGGATTTAAAATTGTCCCATGTCCAATCGAATAATTTAGGTTTTTATCTTGTTCAAAATTTATCAAAATTTGATTTCTAGTAAAAGTTCCTGTTTTTCTATCATAATTTTGCATAACTTGATTTTGTAATTCTGTGGAATTTGATAATCGGTTTCCAAAACCACTATTTTTATCATAAATTACTCCATGCCAATTTTTTGGAATTGCTAAACCTTTTGAATTTTTAATATTTAATTGATCATTTACATACTCGACAGCATCAGGTTGAAAGACATGAAATTCAGGATGTTCGGGTAAATTTTTAAATTTTGATATTGCAATATTCATTAATTCTCTGGCATCAGGTTTATTTACATTTTTACTAGCATTATATGCTGCAAAGATGTTCTGTTTTTCTAAAGTAGAAAAATCCGCACGTTTCATTGTTGCTGATTTTAAACTTTCAGTTTTATTATTGCCTGACTTAGGTAAGGAAACATCAGCCGCAGCACCGGTCATCATTCCACCGTTTTTAGAACGATAGTGTGCCTTAACCTTTGTACCATCAGCTCTGGTATAAGAATGTACAAATATAACATCAGAATTTCCATTTAAATCATTTCTTCGCGGAATTCCAAGATTTTCCATTTGGTAATCTATAGCTTTTTCGTTTTGTGTAAATTCGTTACCGGACATTTCTCCAATATCTTCTGCTGTGTAAATTCTGTTGTTGTTTGCAATCTTGTTAAAAAAATCTCTTAATTTTGCCATTTATATTTCTCCTATAGTGTAAATTAAAAAAACATTTATATTATAAAGATTATTCAAATAGTCAAAAAGTCCGTATTTTTACGTAGCCTAAACGGGTAATTGACATGAAAAGCCATGATATATCATGGTTTGCAACTAATTTATTTAACAAAAATAATAAAATTTACAAAAAAATTGTAAAAATTTTGCTTAACAAATATTGTAGAAATTAAAATTTTATTAAAAAAAAGGCCGTCAGATTTCTCTGCGGCCGCGATAATATGAATTTGCTAATATTTATCCATTTACCTAACTATTTAATCTGTGATTTTTGCATAATTCTACTATATTATCATACGCTCTTTTAAATAAGATTTTGTCTTTTTTTAATATTTCAATCTTTTTTAACATGTCATCGTACATTGTTTCTATTGAAAAACTATTATCATCAAGAAAGAAAATATATAATTCTACATCCAGACTTGAAGCAATACTAAGAATAGTGTTAATTTTGGGATATGTTTGTCCGTTTTCGATTCGGCATAATGCTGACGGATCTATTCCAATCAATTCTGATAGGGTTTCTTGGGTCATACCTCTGTTGTTTCGAATTTGTTTTATTCTATAACCAATATTCTTTTTAACTTCAGAAATTTCCGATAACATATCAATAATCCTAAATGGTTATCAAACATTTTATAATGATTTATTATGCAATACATTGCATAATATGCAAGTACAGAAAGATATTTTTTGTTTAGTCAAGATAATAACATTAATAAGAAGGGCATATATACAAGATTATACCAAAATTTGTAAACTCTGTCATACTGAGCAATAAGGAACTATATCATAAGTTTTTTAAATCTTTTGATTAGAGCCTTAAAATGAGAGGAATTTAGTAATAATATATTGAATTTGTAATATAAGAAGAGGATTTTTTCTGCCAAAAGCTACTATTTAGAATTTGTTAATGTTACAATTATATTATGGCAGGCACGTGGGATGAATTAGTACAACAGATTAAAGAACGTCTGGATATCGTTGATGTGGTATCAGAACAAGTTGTGCTGAAAAAACGAGGAAATAATTACTGGGGATTATGTCCGTTTCACAAGGATAAAAATCCTTCATTTTGTGTTACTCCACATTTGGGAATTTATAAATGTTTTAGTTGCGGCGAGGCTGGTGATGCCCTTAAATTCATAATGAAAACACGTAATATTGAGTTCAAAGATTTAATTGTAGAACTTGCTGACAAATTTGGGTTGGAAATACCCGCAACTCATAAATCTACAGGTACATCTTCTAAAGAAGTTAAAGACCAAATGTTAAAGGCTACAACTCTTGCAGCTGAATTTTATCACGATCTTTTAATTAGAAATAAAGATGCAAATGCTGAACCTGCACTAAATTATTTGACAAAAAGAGGAATCGGTTCTGATATTATTAAAAAATTTCATATTGGAGTTGCATCAAAATCCTTCACAACACTGTATGACGAGTTGAGAAAAGATTTTTCCAATGATATTTTGGAAAAAGCAGGACTTATTTTGAAAAGTGAAAAAGGCGGTTATATTGATCGTTTCAGAAACCGTGTTATTATACCGATTCAAAACGAAAATGGTGAATTTGTAGCATTTGGTGCCCGTGCACTTGAAAAAGATCAGAATCCGAAATATTTAAATTCATCAGATTCATTAATATATAATAAAAGCCGTTTGCTTTATGGTTTGTATACGGCAAAGGATTCTATCAAAGAAAATGATGCCGTAATTTTGATGGAAGGTTATTTTGATGTAATTTCTTCACAAGCTCATGGAATTGAAAACTGTGTTGCATCTTGCGGAACATCATTAACTCCTGACCATGTAAAATTACTTTCAAGATATACCAAATCCAGAAAAATTTATCTTTCATTTGATACGGATTCTGCGGGACAAAAAGCAACAGCCAGAGGTGCTGCGGTTATTAAAGAAGTTTTTGCAGGTCTTGGAAACATTAAAGAATTTGACGAAAGTTATGTATCTTCAACTAACGACAAATATGCTTGCGAAATTAGAGTTATCGCCCCTCCGGAAGGTAAAGATCCTGATGAATTTGTTCGTTCTGTTGGTGCGGATGCCTACAAAATGTATATGGAAAAAGCTCCGTTATTTATTGATTTTCAGCTAAATAATATTCTTAAAAATAAAGATAAATGTTCAACACCGCAAGAAAAAGCACAATTTATTGGAACATTAATTCCTATTTTAGCAGAAATTAAAAATAAAATTATTCGTGCCGAATACATTGAAATGGTTGCACAAACTTTATCTGTAGATGCTTCTGCAATCAAATCAGAAATAAACTCATTTGAGAGAGCAAACTTACCAAAAGTAGAAAGAATTGTTAAGAATGTAACAAAAAATGATTCTGTAGTAAAAAAAGCGCAAAAAAATTTATTGAGCATTTTTCTAGTACCTGACAGTCATTTTACATTTACTCAGATAAGCGAAATGATTGACGGTATCGAATTCGATGACGAAATATTAATAATTGTAAAATCTGCAATTGACAAATCGATATGTACCGTAAATAATGTGAAAGAATTAATCGAACATTTATATACTGAATTTGTTGATAACCCTGAAGCTCAGGCAATTCTGCCAGAATTAGTTTCAACATCAGAAGCATATAGAGGCTTGTCAGAAGAAGATTTTGAAAGTGTGATAAGAGAAACTGTTAACAAAATTAATCATTGCAGACAAGTTAAAGAAATCGAACACATTAAAAAGTTGTATAAAAGGATTGACGATGATGATCCTGAAGCCCTAAAAATCCAAATACAACTAAGAGATAAATTAAAGAAAAAAAGACAAAAATCGGAGAAGAATTAGATGACAAAGAAAAGACAAGGTTCCTCAGTAGTTAGTGTAATGGAAGAAGACACATTAGAACTACAAGATATTAGCGAGGATACGGTTTTGGATGCCGGACACGATGCAATTAATTATATGAACGTTGATATTTCAACAGATAACATTGAAGATATTGTTACGTCAAAAATGGGCGATAAAATTTCATCGGAAGATATCTACATGATGCATTCGTCAGATGAACCTGATATGAATGAGTTAGAACTTCCAAAAAGTGTTGCTATTGATGATCCTGTTAGACTATATCTTCGTGAAATCGGAAGAATTAAATTATTGTCTGCTAATGAAGAAATAGAATTAGCCAGAAAAATTTTAGAAGGTGGTACTCCTGGTGCTATCGCTAAAAGAAAACTTGTTCAAGCTAACCTTCGTTTAGTTGTAAGTATTGCTAAAAAATATGTAGGTCGTGGAATGTTATTCTTAGACTTAATTCAAGAAGGTAATTTAGGTTTAATCAGAGCTGCTGAAAAATTTGATCATGAAAGAGGTTTCAAATTTTCAACTTATGCAACTTGGTGGATTAGACAAGCAATTACTCGTGCTATTGCTGATCAGGCAAGAACTATCAGAATTCCTGTTCACATGGTTGAAACAATTAATAAATTGAAAAAAGTTACAAGAAAACTTGCTCAAGATTTGTCAAGAAAACCAACCGAAGATGAATTAGCTGCAGAAATGAATGTTTCTATTTCTAAACTTCGTGAAATTATTAAAATCGCTCAAGAACCTTTATCATTAGAAACACCTATTGGTAAAGAAGAAGATTCTCGTTTAGGTGATTTTATTGAAGATAAAGAAGCTGATGCTCCTGTAAAAATGGTTGCTTCTGAATTATTAAAAGAAGATCTTGCCGAAGTTCTTTGCACATTGTCACCAAGAGAACGTGATGTATTAAGATTACGTTTCGGTATGGATGACGGACGCCAAAGAACTCTGGAAGAAGTCGGACAATTATTCGGTGTAACCCGTGAACGTATCAGACAAATTGAAGCAAAAGCTCTAAGAAAATTACGTCACCCTAACCGTAAAAAAAGATTAGAAGAATACGTTGAATAATTTTTAAAAAGGGCTCTTATATAGAGTCCTTTTTATAAGGGATATGAATGATTATAAATAGCAATTTAACAACAAATTTTACGAAAAAATTAGGCATTACCCTGACAGCCGGAGCATTATTATTTTCTGCACCGGCAGTAAATTCTAATACTATTCAAAAATCAAGACAACAAGATACTTTTGAGTATTGTGAAAAAACATCGGTTCCTCCTGCAGGAACTAATAATATAAATATTTTAAAACATGCACCTTCTCCAAAAGTAAAAGTCGAAGGCAAGATGAGAAATGCTGTTATTGTTGTAGATATATCCAAAAATATTTTATATCATTATGATGAAAATGGAGATGCTCAAATGGCTTACTCTGTTGCAACAGGTAAAAAAGATACTCCGACTCATATCGGAGTCAGAATAGTTTCTCATGTTGAAACTTATCCGTATAAGACTGCTCCGAGATCCACAAAAAGAAGAAGAAATCCAAGACCTTACGGTCCTAAAGCTATAATTCTTGATAAACTTAATCCGGAAACAGGTGAAAGAAGCAATTATGGAGAATTTATCCATGGAAACAATGATGCATCTTCTATTGGTAAATACAAATCACAAGGTTGTATCCGTATGGATAACGAAGTTATTAAAGAATTATCTAAACATGTAAAACGCGGTGACATTGTTCTTGTAAAAGATTAATTATCTTGTGCTGTTCCTGTTTCATAACCGGGAACAATTAATGCGATTGGGATAATTCTTCCTAATTTTGAACCGAATGATGAACCTTCATTCATCATTGTTGCTGCCATACAAATATCATCAACGTGTGGTGCAAAATCACTTGGTTTAATATCTCTTTCAACTTTTTTATGATAAAGTTTTTCGTTAATTAAATTTGAAACTTTGTTACCTAAATAAATACCGACTCCAAGTAAAGATAATGTTGTAAGTCCGTTAGGGATTTTTTGTAAAAAGAGATTGAATCCTTTTTTAAAATTACTGTTTCCTTTTAACTGAGGCATAAAACCTTCAATTTTGTCAGCATATTTATTATAAAGCTTAGCTCCGGAAGCAACACAGCCGACAGGAACAAGAACATTTCCTAAAAGTTGGCTTAAAACTTCACGTTTTTTAGCTTTTATGTTTTGTTTATCTACAATTGAACCGCCAATAAATCCTCCGGCAACTGAACCTGTAGCAACTGAAATAATTTGTGGAGCTTCAAATTCAATAGCTTTATCTTTTGGTTTATATTTAAAAATAGCCCAATCTTTTATTGGAGTTTTAATAATTTTAGCAGGGTTTAAAGAGAAACCTTTGCGTTTTGCAAGTACAGCCAAAACAGGTGTCATACCGGCAACAGAAGAGCCTAAAATTACAGCTTTTTGCTTAGCATTAAGTTCTTTTTGTGAATGATTGCCTGTAAAATAAGTTTTATTATTTAAATTACAACTTTGAACTGCACTAATCATTTTTCTACCTTTACTACAAGTTTATCAAAAATCAAACAAAAAAAACATTGCTAGTTTTAAATATTAAGTTTAATATTTGTTACATGTAAAATAATAAGTGTATTTTATATACTAATATGTAACATTTTATTAAAAATTTTATATCACAGAGCAAAATTTTATCTTGAGCATTATTAAATAGTTATACGAAAGCTTATTAAATTATGTCTATAAAAGTTCCACCAGTAAATACAAGAGTAATGTCTTCAAGAAATTTTGTTAAGCAAATGGCAAGTGACGGATTTTTGCCTGTTATTGCGTTGGAAGCTTTTGTAGAAGCAGGAAGAACTTATCAAGCATACCAGAGAGGCGGTTTTGACGAAGCAAGAGAACGTATTACTGAGGAATTTTCAGGTGCAGTATTTTGGTTAGGCGGTGTAACAGCGTTAAATGCACTGTTTGAAAAAATTGGACAAAAGATTTTAAAACTTCCAAACAAAGCTGTTGATATTGCTAGTGATGATGTTCGTAAACCGTTATCTAATTACCTTGAACATGAAAGAACCAAAGATGGTGCTAAAATCCTTGAAAAAACTATGGCTAAATTTAAATTTATTAAAGTTATTTCAAGTGTATTAATTGCTAATGCATTTATCGGATTTGTATTACCTAAGATAAATCAGGCTATAACTCGTTCTTACCATAAAAACAAACCTCAAGAACAAAATAATCCTGCAATAAATAATACATCAGATACTTTTGTTCCAAGACCAACAATGGAAACATTTAAAGATGGTAAAGATGAAAATAACAAAAATGTTGCATTTGGAATGAATTTATTATCTATTGCAAATAAATTTGAAAGTGACAGAAATTACAAACTTCTTTCTGTTGATGCCGGAACAGCTTCAGGTAGAGCCATTTCAGCAAGAAATAATGATGAAAGAGTTGAAATTTTATTCAGAGATTTAACTTCAATTTATTTCTACATGTTCAATATGCAAAATATGAATACCTGGTTAAATAAAATAGAACAAAATGGTACAGGAACAAGATTAGATCCTGTTTCAGCTGACCATGCAACCAGATATATGCAAGAATACTTAAAAGATAAAAATAATGGCGGCAAAGTAAATGTTGAAGAATTTGCCAGAGAAATGCTCGGTCAAAATAAAGACCTTCCTGACAGTTTAAAAGGTAAATTTGAAGGTGAAAAGATTAAAATAATCTCACTTGATACATTCAAACAAGAATTAAAAGGTATTGTTCCGGAAGCTGAGTTATCTGTATTTGAACAGACTGCTGGAAAAATGTCTAAACTTCAACCTCAAGTTAACGGTTTGTCAATATTGACTGAAGGTCAAGTGAAAGATATATTGAATGGCGGTCATATTAATAACCCTGAATTCTTACAAGAATTCTATAAAAACAGATTTGGTTCTAAATTTATGGAACAATACTCTTATGTTGCACAAAAAGATTTAGACGGAGTGAAAAAAGAATTAGTTGATTACGTTAAATCAATAATTGAAACAGCTAAGAAAACTGATACTAAAGAAGTTACAGAAACACTGCTTAAAAAAGCTTCCGGTAATAATTTCAAAATGAATGCATTGAACTGGGGTGCGGGCTTTATAACATCTGCACTGTTCCTATCAACTATTATTCCAAAACTTCAATATATGATAACAAAAATGAGAACAGGTTCGGATAAATTCCCAGGAACTAAGGAATATGATAATAACAAAGCTGCATAATAATATTATTTGTTAAAAATATTTAGTCTATATATATGACAAATTTTGATAATTTATTTTCTATAATAATAGAATGGCAGAAAACGCAATTGATGAAAAATATACTGAATTTATTGAGGATTTAATTAATAAGTTAAAACCTCTGTTGCCTAATGATGTTAATAAATTACAGGAAGATTATTTAGTAAGTAATATTAGAAAAACTGCAACTTTAATGGCTTCTTCAATGGAAAAAGCTGAAGAGTTTAAAAAATTAGAATTTGAAAATCAATGTTTTTATATTCAAGTTATTGCAGAATGGTCTTTCCATAAAGAAATTGATCTTTTTAGATCAGGAATTCCGCCAAAATATTGGAAAGTTGTAATGCAGAAGATATGGTATACAACTTGGGAAGTTATGTATGCTTGTGTAAAAAATAATGCTCCCGAAAGTGTTGTTTTATCATTGGTTGAACGCTTTGTTAACAGAGTTTATAATGATGCGATTGATGAACTTAAAGCACAAAAACTTATAGATGAAAAAATAGAAGAAAAAGCCAAAGAACAGTCAAATATTGAAGTTATGGCACAAGAAATAAGAACAGCAAGAAAAATTTCTAAAAATATTAAAGATATTATTAAAAAAATCTTTCTTGCTATTATAATTTGTATTATTGTGTCGTTCTTAATTTTGAAATTTAAAACAACTGGACTTATTATTGTATTAACTTTTTTAGCTGTTTATCGGGTTTTTCCAAATAACAGAGATTAATTCATTACAGACTTTAAATCTTTTTCGGTAGCTAAAATTGTTTTTGCTTCATAAACTCTGCCCCAGTTTTCAATTGGGCCATATTTATCACCAACAGCAATACAAAGTCCCCATTTGTCCTTTAAGGTGTTTGCATCAACATTTTTGCCTAATAATGCTGGTAAATCTTTGTTATTAACAACTTGAATACCTGCTGAACGTACACCTAGACTTGAATATTTGTTAATTAAACCATCTATCACTGTTTTTAAATTTTTTAAATCAAAATTTAAAAATACACCGGTATTTTTTTCGCCTAACATTTTTAGAACTCTTGTCATTTGCTGTTCGTTTAATGCTCCCTTAAATGATGGACGGGTAACATTAGTATTTCGATAATTATTATTTGTGTAATACGGGCTTATTGCACCTACTTGCATACTATTCTCCTTTTTTGTCATGAAACCATGAAAATAAAATTTTTTGACACATTTATTTATAATAATTTACAATATTTTAATTTTTCTATAAAATTATTTTATGATTTATTTTTTCTATGGGGATGAAGAATTTAATATCTCAAATGAAATTAAGAAGCTTAAAAGTTCTCTTGATTCTAATTTTGCTGAAATGAGTTATAAATATTTCAATAATCCAAAATTTCCTGATTTAATTGCAGCAGTAAGAACTCAACCAATGATGTTTGGGAAAATGCTCATTGAAATTAACTGTCTTTCTTACTTATCAGGAAAAACCGCTGAAGATAAAAGTTTTGATGACAAGCAAATAAAAGAATTAGTCGAAGCATTAGATAATGCCTGTGAAAATTTAGACATAGTCTTTTGTGCTCAAATTCCTCCTGACAGTCAAAAGAAAATCGATAAAAGAAAAAAATTATTTAAAACTTTGTCAAAATATAATGCAAAAGAATTTGCTCAAATTCCATCATATAAAACTGCTGAATTAGAATCTTGGATTAAATTACAAGCTAAAAGTAAAGATTTAAAATTAACAGATGAAGTTGCTGCAAATATATTGCTGCAAGTTGGTTCTAATTTAAGAATGCTTGATTCTGAATTGGAAAAATTGAAAATTTTTGCAGGTAGTAAGCCTGTAACAAAAGATATGGTTAAAGAAATTTGTGTAACAAATGAAGATCTATTTTCATTTGCAGAATTTTTGATTTTAGAAAATAAATCAAAAGCTTTGCAGGAATATCAAAAACTTTTAACTAAAAAACATCCGCTCGAAATACTTTCTGTATTGCATACCTTATTGCATGGTAAAATTCAGATAAAGGCAAATTCTGCTAAATATTCAGCAGATGAGATTGCAAAAATTATCAATATGCACCCGTATCGTGTAAAACTCGAGCTTCAAAAATTGAAAAATATTTCATTAAAAAACCTTGTTAAATTAAAAGAGAATTTGACAGATGCAGAATATAGAATAAAATCCGGACAAGCATTGATGGATATTGATAAGGAGATTGAATATGCAATATTACAATAACCAAATTGCTGAAAAATATCCGGAACTTTTAAAATATTTTAATGACGGAATAAAAAATCCTGATAAAAATATTAGCCATTGTTTGCTTTTCTGGGGTGCTGATACCCAATCACAGTGCGAACTTGCTCTGGAAGTTGCCAGACTTTTGAATTGTACGGAAGGCGGACAACATGATTGTAATTGTATCAATTGCAGATGGATAAAAGAACAAACCCATCCTGCGGTAAAAATCTATACACGTTTGGATTTTAAAGAAAATTCGGATGATGGAGAAACCACAGGAAAGAAAAATATAAACATTTCTCAGGCAAAATCTATTATAAATGAACTTGCAATATCAAGTGATTATCATAGAGTTTATATATTTTGTGACAGAGATGAAGATGGAAATTTACTTCCACTCAATCAGATTAATTTTCCGGAAGCAACATCAAATGCTCTTTTAAAAACGTTTGAAGAACCGCCTCATAATACAACATTTATATTTTTAACAAAAGATAAAACAGATATTATTTCTACTGTTGTTTCTCGAGCTCAATCGTTTTTTATACCTGCAGCAATAGAGGAAGAAAGTAATTACGAAATTGTAGAGAATTTTATTTCCAACTATTGGACAATTAACAGAAATCAAGTTCTTGAATTTGAGACAAATTTAATGAATTTAATAAACGAACATGATGCAAAAACAATTTTTACACAAATTCAAAACTATATATATTCAGTAATAAAGGCAAATCCTGATAATAAACAGTTATTTTACAAACTTACAGAAGATTTGAAACATGTTGAAAATGCAAAACGACAGATTTCATTGACTCCTGCGATGAATATTATGTCAGTTGTGGAAAATCTTTGTTTTAAAATTATTTTGTCATAAATAGTTTAATAGAGATATCCGAAAATATTTCTATAATGTTATTTATGTTATAATTTCATTATGAAAAAATTATTAATACTGTTTACATTTTTAATGGTTGGAGTTTCAGTATTTGCAGATGCTTTTGTACCGGATTTTACGGCTATGAAAGTTATAAAATGTGAAATCAGCGAAACCGTATATAATCAAGATAATTCTGTTGTTGCACAGAATAAATATCATAGAGTTTTTCGATTAGATGACGAAAATCGTCAAATATATCTTCAAAAAGCTCCGGTAGATAGTATTTCAACCTATGATGACGGTCAAATTCAGATGTATATTCAAACTTTGACTGATGATTCAATAATTTCCGAAAATATTACTTTGAATAGATTTGATAATACCTACAAAGGAGTTTCTCAGATTACTTATGATAATGAAATTCTGGGTGTAAGACATTCACAATCAGAAGGTCTTTGTACTCTTGTAGATTAACAAATTTGTAACAAATGCAGTTATAATGTCAATTTTTTGCTTCAAATTTTCTTTATTAATATATAGGGGAAATAATATGCAGGCAGAAAAATTGTTAACAGAAATGTTAATGACAGAAACTTCTGAAGATATGTTTTTTCAAAAAAGTATGGGAAAATCTATGCTCGTTAGTCTTGTGCCAAAAGTTCGTAAAAAGCATAAGACAATGACTGATTGTGTAAAATATTTGTCTATTGCAAATAATATTGAAAGAAATTTATCAGGTGTATATTTTGGTGCAGGAAATTTAAAATTAAATGATGAGTTATCTAACTCAAAAGTCCGATATATTGCACAAGAATTGGCTGTTGCATTAGATGAAAATTCAGTTGAAAAAATAAAACAATTAAAAGCTAAATTTGGTAAGGATAAAGAATTTCTTATAGCAAAAAAATTTCTGAATGAGAAATGTGAAGAAATTTGGAATGTATTTGAAAATAAAAGTAGTATTTTAAATTTACCAAAAGAGGCAATGAAAACTCTGGGAATTACTAACCAGCCAACATTAGATTTTCTACTTGGTAATTCTGTTCGCTATTACGAAAAAGATGGGGGTAATACGACAGCCGGAACAATTAGTTCTATTTTGAACAATAAAAATTTAGATTATACAATAAAAGATATTCATAAGTTTTTGAAGACTACAGCGGCAAAAGAGAAACTTAAATTTAATCTCAATACTGTAAAATATTTGATATTAGAACAAAATTATACGAAATTTAATTTACAGGATTTAGGTATTGAACAAAAAATTATATCAGAAGCGGTTCGAAATCTTTCTTTTAAAAATAAGGTTAAATATTATTTAAGGAATTTATACAGCAAAATAAGAGCTTAGTTTCAGTAAATTTTTGTTAAATATACATGCAAAAAATAATATGTTCTGCTTTAATATGTACATGGTATTTGAGATATTAAGCAGAAAACCTATACAGTTTTATGAAAAGAATGGTATAAAATTCTTTGAAAATTTTAAAGCTGTCGATAAGTATAAAAAACCGGTCACTGTTTCTATTGACTCTCAAAGCTATTTCCCGACGATATTTGCTCGTAATCATAATGATGTAGATTCTTTTTATGAATTAGAAATGGATATTTCTAAACGCCGGATGAAGGGACGTTCTATGGCTGCTGATCCTCAAAAATCAGGTATTGGCGAGATAATGAAACTTGCATCAATTATGGAATTTCAAGCAAATCGTTTTAATAATTTTGATTTATTTGCTTTACAGGAAGCAATACAGTTTTATACTCGCTATGGATTTAAACTTGTTACTGATAATGTAGATGAGATTTTGCATAATTTAAATATAGTAAAAAAATCAAAATCTTATAGACTATCTACACTACGTGACAAAGCAGAATTCTTTTATCCAAGAATTAAAGGGAAAATTCCTAGTGATGATCCGCATTTGCTTCAAAGAGGTTGTGATGTTGTAAGTGAGTGTCTTAAAGATATGTCTCGTAATGGAGAAAGAATCAATTATAGAGATTTAAAATATAATTCAAATATGAGATATACAGACTGGGAAACTGTGATAAATAGAGATTATTTGAATTCGTTAATGGATTTGCATGAAATAAATTACAAGATATAAACATGAAAATAGATAAATTTAAAGTTGAAGATTGGTTTAATAAATACGAAAAAGATGCTTTGTATGATTTGGCAGATACCTGTGTTGATTCGCTTTCTATAGATGAACTATTATCAATTACAGGTAATAAAGAAAATAATCTTAATGAAGTTTTTAATCGAAAATTGAACTATGGTGATATACATGGAAGTCAAAGACTAAAACAAGCAATTGCTTCAATGTATTGTAATCAGAATTCCGAAAATATAACAATTACTCATGGTGCAATAGGGGCCAATCATCTTGTAATGCTGACTTTAATTGAACCTAAAGATAAAGTTGTTTCAATTATTCCAACATATCAGCAGCATTATTCAATCCCAAAATCTTTTGGCGGGCATGTGAATATTCTTTATTTGAAGGAAGAAAATAATTGGCTGCCGGATTTACAAGAGTTGGAAAAGCTTGTTGGAACTGATACAAAGATAATTTGCATGAACAATCCGAATAATCCTACGGGGGCTGTTATTCCTGAGGATATGCTGAGTAAAATTGTTGATATTGCAAAAAAATCTAATGCCTATATTCTATGCGATGAAGTTTATAGAGGATTAAACCACGATGGAAATCCTTTTGTAACATCAATTGCAGATATTTATGATAAAGGTATTTCAACAGGCAGTACATCAAAAGTATTTTCTCTTGCGGGATTAAGGCTGGGCTGGATTGTTGCAAATGAAGATATTATCGAACAAATTAATTGCCAAAGAGAGTATAATACAATTAGTGTCGGAATTTTAGATGATTTTTTTGCAAGTCTTGCAATTGAAAATAAAGACAAGATTATTAAAAGAAATATTGAAAAAATAAAAGTAGGGAAAAAAATTCTTATTGATTGGACAAATAAAGAGCCAAAAGTTCATCTTGTCACACCTAAAGGAGGAACTACCGCATTTGTCAGATATGATGCCCCGTTTAGTTCTGTGGAATTATGCAAAAAACTTCAAGAAGAAACGGGAGTTATGATTTTGCCAGGTGAAACCATGGAATATGATAAATACCTTCGTATTGGTTATGGTAATAATTTTGATCAACTGCGAATAGCTTTGCAAATTTTTTCTGAATGGCTTGCCAGATTTTAAAAATCCGTTAATATCAAAGCTTTGCACTGAATTTTGTTAACAATTGTTACAACATTTATTCTTATTTTAAAGTTTTGACAAAACACATCCGATAAGTAATTTGTACTTAGACAAAACATTAAGGAGTGTAGATAGATGTCAGACAAAAAGATTATGGATGTAGAAGATTTAATGGTAGATTATGCTGAAATGACAAGTTTTGATTTTGGTTCTCTATCAAATGAAGAAATGGATACATTAAATAAAATTACAAACAGTGAATATTCAAGAAAGCCTTATGCTTTTAAATACGGTAATTTTAAATTGATGGACTTTTTCCATTCATTATTAACCGACGAAAGCAGATAGCTGTTGATTTTGGAGATATGTGTTATGAACGAAAAAGAACTATTTGAAAATGGTTGTTTTCTACCTTGTTGGGCAGAAGATGATTTGCAAGAAACAATGCCGATACAACAGGTTTATGCTGCAAGAAATAAAGATCTTGATACTTTATATGCAGAATTGGCAGATATAAAACAACATATTCAAGATGTTCAAGAAAGACAATGGATTTTGGCGAAGTTAATACATTTTCATGAAAATAACTTTGCTAAAGAATAACGACTACCAGACACTACTTTACACTAACCATGCCATAAACAATGTTTTATGGCTTTTCGTTTGTTTAAATTTATGCACGTTTTAATTCTTTTTCAGGTTCTCCGACTGTTTCCAAAAGAGTGTCAATGACTTTTGGCATCTGGCAGATAAAAGAATAATTTCCTTTTGAAATTGAACATTTTTGACAGTCACAATTAAGGTAATAACATTCTAATGCTTGTTCTGTCCAGTTTTGAGTAATTGAATTTGAGATTTCTTCATTAAATGGAGCATATAACTCAACATTTTCAGATATAATTCTATTCATACATCCTCCCAAAATTTACAATTAACCCACTTTTATTTTAAGGGATAAACTGTTTTTGTTAATCCTCTAAATAATGTATATTTTATGACGCAATAAAAATAGCCGTAGTTACGGCATATTGTAAAAGTGTGTAGGAGAAAATAAAGAAAAAGAAAATGCTTTGTACACATGATATATACCCTGATTTTGAGCAAAGATAACATAAAATCCCATAATTTTTACAATTTGTAATGTTTTTATAAATATATAAATTATTAAACCGTTATTTTGTACCGAAATCTTATAATAATTTGCAATATGTCTTTTTTTTGATTAGAATACTACTATAAATACAAGGGGATAAAATGAGAATTGAGGCAAAAAATTTAATTAAAATATACGGGGATAGAAGTGTTGTTAATGATGTTTCTTTCAATATAAATAAAGGTGAAGTTGTTTGTCTTTTGGGACCAAACGGAGCCGGCAAAACTACAACTTTCTATATGGTTGTCGGTCTTGTTAAGCCTAATAAAGGAAGTATTACTCTTGATGGTCAGGAAATTTCTTCATGGCCTATGCATATAAGAGCAAAAGCAGGTATAGGTTATCTTCCGCAAGAAGCTTCAAGTTTTAGAAGTTTATCAGTTGAAGATAATATTAAGCTTGTTTTGCAAATGAATGATAAATTGACTGAATGCGAAAAGAAAAAGAAATTAGAAGAATTATTATCAGAATTCGGTGTTGCAAGATTACGTACAGCTTCTGCAATTTCATTGTCAGGTGGTGAAAGACGTCGTGTGGAACTTGCAAGAGCATTAGCCGCAAGTCCTGATTTTATTTTGCTGGATGAACCGTTTACCGGTATTGACCCTATTGCAATTGGTGAAATTAAAGATAATATTAGAAAATTATCTGAAGATAAAGGTTTAGGAGTATTAATTACAGACCACAATCCTAAAGCTACTTTATCAATTACAGACAGAGCTTATGTAATTTTTGACGGTAAAATAAAAATTCAGGGTAGAAGTGAAGAAGTTGCAGTTAACCCTGTTGCTAAAGAATTCTATTTAGGAAAGGATTTCTCTTTATAATGAAGTTTAAATTTCCTAAAATTACTATTTATGACAGATATATTTTTAAACAAGTTACAATGGCATCCCTTGTTGCAATTTTGTTATTTACAATTGTGTGGATTGCTCCTGAAATTTTGCTTAATACAATCAAAGATGCTTTAGCCGGTGAATATGGTCTGAAAACTGCTATTTTGATTTTATTTTATGAAATGCCTAAAATTTTGGATAAAGCTTTTCCGGTTGGGTTGTTATTGGGAACTTTATTTACATTTGATAAATTGAGTAAAGATTCTGAAATTACTATATTTAGAGCTGTCGGAATGTCATTTCCGAGAATTATTGCTCCTGTAGTTGTTTTAAGTTTAATTTTTACTTTTCTATGCTTTCTAACTGGGGATAAAGGTATTCCGATGGCTGCAGAAAAGATGAGAGCTATTAAAGGTTATTTAATCTCAACACAGTATATTTATACTCAAAAAGATAATACCGGTCATCCATTAATGGCTGTTATTGTTTCTAAATCACAAAATAGAGATTTAGAAAATGTAATTGTTTTAGATTTTGCAAGTCATGTGTATCAGGATGTACATCAGCTTTCTAATATCTATTCTGCCAAAAAAGGTTATGCCTATAATGATAAATGGGTCTTAAATGATATTTCGCACTATCAAATTTCTAATGATGGTATATTTATTGACATTAATCACATTGATAATATGAATATATTAGAAGGTAAACCTGCAAAAAATGCTTTTACATTGATGACTTATTCAACAATGAAAGAAAGAGAAATTAATAATAAAGACTTAAAAAGTTATGTTTCATTGCTGAAAAAAGAAAAGTTATCAGAAGAATATCATGGCACTTTAAATAAATATCTTCAAAGATTTTTCCACCCGTTTGTATGTGTATTACTTGCAATTTTGGGATGTTTACTTGGCTTTAGTAAACCAAGAGAACAAAGATTGGTTGGTTTTACAATAGCAATAGGATGTATTTTTGTTTATTATATTACATTGCCGTTCTTTGATTTATTAGCGGAAAAAGAAATTTTGTCGCCATACATTACTGCAACGTTCCCAACAATAGCATTTTTAGCTGCAATTTTTGGGTTCTACAAGTCTAAGGATTTATAATATGAAATTTTTAAAAATAGTTTTATGTTTGTTGGTTATGATACTTTTTTCTGCACAGGTTAGTCTTGCGGGAGAAATTTCAATTGATAAAGATAATGGAATTTACCATATAATCCTAAAAGGTGAAAAGATAAAGAAGAGAATTAAATTTGTTGCATCTGAAGATTTAATAACAAACAGAGAAGCACATATTAAAGGGAATGCGACACTGACTGTTAATGCAGGATTTTTTGACCCTAAAAACGGACAGACAATTTCTTATATTGTAACAGATAGAATAACTGCAGCTGATCCAATGTTTAATATGTCGTTACAGGCAAATCCGTTTTTTAGAAGAAATATGACAAAAATTTTAAATCGTACAGAATTCAGAGTAATGCAATGCGGAAACAAATTTCAGTATGATATAGTTTCTCATAAATCAAATGTGCCGTTTGGTTGTGCATTGGTGACTTCTGCTCAGGGAGGACCATTAATTTTACCGGAACTTCATCTTGAAGAAGAGGGTTTTATTGTAAAAGATTCTGAAGGAAAAGTTATAAGAGAATCTGCTTCTGTACTGCATAAAACATCAAGAACAATTATTGGACTTAAGGGTATTGATGAATGTCATATTCTTATTATTACTGATGAAAAACCTATGGATATGTATGAGGTTCAACAATTGTGTAAAGATTTAAAGTTGGATAGAGCAATGGCATTTGATGGCGGCAGTTCAACATCACTGAATTATAAAAGAAATCTTGAAGTCGTTTCAACTGTTGGCGATGGTGCCGGTAGAATGTTAAAGTCATTTATGTTGGTTTATTAAAAAATACAATTAGCAAAAAAATTTTTCAGGAGTTTTAATCTGTATATGCAGACTTATTTTAATTGTAGTAACAACTCTTTGCAATTTGGAATGGCATTCCGCAAAGGCAATATTCCAAAACTTATGGAATATACCAGAATGGACAAAAGTTTACTTGTACAAAGAGGGTTTCGACAGTTCAATAATCGTCAGGCAAAAATAATGTATTATGATGTTGTTTTCGATTCTAAAACAAAATCGGCATCTGTTATTGATAATTTTTCGAATAAAACGGTAAGTATATTCCCGGCAAACCAACGACGTACAATAGGGCTTGATTATGGAAAATCGTTTCCCGGAAGAAAACTTTTAGCTATAATATTTAATCCGCAGGCTTTTCTCCCTTCCAATATACTTCTTGCAGGTATAAAAGCTCACAAACTTGAAAAACAAAAACTTTTGGGAAAAATCTAAAATTACCAGAATTTGAGTGATTTAACAAAACTTTTAGCACTATTCCAAGCTTTCTTAGCCACATTTTTAGCACCGTTGATTACTTTTTTACCGGTATTAATAGCTCCTTTAATTAATTTCTTTCCTGTATCAATTGCTTTTCCAACAACTTTTTTACCTGCAGTCCATGCTTTTTTAACTCCGTTACCAACTGCTTTACAAAATTTCTTAGCTCCGGCAACAACGTATTTTCCTGCTTTTGAGCCAATGAAATAACCCGCAAGACCACCAACAACACCGCCCACTAATGTTCCAATCGGACCAAATGCTGAACCAATTGCAGCACCTATTTTAGCTCCGCCCCAAGCACATGCAGTTTCGGTTGCACATTGGATAGCTTTTGGTGCAGCTGCTTTAACACCGCCTTTTTTGAATGCATCATATACTTCATAGCAGTTTATACCTATGGCAACAACCCAACACGCTCTTCCTGCAACTTTTGCACTTGATGAAGCAAACCGGAGTCCTTTAACCAGTTTTGATGAAGTTTTTGTACCACTTGATACAAGTCGTACAAAAGCGTTACCTCTGTTTAGTAATTTGCCGGCTCCTTTTACAAGTTTAAGATTTTTCATTTTACCAAGTATTGATAATGTTTTGGTACTTGATGAGGCACTTTTTAATGCTGCTGTTGATTTTGATGATTTAACAAATCCTTTGACAACTTTAACACCTGATGTAGCTTTGCCTTTTAGCCATTTAGTGCCTGCAGTTATTTTACCTTGAAGAGGTTTAAATGGGGCTTTAAATTTACCTTTTATTGTTGCTATTTTACTTTTAGCTGCATGGTAAGTTTTTGATAATGGATTTCTTAATTTGTTATAATTATTAGCAAATCTTGAAGAGTTCATTTTGCCGTCAAATTTTGCAAGAGCTTTTCTTCCGCCATGAGATTTATTAATTAAACTATCAGCACCATCAGCTGCATCTTTGACCTGATATAATGCATCAACTGTAGAGTTACCGTTCAGATTTCTAAAGCCTTCTCCATGTACAGAGTTATCATATTTATTTTTTAAATCTGAAACGAAATCAAAAGTTTGTTTAAGGTAGTTTGGTGAAGATTTAGTACTTGCTCCGAGTTTTTTTACGGTACTTCCTGCAACCCCATAAAGCGTTGATTTAACTTGTTCTTTACTTGGTCCAACTTTATAATTAGTAGTTTTATCCTGCTGTGTAAATAAGCTGGAATTTATATGAGTCTTAGTCGGTTGAAATTGAGTATTCATACCAAAAGGTCTGTAGCCTGTTTGGGTTTTAGGTTGCAAATTCGGATTTTGAGGATATTGGGGGAATTGTGGTATTGTCATAATCTCTCTTCACAAAATTATATAAATGCTCTCATGTATATAAAGTAAAAATAAGTATCCGAATTTCACTTGTTAAAATTTTGCTTTACATGTCTTTACAATAAAAAACGACTTCTTTATGAAGTCGTTTTTTATAATATAATAATTGTTTTTAAAAAAGGCGACACCCAGATTCGAACTGGGGGATAAAAGCTTTGCAGGCTTCTGCCTTACCACTTGGCCATGTCGCCATCCGTATATATAATATACGTGATACATAATAAGATGTCAAGAAACAGATTTAGTTATTTGCAATAATTTTATTCATTAGTTTTTTTGCTGTTTCAAGTTGAATATCTTGTTTTTGTTCAATATTCTCTTTTGTAAAATGGACTTCTAAATCAGGAGAAATCCCTTTTTTATTAATATCTTTTCCTTTTGGAGTAAGATATTTTGCAATAGTAAGGTTTAAACCTGTTTCATTAGGCATTGGTATAATTTTCTGAACCATACCTTTACCATAGGTTTTTGTACCTATAATTTTTGCTTTATGGTAATCTTTCATTGCTCCTGAAAGAATTTCACTTGCACTTGCACTGGAACCGTTTACAAGTAATATTATTGGTTTTTCGACTTGAAAATTTGTGTCCTGTGCCATAATGTCATATTTATAACCGTTTCTGCCGACGATACTAACAAGTTTTCCTTTATCAATAAATAAATTTGCAATGAAAACAGCATTTGTTAAAAGACCGCCTGTATTTCCTCGAAGGTCAATAATTAATCCTTTTGATTCATGGGTATTTTCTAATGCTTCAAGAAATTCATTCGGAGTAGAATTACTGATAAAACTTGAAATCTGTATATAACCTATTTCTTTATCAAGGTTACTTTTTACAGTTTTAATTTTTATTTCTTTTCTGATAACTTTTTTATTTAATTTTTCGTTATTTCTCAAGATATCTAAACTTACAAAGGTGTTAGCAGGACCTTTCACAAGATTTGAAACTTCAGCAAGTGATAAACCGCTGACTTTTTTATTATCAATTGCCAAAATAACATCATCAGGTTTTAAATCAGCGAATTGAGCAGGAGTTTCTTCTATTACACTTATAATTCTAATTTTTCCTGCATCATTAACGATATTGACTCCAATTCCTGAAATTTTTGAGGAGATTGATGTATTTTGTTCTGAAAATTCTTGTTTTGTAAGAAATCTTGAATAGGGATCATCAAGACTTGCAAGCATTGTTTCTATAGCAACTTTTGCATCTTCTTCTGTTTTAATTTTTCCTTGATAATGATTTTTCCATCTAACCCATTTCTGATGGTTAAAATTTGGATCATAGTATTCTGCTCTTATTGTTGACCAGCTTTTGTCAAAAAGAGCTTGTGCTGAAACACGTGTTGTGTCGATCTCTTTTTGATTTTCATTAAGCATTGGATTGTGATTTGAGATATAAAAAGCATTGACGGCAAATAAAGTGATTGCTGCCCCTACTAAAAATATTAATGCTTTTACCCTGCGTCTCATAGTTTTAATTTAACATCAAGGATTTTTTATAATCAATATCCTTTTTATGTAAAACATGTATTTATTCAAAAATCTTTATAAATCGTCAAAACCCGGAGAATAGGAAGGTAAGTTTTTATAACCGGTATTTTGCATAACAGCTTTTTTAATATATTTGTTTGAATAATTTCCTTTTTCTAATAATTTTTTTAACGTATTTTCACGCTTAACAAGCGGATGTTCTTCTTTTTCAATATCATTATATTTTTTTGTGATATCGTTCCAAACAACGGCTTCCATTGTCCACGCATAAGTTTCTTCTGCGAGTGAGTTATATTCATCTTGATGCAGGGCTTCGTGAGCAAGAAGGGCTGCAAGTGCACCTGCAGGTGCATTTTTATGTTTGTTATTTATATAGATATATAAACTTTTACCTTTTTTCCAGCCTAACGCATCAAAAGTTGCATATTCCTGATTAATTTGTCCTAAATCTCTAAATTCAATTTTTACAGGTTTTCCTGATAGGTTATTGCCTAAAATTGCATTTCTTGAAAACATTCCGTGTTCTGTATCTTTTAACATATCAAGAGCAACATAAAAAACTTCATCTTTACCAACATCTTTGTATCCCGGAGTAATTTGTTTAATATATTGCGGGGTATATTTTGCAGGATACTGATGTGGAACACTGTATTCTACTGGTGCTGCAAATGCAAAATTTCCGAACGTCAGATAGACAGCGGTTATAGTTAATATTTTTACTATATTTCTTTTTATACTCATACTACCTCAAATCTCCCTAAATTAAATTCATAATATGTATTATAATTACGTTTTTAGGGAAGGCAAATTAATTTTTCTTTTTTCTGTTAAGTTTAACTAGTTCTGAATACATAAACTTATATTCATTTGAACTATCAAGATTTTCGGCTTCCGAAATATATTCAAGAGCAGTTTTGTAATCTTCTTGAGCCTTGTAAAATTCACTCATTTTTGCATAATATTTAGGATTATTCAAATCGTATAAAATTGCTCGTTTCATGCATTCTACAGCTTCTTCTAAATCCCCTGTCTTTTCTCTGACAAGTGCCAGATAATAATAACCTTCGGAACAGTTAATATCAAGGGAAATAGCTTCTTGAGCATACGATTTTGCTGTTTCAAAATCCTCTTTTAAAAATGCCGATTTTGCACCAAGAATATCACCACAAATATAATTCGAATTTATTTCAAGGATTTTTTCAGCAATTTCTAAGGCTTTATCATAGTCTTTTTCTTTAATATATATTTCTGCCAAATCGTTTAAATAATTAAGATTTTCAGGATTTTTAGAAATTACTTCATTTATTAAATTTTTGGCTTTATCAAAAATATTCAAATCTGCATAAATTCCTGCGAGTGAAATTTTTGTAAAATCATCATCAAATCCTTTTTTGAGATTATCTTCAAGAATATCTTTTGCTTCAATATAGTTTTTATTTTGAGCAAGAAGAAGTCCTTTTAAAACTCTTGCTTGAGAATGTTCAGGTTGGCTGTTTAAAATCGCATCAACTTCTTTTAATGCTCGTGAATAATCTTTTTTATCAAAGTATAAATATGCAAGTGAATATCTATAATCAAGGTTATCAGGATTTAAATATAAAGCTTTTAAATATGCTTTTTGTGCTTCTTCAAGCCATCCGTTATAAAAATAAGCGTTTGCAAGATTATATATATATTTAGAATTTGAATTGTCTAAATTGGAAGCTTTTGAAAAATCTTTTATTGCTTCTACAAAATTCATATTTTCAAGTTCAAATAATCCAAGATAATTTAGGACTTCGGCATTTTGTGAATTTTTGCCAATTTTTGAGAAAATTTCTTTAGCTTCCTCCAATTGATCTTCATCAAATTTGATTTTTCCTTTGAGTAATAAAACTTCTTCGTTATCATCTTCACAAGTTGCTAAAAATTCTCTGGCTTTTACGGTTTCTCCATTTAGGTAGAAAGCATTTGCACATTCAATTCGTACTTCGGTATTAAAATATTCAGAATTTTCGTATTTTCCAATTTCATCAAATAATTTTAATTTTGCCAAAATTTTAATTAATTCTTTTAAATTGTTAGAATTAGGAATATTCTCAAATAGTTGTTGAGAAATTTCTAATGCATCATTTAAATTTCCCTGACGTTCTTTGATTGTGCGTGTGAGTTTTAAACTTGCAGAATGATTTGGATTAATTGTTAAAACTTTTTCAAGGTATTGTATTGCTCTTGTATAATTATTAATCAAGAAATACAATTCACCTATTTGGAATAGGATTTCAATATTATCATTTTCCAACTCAAGAGCTTTATACAAAAGTTCTATAGCAGGTTTATAATATTTTTGTTCTCTTAATTCAAATGCTTGTTTGATATATTGTAAACTTTGTTTCTCTTCCATAATTTATCCATTTCTATTCTTCAACAACTTCTTGCGGAATATAAATCTGACTTGCCGGTTCTATTTCTTGTGATTTATTTTTATTTTTGAACCCTTTAAAATTCCATACAGATTTTTTCTTTTTAGGAGTTTCAACTTTTTTATTTATAATAATTAAAACTTCGTCTTCACCCGCCATTTTTAAATTATTTCTTGCAATACCTTCAAGACTGTTATCAGATGTAACCATTCTTTTTTCAGATTTTAAATCTTGATTTCTCATTTGTGCGGATTTTAAAAGATTTTTGAGTGTAACCATTTTACCTTGGTAGGAAATAATTTTTGTTACATTGAGAATTGCCCCATATCCTATTTGAATCAGGCAGAATATTAATGCAAAAGTGAGAAACGAATAATAAAAACCTATTTTTTTACTCCGTTTTCGCTTCTTTTGATTTTGTTTTTCCGGATTAGAATTTTCTACTGCCAAAATTAAGTCCTCTTGTTTCAATTATAAACAAAATTTAGCTTTCGGACAAAAATGTTTTTAGAAATTTACAATTTAAATTTGGTTGAAAATTTAAATTGATTTCGGATTACTACGTTGTTATAATCGTAAGTTTGATTGGCACCTAATTCCAGTCTAAGTCTGTCTTCGTCTTTTTTCCCTAATGGATTTATTGAAATCATAAATTCTGCTTTTCTTCTTTCTCTTGTTATATCAGCAGAAAGAGTTTCTTTTAAAGAAACATATTGATTTAGTTTCCATTCAGGAGAAAAATAAAAGTTATCATTATAATTATTATTGGTTGAATTAATTGTTTTCATATATGCGGTACTTAAAGCGAAATTTTTATGTGCATATCTTGAAAAAATTCCTGAGGATTGTTCAAATTCGCCATAATCAATACATTGATTATACATTGTTCCGGCACTAAATCCGCCTTTTTGTCTATAGTTAGTACTTGATAACGGAGAAATGTTATATTCTGTTCCGTTGTATTTTGAATACAGATTATTATTGAATTTTAAAGAAGTATCAGGCGAATATGAAAATTTTTCACTTTGAACTCTGAAAGGTCTTCTTATATTAACAGTTAAAATTTCGTCGGTCAAATCTTCAAGAGAAATAGTGTTTTCTTCATCTTCCGTATATTGAGCATAACCTTGTAATACATCAGAATAAAGGTTATCCAATTCATCTTCGGCAGAAGACTCTTTGTTGGTTTCTTCATCTGGGATATCTTCTTCATCAGAAGGTTTTCTTGATGTATCTGCAGTAACATCATCAGATACGATATCTTCTTGAACCTCTTCCTGAGCAGTATTATCCTCTTGAATTTCAGGTTCATCGTCAGGAATATGATAAACAAAAACAATAGTTTTTGGTAAGTTATCAATATCTTCTGCTCTAACTTCTGAAATACAAGGGATTAATGCTAGTATGAAAAGTATTAAAAGTAATCTAATCTTTTTCATAATGATATTTTACACTATAATTTTAAATACATCAATCAGTTATTAGGACTAGGAAAATAAATTCATAAAAATATAAGACTTGACAAAGGATTTAATATGTGATAATATACAGGTGGGGTAAATGTATATTTATAAGTCTTATCAATTTGATGAGACTTTCTTTTTGTCTTGTTGACTTTTTTATAATCCTCATTAAATACATGCAAAAGTCCTACAAATAGATGATTTTTGTCAAAAACATTGAAAAAATCTATCAAAATGTTCGACAATAGATAATGAATAAGCATGTTAGAGGTAGTAGAATGCGATTAAACAGTGGAATATTTTTCAATGACAGCGGTTTGACCGCATCTATCAGGGCAATGCACCTTGATAGTGAACTTATTGGAATAAGTAATGAAAATGTCGGCGGTTTTGATAAAGTCGGTTATCAAAGAAAAGAAGCTGTTGTTTCTTCGTTTGCCGAATATCTTGGTGTGCATGCTCTATCAACTACCAGAGATGATAAAGTCGGACGTATTTCGGTTTCGCCAAATCCTCTTGACATTGCTCTTGCGAATAAAGGTTATTTTCAGACTGAAACTGAAAATGGTGTAAAATTAACTCGTGATGGGCGTTTTAAGATAGGTAAAGATGGTACTTTATTAACTCTTGAAGATGCTAAGGTTTTATCAAATGCCGGTGTACCTATAAAATTTCCGTTTATACCTCAGGATTTGAAACAGGTTAAAGTTGACAAGACAGGTAAAATAACTATTTTTAATCCAGAAACACATAAATTGGTTAAAATTGGTAATATCGGTATTGTAGATGCGAACGGAATTGCGGTTATGGATCCAAATGTTAAACAAGGCTATAACGAATATTCTAACGTAGCTTTGCAAGAAGAATTTATTAAGATGATGCCGATTATGAAAAATTTTGATGCAAACAGACAAATGTTCATGCTCCAAAATTCAGTGTTAGGTAAAACAATTTCTCAGCTAAGTTCAGCGTCGTAAGATGAGGTTTAAACATGTATAACTTACAAGCAATAATTTCAAAAGGTACAAATAACGCACTTATTCAATTTGAGCGTTTTGGTGAGATTGCGAATAATTTATCAAACACCCAAACAAATGGTTATAAAAAAGTAACTTTTGAACAAATATTGAGAGAAGACGGATATCTTACAGGAACAGTCAGAACAGATTATTCTCAGGGTTCAATCAGAATAACAAGTAATCCTTATGATGTTGCAATTGATGGTCCGGGTTTTATTCCTGTTGTTTCTCCGTCAGGTGAAGTGCAATACACAAGAGACGGTTCTTTTAGACAAGGTAAAAACGGTTATCTTACAACCAGTGACGGCTGGATTGTTGGAGAAGGTATTAAAATTCCTACAAACTGCTACAAATTCACCATTAAAACGAACGGTGATGTTATGGTTTATGACAACCGTGGAGATAAACCGACCAAAGTTGGTACAATTCCTTTGATAAGGTTTGACAATCCGGATGGTATGAAAACTTCTGATATGAACCGTTTAATTGCAACCGAAGATGCCGGTGAAGGCAGATTGATAAAAGGGCATGAAACAATTAAACAAAACAATTTGGAAAGAGCGAATGTAAGTGTTTACCAATCTGCAACAGATTTATTAAGACTTAATGCCTCAATGCTTGCAAGTATGCAGATGCTTAAACTTGCAGATCAAATGTACAACAAATCAATTAATATCAGAGAAGGTTAATAATAACTGAAAGGTGTAAAATATAATGTATACTTCTTTAGACAGTATGGGTAAAGTTTCATTAATGATGGATTTGATTTCTCAAAGACAGAGAGCTTTAGGGTCAAATGTAGCTAACGTAGATACTCCGGGATATATCAGACAAGATATAAGCTTTGGACAGTATTTGAGTACAATGAATAGTCCTTTAGAAACAAGATTATCTGAAAAACTAGGACCTTCCGCTATTGTAACAGAACAATCCGAAGATCCTGTTAATCCTGCAAATGAACTTTTGCAAATGCAGGAAAACTCTATTCTTTATTCAATGGCAACAAGAAGAATGTCTAATATTGTTACACAAATGAAAACAGTAATTAACGTAGGTAAATAATTTGGAGGCGGTGATATAAATGGGTATAATGGAATCAATTGACATAGGTGCAAATGCATTAAAAGTTCATGGTAAAAGAATTGATGTTCACGCAAAAAACATTGCAAACCTTGATACTCCAAATTATGTAAGAAAAATTCCGGTATTAAATGCAAAGGATGATATTTCCTTCCATGGAGTGATGAACAGCATGAAAGAAGATGCTTTTGGAGTTGGAACATTACCTTATCTTCAGGGCGGAGTTAATTTTTCCGGAGTTGTTGAAGATCCGACTTTAGGTGCGAAAATATACAAACCGGGTCATCCTGATGCTGATGAAAATGGTTATATAAGAGCTTCAAATGTGAACGCTATGGTTGATATTGCGGATGCTTTGATGGCGCAAAGGGCATACGAAGCAAACCTTGCTTTAGTTAGTATTTCTAAATCAATGGCTCAAAAAGCAATTGAAATTGGCAGATAGTATTAAAAGGTAAATTTGTCAAGCAAAATAGGTTTGTAATATAATTTATACATGAGAATTGTAAAATTTAAAAAATTTATTTCATGGAATGTAATATCTTTAATAGGATATTTAAGTCTTGTTATTGTGGCATATTTCACAGTTGTACTTTTGCTTTCTGTATCAGAAATAGGTATGCGTGCGGATTTGAATAAGTATTTCTATGAATATATAGTAAAACATGTAATATTTCCATATTTAGATTTTTATAAAATACAGTTAGGTTTAATATTTTTATTATTAATTTGTTCAAAATTTGAGGATAAATATTATAGACGAGAAGGCAAATTAGGATTGCATTTATTTGAGCATCATCAAAATTTTTATTCTGCTGTATTTATAACAGGATTAATTTTAAATATTTGTCCAATGTATTTATTGATATTGTTGATATTGAAAATTTCTATGATGATGCACTAGAAAATTTTTATGCTAAAATTGAGAATGTAGGTTGAGATACACTCTTCCGAGCGAGATTTTCCGGTGAAGACTTTGTCGAAGAGATTAATCGGAAAAATGACAATTTAATATAATAAAATGTATAGGTCGTAGTGACACTCTGTCGACGAAAAAGATTAAGTATCTTTTGAGGAGAGGGTTCGAGCCGAGCGAGAACATCCGTTACTACGACGCGGAAATTACGAGAAAATCTTGTCGTAGTGGCGGAATGGTAGACGCGCACGCTTGAGGGGCGTGTGGAGAGATCTGTGGGGGTTCGAGTCCCCCCTACGACAAATTTAAATATGTAAGAGGTTTTATTGAATAGAGCTTGGACAATTCTTCTATAGGTTTTCAGGACAGTTTGGATGCGTTTATATTGGCTATGATTCCATGTTATTGGGAGTTTAAGGCAGATTTATAGTATAGAGATTTGCCGGTCCATTTTTGCACTTTTGTCCCAAATTTTGCACTAATTTGCACCAAAAACTTGTCACCCTGAACTGGTTTCAGGGTCTATTTAGCATGGCATTTGACTATTAGCGAGTGCAGAATAGTGCAACATAGTGCAAAAATAATTTATCTTTTAGTTTGATATGTGTCAAAATGTCTCTGAGATTGAGCTTTGGGACTTGATTTATTTCGAAAGGTGAGTGATGAATGTGTGTGAGGTAACTTTTTATGACAAACTTCACACCGGAAAAATGTAAACAAATAGCATTAGCAAGACTAGATATAGTTCACAAATGGCTTGAATTCAGAAAGCAATTCCAAAACAAACTTCAAGCAGATTATGATTTTGTTAAATTGCATAATACCTCAAACTCACATTTATTTGGGATTTTAGGTAAGATTTCCCGTGGTAGTTTACACCGCTGGCTTGCGATGTTAAACGGAACAGAAGATTATACAAAACTTTTGCCACAATACAAATACAGTAGCATTGATGGTTACAGAACAGTATTGAACGATAAAGAAATAAAAATATTTATGGGATTGCTATTGCATCCGAATAGATTATCAATCGGCAAAGCCATTGCATTAACGAAATACAGATTAAAAGAGCAGGGACAAAGTTTTATTCCAGCAGATATTACATTTAGGCGTTACGCAAAATGGTTTAAGGATATTAATTACGACAAATGGATTCTTGCTCGTGACGGAGAGAAAGCACTTTCAGACAAAGTTGAACCCTATATAAAGCGTGATGCAAGTTTACTTGAAGTCGGGGATATTCTTGTTGCAGACGGGCATAAATTAGCGTTTCAGGTTATTAATCCGTTTACAGGCAAACCCTGCAGAGCGACATTAGTCGGATTTTTGGATTGGAAGGCAACTGCGTTAGTTGGTTATGAAATTATGCTTGAAGAAAATACGCAGTGTATTGCAAGTGCCTTGCGTAATTCGATAATTAATCTTGATATGATTCCGAAAGTCGTTTATCAGGATAACGGTAGAGCATTTAGAGCAAAATATTTTACCGATGATAAAGGATTCACTGAATTAGGATTTCAGGGATTGTATTCAAAACTGGGTATAGAAACAGTATTTGCAAGACCATATAATGCCAGAGCAAAAGTCATAGAAAGATTTTTTAAAGAATTTCAGGAAGGTTTTGAAAAATTGCTACCAAGCTATATCGGTTCATCAATAAATAATAAACCTGCATATATGATACGAAATGAAAAATTGCACAAAAGTTTGCACAATGAATATATTCCAACAATTAAAGAAACAATAAAAATGATTGATATGTGGTTGAATTTCAAAAATTCTCAACCTTGCCCGAATGCTCCGGATAAAACAGTGGCTGAAGTTTTAGAAGAACGAAAAAGACAAAATATTGATATAAATACCCTTGACGATTTGATGCTTGCAACCAAAGTTAAAACAATTCAAAGAAACGGAATTAGGTTTTTAAATTGCGACTATTTTGATGAAAGGTTATACGGATTTAAGAGCAAAGTTATAATTAAATATAATCTCTTTGACCTGACGAGTATAAAAGTTTACACACCGAAAGGCGAATATCTATGCACTGCAGAAAGAGTAACCGAAACCCATCCGATGGCAAAATTATTAGGTGATGTAAAAGACTACGAAGATTATAAGCAGAAAATTGTCAGACAAAGGCAGTTAAAAAAGAAAACAGTCGATTCTGTTAAAAAATATCTTCAATTTGAGGATATAAAATTACTTGAAACCCAAGTAGGACAATCTGATTCTCATTTACCCCTTCAATCCCCGTTCAAAACGGATTCAAAAAGAGTTCAAACGCTGTTCAAAAATAATTCAGAAAAATATGAGTATTTGATAAAAAACGATCCTAATAATTCTTGGATAACGGAATTTAAAAATACAAAGGAGTACAAGTTGTTATATGAAGAAAATATTTGTGAAAACGACTAATGTGAAAAACTTTATCGGACTTGTTGAAAATCTGATTAACAAACCTAAAAATATTCCAAAAATGGGTTTGGTTTATGGAGAACCCGGACTAGGAAAATCACAAACGGCTTTGTGGCTTGCCTGTAAATATGATGCAATATACTTAAGAGCAACGAATTTAATGACAGGTCGGTGGATTTTGGAAGAGTTAGTCAAAGAATTAGACGAAATTCCAAGATTTCTGACTTCGGATAATTTTAATATTGTGGTTAAAAAGCTGAAACAAAATCCGCAGGTCATTTTTATTGATGAAATTGATTACCTGATGAACAACTACAAGACTATTGAAACTTTGAGGGATATTCACGATGAAACCGGCTGTCCGATAATTTTTATCGGTATGGGTTTGGCACACAGAAAACTCGAAAGATACAAGCACCTATATGACAGATTTTCAGAAATTCTAAAATTTGAAATCTTTGGTGTAAATGATTTATCTCAAATATTCGGACAACTTTCTGAAATTCCATTTACCCATGATGCCGTTGAATATATACATTCAAAGTTCAACAGGTTTAGGCAAATTGTTCAATTAATAAACCAAATGGAAACATTTGCCAAAGATAATAATTTAGCGGAAATTACAAAAGAAATTATGGAGCAGATATTATGAATATAGAAAAATTAGCAAAACACCTTAAAGAATTTACCCTTGATGAAATCGAAATGATTGCAGAGTGTGATTGTAAAACAGCACTTGAACACCTTTTGAACAGGGGTAAAATAGTTTTTGAACGGGGGTTGTATAAATATCAGGTGGTAAAGCCAAAGCAGGAATTTATTATTTGCACTAAGCAAGCTACAAATTTTCAGGTTATAACGTTTGATTTTGCCACAAATTATTTTTTAGAAAATTACGCAAAAAATAATTGCAAATACAGTACTTTTAGAAAATATCGAAGTAGTTTAAAATATCATATTTTACCGTTTTTCAGGGATAAAATGCTAAATTATATAACTTGTAATGATATTCAAGAATTTTATTGTTTTTGTAAAAGCAGAAATTTCCCGCCAAGAGTTTTGAAAAATACATTGGCACTTTTAAATCAGATGATTAAATATTTTCAGAATCTCGGAATAATTGATAGGACTTGTAATTTTCAAGTACGAAGATTATCCGATAAAACAAATTTTACAGTAGATAGAATTATTATGGAGGTATAACTGTGACAAAATTAGATAAATTAAAACAGGCAGAGCATATGTATGTGTACGATAAACAACCGCTTGATGTGATTGGCACAAAACTCGACCTTTCGCGCAGGACTTTATTTTATTGGAAAAAGGAATACGAATGGGATAGAAAGAGGTTTGAATTTGAACATACAAAATACCGCTTTAGCGAAGAACTTTTAGAATTAGCAAGAAAAATGATGAATAAAATTTCTGCAGACATTGATAACAATCAAAAAACTCCACCACCGGAAATTTATTCATTGATAAATATTCTCAAAAACATTCCTCTTGTAAAACAATATACCGATTCTTTGCAACCAGCGAAACCGCAAAAACAAGAAAACAAAGGCTGTCTATCTCCGGATATTATCCGCCAAATTGAACGAGAAATTTTAGGAATGGAAGCTTAGCATCCTATTATTTTATAAAATAATATTTCCCACTTTGTTTATCTGCAATATTATCATATGTTGCTTTAGAAATTTCTTTAAACTTCCATATTTTCTTAGGTGCGCCTAGCACAGTAGTATATGAATAATAGCCATCATATAGAAAGTACATCTGTTCCTTTATAATTTCATCATCAGCAAAACTCTTATTAGTTATAATACACAAAGGTCTATCAGTATAATGAGAGGAATATGCTCCAACAATTATTCCATTAGGAATGCTTTGTCTTACTTGCACAAAACCTATTCTCTTTTCATTTAATTTGTAAGCACCATTTTGTTTTGGAGTTTTAAATCCAACCATAAAACCTGTCAAATCTCCATCAAGGACATATTTTGCTGGGGATTTGGTTAATTGTGCTTTTTTATTTTTTTCATATGTGGAGCTATAATTATAAACTTCTTTTGCCCTATCTGAATATATATTTATATATTTATTTAAATAATCAATGTAGTTGATATAATAATCTTTATTAGAAATGTTTGAATTTTTTATATACATTATCACTTGTTGTTCAGTAGCATTGTTTGGCAATTTACCATAAATTATCAAAGCAGATTTTATATTATCTATTTGCCATTTTCGTAATTCACTAAATTGCTTTATAAAAGTTTGTAAACCATCATAATAAAATTTATTAAATGCCATATTGTTTTTGTCATTTTTATATTGTTCATGCGCTTTTTGCATCTTACTAATATCTGCATTCCAAATTTCTTGATTTGTCATTTTACTGCGCTTGTATTCTGGTGCAAGCTTTGCAAATGTAGTAGACAAAACTTTTTCTTCTTCATTATATGGTGCATATATAGTATTAGCATTTTGATTAATTATTTTACGGTTTTTATCTTTTATCTCCATATTACTGTTAGCATAATAATTTGCTTTTGTTAGGTTATATTTTTGTGTATTTTTTGAATTTATATCAACAACAGTAATTAATAATTTATTTGCATTTAAAGCTTTAAGACATTCATCCACATTTAAATCAATAGTTGAGACTCCATTTACATCCAGTATTAAACTATTTTCTCTTATTCCTGCTGTATAAGACGGGGAACCTTTTTCAACATTTGTTATTAAAATCGGCATTTTTAAATCGGATTGACTTTTATATATACCTAATCCAATTCCTTTTGTTTTATGAAGATATTTAATAACAGTATCATATCCTTGTTCTTTTTGAATATTAACAATTCTTTCTGGGTTATTTCCCCCTTCTGTAATTCCTAATTGGACAGTTTCTTTAGAATTTATTTTTTGAATAATCTCTTGCTCAGACAAATTATATACAGATTCTCCATTAATACTTGTTATGTAACAAGGAGCTTTGATATGTGCTCTTTCAGCTGGAGAACCAGGCTCTATATCTCTGATTAGAAGAGGCTGATAATTAAATGATTTTATATTAATAGAATCAACGAATTTTACAACTTCAATTCCAATTCCACTATTTGCGGCTAAAATATATGTATTGGATAACAATAATAAAAATAATGTTAAAATAAGTTTTTTCATATAATTACTCCTATAATTCATATAACTAAGAAAGTTCTTGAACTTGCTTTTCCAGCAAATTTTTTCTATCATTCCAACTAATTTTAAATTTATGATAATTGTCTAATTTTGATAAATTTGCTGCGGATTCCAGTTTTAAAGATGCAACATATTCATGTAATTTGCCAATCAAGATTAAGAGAGCTTCTCTATCATTTATGACTTGTTGTTCATATGGTAAGAGCATATCTGCTGCGTATCCCTGTAATCGTTTTAATTCTAAATCTTTTACGGTTAGCTCGTGATACAAAACTCCTTGAGTTCTCTCTCCAACAATATTATTTAAATTGTATAATTTTAGGTTAAAACTTAAAAACTGTTCTAATAAGTTATTAAATTTGTTATCGAAGAAACTTGTATATTCATCAAAATCAAATTCTTTTATTGTATTTATAATTTCCATTGTTAGTTTATAATTTATCCTAAAATTCATATCAGTAATTTCTTTTTTTATAAGAAAATTACCCAAATTCTTATCAATAACACATAGTGTAAAATAAATTTCCGCAAAATTGTTATATAGTTTGTTTATAATCTTATTTTTTTCATAAAGAAACAAAATTATTGAAGTCATGCCTGTTAACACAACTCCGGTAAATACTCCTGTAGAAAGATCATAAAACTTATTATTTTGTTCTGTAGCAAAAATTCCAATTAAAGACAAAATTAATATAATTATGCAAGATATAATAATGTATTTTTGTAATCTCATTTTAGCTCCTTTTTGCTAAGAGTATCACAAATATAGAGCAAAACGAAGATATAAATAATTTCAAAAAATACTTACTACAAGTTATAATATTTAAAGTCTTTCAATGTACCAATTTGACATTCCAAAATGATTAAAGTTCCAATGGGGTTCAAAATAAAAATTAAACTCCAAAGAATTGTCATCTTTAAAGTTCCAAGAATATTTATTTAATTGTGTCTTGCGATAACTTTCAAATGCATCCTGAATTTCTTTTGCAAACTTTTTTCTAAATTCAGAATACGGAATATCCAACGTCTCTTTAGTTAATTTATTTTTCAAAATCATCTTCAAGCCCTCTTATATTATCAAGTTCAATGTTGTAGCGTTTGCCTGTTTTATCAACGCAAGTTGCAAAATCAACTGTTTTATCAGCAAACCTGTTCTCCCATAAGCAGATTAGCAGCCCAATTTCTTGAGTTTTCAAGTTCAAAATCTTTGTCCCGTACAACTTGTAATCTTTTTCAACCATAGTTTAACCTTTCGTTATTGTAATATCAGCGTATATCTCGTCCAGTTTCTCAGGATCAATCAAAAAATCTTTATCAAATACATATCTTTCGCCATCCGGTGCAACGCAGCCTACAATATTATGTTCACCAAAACAAACTACTCTAAATTCTTCACTATCTTTTTCAAACCATCCTTTAAGCTTTTTTAATCTGTACTTTTTGCCGATTTCAATCATATTCTGCTCCTTTCAAGCTATACCATTCATCGCTCTTTTGTCGGTAAACATCCAGTATATGTGCCTGAAGTCGTATCATTTGGACATAATAATTTTTGAACACGATTTAAACGGCTTTTAAACACCTTTTAAACGGCATTTAAATCTTCAACATCTTTTTCGTGGTCTATAAAGAATGCATTCAAAATATCTGCATCATTTCGTAAATGTTTAACAACGGGCGCAAGGTTGTAGCATTCTTCAATTTCCGGCTGATTTGCTACAAAATAATCTATAACAACGGCAGTGTTATAAATATTCTCCACCAATTTGCTCAATTGCTTAAACTCTTTTGGAGTAATATTCAATCCGACTTTTTCCATACGTCCTCCATTTATTAAATGCAAGACATACATTACCTAAAAGCACAGTCATATCAATAAAAATGACACAATAAGTTACATGTATTTTCTTAATAATATTTCCTTTAATTGTGTGTTTGTGCTATAATTAGGGCATGAATAGTCGTTGTGAAGCATTGGAAGTATATTTTTACGTAACAAATTCCGGAAACGAACCCGTGCGTGAATGGTTAAAAGAACTTCCTAAAGAAGATAAGAAAACTATTGGATATGATATTAAAACCGTCCAATACGGATATCCCGTCGGAATGCCCTTAACAAGAGCGTTAAAAGGCACAAACTTGGAAGAAGTTCGCTGCAAAATTTCCAATGGAATCGCAAGAATTATTTTCTGTGTTGAAGATAATACAATAATTTTGCTTCACGCATTTATAAAGAAAACACAGAAAACCCCGCAAAAAGAATTAGATGTTGCAATTAAACGCTATAAAGAGTTATGCAAAAGATAAAACTATGCGTTTACCCAAATATTTTGCAACTTTTTCAATGGTATTCAAAGTAATAGAAGTATTTTCAGGATCTAAAATACGACAAATAGCAGTTCTTGAAGTTGCAAGTTCTTTTGCAAGACGGTTTACAGAAATATTATCTGCAAGCATTTTTTGCTCCAATGCATAAGCAATAACTCTTTTTATTGCAACAGCCTCTGATTCCTGAAGAATATTTTCTTCTTCAAGAAAACTGTCAAAACTAGAACCTATGTGCTTTTTATCCATCATTTAGTTATCCTTTATAATTCAGATTATCTTCTATTTATATTGTACCAAAAATAGTACAATATTTCAAGTGGGTAATTTTATTTTCAAAATTTTATTAACAATGATGAATTATTATGATTATACATAATATTTTTATTAAAATATGTTTAATTTTGTAGTAATATAATTGCAATAAATTTATATCAAAAAGGGGTATTGCTCAAATGACAAAAGATTTCAAAATTTTAAGTTTAGATGGTGGTGGATACAAAGGATTATTTACAATAGCTTGTCTAGCAGAAATAGAAAAATGCTGTGGAATAAAGGCTCATGAGTATTTTGATTTATATGCAGGTACAAGTACTGGCTCTATTATTGCTACAGGACTTGCCGCTGGGTTTACTGCTGAAGAAATTTTAAATTTATATAAAAGCATAGGCTCTCAAATATTTCCACACAGAGCCGGATTTATCAGTGATATTTATAAATCTTTGAAGCAATTGTTCTTGCCTGTATATAATAACAAAGTTTTAAAAGAAGAATTGCATAAATTTTTTAAAGGTAAAACTGTTGAAGATGTAATGAAAAGAAATAAATACATTATTGTTCCAAGTTTATGTCTATCAAATAGCCAACCAAGAATATTTAAAACAGATTATAAGGGTGAATATAATCAACATAATGCTTATAACTTAGCAGATATAGTACTTGCTAGTTGCTCAGCACCGACATACTTCCCTATTGCAAAAATAAAGAATCCTATTGATGAGTATTACGAATATTTTGTAGATGGTGGCATGTTTGCCAATAATCCTTCAGTATGTGCTATTACAGAAGCAATTGGAAATATCGGAGTAAATAAAGATGATATAAAACTGATTTCAATATCCCCTCCCAGCCAAGAAGTTATTATAAAAGACAGATTTATCCCAACTGTACGAGGGGTTTTAAGATGGAATAGTGATTTAGTAAGTATGGCTCTTGTTGGAACATCTCAAAAAGATGCCTATATAACAAAATTTTTATTAAATAAAGATAAATATATTAGAATAATTCCCGATATTTCTATTAATACACCAAAAGAAATGGATAGATGTTCTCCAAAAATAATTAATGAATTGGAAAGAAAAGGTCGTCAATATGTTGTAAATCATAAACAAGAAATACAGAAATTTTTTAATGTGAGTAATTTTGAAGCAATAAAAAAAAGTAGGGAGGAACTAATAAATGGCTAATTTAGAAAAAGAATTTGATGAATTTTTCAAAAAAATTGATTTATCACCTAGTAAAGAAGAAGAACTTAGAAAAAAGCGAGATTGTTTAAAAGATGAAATTATAGAATATTTTTCATCCAAAGATGATTACAACCAACCAAATTTTTTGTTACAAGGTTCAATGGATATGTGTACAACTATAAATCCTCTAGATGAAGAATATGATATTGATTACGGTATTTATGTAAATAAAAAAGATATTGATTTCAAAGATGAAAATACTTGGCCCGATATTAAAAATTTACATGAAATGATTGCTGAAGCTTGCAAACCAAACAAAAGAACTGTTGATACCTCTAAAGATACTTGCGTAAGAGTTATTTATGCAAAAAATTATCACGTTGATTTTCCTATATATATTAAAAATTGGGAAGATGAAAATTTTATTCCGAAATTGGCACATAAAAAGGATGGTTGGGTAGATAGTGATGCAAAAGCTAATACAAACTACTTTATAGACTGTAATAAAGGTACTAATGATGCACTTAGACATATTGTAATGTTTTTAAAAGCAATGGTAGATTATCAGAATTATATTGATGACGGAATTAAGACAGACATTTCAGGTTTTGAACTTACAATGTTGGCTTGCAGAGACTATAAAACGAATGGACAAACTGAAATCGATAAAATTTGGTACACAACTTTGGAAGAAATGCAGAAAAAGTGTAATGCTAATACTTCTCTTCAAAAGCCTGTAACCAAAGATGAGCTTTGGATTAATAAAGATAAAAAAGATAAAGATTCTTTTATTAAACTATTAAAATTTGCAATTGACAATACAAGAAAAGCAATTGATACAAGCAGTGAGAAGGATGCATCTGGATATTACATAGAAATTTTTGGAGACAGATTTCCTAAATTAACTCAAGATGCAAAAGCAGAAAATCTCGGAGCAAGCGTTGTAGTTCAATCTGCAACTTCAGGTTGTTAAATGACATATTTTAAAGATTTATTTAATAAAGCGATAGAAGACATAAAACTAGCTATTCAAGATAGCCAGTATGAAATTGTGCGATTTTCAGAGGATGATAACAATACAGTAATACTAATAAATACAAATAAAGAAGAGCCAGTTAATCAACTAATATTAAACATACCTAAAACTTTTCCTTATGCAAATTGTGAAATATACGCAACTGATAAAAATAGAGATTTAGTTGTTGGTTTGCCTGGGGTGAATGACCACTTACAAATATGTGCTATAAATTACTCTATATCAAGACCAAATCCAGATAAACCTGCTGAATTTATAATTAATTTGATTGAGCGAGCGATAAAACGTATAGAAGATGGGCTAAACGGAGTATCTGAAGAAGATTATAAAGATGAGTTTTTTTCTTATTGGTTATGCCAGTCTTCAAATAAATCTTTTCATTTTATTGCCGATAATATTAATGATTCTACAATACTTAAAGCTAAAGAAAAAATTAAAGATAAATATTATATTGTTAATACAAGCATTAATGATGATGAAATTGGTAATTATAAAAATGTAATATATTTCAAAACTGAAAAACCTCTTATATCCCCAAATCAGAAAATAAATATTCAAGAGATTTTGACTGATTTTCAATTAAGACAATTTAGTAAATCAAAAGAAAGTATATACTTTGTTCTTATAGAATTTATAAATGAAGATATTTTAATCGGATTTGATATCGATAAAAAAAATGCATATATTTTAAAATCAGTATCATTTAATAATTATAAAAAGTTAAATGAGATATTTAATAAATCTAAAAAACTTCATATTGAAATTTTAAATACAGAAAAATATTATGGGCGTGCCGGACAAGGAAAATCTACGATTACCAATAACCCTGTAATTATAATTGGAGGTGGCTCAATAGGTTCAAATTTAGCAAATTACCTCCAATTTGCTGGTGTTACAAATTTTATTGTAATTGATCCCCAAACGCTTAATTTTGAAAATTTAGGTCGTCATACAGGATATTTTGACCAAGTAATATATAAAAAAGCAGAAATTATACAACAAAATTTATATAAAAAATTCCCGTTAACAAAATGTCAAGCTATCCATAATAACTATATTAAAGAAATGCAAGATAATGAAAAAATGTTTCTTGATTCTGATTTAATTATTGATACGACAGGAGATGCAACATCTCATATTGGTTTATTAAGATGGTTAAAACATTCAGGATATAATAAAAATATTGTATTATGTGGAGTTGAGCCTTTTATGACAATGGGACATGTTGTAGTAGCAAATAACCAAAATGCTGATTACATAATTAATAGATATGACAATAATTATTTATATAAACTTCGCTTTTTAGATAAACCCCTTTCTAAAAAAGAGGCAGGTTGTGTGCCATATTATTTTGAGTATGGTGGATTAGATTTTATTGAATATACAATGCAAGCAGCACGTTTAATTACTGCTGTATTAAACAAAAAAATTAGTGAAGGTATTTTTGTAAAAACAGGAAATATTTCCGAAAAATTTATTAAAGAAAAACAATTGATTTTAAATGATATGACGAGAACTTACATTGATTATTATAATCTAAAATCTTATTATACATACAAATTTAACGAAAAAGAGGCTTATTGGGAAGAATATGATATATACATATAATAGATTTACTATTAATATTGACACCTCCGTAATACAAACTTTGTTAAAATTTGAGCAATATAACGGACAAAATGAGAGTGGCGGAGTATTAATGGGATATATTGCAAGAAATGAATTAAAAATTTTGGATTGCACCCAGCCAAATATCTTTGATATACATAGACAATATAATTTTATTAGAAATATATTTGGGCATCAATTCCTAATAAACAATAAATATAATAACAGTAACGGGAAAATAAATTACATTGGAGAATGGCATACTCATTCTGAAATAAATCCTAAACCTTCAAAGACGGATTTAAAAACTTTAATGAAAATCAGAAGATATAAAAATGTTAAATTCCCCGTAATTATGATAATTGTTGGACAAAACAACACTTATTGGGTTGGTATTAATATAAATGGATATATTCATAAATGCAAAAAGTATATATAAAAAGACAATATCAAACCATCTCCATCTCATAGTTTATTAAATCTTATTCTGTATGTTAAATTACACTTATTTCAATAATTGGAAAAAGATATTATATACTAAACTGTAAATATCTTCGCATAAAATCATCAAGAAAAACTCTTTCTGGACAAGAGGTTTTAAATCTTTGTGGTAGTATGATTTGTTGTATAGTTATTCCTTTGTTGGGCATAAGTATTGACCCATCTATTATTGAAGATATCTTTTCTAATCCCATTGCATTTATATGCACTTTATTAATGATTTTATGTCCAATTGGGATAATCATAGTTTCAATTTATATTTTCATTTCTAACCTTGTTGTATCAACCAAGTCAGACTTTATAAAAGAAATTGACTTAGATAAAGAGAATAATTATATTAAAGTTTATTCTAATGCCAATACAAAAATAATACCATTCAAAGATGTCATAAGGTTTAGTGTACATAGCAGCAACGCAAATGTTCCTAACGTAAAACCTAGTTATGTAAGAACAACTGGCATTTCGGGTGCTTTAATATCAGGGGCTGAAACAGCTAGAATAGTAACAGATATAACAATTGTTATATCAACTATTAACAATGGAATAATTACAATTCATACGATAGGGAATGTTTTCTTCGACTATTCTTCCATTCAACTATTAAAAGCTTTGAAACAATATAGAACAAGTTTTAAAGATTTTAAGATTGACTAAGTAGTAGGTAAAATTTAATTAATTTTCAATCCTAAAATCATTCTGATATTATAATACACTTGTGTTGAATGCTTCATAACCAACATGACTTTATGATAAATATTGTATTTATCTCCCAACTTTGCTACAATTTTCTTGTCAAAGGGTTCTAAAGTAGTAACCTTATCGACACCATAAAAAGAGGTCTGTTTGACCTCTTTTTTATTATCTAATATTTTCAATAAATTCTTCAATTTTTTTGACACCTTTACTGCAAATATCTTTAACGGTTGTTATCAAACTTCCATCTGGATATAAATCTTGTTGATACCTTTGTGTTACACCATCCCAGCTGTATCGATTGAAAGTTACTCGTTCAATTTTTTCTCTGGAACCTTTAATGTTAACATGGCGTTTTTTATACATATCTAGACCAACTGTATCCAAAGTTTTATTTAATTTACCTTTCAACCAAATACCATCTTTATGAATACGTTCAGCTATATAATGACTAACACGAGTAATAGATTCAGGATATTTTTCAACTGCCGCCATTGCGGGCTGCCAGAATCCGAATGTTGGATTAGTTTTTTGATTAGAATAAGCATTACAAGATACATCATAAATACGCATAATTTTCTCCTTTCACGTATCACTACACTATAAAAATAAACAACACAAAACTTCTAAGTACAAATTTTAGTAAGTAAATCGTCTAAATCGTTTTGTGTAATAGTGCATGTATCTTTCCTTTTATTGCTACAATGCTAACAATTTTAACTAAAATAGTCAAGTGTATTATAATAATTGTTAAATAAAACTCAAACCTAAACACATTCTCATATTGTAATACTCTTGTGTTGAACACTTCATAACTAGCACAATCTTGTGATAAATATTGAATTTATCGCCTATTTATGAAGCTCAATCATATATTTGGTTTTGTTTGTGATAATATGGCACTATGAATAAAGGACAAATAGTAATATTTAATACAAGTGATAATAAAGTTTCTGTTGATGTCAGGTTTGAGGATGAAACAGTATGGCTTACTATTGATGACATGTCCAGACTATTTGATAAATCACGTTCTACTATTAATGAACACATTTTAAATATATACGCAGAGGGGGAACTACAAGAAGATTTATCCAAAAGAAAAATCGGAATTTCCGATTTTTCTACCAAGCCTACAAATTACTATAATTTGGACGTAATAATTTCAGTAGGATACAGAGTTAAATCACTTAGAGGTACACAATTCAGGCAATGGGCAACAAAAAGACTGAATGAATACATAAGAAAAGGATTTACTCTTGATGACGAACGACTTAAGGGAAATGGTTCGCGTTACTTTAAAGAGTTAGTACAACGTGTTCGAGATATAAGAAGCTCTGAAAGGAATTTATATCAACAAGTTACAGATATATATGCAACTTCTATTGATTATGACTCAAAATCAGAACTGACAAAACAATTCTTCGCAACCGTGCAGAACAAAATGCACTATGCAGCGCATAAACATACAGCAGCAGAAGTTATACACGAAAGAGTAGATAACGAAAAACCGTATGTTGGCATGACTAATTTTAAAGGTAATTATCCAACAAAAAATGATGTAAAAATTGCAAAAAACTACCTTAGCGAGAAAGAATTACAAATATTAAATTTACTGGTTTCCCAATTTTTAGATTTTGCAGAATTGCAAGCTTTGGAAGAACATGCTATGACCATGCAAGATTGGATTGACGAGCTAGACAGGCAATTATTAGGAAACAAAAGAGAGTTACTTACAAACAAAGGAAAAGTTTCACATAAACAAGCTATTGAAAAAGCAGAAAAAGAATTTGAAATTTATAGAAAAAGGGAAATGCAAGAGCTGGAATCGGATTTTGATAAAGCGATTAAACAAATAACTCAAAAATCTACAGATGACAACTAATATATCATATACTTTTCACCCCTAAACACATTCTCATATTGTAATACTCCTGCGTTGAGCATTTCATAATTAACACAATCTTATGATAAATATTGAATTTATCGCCCAATTCTGCTATGATTTTCTCGTCAAAGGGTTCCAAAGTCGTAACCTTAACGACAAATTTAAATATGTAAGAGGTTTTATTGAATAGAGCTTGGACAATTCTTCATTGGAATGAAATTCCAAATTTATTTAAAATAATTTGTGTTTGTTTTGTAATTGCAATATATGTTATTGCAAAATATATAGAAAACAAAGGTTTAAATAAAAATAACTATCCTAATATAGGTGAAATTTATGAACGAATAACAATGTTTATATGTTTAATAATTCTGATAATTATTTATCTTGCATATTTACGTGGTCAAGGAAAAATTTAAATAATAAATATTTTGGTGTATTGAAGAATTTAATTAAATTTGCTATTATGAACAAAAGTATAGATTATTATGATATAAAGGTATGAATTATGCTGACTTGTTTTTCAAAAACTGAGTTAGAATTAATGGTAGGAAAAGATGAAAAAGTCTTATGGGCTGGAAGACCTGATAAATTGTGTTTCATTCTTGAAGGTATTTTTAACCCGATGTTACCTTTTGCTTTAGTCTGGTTTTTATTTGACAGTTTATTTATAATGGCTTTTACCAGTGGTAATACTATAGGAATTTCCCAAAGTCCGGCAGTAATAATTCCTCTTATTTTTGTACTTATTCATATGATGCCTGTTTGGATATATTTAAGCGGGGCAATACTTACTTTCAGGAGATATCAGCATACTCAGTATATTGTTACAGATAAAGGTGTGTATATTTCAGGTGGGTTATTTGCTTATACATGTAATATGAAGCCGTTTATGGAGCTTGCAAGAGTAAATATTCATAGAGGTATTATTGACCAAATGTTAGGTGTAGGTGATGTTGTTTTAACAAGTAATAATCTCGCAGATATATATGGTGGTAGAGTGAATGGCAGACCGCTGGAGGTGGGTACTACAATTGCAGATATTAGAGATTACAGAGAAGTTTTTGAAATAATTAAAAAATTACAAGAAGATATATATACTGATACTATGTATCCAAACGCTTTGAGACCTGAGGAAAATCATGGGTATCGTACTAGATATAAAGGTTTATAATAACTCTTTGTATAATAGAAATTTGAAAATAACCATGTTTATTGTACAATCGGTTTATGAATTTAGATAGCCGTATTGATAGTATTTTGTCGCCTGTAGCGAATAAAATTTCAGGATTAATCTTTTCTCACGTAACTATTCATGGTGTTCGTGTGGAATTTTTGATTGTTCTATTAATGATTGCGGCTTTGTATTTTACATTTAGAACAAGCTTTATTGGTCTGTGGGGGTTTAAACACGCAATTAATCTGATTACAAAAAAATATAAACACGATGATACTATTGTGCGAAAAAAACAAGGAGAGGTTTCATCTTTTCAAGCTTTAACAGCGACAATTTCAGCATCTGCAGGCATGGGAAATGTTGTTGGTTCGGCACTTGCCGTTTCTGTTGGCGGACCGGGGGTAATTTTCTGGATGATAATTGCCGGAATTTTCTCAATGGCTTTGAAATTTGCAGAAGTTCTTCTCGGGATAAAATTCAGACAAATTAATAAAGACGGTACATCTTCCGGTGGTCCGATGTATTACATTATTAATGGTTTAAGAGCTTCGTGGATAAAACCGTTTACTCCGTATTTATCAAAAATCTATGCTGTATGCTGTGTATTTGCAATGATTGGCGGTTGGAATTTATTCCAAATTAATGCTATTACAACACAGATTACTAATGTTACAGGATTATTTACCGGTCAACGCTGGATTTTTGGGTTAATTGTTGCTGTGATTACTTATGTCACCGTTATTGGCGGTATTAAATCTATAGGAAAATTCACTTCAAAAGTTACTCCTGTAATGTGTACATTGTATGTATTTTCAGCATTTATAATATGTTTGTTAAATATTCATCATATACCGCATACTGTTGTCTTAATTATAAAAGAAGCATTTAAACCAACAGCTGTTGCAGGTGGAATGTTTGCTTGTATGTTATGGGGATTCAGACGTGCAATGTTTGCAAACGAAGCCGGGCTTGGAACTGCTCCAATTGCTTTTTCTGCTGTTAAAACAAGTAAACCTGTAGCACAAGCATTTATTGCAATGTTACAGCCGTTTGTTGATACTGTAATTGTTGGTGCAGCTACTGCGTTTATAATTGTAGTTACAGGGGCATATCTTCACACAAACGGTATTGAAGGTATTGAATTAACATCAAAAGCTTTTGCAACTGTATGTCCGTTCTTTCCTATTCTGCTTACTTTTATGGCAAGTTGTTTTGTATTGTCAACAATGCTTTGCGGCTCTTATTACGGAACAAAAAGTTGGAATTTCTTATTTGGGGAATCTAAATTTACAACAAGAACTTTTCAAATAATTTACTGCTTGTTTATCGTAATCGGTTCGGCTATGAACTTAAAAAGTGTTGTAAATTTATCTGATGCTTTTACATTATTTTTAGCTGTTCCGAATTTGATTGCAGTATTTTTATTATCTGATATAATAATGAAAGAATTAAAGCGATATTGCAGAAAATATGATATCGGATTTTTCAAAAACCAACAATAATGAGGAGAGAATATTAAATGATTAAAAAAGGTTGTTTGGACATTGTTCAATCAAAATGTGAAAATTGTACAGATTGTATATTAGGTAAAACACGAAAAAACGTAGTATTTTCAGATGGAAATCCTGAAACTGCAAAAATCGTTTTAATTGGTGAAGCTCCGGGTGAAACAGAAGATGAAACAGGAAAACCTTTTGTTGGCCGAGCAGGTCAATTGTTAGATAAATTTCTTGAAGAAGCCGGAATTTCAAGACAAGATGATTTGTATATTATAAATACTGTAAAATGCAGACCTCCTGAAAATAGAGTTCCAACCGATGTTGAAAAAAGTTTGTGTGAAAGATATTTAACTGCACAAATTGATATTATGAATCCGCAAGCAATTATTTTCTGTGGTGCAACAGCGTTGAAATCTTTCTGGTCAGATAAAAAAGTTCAAATTTCAAAGGTTCGCGGAAATTGGTTCAATGTAACAATTAATGGGAAAGAATACCGTGCAATGGCAATATTCCATCCATCATATTTGTTGAGAAATCACTCAATGGAAGAAGGTTCCCCAAGAAGATTGATGCAGCACGATTTGTCTGTTATCAAATCAGAAATTTTGGGTGACAGACAGGAGTGTTCCAGGTCTAACCCTTTCCATAAGGAAATGGCTATGGTATAACCAAAATCCAAAATTTATTTCATATTCAAGAGAAAAAGATACGGCTAAAATTTAGTCGTATCTTTTTAATTTAGTCTTCAATAAATACATGATTACCGTTGATTGTAACCCATTTCCCGTCTTTAGGATTTGAAGAATAATTAGTTTTAGAGTTATGCGGCAAATCTTTTTTATATGGGATCCCAATGCTTTTTACCTGTGCCATAATCTCTTTTTCATATTTAGAATATTCATCAACCGTCATTTTGTCAATATCTTCTCTTGTGAAAACTTTTTTGTTACCGCTTTCCGGATTTTTATAATTTTCATAGTCAAGTTTAGGGGTTTGATTTTTTATTTGCCCGTTGCGTAATTGTTCCATTATAACAGCTTCATTTTGTGAAAATTCTTGATTGCTCATTTTGCCAATTTCTTGAGGGGTGAAGATATGCTGATTTTCTGTAATATTTGCAGCAAAGCCGGTAGGTTGATTTTGAAAATTTAATTTTTTATAATCTTTATATTTTCTATTGTCGTTAGGACTCAATATAAGTTTTCCTGATTTCATTCGGGTTATGACTTTTTCGGCGATTATGTCGTTGATTTTTTGAGAAGGTATAGTTGCTAACGGCCCATATTGTTGTATGATTTCTTTTGCGATTTCTCTACCCTGTTCATTATTCCAATTATCCATATTGTATTCGCCTTTTGATTGTCCCATTTTTAAGTTCCCTTGAATTTCATGGAAATCTCCAAGTCCTTTAGCAATATGTTTTCCAGTCCATAAAGTAAGTTGAGCTTGCATAAATGCATGTTTGAATGCATCAGCTTCATTGTTCCAGGTAGCATGATTTCCTGTTCCCATTTCAAAGTCATATTTTTTTTGATATTTTGTTGTAGCATCAAAGACATAACTGCTATATTTTTTCGGAATATAGTTAAATATATTTATATTATTTTTAGTATTATTGTTTTGTTTCATTATTTTATTACCTCGTGTTATTATGATTGTATGAAATTACATCAATATATCTCTTTAAATATTTTCTCTTTTATTACTTATTTGATATTAACTTTAATAATATTTGTATTCGTAATTCAAACGAAAATAAATCTGTTATTTATTTCATTGGAAGGTTTTTTTTCAATATATTCCTTTTTGATGTATTTTTCTTTATTGTTAATATTACTTTTAATAATAGAAAAATTTATCTATAAAAAATATCCAAAGAAAAAATTTCAAATAAAAATCAAAAGTGAAGATTTAAAAAAAATATATTTATTTTTATTTGTTTTTGGTTTTTATTTAGCTTTATTTAACTTAATTGTATTTATACTTGCTTATATATTTTTAATTAAGTTATAAATAGTTTAATTTCAGTAATAGGTTATAATTTTCATAAATATCTCCTTATTACTTTAAATGCGTGTATCATAAGTCATAAGGTAGAAATAAGTTTATTATTTTGATAGTTGTTGTAAATATTGTTTTAAACAGAGTGCACGTTGTTTTGTTAATTCATACAAATTACTAATTACAAATGTTGTATGTATGTCTCCATCTTTCTTGTAAATAGTACTGTATAAAAAATCTTTTTCTTTTTTATAATAATCTTTCCAAGCTTTTTGAGAATCATTATATGTTTTTAATTCTTCTTTAGATAATATCTTTTGTATTTCATCTGAATATCTTATTATTTCTTTGTTCCAAGACTCAATACCATCATATGTGCATTTGTTCATTTCCATAGTCATATAATTTTTAGATGTGCATTTTTCTAAGGTTTCGTCAATTGCATATATTTCAGCTTGTGCACTTGTTATTGTTAAGGAAAGCAATATTATAATAAAACCAATGCTTATTTTTTTCATAAACTTATTCTACCTGAAATTTTTATATTATTCAATTTTTATATAATAATCATTTTTAATCATAGTACTTCTCCTTTTATAATATTTGTGTTGCAAATTAACTTTCATATTATAAAAGTGTTTTCAAATCTTTAAAAGTCCGTATTTATACGTACGTAAAAATACGGATTGACAGCTGCATTTCAAACTATCAGAAGATTTAGGGCAAAACGTTTTTGTCAAGTTTTATAAAAATTACATAAAATTTGTAAATTTTTTGCTTAACAAATACAATGTTTTAAATTTTATATTATTCTGTTTATCCCTATTTTACATTTATAGCTTGAACTTGACGCATTTTTGTATTTATTTCATTCATCAAGTTTACATTTTCAGTTTGGCGGGCATATTTTTGTGCCTTGGATAAAAGATTGTATGCTTTATTTAAACTGTTAAATTCAACCATGATATCTGCAGCTGCAAGATAATTTTGTGCTGTTTTTGTCGGAGATTCTGCTGTTGTATAATTTTTAACTGCTTTTGAATATGATTTCAATGCTTTTTCAGGTTCATCGAATTTTGTATATGCGTTTGCAGTGTTAGAATCTACAAAACCTCTTAAGTTGTAATTTTTAGTTTCAGCAGCCAAATCTGAAGCTACTTCGTAATAGTCAAAAGCTTCTTTTTCATACATATCAGTATAAATATTTCCGATTTTTGTCAGAGATGCAGACTGTGCAGGCAGATTTTCGGCTTCTCCTGCGAAAGAAACTGTGCTTACATAATGGTCAAGTGCCGGTGTAATTTGATTTACATCGTCGTAGATTTGTGCCATTGAGTAGTGTGCTTTTGTTTTTACATTTTCATCTGTTGATAATTTTATTGACTGGTTGTAGCTTTTTAATGCTTGAGCTAAATAGTCGTGATCATCATAAATTTTACCGACTTCATAGTAGATTTTTCCTGAAGTCTCAGTATCATCAATTTCCATTGCTCTGTTTAGGGCTTGTTCAAATGATTTAATTGCTTTTTCAGGATCGTTAGCATAAGCATATTTTTTCGCTTGAATAAATAGAGATTTTAACTGTTTATCCTGCGGAATTTTAGTAGAAGCGGTTTGACCTGCAACAGAAATTGGAATTACATTGGAATTTTCCTGTTTTGCAGCTTGTGGAACGGCTTCAGATTGAGATGTTTCGTGAAGTTCTTCGCTGCGTTTGGTTTGACTGTTAGAACCATCAGGAAATTTTACTAAAAATCTTTCGTTAATGTCATCTTCATTATATTTGAAATCTACTTTTTGTAAGAATAAGGTATCAACCCAATTTTCGACAACTTTAGATTCTTTATTTAACGTTTCTGAAATATGTTTGTCTAAAATAGTTGCGGCATTTTTTAAGTTAGATTTAACAAGTTTTGTATTAGGATTGTCTTTTCTGACTTGTTTTTCAATAAGTGAAATATATCCGTCAACTTCTTCTTTCAAATCTGCCGGAGTGCCTATTGCGATTGCTGTGTTATTAAAATCTTTAAGGATTTGTGCAATATTTATTTTGCTGTCAATCTGATTTTGAGTAGCTGTGTCAGTCTGAACTGGTGTTGCTGCATTATGTTGAACGGGAGTATTAACAGATTTGTTAATGTTTACGTTGCTGTAGCCTGTTTGGGCAGGTACGGTAAATTTTTGTTCATAAGCAGGAGTATATGTTGGCTTTTTCTGTTCTACATATTGTAAACCTTTACTCTGAGAATTTTGGTTTGATTCTTGTTCTCGTTGAGCGTTTGCAGCAGAAGATTTTTCGTCATCGGCACGGCGTTTTACCGCAGGGCGATTGTCCTGTTTGACATAAGGTCTTTGGTATATGTTATTTAAGCTTAAACCCATATTCTTCTTATCTGCTCTCCAGTCTGATATATATTATTATTTTTATCACATTTTTATGATAAAAAATTCATACTTTCGTATGATTTTTACCATGATAAATTTAAGTTTTTTTAGCTAAAAGTCAACATGATTTTATATATTTTTGTATTAAAAAAAGAGTTTTTGACACTTATCAAAAGAGCTTTACATTTTGTCAAGTCCGTATTTTTACGTACGTAAAAATACGGACTTGTTGAATTTGCAAAATATTTTAAAATAAAAATATGTGTTAATAAAAAGAAAGGAAAATATTTATGTCAAATATAAGAGAATTTTTTAATGAAATTGCAAATGATAATCGAATTTTTACTCGGGAAGATATTGGGCAAATGTCGGGAGAGGAGTTCCGAACCCATGAAAAAGCAATAGATTACCAATTGAGTAATATTGGTATTCCGAGAAATGCAGATATTGCAGCTTCTGATGATGTTGTGTATGTTCATGCGTATAAAAGAGCAGATGGTACAGAAGTAAAAGCTCATTATAGGTCAAAGTCAGGTGGGGTATTAACCGGAGCTGCAGCAAATTTAAAACCAATAGATAAAGAGTTTAACAAACCACTAAATATCTATATTAATAATTTTGAAACAGCGATACCAAATTTTAAAAATTATGCATATTATAATAATTTAAATAAAAAACTGGAAAAGGAGGTAGGAGATTTTTTAAGGGCAAAAACGCTTTTCCCTAAAAGGTATTCAAATGATATAAGACATCAATATGTAAGTGCTATTTATGCAAGGAATTTAGGACAAAAACATGCAAAAAAACTTGGTGATTTAAATGAAATATTACATTTTAGTAATACAGGAAGTGGTGCTTATGATACAGCCTTAGATCAATTAAATAATGAAATTGGCAGAAATTATGCAAAAAAATATCCAAATATTTCAAGAGTTAAATTGTTAGAAGTTCTTTTAAATGATTTTGAAAAAAATTCTACATATACAGAAAATATTCTTAATAAAAATTTGTAAATATCTACTTCCTAATATATATCATAACTACAGTAATAATAATAATAAATAATGGGTCTGATATATTTGATATTATGCGAATAATATCTGTTATCCAATTATATCCTATTTGATCAGTTAAACTGCAATAAGCATTGAAAACAATATTACTAAATATTTCTGCAATAATAAGATTTATAATATAAAATGCCACACTACAGAAAATTTTATATATAAACTTGGTATTTAAAAATGAAAAAAGTAGTATTGCAGGAATTATTGCAAAAATAAATATAATCATTTCTTTATTATAGACTAATTTTAATAAAATACAAATTACTATTAGCTCACTGTATATATAAAAATATTCTAAACAGATTGCAAGTTAGTTCAATACGGTTATTTATTTTTTAATTTGGAAAATATATTTTAACAAATGTAAACAATTTGACAAAACATCATGACAAATTATTTCCATTAATCTATCATCAATGTATTGGAGGAAGAATGTTAGAACAAACTATGCAAAAACAATCTACTTTTGATGTAACTTCCAAAAGTGTATTTTCAAATTCTAATGATACTTTTACTTCTCGTTCTTTTGCGGCATTATTAGCGAAGAATAATGTGCCGGCTTCACATAAAAGAATTGCAGATAATTACCTGATTATTAAAAAAGTTTTTAAGTTTCAGGCATGTCTGAGCCGAATCTCCAATGTAGAAAAATCATTATTAGAAAAATATGATTTTAATGTGTTAGAATTCACTACAATGAAACAAATGTATGATGAATTAGCACTTTTGCAAAAATGGTCAGTTTCTGAAGATGTTTCTTTGAGAAACGATTCTGATAATATACTTTTAATTAGGGTTAAAGAATTAAAATACTTAGAAGCAAGTAGATACGCTTCTGTTTCCAACGAAATTTATAATGGATATAAAGCTTTGGAACAATATCTAAAAGAAATCAGTAAATTCCAAACAATTGAAACCCTGAGAACATTAAATTAATTCTCTTGTTGATAACCAAAGTTTTTTAGAACTTTATCTTTTTTACGCCAATCTTTTTCAACTTTTACTTCAAGTTGAAGATAAACTTTTTTCTCAACAATTTTTTCTAATTCAAGACGAGCTTCTGTGCCGATTTTTTTAAGAAGGTTGCCGCCTTTACCAATCAAAATACCTTTTTGACTTTTTTGTTCGCAATAAATTGTGGCATATATTTTGTCAATTTCTTCCTGTTCCATATAATTTGTTACTTTTACTGCAACTGAATGCGGAATTTCATCAGAAGTATTTAACAATATTTTTTCTCGAATAACTTCTTCTGTTACGTCTCGCATTGTTTCTTCTGTGACAATATCTTCGGGATAAAGCGGTTCTCCTTCAGGCATTTTTTTATAAATGTTTTTTATCAAAGTATCAATATTTCTTCCTGTTTTTGCTGAAATTTTTACTACAGGAAGATTTTCATTAAATAAAGTTTTGTATGATAAAAGATTTTCTTCAATTTTTTCAGGTTTTTTAACTTTATCAACTTTGTTCATTACAATAATTATAGGAATTTTTGTTTGCAATAGGTTTTGAGCAATCCATTTATCGCCTTTGCCGGCAGGATCAGAGCCGTCAACAAGAAATAATATTACGTCAGCATCAGGAACAGCAATTTTAGCCTCATCTAATAAAAATTCACCAAGTTTGTTTAAAGGTTTATGCACCCCCGGAGTGTCAACAAATACAATTTGACCTTCTTCTGTTGTGTAAATACCTTTAATTCGTTTTCTGGTAGTTTGAGCCTTATCAGTAGTTATAACAATTTTTTGACCTAAAATTTGGTTCAAAAGAGTTGATTTTCCTACATTAGGGCGTCCTATTATTGCAACAAATCCGCTTTTCATAAAGTTATTGTAACATAAATCATGATTTTTTTTAAGAAACTAGCAATTTTTTTTACTATCGGGTATTATATAAGTGGTAGTGTAATTGTAGATTAGTGAAAATGATAAATAAGAAAAATATTATAACTGCTGCCCTTCTTGGAGCATTAATAATAGGGATAGATGTAGCACAAGCAAATAGTGCTAACAGTCTTACACAGGTTGATGTGAGAAAATCTGCTGCTGCAGATGCTATTGATGTTACTTTTTACACAACCGGTGATTCAAATAATTCTGTAGTAACACGAAAATCTAACAATCGCTACGTAATATTACTGCCGAATGTGTCAGGAGTTGGTACTGCAACACCGGGTATTGGCGGTGTAAAAGATTTAGTTACCAATGTTAATGTTAAAAATGTTGATGATGGTATTGGCGGTTATACAAAGATTACCTTTGAAACCACAAAACCTATTAATATAAGAACTTATATGAAAAAATCTTCTCCGCTGACTCAAGCTCAGAAAGATTATAAAGCATTGATTGCTCAAAATAATAACGTGAAACCCGTATCACATGTAAGTTCTCAAGATGCTGCAAAAAAAGTTGAACAGCCAAAACCAAAAGCTCAAGAACATACAACACCTGCAGTTCAAAAACAAAACACTACTGTGCAGCCACAAAATAATAAACCTGCACAATCAAAAACTACAGAAAAAACAACCCCAAAAATTAGTTTCACTCCAATATCTGTGCCAAAAGCAAAATCAGAGCCGGTGAAGCCCAAAGTTGAACCTAAAAAGATTAAAACAGAAACCCCGAAACCTACAGTTCAGAATAATGTTCAGCCAAAAGCTACTGAACAAATTGACAATTACGTACCAAAAATGAAATTTGACGAACAAGGCAAACGTCAAATTGATTTAGAACCAAGGGTTGTACATGATATTGTTAAGGAAAATCCAACTCCGGTAGTAAATCTAAATGAGAAAAATACACCGGTTGTTGCTGATAGCAATTCTGAAAAAACTGAACCTCATGATAAAAAATCTTCAACTCCAAACCATTTACCAATTTGGTTAATGGCAGGTTCCGGTGTGTTGTTATTCTTATTGATGAAAGAAATTTTGAAAAAATCAATTAAGCATACACCTGAAACTCCAAGTTTCTTTGATTTATCAGAGAAAAATAAACGTAGAATGGTTAAGCGTGAATATCAGAATATTATGAATGCTGAAGGGCTAAATTGGCAGGAAAGATTTAAAACTTATACTGAAAAAGATAATCAAATCAATCAAAAGCCACAAACTAAAGATGTTTCTTATGTTACAGACCTTTCAGGTACAAAAAAAGCTATTATTGAACCAAAAATTGAAAGCCAAAAACCTGTTAATAAACAAAAAATGGTTTCTAATAATACAGTAGTGCCAAAACCTGCTTCTACAAAGAATTTGAAGACTGTTTTGGACAGTATCAATAATATACCGGAAAATAAAGAAGCAAACATAAATTCAAAATTGCAGGCAAAAATTTCACAAATGGAACATGCGTTGTCTCAAACTCCTAGCTTGGAACCGCCTGCAGATGTTATGAATGCTTTGATGTCTGAAGATGATGCTATTATGAATTCAATTAATAATGTGAAATTGAAATCTTTTGGTAAATCTTTGAATTTAAAAGAAGCAAACAGAAATATTATTTCAACTAAAAAATCATCTCAGAAAATGGAAGAAGGTAAATTTGTTAAATTAAAAAATTCACCTTTGAGTGTGACAAAAAGAAGTTCAAGTTCAAATAATTCTAATGCAGAAATGCCTGATTTGTTAAAGGCAATTACCGAAAACAAATATTTGACTAATAATGGGGAAATGAAAATGGAAAAACAAAATGAAAATTACTTATTATCTTCACTTGATGAGTATTTATCAATTTTAGATTCTGAACAAGAAAAATCATCTATGATTGCAGATACCTTATCTCAAGTTGGAACATCTGCAAATGCAAATCGTTCAGGAGCTACCAACCCTATATCAAGAGTTTCTAATCCGATGCTCAAATCAAATTCATCTAATTATGCAAACGGTGTAATTGTAAAATCAGGTTATAATATTGATGATAATAAAGGTTTTTACCTCGTTAATATAGATGGAGTTTCTGCCCTTGTTGGAAGAAACAACAATGATACAGTTATTTTAAAGAAATTTGATTATATTGTGAATAAACCTATTCAAGTAAGACATGATTATGGTTCAGTTTATATTGTAAAAGTTGATGGTTTCAAATGTCTTGTAGATGTTTCAAAAGAAAAAATGGGCACACTTGTTGAAATCTAACTTTAGTCAAAATTTTTGTTAATAATGAAAAAAATAATTATAGGAATTAGTTTAATAATCGGAGTGAGTATTTTTTGTTGTGCAAATTTTATAAAACGCAACAATAATATTCCTGTAAAAACTACCATACAATTTGCTTCTTGGGGTTCTGAATCTGAAACAAAAATATTGAAAAACGTTTTAGATGATTTTGAAAAAGAAAATCCTAAAATAAAAGTCGATTTTATGCATATTCCTCAAAATTATTTTCAAAAAATTCATTTACTTTTTGCTTCAAATACTTCACCGGATGTTTTGTTTATTAATAATCAATATTTACCTGTGTATGCTAATGCCGGTGTACTTGAGGATTTAACCCCTTATTATGATAGTTTTGAATATAATAAATTTTATGACAAATCAATTCAGACTCTTTCTTGGCAGAACAAAAATTATGCAGTGCCAAGAGATGTTTCTAATCTTGTAATTTTTTATAATAAAGATATCTTTAAAAAATATAATGTTACTCTACCTAAAAAAAATTGGACTTTAAATGAATTTTTGGGTATAGCCGGGAAATTAACTCATAGTCCGGAAATTTTTGGAGTTTCATTTGAGGATGAACCATTATTTTTCTTCCCATATTTAACTTCTTACGGAGTTACTGATTTTACAAACTTTGAAGATGAAAATTTTCAAAATGGACTAAAATTTTATGCTGATTTAAGAAATAAATATCATTTTGCCCCATATAAAAAGGAAGCAGCAAGTGCAACAATGGCACAAATGTTTTTGCAGGGGAAATTGGCGATGTATCTTTCTGGACGTTGGATGGTGCCGAAATTTAGAGAAGAAGCAAAATTTGATTGGGATGTAATTGAATTCCCTTGCGGACAGAATAATTGTTCTGTACCTATGGATGCTTCAGGATGGGCTATTTCAAAAAATTCTACTCATAAAGATGAGGCAGTTAAATTGGTGAAATATCTTTCATCAAAAGAAAGTTCTGAAAAATTTACACGAAGCGGGTTAATTGTCCCTGCCAGAATTGATGTGGCTAGTACATCTGTTTTTTTGGATAGTCAGAAACCTAAAAATGCCAAAATATTTTTATCTGCAATTAAAAATTCTAATCCTACACCTGTAACGGTTAATTTTAGAGAGGTTATTGATGATATGAAAATAAAAACAGAATATTTGTTTAATAAAAAATAAAAATTTAGACAAAATTAAAATCGACTTACCTTTTTGAGGTAAGCCGATTTTTTTATTATTTGGGAGTTTAAGCTGCTAATTTAAGATGTTGTTTTGGATAAATCATTACGTGGTAACCATCTGGTTCGAATACTAATTGGTTTAGTTCCATTAACTCTTTTGTATGTTTTAAGATTTCAGCGTTGGTTGGTTTGTAATTAGGATCGTTGCTTAAATCTTTTAAGTGTTGTTTAGCTATGTTCCATACGCAGTCACCAGGTTTTACTTCATAATCTTTTGGTACAACGTTTACTGGATTTTCAGGTTCTTCCTTGCCAGGTTCAACTGGTGCAACCGGTTTTTCAGGTTCTTCCTTACCAGGTTCAACTGGTTTTTCAGGATCTTCCTTACCTGGAACAGGTACTACCGGAGTTTCTGGTTCTTCTTTACCTGGTGCAACCGGTTTTTCAGGGTTTTCCTTACCAGGTTCAACAGGTTTTTCAGGGTTTTCTTTACCTGGAACTGGTGTTGGATTTTCTTTTACCGGTGCTGCATCTTCAGATTTTTTGCCTGATAATTTGTTGAATAACCATGCTGCTCCACCGACTAGTGCTGCGATACCTAAACCGATTAAAGTTGCTTTACCGCCTTTAGATTTAAAGAAGTTGCCGATTTTTTTACCAATATTTTTTAAACCATCACCAAGTCTGCCGAAGAAACCTTTTTTTGGTGGTTTTGGACCGTTTGGAGGAGTTGGTCCGTTTGGTCCTACAGGTCCATTAGTTGGTCCATTTGGTCCTACAGGTCCGTTGGTTGGTCCGTTTGGTCCTACAGGTCCATTAGTTGGTCCGTTTGGTCCTACAGGTCCGTTGGTTGGTCCATTAGTTGGGCCAGGTTTAACCGGATTAACTCCTGGTAAATTGTTTGGATTAGCTGGGTTAAATCCTTCCGGTACTTTTGCATTCGGGTCAAATTTGACACCTTCTTTAGTTAATCGTCTCATTTCTTTAAGATAATCTTTTTTGTTGGTAAATGAGTGATATCTGCCATCTGCGTCTTGTAACCAATATGTGCCATCTATTGAAAAACGATTTGAAAGTGGTTTTGCTGTTTCTGCTGCTGTACCTGCAGCACCTAAAGCTTTTTGTTCTTGTTTGTATAATTTTTTCTGTAATCTTTTATTTCTTTTTGTATTAAATCCTTCAAGACTAATTCTTTCTGCCGGCATTTGAACTGTTGGAGGAACAGTTGTTGCGGTTGGAGTTTTTCCTGCTAATGCTTGAGATAAATCTCCGCCTGCTTGTTGTGCTGCTCTGCGTTGTGCTGCTTTTTCTTTTGCAATTCCTCTGCCAAGAATTTTGTTTTCAGCTTTGATTTGTGCATCTTGAATAGCTTTACCTTGTCTTTCATACTGAGCTCTGATTTGTTCTTTGTCAGTCATTCCAAAGTTGTTGTGTCTTTTCATTGCAGCTTCGTATGCTGCGTACTTTTGTCCGTACTCAATTCCGTTCATCTTAAAATCCCCTTTTTTCTAAATGTTTATATTCCCCGTACTCTTATAAACAAATTTTTGATTTTAAAATTGCCATGATTTAGAAAAAAGTATATACTTTTCGTAACAAAAGTTAACAAAACGATATCAAATATGCATGTATTTTATATACTAATAACCCTTTAAAAACTCTTGTGGATTGTATGATGGTTGATATTTGTCAAGTTCTAAAGTGTTAATTTCTGATTTCATAAAATCTGCATCAGCTCCTAATACATCGCCGATTTTTTCTTTTGAATATGCACGTTCAGCATACAAAGATTTAAGTTCTTTTTCTAATTCTTTGCGATTCTGTTCTGCATAAGGGATAATAATATTATAGATTTCTATAGCTGAATCATATTCACCCATTAAATATAAAATATATGCTTTATCGCACATAATATAAAAATAATTTCTTGTATCTTTTGAGTCAAGTGAAGCAAGTAAATCATCATAATCTTGAAGGATGGTTTCCGGTATATTGTTTTCTACACGAAATATAGATTTAATCCAGAGAATTTGAGATTCTTCTAAAATCGACATTTTTTTTCGGGTAGCATAATCATTAAATGTATCTACAGCAATTTCTGCATTATTTAATTTCTTTTCAAGTAGAAGTAAATTAGCAAGTCTTACATAATCTATCTGTTTAAATTTTTTGCCGGAAAGCTCTAAAACAGTTTTGTAGTCTTGCAATGCACCTTCATAATCTCGAATGACATATTTTGCATAAGCACGCATATCATAAATGCTTTCTATTTTGGGATATAAAGCAAGATAAACTTTAGATATTGTTATTGCTGTTTTATAATTTTTATTTTTTGCCGCTAGGTTTAATTTCATAGAATATTCAAGTATAAATGCAGGAGCAAGGAATAAAATTAGTAACAAGCCGATAGCAAGAACCTTTGAATAGTAATTAACGCTGTATTCTTTCCATTTGGCATTAGATATGTGAGGTTGAAATTCTGTAAGTTCATAAGGTCCAAAGTTTGCTACTAAATATTTACTGTATATGTATGAACATATCGCTCTGCAGATGGCAACCAAAATTATCCATAAGGTTTCGCAAAAAATAAAACTCCACAATGACAGTTTCATGTGTATAAATATAAAATAAACAATTATTGTAATAAGAACAGATGCTCTTCTTAAATATTTATTTAAATCGAAACGATATTCTAAAATTTTGCCGACTTCAGGTTTTGTTAAATCCAATTTGTACAAATTTCCGGTATTTTTGAAGCAGCAAAAATTTCTAAATACTGCATTTCCTGATTTATCTGCATAAAATAAGATTGGATTTATTAAATTTTTTATAATTTTTTTTATCATAACCAAGTAACCTGAAAATATTAGTCAGAAACAGTATTTCCTGCCAGTTCTTTTTCAAAATTGTAAACATCTGTAGAAATATTTAAATTATCACGAATATCAATCACATCTAATCCTCTAAAATTATATATTGATTTAATTTTATCAGGATTATTTTCTTTTTCTTTCGCAAGAATTGCACCTAAAATTGCTTCAAGGTGTGACATTGGAATCATATTTGCCGGCAAATCTTCAAATCCCCATTCAAAACGTAATGCTTGCTGCAAGAACTTGCAATCTGCGGGTGAGCGATCTTTATAACAAGAATTCAAATGCAAACTCTGTCTTGTCATATAAATATCAAATCTGTTAACTTCAATACCTCTTTGAGTTAATTCTTTGAAATATTCAGAGCCTCTATTTGAATGTCTTTGTGTCCAATTATCACGGTTTGGAATATTTTTATTAGTTGCAACAAGCTGATAAGGTTTTGATAAAATTCTCCATTTCCCTTCCAGCATTGTTCTGTCGAATGGAACAGATACACAGATTTTAGAATTTTTTAATGATGAAAAATTCTCAAAAAAGAAAATAATATCATTCATTTTATACAATTTATCAAGAAGAATAATCTTGTTATTTTCATCAATAACAGCAACTCCCGAGTCCATACTTGAACCTGAAGCTAAAGACAATCCAACATAATAATTCATCAAAATCTCCTAATTCATTAATTGCGTTGTAATTAATGGCCCGTCATCTGTAGCTATAACGGTATGTTCAAAGTGTGCTGAAGGTTTGCCGTCTTTTGTACTTACTGTCCACTCATCGTCTGCAACAACAACATCATCACAGCCTAAATTTAACATTGGTTCAATTGCGATTGCTGTATTAGCTTTAATTAATGTATTATCTCCAACACTATAATTAAATAAGAACGGGTCTTCGTGCATTTGATGTCCTACACCGTGACCGCCGTATTGGCGAACAATACCGTATCCTTCACGATTTGCAACTGCTTCAATGGCTTTAGAAATGTCGTCCAATACATTACCCGGTCTCATTTGTTCAATACCTGCGTACAGTGATTCCTCGGTTACTCTCATTAACTTATCTACATCGTCTGTAACTTTACCTACACGATATGACCAGGCACTATCGCCAACCATTCCGCCGTATGTTGCACCAACATCAATTGCAATAATGTCACCTTCTTTGAGTATAGCTTTCTCGGAAGGAATACCGTGTACTACTTGTTCATTAATAGATGTACAAATGCATGCCGGAAATCCGTTATATCCTAAAAATGTAGGTATTGCACGGTTTTCTTTAATAATTTTCATTGCAATATTATCTAATTCTTTTGTAGAAATACCCGGTTCTACAACTTCTTTCATTTTTTGATGAACAAGAGCAACAATATGTCCTGCATGACGCATTCTCTTAATTTCATCTCTTGATTTTTTATTTATCATAATTCTAATCCTACCCTTATCTGAATACTATCACAAATTATTCAATAAAATCAAATATATAAAGAGTAAGAAAAATTTGGATTGTAAACGAATGTAACAAAAAAGAAGATTTTTTAGATAAAAAATTAAAGATTATTAAAACTCATGCCGAAACACATAATGTGAGTAAAACAGAAGGAGTACCGAAAATGACAATCAAGTTTAACGGATTTAACAATAGTTATAACAACTATAACTTAGTCATCGGTCAAAAAGTTTCAGAAGAAACTAAAAAGGCAGAAGAATTAAAGGAAGTAGAAAAAAGTAATGTTGAATTTAAAGGTCTAAAAAATGAAACTGACCTATTAACTCAGAATACACAAAATTTGTACAACATTCAGTTAGGAAAATTTACCGCAGAAGATAAAAATCTTGCAGAAACAACAAATGCAATTTTAGCAAGCCTTGGATATTCATACAAGGTATCAGCAAAAGAAGTTGCAAGTGTAACAAATGGTTTGAATAATTTGGTTTTACCGGGTTTGAAAAATGTTGAAGATGGTTCTGTAGCTGCACGTATTGCAGATCCTAACGGACCATTTGCAGAATTATTTGCATAATTTAACCTCATACTAACTTTATCAAAAGTTGGACTTATATTTATACAATTTACTCACAATTTCAGGTCGGTTTTTATTAAAGCCGGCCTTTTGTTTATGTTAAAATTTTTCTATGAAAGAATTTGATTTTTATATAGTGCCTACACCTATCGGGAATTTAGGAGACATAACTCTTAGAGCGATTGAAGTTTTGAAGTCAGTAGATTTGATTGCTTGTGAAGATAGTCGTGTTACTCAAAAATTGTTGAATCATTTTAATATTAAAACCAAATGTGTTTCGTATCATAAATATAATGAAAAAGAGAGAATTTCCCAAATAGTAGAATTCTTAGAAAACGGTAATAAAATGGCACTGGTTTCTGATGCAGGAACGCCTTTAATTTGTGATCCGGGTTCTGTGATTGTTAAGGAACTGAGAGCCAGAGGCTTTTCTATTACTGCATTACCGGGAGCGAATGCTGTTGTTACTTGTCTTTCTCAGGTATCAAGAGAAGATGAACAATTCTCGTTTATTGGGTTTTTGCCTAAAGTTCAATCTCAAATTGAAGATTTAATTGTGCAATATGAATCAAAAGATGTTGTTTTTTATGAGTCACCAAATAGAATTTTGAATACTCTCAAAACTGTTAAAAAGGTAAGACCTGATGCAAAAGTTGCTGTTGGTAGAGAATTAACAAAAGTTTTTGAAGAGGTTGTTGTAGATAATGTTACTAATGTGATTGATTATTTTGAAAAAAATATTTCAAAGGGAGAATTTGTTTGTCTTATATTCAGAAGTGATAAGAATTCGGCAGAAGCAGATTTGGAACAGAAGATAAAACTATTGCAGGACAAAGGTTACGGGGCTAAAGATATTTCTGTAATTATTTCTGAATTATATGGAATTAATAAAAATAAAGTTTATAAAATAGCAATAGGTAAACAGTTGTAAAATTTTTGTACTTTTTTTTCGATTTATGCTACAATTTTGTTGGAGAGTAGTGAGAGTTTGTTAAGGAATTTATTTTTGAATTTCAGTATGACTAAAAAATTATTATTAGCTTTAACTTTAGTCTTCTTTATGCAATCAGGAAGTTTTGCAGTAGATGATGTCTGGGGCGGAATGGGATTGTCTGATGATGCGGTTAACTATGATTATGCGAATACTGTTTTTGACAAATATACTGCTCCTAATAATCAAGAAATTCCAAATTATTCTCAAGGTAATTACCCGACAGATTTGTCTTCTCAAGCTGAAGAGTCTCCAATTGAAAAAGAAAAGAAAATAATTAAAGATATTGAGTTTTATGGTCTGAATTCTATTACTCAACAAGAGATAATGGAAAAAATGAAGATGAAAAAAGGAGAGGAATACTCTCGAGATTTGATGCAGACTGACTTAAAAGCTATCTATGAATTGGGATATTTTACAGAGCGAATGAAAGCTATTCCTACAACTAACGATGATGGAACAGTTTCTGTAAAAATTGTTGTTGAAGAAAATATTCCTGTAAAAGATTTCACAATTGAAGGTAATTCTGTTATTTCAACAGAAGATATCCTTGCAACATTTGATGGTATGAAAGGAAAGCCGCAAAATATTGCACAATTAAATGTTGCAATTTCTAAAATTCAGGAGTTATACAATACTAAAGGTTACATACTTGCAAGGGTTGATTCAGTGACAGATGATCCTGACGGAACTATTAACGTAAGTATTAAAGAAGGTATTATTGACAAAATTATGATTGAAGGTAATGAAAAAACCAAAGATTATATTATTGCTCGTAATATTTTGACCGAACCGGGTATGATTTATAACGAAAATCTTATCAAAGAAGATTTAGTAAGATTATACGCAACTCAGGCATTTAAAGACGTAACCCGTGAAATCGAGCCTAGTGAAGAAATTCCTGATGCATATGATATTACAATTAAAATTCAAGAACAGAGAACTGCAAGTATTTCTGTAGGTGGTGGTCTTGATACTGTAACAGGGCTTTTCGGATCAATGGGGATTACTGAAAATAACTTCCGCGGCAGATGTGAAAGACTGTCATTAACAGGTTTGGTTGGTACAGGTGTAATTCTTAACGATTCATCTGTAAAAGATCACATGAATATTCAGGCTGAATTAAGTTATTTTAAACCATATTTCTTTAATGCTGACACCTCTTTAAACAACAGATTATTCTTTAGAGATTTTGGTTCTTATCAGGTTCCGTTAGCAGTTGAAAGACGATATGGTGCAGAAATGACTGTTGCACATAAATTGAAAGCTAATAAGCATGCAACATCAACATTCAGTTTGGGTGTAGAAAATATTGATGTAAAAGAAGGCGATTATAACGGAATATCTTCAATGTATTATAAATACAATATTCCGATATCAGAACGTGCTAAACAGTTAGAAGGCGGCTTATTCTTATCATTGAGTCCTGCCTTGCTGTATGATACAAGAGATTCTGCTACTGTAACAAGACATGGTACAATGGCTAGTTTAAGATTTGATGAAAATATTGGCTTGAATGGTTTTGATAAGACTAACGGTAAACTTACCGGTATGATTAAACAATATATTCCTATCGCTAAAAAATCATCATTATCATTAACTGTTAAAGGTGGCGGTGCAATTCATGGTGATATACCTGAAGTTATGGCTTATCGTTTAGGTGGTCCTTATACTGTTAGAGGTTTTAAAATGAGCGGTGTAGGTACAGGTAATGCCTTCATTATGGGTTCTGCTGAATTTGCAACTCCTATTCCATTCTTAGACAGAACAAGAATTGCATTCTTAAATAATTTGAGATTCACAGTTTGGGCTGATGCCGGTAAAGTATTCGACGGTACAGTTTCAAATACTTTGTATGACAGACCTGAATATGCGGTATCTGCCGGTGTTGGGTTAAAAGTATTTATTCCGGGTATGGGACCATTATCAATCGATTATGGTATTCCGCTTACAAATCCGGGTAATAACGGCTCTAAAAACGGTTACTTCACGTTTGGTGTAGGTGATTTATTATACTAATATAAAAATATAAAATAGGAGGACTTATGAAGAGATTAAAATTGATGGCTATGTTGTTAGCAGCCGGTCTATCATTATCTATTACAACAAGTGCAAATGCAGAAGTTGGATATTTAGATTATCAAAAAGTTTTGGAAAATTATCCTGCTGCACAACAAGCAGTAAAAGAAATAGATGCTAAAGGTTTAGAATTACAGCAATATATGCTTGAAAAAGAAAAACAATATAAATCTTTGGATACACCATTGAAAAAACAAAACTTCGAAACTCAAACTGCAACAGAACTTAGAACAAGACAAGATGCATTATATAAATTGAGAACAGACAAAGAAACTCAGATTTTAAATCAAGTTCAAGCAGCAGCAAAAGCAGTTATGGTTGCTCAAAAATTAGACGCTATTTTGTCTGATCAGGTTGTATTCGTTGGCGGAGTTGATGTTACTAACTTGATTATTCAAAAATTAAAAGGACAATAATGGTTTATACTGATAGTGGATAGATATAATTCTATCCGCTTCAGTTATATAAAGAGGCATTTTAATGAACTATTCAGAAGACGGAAAACAATATCATATTGGTTTGAAACAGGGTGATGTAGGAAAGTATGTTATACTTCCCGGAGATCCAAAAAGATGTGCAAAAATTGCACAGTATTTTGAAAACCCTCAACTTGTGGCTGATCATAGAGAATATGTAACTTATACCGGTTATGTTGATGGAGAAAAAGTCAGCGTAACTTCGACCGGTATTGGCGGTCCATCTGCCGCTATTGCAATGGAAGAACTTGTTAAAGTTGGTGCGGAAACCTTTATTAGAGTGGGTACTTGCGGAGGTATGTCTTTGGATGTTAAAGGCGGCGATGTTGTTGTTGCAACCGGTGCTATCAGGGCGGAAGGTACCTCAAAAGAATATGCTCCGATTGAATTTCCGGCAGTGGCAAATCTTGATGTAACAAATGCTTTAGTTGATGCAGCTAAAAATCTGGGATATAATTATCATGCAGGTGTTGTTCAGTGTAAGGATTCTTTCTATGGACAGCATTCACCTGAAACGAAACCGGTAAGTTATGAATTGCAAAATAAATGGGAAGCTTGGAAAAAACTCGGCTGTCTTGCTTCTGAAATGGAATCTGCTGCATTGTTTGTTGTGGCAAGTTATTTGAATGTTAAAGTCGGTTCTGTATTTTTGACTGTTGCAAATCAGGAAAGAGAAAAATTGAATTTGGAAAATCCGGTTGTTCATGATACAGAAAAAGCTATAAAAACAGCAATTGAGGCAATAAAAATATTAAAAGGATAATTGATTATGGTCGGCAAAAGTAGAATGGAATATGTTATTAAAACTTGTTCAGCAGATAATGCTCAAGAGTTGCAAAATCTTTTGAATGAAATGTCTATGAACGGTTGGGATTTATATAGTATGCATGATGTGGGGGATGAAGATACTCCGCAGCTTAATTGTATTTTTATGCGTTCGGCAAAATCTGAAAATAATTCAGATAGTGACATAATCAGTATTTCTGACTTTAAAAGTCAGATGGAAAAAATGTTATCTCCGAAACTTACTGAATATGAAAAATGTCTTGAAATACAAAATAAAATTAGAAATCAAAAAGAAACCATTAATAAAATTAAATCAGAATTAGATGGTGAAGCACCTGCTTCTGTTTCAAGAAAAAAACTAAATGATAAAATTTCAGCAGGTTTAAAAGAGTTAGAAGATTTGAAAGCACAACTTAATAAAGCGACTTCTCCTGATTTAATGTATTCAAAACTTCATGAAGAAAAGTTATCAATTTATTTAAGTGAAGAATTGTTGGGATTTGTAGATTCTGACAGGGATAATTCAGGTGAAGAACTTATTGCAGAAACCGTTAAATCTCGTTTAAAAATTACTGAACAGCTTGGTTATATTATTCCTAAAGTTGTATTTAAAGATGACGAAAACCTTAATACATGTGAATTTAGTATAAGAATTCGTGGAATGGAAGTTTTTAAAGCGGGTGTTTGTCCGAATCATTTAATGTTTTATGCTGATGAATTGCACACTGAACATAAAATTAAAAATTCAATTAATGCCGTTGATGAAATTACTGACAGGAAAGTAATTTGGGTTGAAAAAGATAAAACTAAAGATTTTTGGCAAAAAGGAATATCTCCTTCTGAATATATTGCTAAAGCGTTAGAATATGTTGCAGTTAAATATGTTGACGATTTGCTTGACTATGATGATATTGATAAATATTTGGAAGTAGTTGAAAAAGAAAATGAATTTCTTATAGATAATATTGTTCCGGATTTGTTAACATATTCAGATTTGAAATATTTGATGACAAGTTTAATCAAAGAGAAAGTTTCAATTAAAAATATTACTTATATTTTTGAAAAGATTAATGACTTTGCAGAAGAAGGCAGTAAGGCTGATATATTAAATAAAATCAGATTGTCTTTATCACGTCAAATATGCAGAAATTATGTTAATGATGATGGTGAGTCAATTAGTGCATTTGAACTTTCTGAAAAAACATACTCAGATATCGTTCTTGGTTGTGAAGAGAGTGAAGATTGTTTGATAAAAATTGACGGAATTCTTGCAGAAAAACTTGCAAATAAGATATTGAGAAAATCTAAAAAATTAAATATTCATTCACCAAGACTGATTGTTCCAATGGAATATCGTCAAATCTTCTTTACCTTATTGTCACTGTATATTAATGATATTACAGTTTTGGCTCAGGAAGAAATCGGTTGTTCATTTAAAATTGATAGTTTAGGTGAAATATAACTCCTCACCGGAGGGGGTATTTTGCCACCAATGTCTTCAAAACTTGTAAAATTACCTAAATTTATTTCTTGGCGAAAAATGACTAAGCAGATGGCTGATTTTCGGTAGGGCGATGGTGATATAGTGAACTAAGCCGTAAGAGGGGAGATGCTTGCTCCTTCCATTTTCCGACTAGGGTGAGTTGGCAAAGTGTGACAATCCGGTTTACTTATTCATTCCCCCCACCCGTTGAACTTTCTTTTTGTTTGTTATAAATTAGATGTGTGTAATATATTATACAAAGAGAAGGAGAACTCAAATGAGTGAAAGAAAATTAGTTGGAACAAACGAAATGTTCAAAAAAGCATTGGCTGGCGGATATGCTATCGGTGCTTACAACGTAAACAACATGGAAATTTTACAAGGTATTGCAGAAGCTGCTGAAGAAACTCAATCACCTATTATTTTACAAGTTTCTGCAGGTGCTAGAAAATATGCTAACCAAACTTATCTAATCAAATTAGTTGAAGCTGCATTAGCTACAACTACAGTACCTATCGCTCTTCACTTAGATCACGGTGCTGATTTTGAAATTTGTAAAGCTTGTATCGACGGTGGATTCTCATCTGTTATGATCGATGGTTCAAGATTCCCATTCGAAGAAAACGTTGCTTTAACTAAAAAAGTTGTTGAATATGCTCACGAAAGAGGAGTTTCAGTAGAAGCTGAATTAGGTAAATTAGCTGGTGTTGAAGATGATGTTAACGTTGACGCTAAAGATGCTAAATATACTAATGTTAAAGAAGCTGTTGAATTTGTTAAACAAACAGGTTGTGATTCATTAGCAATCGCTATCGGAACTTCACATGGTGCTTACAAATTTGCTGGTGAAGCTAAATTAGACTTTGAAAGACTTAAAGAAATTAAAGATGCATTAAAAGAAGCTGGATTTGGTGATTACCCAATCGTTCTTCACGGTTCATCATCTGTTCCTGCTGAATTCGTTGCTAAATGTAATAAATTCGGTGGTAACTTACCAAATGCTCAAGGTGTTCCTGAAGAAATGCTTAAATATGCTTCTCAACACGGTGTTGCAAAAATCAATATCGATACTGACTTGAGACTTGCAATGACTTCTACTATCAGAGAATTCTTTATTGAACATCCTGAAAAATTCGACCCACGTGAATACATGGGACCAGGTAGAACAGCCGTTAAAGAAATGGTTATGCACAAAATGAGAGATGTATTAGGTACAGCAGGTCACGCTCAAGACTAATCATCTTCCCAAAAAATCTCCAAATAGAAGAGCCGGCTTATTTTAAGCAGGCTCTTCTTAATATTTTGTTTTATCTTTTATTTAATGTTATATTTGAAAAATATTAAGAGAGGTGTTTTATGGAAATTAATGTATGTTTTGGTATAAATGATAATTATTGCCAGCATTGTGCTTGTACAATCGCATCTATTTTGTATAATTCTAATCCAAAAGATAAATATAATTTTCATATAATTTCTGATTTTATATCAGATATGAATAGACAAAAGTTGGAAAGTTTAAAATATATAAGAAAATTTAAATTGTTTATTCATGAGGTAAATATAGATGATTATTTAAATTTAGATGTAAATAATCAACTTGGTCCATCTTCATTTTTTAGATTTAAAGCTTTTGAGCTTTTTGCTTTTGATAAAGTTATATATTTAGATGCGGATATAATTGTTCGTAAAGATATTGGTGAATTATATAAAACAGACATTGATGGTTATTACTGTGCCGGAGTTGAAGATATTTTAAATCCTTATTTAAAAGAAAAATATAATATTTCTCCTACCTCATTGTATATAAATTCCGGGGTAATGCTTATAAATCTTAAATATTGTCGTGAACATAATGTTTCAGAAAAAATTAATGAATTTCTAAATACTCCGTGGAAAATTCAATGGGGTGACCAAGATATAATTAATTTCATTTGGCAAAACGGAATAAAATCTGTTGATTTAACTTGGAATTGTGCATATTGTTATAATAATTATTACGAAGATAAAGATTATTATCATAAAATGGCAAAAGATCCTGCTATTATACATTATATAACTTCTCGTAAGCCATGGATTGCCGGTATGAACCCGCATTTAAAGCTTGATTATTTTAAATATTTACGATTAACACCGTATTACAATGAGTTTATGCCACTGTACCAAATGGAAGAAAATTCATTAGTATTGTCTAAGCTGGATGAGTTAAAAGCATTATTATTACAAAATCAAAACAAATAAACTAAAATTAATTTTATTTGCAAGCTCCTTCTTCATAGGATTTTCCGTTATATGAATATGTAAATTTTACACATTTTGTTTTATTAGTGTATGTAACTCCGCCAATAGTTTTCGGGGTGAGGTACTTTCTGTTTTGGCAGCCATTTTCGTATTCTGCAATATCAATATCTTCTGCTCCTTTATCTATCATTTGATTTAAAATTCTTTCTAAAGCATCATCATTTTCATTTAATATAGCTTGTGCGGCAGATTTACCCAGTGAAGTCATCGGATTTGAATTTGATGTGCTTATATTTTTATTTATATTTAAATTTTGCGGTTTTGTCGGTATTTGCTGCTTATATGTATTTGTTTTTTTATAATTATTTTGGTTCGTATAATTCTGTTCTTTCACTTCCGGAAAGTAAATAGGTGTTGTTGACGGCATATTTACTTCTGCTAATACGGAAGTTCCTGCCAAAAGTAATGCAATAGTTAATATCTTTTTCATATAAGCTCCTAAATTTTTTTATATTATAACATATTTACTAAATTTAGGAAATGTTGTTTTTTCATGCTAAAATTGGCTTATAAATATTAAAAGGGATATAAAATGTTTGACAATTTAAGTGAAAAATTACAAAATATAATTTCTAAAGCACATTCTCAAGAGTTAAATCAAGATAATATGCAGGAAGCATTGCGTGAGATTAGACGTGCATTATTGGAAGCTGATGTTAATTTGAGAGTTGTAAAATCTTTTATTTCTTCAATAAAAGATAAAGCTGAAGGTGAAAACGTGCTGCAAGGTGTGAATCCCTCACAACAGCTTGTAAAAATCGTTCATGATGAATTGGTTGAACTTTTAGGACACGAATTAAAACCACTTGATTTGTCAGGACATCCGTCTTTAATTATGATGTTAGGATTGCAAGGTTCAGGTAAAACGACATCTTCTGCAAAACTTGCGGTAAAATTAAAAAAAGAAGGTAAAAATCCATTGCTTGTTGCTTGCGACGTTTATCGTCCTGCTGCAATTTCGCAATTAAAAACTCTTGGTCAGGAAATTGATTGCGAAGTATTTTCGGTTGATGGTTCAACTGACGTTCAAAATATTGTTCAGAGTGCTATTGATTATTCTAAAGAAAAAGGATTTAATGTTTTAATTCTTGATACGGCAGGTCGTTTGCAGATTGATACTGAAATGATGGCAGAACTTTTGATTGTAGACAGAGTTTTCAGACCGCATGAAAAACTTCTCGTAATTGATGCTATGACCGGTCAGGAAGCTGTTAATGTTGCTGAAAATTTTGATGCTCAAATTGGATTAACCGGTTTGGTATTAACAAAACTTGATGGGGATTCTCGCGGTGGTTCTGCGTTATCAGTAGTTCATTGTACAGGCAAACCGATTAAATTAACCGGTACCGGTGAAAAACTTAATGCTCTGGAAGATTTTTATCCGGAACGTATGGCAACACGTATTTTAGGTATGGGTGATATTGTTTCACTTGTTGAACGTGCTCAGGAAGTTTTCGATGAAAAAGAAGCTTTGAAAATGCAAGAAAAAATGCAAAAAGCTGAATTTTCGTATAATGACTTTTTAAATATGCAAAAACAGATGAAAATGTTTGGTTCAATGGACCAGATTCTTGGAATGCTTCCGGGAGTAAATATTAAACAGGCAGATAGAGAGAAAATTTCCCATGCTACAGACGCAGAATTTAAAAAGATAGAAGTTTTTATTCAGAGTATGACACCGGAAGAACGTGATAACCCGCAAATTATGAATACAAGCCGTAAAAAACGTATTGCAAAAGGGTGCGGGATGGATATGCATACTATAAATATTTATGTTAAACAGTTTGAGCAAATGCGTCAAATGATGGGTGGCATGAATAAAATGCAAAAGATGTTTGGCGGTTTTAACAAGAAAAATGAGAAAAAAGCCATGGTACAAGCTATGAAGATGATGAACGGACTAAAATTTAAAAGATAAAATTTATTTTTTTTAATCTTATTTAGGTTTGTTCTTCTTCAATTATGTCTACCAAATCTTTCAATACTTGATTATATGGTGTTGGAATATTATATTTTTCGCCTAACTTAATCATTGTTCCCGCAAACATTTCTACTTCGGTTTTTCGTCCTGCTTCAATATCCTGCAGCATAGAAGTTTTTCCGTTCGGTATCATTTTGTGGAATGATGTTAATGCTTCATCAATCATTGTATCTGTATTGTTGACACCTTCAGCTTTAGCAATATTTTGCACTTCTTTCATTATTTTTTTGAGAAATTCTAAAAATTTTGTATTTGACTGCATCTGTCCGAAAGTCATTTTTAATATTGCAGATGGTTGATTTGAACTTACATTGAGCATATATTTTAACCATAAAGCTCTATGCATATCTTGAGGAATTTCATATACAATTCCTGCTTTATCAAAGAAGTTTTTTACAGTTTGAAGGTCTTCGGTGTTTGTTCCTGCATTTTCTTTTATACCGAATACAATTTTGCCTATACCATCGTATGTAATATTATTTCCGCTTCGCATTGCACTGTGTCCTATAAAATAAGATAGCAATGTATGTTGCCAGCCGTATTCTTGTGCAATTATTTCTTCACTGGTTACACCATTAAGTAATGACATAATTATTGTATCTTCTTTTACAAAATTTTTAATGTTTTTTATTACATCACTTAGTGCATCAAATTTTGTGGCAATAATTATTAAATCTGCTTTGTAATCATTATTATCAGGCAGGATATAGTTAAATTTTAAGGGTTTTCCATTGAAAATTTTTGGAGTTTTGGTGTAACTTTCTAACCTATTTTTATCAACCAAAACTTTTAAACAGTTGTTATTATATTCGTTAATTTGGTTTGCATATATTGAGCCGACTGCTCCAATTCCACATATTAATACATTTTTAATATCTCTCATAATATGTATAATTTTATCATAATATTTTATTATATTAACTTTGTTTACATTTTTTTAATTTTTTGCAATTAATGTGAAAAAAAATACTTTATATAAATACGGTAAGTGTAGTAGAAATATAGTGTGGTCAATTAGTGGGAATGGAAATATTTAATCCAATCCAATATGCTGTTGGATTGAATTCAAATATAAAATTAAATAATCTGGGAAAAAATGTATATTTTGGACAAGGTCTGCAAAAGGATACTTTTCAGAATACTTCTCCAACCAGATTTTGTAATGAATTGGAAATTAAAAAATTAATTTCTCAAAATCCTGATTTGAAAAAGATATTAAAAGACAATAAAATACCTGTTCGTTTGAATATGGCTGAGCTTAAAGATTTAATGGAAAATCATTGCAAGGTTACTCAGGAAGTTTCTGTTGAAATTTTCAAAAATTTGCCTGCAGCATTGAAACAACAAGTTAATATTAAAACTCTAAAAGAAGGTGCAATATTGCATGATTTTGGTAAAGTGCTGATTCCTGCTGAAATTTTGAATAAAAAAGGTGCTTTGACAGATGCTGAACACAAAATTATGGATTTACATTCTGTTATTGGTTATGAGCTATTAAAAAATACTGATTTGGATGATAATATTTTGACACTTATTCGTTATCACCACGAGAATTCAGATGGTCATAGGAATTTTGTTCCTGACATTAATCTTCAAATTGTAAATCTTGCGGATAAATATTCTGCATTAACAGAAAAACGGGTTTATAAAGAAGCTTTAACTCCACAGCAAGCTTTGACGATTATTTATGGTGATGTTCAAAAAGGTACAGTTCATCCATTTTTGTTTAATGCTTTAGTTAAATCTGTAAATGAAAAACCAGCAAATATAAATGTAACAAAATGTTAAGCAATATATAAACTATATAGCAATTTTTTATAACAAAAATTGTTTATATAGATGTAAGGGAATTGTAAAGAAAAAGAAAATTCGGGGAAACAAAAAAATAACTAATCGTCAAATGACGAAAAATTTTCTAAAAATTGGGGAAAAATTTTAGGGGAAAATAAATCGAATCATCCATCATAATCAATCGTTCTGGGTGCTGAATATATTTCAGTGCCTTTTTTCTTTTATTTATACCAATTAAAAACAAGAAGATAGATTTTTGATGACTCTTCCGATAACTTTGAAGTTTATTTTTTCTAAATCTGACAAGTTATAAATTACTTCTTTATAATTGTTATTCCAAGAATAAAAATTAACAGAGCCGTCAATTTTTTGTTTGATAGAATTAACGAAAATAAAATTATCATTTCGTGTTGTATAGGCATAAACTCCGCTAAGCATAACATCTTTGATAGATGTATCTATAACAAGAATATCTTGATTTTTTATAGGAGTACTACCCCCATCCATAATATCTCCGGTCATTTGCATGATTTTCAGATTTTTTTCATCTTTTTGCCATACATTATGAATTAATTCCTTATTAAGCCATATATTTGAGATTGCAGGATTTTTGATTGTATTTGTTAAATTAGGATTTTCATAATATTTGATTTCTATAGCTTCTTTTGGTGTATAGTTATCCAAATTAGTTGTAAACATTTGACCTTTTCCGGTTAACAGCCAATTTATGTTTACATTTTCTTTCTCAGCCAATTTTTTGAAAAATTCTGCTGACGGCTTGTTTTCACCACGTTCATATTTACTTAATTGTTGTTGTAGTATTTCAATTCTTTCGGCAAAATCGCCCTGTTGCATGCCTAAGGCTATTCTAATTTCTTTAATTCTCTTATTCATACTCCTCCTGTTATTTAAAATACTTGACAATTAAACTGATTAGTTGTACATTATTCTACATAAAGCTTTTTTGTTGAAAATGGCGACAAAATTTAAATAAATCATACTTCAAATTTTAAGTTAAATAGTTCTGTTTAGTAGATAGTTTAATCTAATATAGTTTAATTGTTCCGTTAGGCTGGAATTTAATATTAACAAATAGTATAAAAACTTTCAAGTAAATGTTAAGTATTTTAAATAGAGGAGAAGATGAAATGCTCGGTAAAGCATCGCAAAATGACATTATAAAAATTTTAATTGTCGAAAATCCTAAAATTGTTCGTTTAAGTTTAAAATCATCTTTAAAAGATTTTTCACATATAAATGTCATTGGAGATGTTAATAATGCTGATGAAGCTATTAATTTTATAGCTCATAAAGATGTCGATGTTGTTCTTATCGATTTAATCTATTTCGGTTTGAAAGGTCTTGATATGATTTGTAAAATTAAAGAAACTGCACCTGGCACAAAAGTAATAATTTTATCAGACAGTCCTGATAGTCAGGAAGTTATTTCTTCTATTGGTGTTGGTGCAAACGCTTATTGTTTGAGCGATATATCTCCGGAAGCTTTGTCTGATGTTATTGAGCATGTTTCAAAAGGTGTTTTCTGGGTTGATCCTCATGCTGCTTCTGCTGTGCTCAGGGCGTTTGCGGCAAAATATAATGATATTCCTAAACATAAAATAGGTAAATTAACAGCAAGAGAACAAGAAGTTCTTAATTATATCGTAACTGGCAAGTCAAATAATGAAATTGCTGAAGCTCTTTGTGTTAGCATTCATACTATAAAGGCTCATGTATGCAGTATTTTGCAGAAATTTCATGTTGATGATAGGGTTCAAGCTGCGGTTCTTGCTGTGAAGTATAATTTTGTAGACCTTACATAAAATTTGATTTATTTTTATTGTTTAAACTAATCTAATTTTCCAAAAAGTTTTATACTTTTCTTCCCATCTTCATCCCAGATAACAGTATTTCAAGTTTTTCTAAATCTTCATTGTTATCTAATGCTTTTACTGCAAGTTTAAAATATTCAATCATGTTTCTCTGATCTATTTGATTTTTTATTTCAGAAATAATATTTTCTGCTTCTGAAGATTTATTGTCTTTTAAAATATTAAATGTTCCATCAGGGTGGTACTCAATACTTTTGTAATTTTCTTGACCTTCGTAATATTGAACAGTTACAGGACGCTGAATTTTTTTTGCCAGATTAATCATGTTTACATCAATGTCGTTGCTGGAATTTATTTTTTTAACTTTTTGTTTTCTGAAGTTTTCGTTATCTAAATATATAATATTTCCTTCAATCACAGCTTTATATGTGTACTTATCTCCGGAACCGGTATTCTCAACAATCTCTTGAAGGTCGAAATTAAATAATTCTTTTGGTGAAACAGCTAAGGATATGCAGATGTTTTCTAAAGTTGTACTATTTGGAAAATGTTCGCCGGTTTCAATTTTTGATATTTGTCTCGGGTGAATGCCGATCATTTCGGCAAGAGTTTCTTGTGTAATATTTTTAGATTTTCGTATTTGCTTTAAATTTTTACCAAATGCTTCTTTAAAATTAATCATTATTAGCTCTTTATACCATTATATAA
>CABRZP010000010.1 GCA_902475545.1 uncultured bacterium
AACCGTTTACAAAGATTATTGGAAATGGGTGCTCCTGAAATTATCGTAAGAAACGAAAAACGTATGTTACAAGAAGCTGTTGATGCTCTTATCGATAACGGAAGACGCGGAAGAACAGTTGTTGGTCCTAACAACAGAGCATTGAAATCATTATCTAACATTATTGAAGGTAAACAAGGTCGTTTCCGTCAAAACTTGTTAGGTAAACGTGTTGACTACTCAGGTCGTTCAGTAATTGTTGTAGGTCCTACATTACAATTGAACCAATGCGGTTTGCCAAAAGAAATGGCAATCGAATTGTTCAAACCATTTGTTGTTAATAAACTTATCGAACGCGGATATGTTCAAAATATTAAATCTGCTAAGAAGAAAATTGAACGTTCTGAACCGATAGTTTGGGATATTTTAGAAGAGGTAATCGACGGACACCCTGTTATGTTGAACCGTGCACCGACCCTTCACAGACTAGGTATTCAAGCATTTGAACCTAAATTGGTAGAAGGTCGTGCAATTCAGCTTCACCCATTAGCATGTACAGCATTCAACGCTGACTTCGATGGTGACCAAATGGCTGTTCACGTTCCTCTTTCAATTGAAGCTCAAGCAGAAGCAAGAATGCTTATGTTAGCTACTAACAACCTGTTAGCTCCTGCTAACGGTAAACCAATCGTAACACCTTCTCAGGATATGGTATTGGGTATGTATTACTTGACTACCCTGAAAGATCCTAACCAAGAGGTTAAAGGTTACTTCTATAACTTCCAGGATGCAATTTCTGCTCTTGAAGTAGGAGTAATCAAACTTCACGATAAAATCGTTGTTAGAGACGAAAAAGGTGAAAGATTAGAAACTACTGTTGGTAGAATTATCTTTAACGAAGAAGTTAGAAAGGCACTTGTATAGAGTGTAATAAACTTAAATAAAGGGAAATTAGAATGGAAAATACATACATACATACAAAGAAATCACCTGATTTCATTAACAAACAAATGGATAAAGGTTCGTTGAAAAAGTTGTTGGGTCAGATGTATTTGGAATACGGCGGTGCTAAAGCGGCTGCTCTTGCTAACTCTTTAAAGAGCTTAGGTTACAAGTATGCAACTGTTTCCGGTACTACAATTTCAATTGCAGACCTTTCAGTTCCTGAATCTAAAAAAGAATTGTTGAAATCAGCTGAAAAAGAAATTGAAAAATCAACAAACAGATATTTAAAAGGTGAAATTACAGAAGTTGAAAGATATACAAAAGTTATCGATACTTGGTCTGAAACAACAGCTAAGTTGACAGAACAAGTTGTAGAAAACTTTGATAGATTGAACCCTGTATATATGATGGCATTCTCTGGAGCTCGTGGTAACTTATCACAAGTTTCACAGTTGGTTGGTATGCGTGGTTTGATGGCAGACGCACAAGGTCAGATCATCGACTTGCCTATTAAATCAAACTTTAAAGAAGGCTTATCAGTAACAGAATACATTATTTCATCATACGGTGCTCGTAAAGGTCTGGTAGATACAGCGTTGAAAACTGCTGACTCCGGTTACTTAACAAGACGTCTTGTTGACGTAGCTCAAGATGTAATTATTCGTGCTGATGATTGTCACACTGAAAAATATATCGATCTTAAATCTATCACTGATGGTGATGCTGTAATTGTTCCATTAATCGACAGATTATTGGGTAGAACAGTTGCTCAAGATATTGTTGATGCTGAAGGTAATGTATTAGTTGCTAACGGTACAACTATGGATCGTGATGATATCAAGAAAATTTCAAGTCTTGATTTACACGAATTGAGAGTTCGTTCAGGTTTGACTTGCGGACTTGAATATGGTGTTTGCCAAAAATGTTATGGTTGGGCAATGACAACTCAAAAACTTGTTGATATCGGTGAAGCAATCGGTATTATCGCAGCTCAATCAATTGGTGAACCTGGTACACAGCTTACAATGAGAACCTTCCACACAGGTGGTGCGGTAGGCGTTAAAGAAGCTAAGAAAGAAATCTTAGCTCGTGAAGCTGGTACTGTTGTTTCTAAAATTAAAGCAAGAGAACTTAGAACACGTCACGGGGATGTTGTTCAAGTATCTATGTATGAAGCTGATATTGAAGTTAAAGGTGAAAAAAGAACTACTAAATATCATATTCCTGCCGGTGCTACATTATTTATTACTGATGGTATGGAAATTGCTAAAGGCTTCAAAATGGCAGAACACGCTCCAACCTCTCAAGGTGACAGCTCTCGTCTAACTGAAAAAGCAACAAAAGATATTACAACTGATATTTCAGGTGAAATCGTATTTGAAGACTTCAAAGCTGATGAAAAGAAAGACAGACAAGGTAACGTTCTTAGAACTACTAACAAACAAGGTGTTGTTTGGGTTTTAGGCGGTGATGTTTATACATTACCGGGTGGTTCAAAAGTTCTTGTTAAAGACGGTCAAAAAGTTACTGCCGGTGAAAAACTTGCTGAAACATTGACTATCTGTGAACACGGCGGTGAAGTTAGAGTTGGTGATGAATTAGTTATTGAAGATGATAAATTTGATGGTAAAAAGATTAAGAAAATTGTTCAAGGTAAAGAATTGACAATTGTTATCGCATCTTTACAACCTGAAAATGCATCATTTGAACAAACTAAAAAAGAACAACTTTGGACAGTTGATTCAACCGGCGAAAAATATATTGTTAAAGCTCCTGTTGATACAACAGTTGAAAACGGTATGATTATTGCCGAACTTATTGATGATGATTGTTCAGTTTCATCTTCAGGTGAAATCAGATACGTTGATGTTGAAGTTGACGAAAATCAAATTATTACTAAACCGGGTAAAGTTGTATTTATTCCGGAAGAAATTCACCAAATCAATAAAGACAGTACTTTGAAAATGGTTGAAAACGGTACAGCAGTTACTGCCGGTACTGAAATCGTTAAAGATGTTTACTGTCACATTGATGGTATTGTTGAATTCAAAGAATATAACGATGTAATTCATGAAATTACAGTTAGACCTGGTGAAGTTCATACATTATCAAGCATTTCAGAATTGAAAGTTGATGAAGGTGAAGTTGTTAAAAAAGGTACTGTAATTGCTGATGGTATCAAAGCTAAAGAAACTTCAATCGTTACAATTATGGATTCTTCAGTAGATGAATTACCTATTGATGATTTGGATGAAGAAATTGATTCAACATTATCTTTAGATGAAGATTCTATTTCAAATCAACCTGTTCAAATTCTTGTAAGACCGGTACAAGTATTAGAAGTTAATCAAAAAGATGTATCAATTGCATTCAATACAACTGATGAATTGATTGATATTATTCCTGTAACTCAACTTCAATATAAAGATGGTGCAAGAGTTAGAAACGTTGACGGTGCTACAATTACAAGAACATCTTTAGTTCTCCAAATGCAAGGCTACTTATCACACCTTAAAGGTATGGTAGAAGTTGATTCTAATGGTTCATTAAGAATCGTTGTATTAGAAAACTTGATTGTTCGTCGTGAATTAGAAGGTTCAGCTCACTCTTCATTACAAACAGAATTGCTTGTAAAAGATGGTGAAACTATTGATCCTCGTACCCCTGTTGCAAAAACTCAAGTTCTTGCAATGCACGATGCAGTAGCATCTATCAAGGGTGATGATGAAGATATCAGAAGATTGTTACTAATCTCTGACGATTCTGAAACAACTGTTGCTGTTAAGGGCAAAGCTGTTGTTAAGAAAGGCGAATTTATTAAATCTGATAAAGTTCTTGCTGAAAGCGGCGAAGCTTCTCCTGTTTCAGGTCTTGTTACAGCAATCAATAAAGGTGAAATTACAATCAGAAATGGTCGTCCTTACTTGATCAGCCCAGGTACAATGTTACAAATCGACTCAGGAGCTTTAGTTCTTAGAGGTGACTTACTTGCAACATTAGTATTTGAAAGAGAAAAAACAGGCGATATCGTTCAAGGTTTGCCGAAAGTTGAAGAACTTCTTGAAGGTAGAAAACCTAAAGATTGTGCTATTTTGGCAGAATATGACGGTACTGCTAAGATTGAAATTGATGATGACGGATTCCCAAGATTATTCTTAACAGATGAAGACGGTTCATCAACTGAAATCAAATATGCAATTGACTCTAACGTAATTGTTTCAAACGGACAAAAAATTACAAAAGGTCAACCGTTAACTTCAGGTCCTTTAAATCCTCATGATGTTATGAGATTATGCGGACCGGAAGCAGCACAACAATATCTTGTAGACGAAGTACAACGTGTATATCGTTCTCAAGGTGTTGAAATTGCTGATAAACACATTGAAATCATCGTTCGTCAAATGACTAAGAAAGTTAAGATTGTTGATGCAGGTGATACTAACTTGTTACCTGGTGAATTGATTGAAATGCAAACATTTGAAAAAGAAAACAAACTTGCTGAAGAAGCCGGTAAAGCTCCTGCAACTTGTGAATACATGTTGTTAGGTATTACAAAAGCTTCATTGAATACTGAATCATTCATTTCAGCAGCTTCATTCCAAGAAACAACAAGAATCTTAACTGAAGCAGCAGTTGATGGTAAAAAAGACTTGTTAAGAGGTTTGAAAGAAAACGTTATTATCGGTCGTTTGATTCCGGCAGGTACCGGTTTCCATCACCTGATTAACGCAAATGAAGAACGTGACAGAGAAGAAAGAAAACGTGCAGTTGCTCAAAGAAATCAAGCAAGAAAACCATCTGCAATTTTAGAAGAAATTGAAGGTATGTTTGGTGCTCCTGATTTTAATGTAGATGACGAACAGTAATTCTTCTTTCGAAATATAGAAAAGACTCCCAAATTTTGGGAGTCTTTTTATATATTCAATTCTCTGTACAGGTTAACTTTTTCAGGTGTTATTTTTTCATGATGAAATAGTTTTTTCAGATTTGTAATTGTTTCTTTAATTTTTGAACAATTTATTTCCATTTCAATTTTTGTCGGATATACATTACTTGTTTTTTTAAATCCAAGGGCTTCATATTTTTGAACGGTGTCGTAAGGTCCATTAGTAATTGCATGTAATTTTATTTTGTTCCCTTTTAATTCTTGAAAATCCTGAAACATTTGATAAAACAAGTTTTTCCCTGCGAATTTAATTTTTTTGCCAAAAGATGTGGGCCAAGTGCAAATACAATCTAAAATAGTTGTTTTCCCGGGGGTAAAGGTTATAATTCCACAAGGTTTATTATCTATTGCTTCAAGGTATGTTATATTTCCCTGTTTTTGTGCGTTATCAACAGCGTATTCTAACATTTCATGCCATCTTGAATATTCATCTTTTGTCAAATTTGGCATTAAATTTTCCATATTGATATTTGATGAGAGTTCTTTAATAAATTTAAAATCAGAAGAATCAGTTAATTTATATAATTTTAACTTTCCGCTGTTTGCTATATGCAATGCTCCAAATTGAGGTGATTTATATTTGTTGTGGCAAATATCCATATAATTTTCCTTTGCCTATTATAAAGTTGTTAAAAATAAAATTTGCTTTTAAAAAAATAATTATTAAGAAAAGTTTATATTTTATTGTATAATTTGTTTATGGCTAGGAGAGCAAAAAAAACAAATAAATCTGCAAAAACTCAAAATCTTGTACCAAATAATTATTTTGTACATAAAATTATAGCATTTATTATTACATTGCTATTATTTGCCGGTGGGTATTTCTATATAAATTTAAACTATGTACCAAAATCAATGTATGAGACACAACTTATGCGTCCTAATATGAAGGAATCTTTTTATGTAAGTCAGTGGTGCAGAGATGATTTCGGGAAACAAGAATTTGTATTATGGGATAATACAAGAGTTGATTGTCTTACTAAAGATTATGCGATTGAATTTGATTTTGCTAAAAAATGGGCAGAAAGTATCGGACAGTCTTTATATTATGCGAAAATGACAGGTAAAAAACCTGCAGTTGCTCTTATTCTAACAGATTTGAAAGATTATAAGTATGTAAAACGAATAGAAAGATTGGATAATGGAATTAAAGTATTTTTAATTCATGCGTTCTAATTCTTCAGGACAATATTTTTTTATAAAATCAATAAAAATTTTCAGATATTTTCTCTTTTTTCTGCTGGAGTTTTTAAGTTTTAATTCTTTATACCCTAGTTCAAGCATTTCTTCAATAATTTCGTGATTTGATTTTGAGGAGAATTTTTTCTCATAGATTGCAACACACATTCCAGTTCTTCTTTTTCCATACTGGCAATGGATATATGTTTTTCCATTGTTAGAATTTATTGAGTTATTTACTTTATCAAAAAAACTTTTTTCCGGAATATTATTTAATCTATGCGGATATTTGTAATTAATATATTTTATGCCGAATAATTTACAGAAAAATTTTTCAATTGGTCTTTCTATCAATGAACTATTTCTAAGATCAATTACCTGAGTAATTCCATCCTGTTTCATTTTATAAAGTCTCCAAGGGCAAGATACAGCTTTGCCTCTTATGAGTTTTTCGTCAACTTGTTTTTGAAATTTAGCCAGACCTGTAAAAGTTTGATTATTGTAATTTATTTGCATATTATTTTTAAATCACATAAATTATTTTTTTGCTAAAAAATCTTGATTTTGAAGATTGTTTGTTTTACTATTGTAAAGCAATAGGTAGTTGGGGTTAAGAGATGCTCGTATCTTCGATTGGATATTTTGATGTAAAATCAAAAAATTCTTATAATGTAGAGCCTATAAACAAGGCTCAGTCGAAGTATAATTTAAATGAAGGTTTTGGTAATGTGAATGAAGTTATTTCAACTTTTTCTATTAATCAAAATCCATTTACCCGTATAATCAATTCTATTTCATCGTTATTTATATCTAAAACAGACGCATCTCAAAAATATTTAGATTTTATTGCTTAATTTCGGGTTCATTAAATAAGTATTTTACCAGTATTGAACAAATTGCCGGTATAATGGAAATTATTACAAGAACAGGAACAATGCTTGTTGCTTGTGCAACGTAACCTATTATAGACATTGCTACTGCAACTATCCCCCAGGAAAATCCGTTTATAAAACCGCCGATAATGCTTTTGTATTGCGGTAAAACTTTTTGAGCCATACTCATTGTAATTGGAGTTGCAAAGAATGTTATAAATCCCATAAGAGCAAAAATAATAAATGATAAAATAGGTAATGTTTTGTATGTAAACATGAATAAAATCATCATTGGAAATGTTGATATCATTGAAATATAGAAGACTTTTGGTGTACCTATTTTCTTTTCAAATTTAGGACTTAATAGTGATGCAATACCTCCTAGGAATAAAAAGAAAAATAAAGCTGTTCCAATTTGAAATTTTGAATATCCTTGAGCTTTCCATAAAAATGGAAGCAAAATTGAACAAGATGTTGTAACTAAAGATTTTAAAACCGCTATTGTGTTCAGTATGTTAAGCTTTTTGTTTGATAGAATATCAATAAAAGCTTGTTTTAGATTGATATTTATTTTTTCAGTTTCGATATTTGAAAATTTAGGAACCATTTTGAACATTAAAAACGCCCAAATGATACCTAAAATACAGAGTATAGGCATTCTGTTCAAACCAAAATATTGGGCAAAAGCAGAAGATAATAATGGGCCGGTAGAAAATCCTAAAGTTCCTAATGCAATGAAAATCCCCATATTTTTTGCTGAGTTTGAAGTTGTGAATTTTGAAACTAACCCTAAAGCTTGCGGGTGATAAAGACTTGAACCTAAACTTCCCAGCATAATGAATAGAACCATTAAATATACGTGTTTAACCGCCGGAGCAAAAGATATAAATATTGCTGTAAAAATTAATCCCCAGAAAATCAATGCTCGTTTTTTCATTTTATCGGCAAAAAATCCGAAGTATGGCTGCAATAGAGATGAAAATATATGAGAGCAGCTTAATATAATTGTCGCTATAGGCATAGAAATTTTTATTTGTTCAGCAATAAATGGCATAATAGGATTTAAAAATCCGGTGTAAATGTCATTTATAAAATGTGCTCCTGCAAGCCATATTTGGGGTTTTTGTTCTTGTTTATCGTAAATCATAACTTAATATTCGCACTAAAGTTTATAAAAATCAATTAACTTTTTGTTGAAATCAAGTAAGTCTTTTGGCTCAACTCCTAAAACATCTGCGATAATTTTTAATTTTGATAGAGTAATATCAGTTTTTGCAGTTTCGACCATTGCAATCATTGAACGAGAAATTCCATTGATAGCAAGAAAATCATCCTGTTTAAGATTTTTTTCTTTTCTGATTTTTTTTAAATTTTTTGCAAATTTTTGTAAAAACTCCTTGTCCATTTTATTATTATCAGTTACTGACATTATATAAAATCAGTCACACTGACATGAGGGCTTTATGAAAAAATATGCTTTTACACTTGCTGAAGTTTTAATAACACTTGGAGTTATTGGCGTTGTTGCAGCCATGACAATTCCATCTCTTATTCAGAATAATAAAGCTGCAAGGTTGCGTACTCAATTTTTAAAATCTTATTCAACAATTACACAAGTTTATAGAATCATGCAGAATGATACTGAGGGCTCGCTGAATTCAGAATATGAACATGGTACTTTTTATAAAAATTTTTCTAAATACCTAAAAGGTTCTCTTGATTGCGGAAATTATTATGAAGAACGAATCAATAAAAAACCTTGTTATGCACCAAATGCGGGTAATAATGTATACAAAAGTTTGAATGGTGCAATTTTGGGCAATAGCGGAGAACGTTTATTAGATGATGGAATATTGGTTATGCCTGATAGTTCTATTTTGTATTTTGAAAATAATAAAGAAGGTGACTCTGCTATTTATGTTTCAGTAGATTTGAATGGTATTGATAATGGTCCTAATATTTGGGGATATGATTTATTTACTTTTCAATTTCTTGATGCATTAGAGGTTAAAGCTATGGGGGACATGGGTACTGATTTTTCTCCGGAGCAATATTGTGATAGCAGTAAATCTTCTGCTAGAAACGGGATTGCGTGTGCATTCAAGGCAAAAAATGATCCAGAATATTCCAAAAAAATTGTAAAATCAATTAGATAATATCGTGGTTTATTTCTTCATTTCTATCTCCGCTTGTTAGCTCGCATTAAACGGGTTTCCGTCAAGGCTCAACTCCTTGAGCGTTCGCTCTCTGCTCACAATCCGCTTTGCATCGCAATCAAAAGAAAAGAAATTGGCCCCAAAAGAATTACATAATATATTTTATTATCTGAAATGTTAATTTTTTGTTTATTTTTTAAGGATTTTTCAAAAACAGTGTTATAACAATAATATAAAATAATATAAAAATATATTGTTAGTAAAGGAGATAAAAATTATGGCAAAAACAATTGGTATTGACTTGGGTACAACAAACTCAGTTGTTGCAGTTATGGAAGGTGGTAAACCAACCGTTATTGCGAATGCAGAAGGTTCAAGAACAACCCCTTCTATTGTTGGTTTTTCTAAAACAGGTGAAAGACTTGTCGGACAATTAGCTAAACGTCAGGCTATCGTTAACCCTGATAAAACTATTGCTTCTATTAAAAGACACATGGGTGATAATTATAAAGTAAATATTGATGGAAAAGATTATACTCCACAAGAAATTTCATCAATGATTTTAAGAAAATTAGCAGATGATGCTTCTAATTATTTAGGTGAAAAAGTAACATCAGCAGTTATTACAGTTCCGGCATATTTCAATGATGCTCAAAGACAAGCTACAAAAGATGCAGGTAAAATTGCAGGTTTAGATGTTCTACGTATCGTTAACGAACCAACTGCTGCTGCTTTAGCTTACGGTCTTGAAAAAGAAAAAGCTGAAAAAGTTTTAGTATTCGACTTAGGTGGTGGTACATTCGATGTTTCAGTTCTTGAAATCGGTGACGGTGTTCATGAAGTATTATCAACTTCAGGTGATACTCACTTAGGTGGTGACGACTTTGACCAAAAAGTTATGGATTGGATTTGCGAAGAATTCAAAAAACAAGAAGGTATTGATCTTAAAGGCGATAAACAAGCTATGCAACGTGTTAAAGAAGCTGCCGAAAAAGCTAAATGTGAATTGTCTTCAGTATTTGAAACAAATATTAACTTACCGTTCATTACAGCTGATGCTAACGGCCCTAAACACTTAGACTTGAGTCTTACAAGAGCAAAATTCGAAGAATTATGCTATGACTTGTTAGAAAGATGTAAAAAACCTGTAGAACAAGCTATTCAAGATGCAGGTATTTCTAAATCTGAAATCAATGAAGTTGTATTAGTTGGCGGTTCTTCAAGAATTCCTGCTGTTCAAAAATTAGTTAAAGATTATACAGGTAAAGAACCAAACCAATCAGTTAACCCTGATGAAGTAGTTGCTGTTGGTGCAGCAGTTCAAGCCGGTGTATTAGCAGGTGAAGTTAAAGATATCGTATTGTTAGACGTTACTCCTTTAACATTAGGTATTGAAACTTTAGGTGGTGTAATGACTCCGTTGGTTCCAAGAAATACTACAATTCCTGTTTCTAAATCTCAAGTTTTCTCAACAGCAGAAAATAACCAAACAGCAGTAGATATTCAGGTTCTTCAAGGTGAAAGACCAATGGCTAGAGATAACAAATCTTTAGGTATGTTCCGTTTGGAAGGTATTGCTCCTGCTATGCGTGGTATCCCTCAAATCGAAGTTACTTTTGATATCGATGCTAACGGTATTGTAAATGTATCTGCTAAAGATAAAGCTACAAATAAAGAACAAAAAATTACTATTACAAATTCTTCTAACCTTTCTGAAGATGATATTGATAAAATGGTAAAAGAAGCAGAAGCAAATGCTGCTGAAGATAAAAAGAAAAAAGAAGAAGCAGAAATTAAAAATAATGCTGCAAGTTTAATCGGTTCAGCTGACAGAATCGTTAAAGATTTTGAAGGTAAAATTGATGCGGCTGATAAATCAAAATTAGAAGAACAAAAAGCTGCATTGCAAAAAGCAATCGACGAAAACAAATCAACAGATGAATTGAAAAAATTATCTGAAGAATTGCAACAAACAATGTTCGGAATTTCTCAAAAAGCTTACGAAGCAGTTCAAAAAGAAGGCGAAGCTGCTCAAAGTGCAAATTCAGAAAGTGCATCTTCTGAATCTTCATCAAACAATAATGACGATGATGTAATAGATGCAGAATATGTAAAAGAATAATAATTCTTTAAATATTTTAGAAACGGCGGATTAGAAATATTTCTAATCCGCCGTTTCCTTTTATATAAAAAATAGCCACATGACTGTATTAAAAAAAATATATTATGCTAATATGAATCTATGGAAAAGGTAGATAATAAATTAAAGTTTCTAATAGCTATAAGGTTTTTATGGAATACTTTCTCCGGTGTTGTTGCTTCTTTGTATTCATTCTACATATTTGTTGTTATGATGTTTCTTCATGATGAGAAAGATGTGGCAATCTTTAATATTTTGGCATTTATATGTATTATTTGTTTATTATTATATATTACAATAGGTGTTGTTGCTGCAGTTTGTACAAAAAGATACTTAAAATGTGTAGATGAAAGTAATTTTCAGTTTGATTTTATACTATTTAATCTGGTAGTATTAACGATACTTTTAGTACTTACAGTTTGTGTAATATTTTTAATACTGGGAAGGATAATATGATAAATAAAAAAAATATTTGGATTCCTATATTTTTATTTTTTCTTTTTATATTACATTTCGTGTTTAATTTTTTTACCGGATTACGAATTATATGTGGTATAGATAAGATATCCGTGTATTTTTTATTTTTTATATTAGTGTTTTTATTTTTGAATTATTATTCATATTCTACTTTAAAAATAACGTATCAATGTTATGCAAATTGTAAAATGCCCACCAGGAAAAATATTTTAGTACTAGTTATTTATATAATTATCATGGCTTCTTTTTTGTTTTTATATTATGACTATAGGCTTTAATGTATTATAATAATTAAAAAATAGCCACATGACCGTATTAAAAAAAATATATTATGCTAATATAAATCTATGGAAAAGATTAATATTTTTACAAAATTTTTAATAGCCTTAAGATTTTTATGGAATATTTTTGCTCCTGTAACTCTTGTTTTTGTTTCCATAAATGATTTTATGACTAATGGGATATCTGATTGTATAAAAAATATCAATTTGGTAGTTTTATTTATGTTTATTCTGGGTGTTTTTTTTGTATTTGTAACTTGGAAATATCTAAAAAATATAGATAAGAGTTATTTTCAACTTGTATATACAATTTGTAATTCTGTTTTATTTTTTGCTATTTATTTTTTTGTGTTTCTTTTAAATTTTGGGGGAAAATTTTAGAGCAATGGGAAGTAAAACATCAATGTTGAAGAATATAGCAATAGGATCCGTTCTTATCTCCATGGTGATATTTATTTATTTGCATGTTTTTATAATTTTTGTTATTAGTTTTGGTATTTCTATTGATGTGTTTGGTTTTGTTGATCCGATTCATTATGCAAGTTTGGCGGACATGAAAAAAGCAATAATATCTAGTTTATATCCAGTTTTACTGGAATATGTTTTAATAAATTTTGTGCTATATTTTGTATTAATGGCTGTATATAATCTGGTAAAGAAAATAATAAAGAAAAAAGCAAGTGAGGACTAATCCTGCACTTGCCTTTTTTAGTTACCATTGTTCTAAAACTGATTTAGGAGTTTTAGTTATGATTATGTTATAGTAGTTTCTGATTGTTCCTCGATCTTGTGCTTCTCTTGCAATTCTAACTTTTTTATCGGGATCATTTTTATTGAAATCATAAGTATCAAGAATAACTGAATTTAAATCACCTTGCTTATCAATATATGAATATACTATATCAGCATGTCCTATAGCGTATTTCATATTCCTACTGCTGCCTAAATATGTACTCCCGCCTTTTATAACTTTACCTTTTTGCAAGTTATCTTTGTGTTTTAAATAGTAATCTTTTAATTCTCGTGATGTCGAAATTTCTTTAGCAAGGTCACTTGTGGAATTCAAAATTATACCATTTGCATTTGAAACATCTAATTGTCCTTGTACTTTTTTCTGAACAATATCCTGCAATTCTTTTGATGGTAAATCATATATGTTGTAAATAAGGGCTCCATTCTTTGTAATGTATTCTTTGCTGTTTCTAAAATCATTAGATGCTGCATTCCATAATGCTGCTGCATCAGGCATTGTGTTATCTCTGTTATACAATTTCATACCAGCATCAACGGCATATTGAGGTATACGATAATTATTATTTTGAATATCTTGGATATTTGGGTTGAACTTTAATTTTATGGCTTCAAGAATTAAACTTTGAGGCTTTTTATCTATTTTGGTATCAGCAAATAACGGATTTATTTCTTTGATTTGTTTTTTTACTTCGTCAAAGTTTGTATTCATATTTTCTAATTCGTTTACAACGCCTTCGATATTATTCTGGTTGTTTAAATATTTTAATCTTGCCATAGATTCGTTCATTTCTCTATTCAGACGCCTTAATGCGATATATTGCTTGTAGACTTTTTGATATTCGGTCTGATTTTTGATTTTTGATAAGTAATCCAGAGTAAGTTGTTCCCGAATGATTGCTTCCTGTTGACCGGCTTGAATTTTGTCTAAGGCTTCGTAAATTTCTGCGGCTTTTGCCTTCTTTAATTTCATTTTTTGTAATATCGTGTTAATACATTCTTTTGCCTTGTCGATTATCGGGTGCGTTTTTTGTTGTTTTTGCGGATTTTCGGCTTCTGAATTTTCAGGTAAATCTTCCTGCGGGGTTATTTGTTCATCTATTGAAATTCCAATTTCAAATGGATTACTATAATTGTACTCCTCTTGTCCCATATTGTCGGAAACGTCATTTTCGGCGGTGTTTGAACCAACTCCTCGATAATGTTCTCTTACTTTTGTTCCATCATCTTTTACGTAAGATTTTACGTGTACTGTTTTGTCTGTCATTTTGTTTTCCTTTCTTTTTTATATATGTTGCAGCAAAAATCTCCGATTTAATTTAATAAACCGGAGTTATATTTCGTCAAAACGGGTACAGTTTTCCCATAATTGAATTTATGAGTAAACGGAGGGTACTATCAAAAGATTTTTATCTTTAGGAGTTTTTATTGCTCCCGAGTGTAAACCTTAACTCATTTGAGCATTATAACATTTTTGTCAGTATTCCGTAAATAACCACTTGTCTGTTTTTAGTCACAAAAGTTTATTTTTTCTTCATTTGGAAAATTTTTTATTGTAATATCTTTATATGGATATAAATGAGGTTAAAGAACTTTGGTATCAAATTAAGGAGAGCTTGTCGGAAGATTTGACGGATGATGTTGCTCCGTGGATTGAACCTTTAGAAGCTGTTAATTATGAGAATGAAACATTAACTCTGCTTACCCCGCTGCAATTAACTGCAACAATGCTGAATAAAAAAGGTTTGGTTGTAAAAATTAGAGAATCACTGCGTCAGCGAGTTAGTAGTAATTCAAATGTGGCTCTTGTTTATGATGAAAATTTAGCTGCTAAATATCTGAAAGAAAAGAAAAAAGAATTATCAAAATATATTCCGGGACAAACTGAAGAAGATAAAAAAACAGAATCCGCAAAATTATCACTGGCACAGATGCAATCCAGTGCTAATCTTAATCTGAATTTGAAGTTTGATAATTTTGTTGTCGGAGAAAATTCAAAATTTGCATATAATGCAGCGTTTTCTGTCGCAAATAACCCGTCTAAAAAATTTAATCCGTTATTTATATACGGTGCATCTGGTCTTGGTAAAACTCACTTGATGCAAGCAATTGGGCATTATATTATTTTTAATAAGCCTGAACTAAAGGTTCGTTATATCCGTATGGAAGAATATTTTAACGAATGGGTGAGATGTTTCCAATTTGCGGATGCCGCAGGCGGGAAAAAACGTCAAATAAATAATTCTCAGATGAGAAAATTCCATCAAAAATTTCAAAATATTGATGTTCTTTTAATGGATGATATTCAATTTATTGAGTCAAAAATGAAGACTATGGAAGATTTTTTCTCTACGTTTGAAGCTCTTTACACAAATAATAAACAAATTGTAATTGCTTCAGACAGATTACCTAAAGATATTCCGACTCTTGACAACAGATTAAGAACCCGTTTTGAAATGGGGTTGGTTGTGGATATTGTTCCGCCTGATTTTGAAACAAGGTGCGAAATTGTAAAATCCTATGCTAAAGAACTTGAAGTTGAAGCAGACGATGATGTATTTGAGTATATTGCAGAAAATTTTGAAAATAATGTTCGTGAACTTAAAGGTGCTTTTAATAAAGTTAGTGCGTTTGCAGAATTTTCAGGACTTGGTGTTACCCTTGGCCTTGCTCAAAAAGCTCTGAGATGTGAAGTTAAGAAAAAAGAAATTACTGTAGATATTATTGCTCAAAAAACTGCGGATTACTTTAGTTTGACTGTTAAAGATTTAAAAGGTACTGCCCGTCAACAAAAAGTTGCTCATGCTAGGCATATTGCAATTTATCTTGCCAGAGAAGTTTTGCAAATGAGTTATGAATCTATTGGTGAATTTTTTGCGAAAAAGCATACTACAATTATGTATTCTTGCGATTTAATTACTGATAAATTGAAGGTTGATAACAGCTTGCAAGATACTATTAATGAAATTAAATTAACATTAAAAAATTAGGAAAATAATAAAATGTATGATTATATAAAAGGTTTATTTGCATATAAAGTAAGCGGTCAAAAAGGTTATTTTGCGACAATAGATGTAAATGGTGTCGGTTATATGCTCGAAATTATGGATAGAGATTATGCTTTATTACCGTCAGAGGGCGAACCTTTAAAATTGTTTTGTGAACTTTTACATAAAGAAGATAGAATGAGTCTTTGCGGATTTTTAAAACGTGAAGATAGAGATATTTTTAATATTTTAATGTCTGTATCCGGAGTTGGTTCAAAGATGGCATTAACACTTTTAAATTCTTTTGAAGTTACTGATTTAGTAGGATTTGTACTTGATGGGAATTTTAAAGAACTTACACGTGCAAAAGGTGTTGGTCCAAAATTAGCACAGAAAATTATTCTTGAATTGAAAGACAAATTAACTTCATATAAGGATTCTGTTCCTGTCAAATCAGTGTCCGGCAGAGTGAAAAATTCTCAAAATATGGAAGATGCACAAATGGTTCTGTTGTCATTGGGATATGAAAAAGATGAAGTTTCAGATGCAGTAGAAAAGGCATTATGTCGAATAGATGAAAATGCTTCTGCCGAGGAAATTCTAAAAGAAGCTTTGAAAGTTTTATCTTTATAAGATTATGTATTAAGAGATGGAATTTCTTTCAAAGAAGCAGCTATTATAGCGGAGATTCTTGGTTATGAGCTGGAGTTTGTCAGAAAGAATGGTTTGAAATGGGAATTTTATCGTTATTGGTTGAAGTATTCACCCCCGTTGATTTTTTTTTACTATGATATTATAATTGTAATTGTAATTATAAAGGATACGAAAGAGAAATGAGTGAGTCGAGTCTGGGAATAATTATTTCCAATTGGTTTATAGTTTTTATTTTACTATTAGTAAATGGTTTTTTTGTAGCTGCAGAATTTGCGATTGTTAGAGCAAGGAAAACAAGAATTGAACAATTGACAAAAGATGGTAATGTTGATGCTAAACTTGCTTTAAAAGCTTTAGAAGATATGAACTTCTTTATTGCTGCGGTTCAAGTTGGTGTAACAATTGCAAGTATTGGTATTGGTTGGTTTGGCTCTCCAACTATTGAAAAAATGATGACACCAATCTTAACTCATTTCCCTTCTGCACATTCATATATTGCTCCACTGACAGCAGTGATTGCATTTTTGGTAATCACATTTTTACATGTTGTTATTGGGGAACAGGTTCCTAAATGTATTGCTCTCCAATATCCAGAAAAGATTTCGCTTTATGTTGCAAAACCGATGGATTTATTTATGACTATATCAAAACCGTTTGTATGGTTTTTGAATAAATCTTGTAATGGTATTTTGCATTTATTAAGAGTTCCTATCAGTTCTGCAAGAGTTGTTCATACTATTGAAGATTTAGACTTGCTTGTTGATACAAGTTATGATGAAGGCGTTTTGAATGAGACTGAAAAAGATATGCTTCATAATATGTTTAAATTCTCAGATTTAACTGCTCGTGAAGTTATGATTCCGCGTACAGATATGATTTGTGTTCCAAGCGATATGCCTTTGGATGAACTTAATAAAGTTGCGATGGAAAATCAATATACAAGATATCCTGTTTATGATGGTGATATTGATCATATTACAGGTTTGATTCATGTTAAAGATTTGTATTCTTTATCATTGAAAGATGAAATTTGTCCTATTGAAAAAATTCAAAGAAAAATAATGCTTATTCCTGAGACAATTACAATGGATAATCTTGTTATTGAATTTAAAAAGAATAAAAGCCAAATGGCTGTTGTTGTTGATGAATTTGGTGGAACGTCAGGTATTATTACATTGGAAGATGTTTTGGAAGAAATATTTGGTGATGTTCAGGATGAATTCGATGAAGAAGCTGAAATTGATATTAAAGAAATAAAACCAAATCATTATCTTGCAAATGGTATGATGAGACTTGACGAATTGGCAAGCTATTTTGATATTCCGGAAGAAAAATTGGAAGTTGAAGATGTTGATACAATTGCCGGTCTTGTAGTAAAAGAACTTGGACGTATTGCAAATGTTGACGATTTGGTTCAATATGGTGAATTTACATTTACTGTAAAGGAAATTGATGGTGCAAGAATTACAAAACTTCTTGTTGTTCGTGAAATTCCACAGCCTGTAAATACTGAAGAAGCATAGTTTATATTAAAGTAAATGCATGAATTGTATTCATTTATTATTTTACTTGCTTAATCCTATAAATGTTGGGTTTACTTTTAATATAAATTCATTATGATATAGGTATGAAAAAGTTTTTAACACTGATAATGTTTGGATTTTTTGTTTTAACAGGTTCATCTGTTTATGCTGATGATTTAGATTTGCCTGCAACAGGAGATCTTTGGGATAATTGGAATACCAGAGAAGAAGGTCGTGAATTGAAACCTGTGACAGATGAGGAATTTGATAAAGCTATTGATCAGGTTGACAAAAAGGTTAATAAAAGAAAATATAGACAACAAAAACGTAATATCCCGAAAGGTGAAGAGTTTAGTCAGAGTAATGAAACAGAATTGATAAATGTAGAACATGGTGATAAAAACAGTTTACCTGTTATATCTTTACCGGTTCACATTATTGTTGGTGAAGATTATGTTCCGGTTGGCCACTATCAGGTTAATTGTGAAAAACTTGAAGATGGAAGTGTTGTGTTAAAACTCTATCAGGCACATGATTTGCTGGCTCAGTTTCCTGCTGTAGAAACTACAGAAGATTTTGATGAAGACACTATTTCTTTTGCAAAATGGTTTTTTGAGGGAGATGACAAAATAAAGATAATTTTTGGGTCTCTTGACTTTAATGCTTATACTGTTGTAAATGTTACAAATCCTTAAACTTCTATTAAAATTTTTATATTTTAAGCAATTATTTAATTAAATTTGACTTTAATATAATATAAGGATATTAATCTGAGGGCTTATTATGTTTGGACCAATTGGTTTTAATACGAATTTTCAGCAGCAAATGGCATTATTTAATATGCAATATCAACCACAAGCCAGAATGCCGTTGTTGTTCAATTTTAGACCAACGCAGTTTAAGTTGAATTTAAATATGACTTTTATGCCTACAGACCAAACAAGTTTATCAAATCCGGCGAATTCAGATAAAAAAGATAAAGAGAATGGTTTAGATTTAAAAACATAAATAAAAAGACGGGATAAATACCCCGTCTTTTTTGTTTGAAATTTTAATAATTAGATATTCATAGCTTTTAAAATATCAGTCATATCGGAAGATGTCTTTTTAACATCTGCGTTTGAATATTTAATAGCATTATCAGGGTCTTTAAGTCCGTTTCCGGTAAGAATACAAACAATTTTTGAGCCTGATTTTACGAGTCCTTGAGAATGTGCTTGAATTAAGCCTGCAACAGAAGCTGCAGATGCAGGTTCTGCCAATACTCCTTCGCATGATGCAATGAGCTTGTATGCTTCTACAATTTTTTCATCTGTTACACAGCCGATTTTACCGTTACTTTCATCACGGGCAGCTTCTGCTTGCTTCCAACTTGCAGGATTACCTATTCTGATTGCGGTTGCAAGTGTTTCAGGATTAAGAATCCTTTCTCCTCTTACAATTGCAGCTGAACCTTCTGCTTCAAATCCCATCATTTTTGGTAAGTTTTTAATTTTACCAAGAGTATGCCATTCTTTGTAGCCTTTCCAGTAAGCTGTGATGTTTCCGGCATTTCCGACAGGAATAAAGTGGTAATCAGGAGCTTGTCCCAAAGCTTCACAAATTTCAAATGCACCGGTTTTTTGACCTTCTATTCTAAATGGGTTTACTGAATTTACAAGGGTAATCGGATATTTGTCAGAAACTTCTCGAACAACTTCTAATGCTCTGTCAAAATTACCTTGAATTGCGATAATTTCTGCACCATACATCATTGCTTGTGAAAGTTTTCCGAGTGCAATGTATCCATCCGGAATTAAGACATAAGTTTTTAATCCTGCTTTTGCACCGTAAGCTGCAGCTGAAGCTGAGGTGTTTCCTGTAGATGCACAAATAATTGCACCGGAACCTGATTCTTTTGCTTTTGTTACAGCCATTGTCATTCCGCGGTCTTTAAAACTTCCTGTTGGATTGCAGCCTTCAAATTTCAAATAAATTTCAGCATCCAGCCCGATTTTTTTAGCTAAATTATCAGCTTTAATAAGCGGAGTATTTCCTTCATTCAAAGTTACAACCGGAGTTGAGTCTGTTACCGGTAAAAATTCTCTGTATTTGTTAATTAATCCTTGATAGTACATAATTTTTCCTCTTTATATAATTTATGGTTTTAATTCAGTTTCAATATCTTTATGTTCCCAATATGCATTATTTAAGTTTTGTATAGTTTCTTCCACTTTCCTTTTGCTTGGAGTGTATGTTTTAAAAGTATAATGAACATTTTCTTCAGACGTACATTCAACTGTGTATAGATACTCATCATCATAGTATCTGGTATAAAAAATAAAGCTTAATAATGTTCTCAACGGGCTCAATTTTTTTTCAATATTGAATGGCGGATAAATCTGCTTTCCTAAGTTGAGCTCTATTTTCATAGGGTCAACCATACCATTTGCTCGAATTTCTTTGATTGTACAAATATTATTTTTACATTGTATATGTGTCATCTGCTTGGTTTGTGCTGTGCCTAAAAAGAAAAAGCAAGCCAGTAAGATTATTACAAGTAATATATATTCTCTTATTGTTAATTTACTAAAATCCAATTAAAATTCCTCAAATTATATTTGTACCCTTATCAAACTGTTAACACTGGTAATTGCAGAGTCATTATTAAAGATTTCTATAACTTTTTGCATATCTTTTTCTTTGCAAAGTTCAGTAATAACAGTAATTCGTGCAGCACGGTCTCCTGCAACTTCTTTTTGTACAATACTTGCTAAACTTATATTATTGTCTTCGCAGGCTTTTCCGATGCGACCGATTACTCCTTTGCTGTTTTGGGCAGTAATTGACAAGTAATATTTATTTTCGGTTTCGGAAATGCTCATAGGGATAGCATTTTCGTGATGGTTGCATCTCATCATCGGTAATAAATAATCAGTCTTACCAATTTCTGAAACTATTGCTAAGATATCGCCAACAACAGAACTTGCGGTCGGAAATTCTCCGGCTCCAGGACCTGATAATGTTACGTCCCCAACAGGATGTCCTGTTAAGCTTACGGCATTTGTAACATAATCAATATGTGCAAGAGTTTTTGATTTTGGTACAAGCATTGGGTGTACTCTTACGTCGGCTCTTCCATCTTCATTAAGTTCTGCTGATGCAATAAGTTTAATTTTATAACCCATTTCATTTGCAGCTTTCATATCGTCAGGGCTGATTTTTGTAATCCCTTCACGATAAACATTTTCAAACTTAATTCTTTTACCAAATGCAATTGTTGCAAGTGTTGTAATTTTATAGGCTGCATCAAATCCTTCAACATCACCTGTTGGATCAGCTTCAGCATAACCAAGTTCTTGAGATTCTTTTAATACATCCTCGTAAGATGCACCTTGAACATCCATTTTAGTTAAAATATAATTTGTTGTTCCGTTTAAAATTGCTTTAATTTTGTTGATTTTATTTCCTGCAAGAATTGTTTTGATAGGCATAATCAAAGGAATTCCGCCGGCAATTGCTGCTTCATATAAAACAACTTTGTTATTTTCTTCTGCAAATTTAAATAACTCTTCACCATGTTTGGCTAAAAGTTCTTTGTTTGCGGTTACGATATGTTTTCCATTTTTAATTGCCGTTTTAATAAGATCAAATGCGGGATTTGTACCGCCTACTAATTCTGCAACAATTTGAATTTCAGGATCATTAACAACTTCATAAGGATTATCTGTTATAATACTTTCATCTAACCCTTCGATATTTCTTTTTTTGTTTTTGTTGCGAACAGCAATTTTAACTACTTCAACATTACCAAAATTTTTAAGAGTTTTGAATACTCCGCTTCCGACTGTACCCAGTCCGATTAGTCCGATTTTAATTTTATTTTCCATGGAATAATTATAACATAAACTTAAATATTATGTCTTTAATTTAACAATGAGAGTATTATTCTAAAAAAGAAAAATCTTTACCAAGTATGTTTTCGATTTCTTTTATCAAAATATGCGGGCGGATATCCAGAGCTTCTGCTATTCTCCAGAATGTAGAAAGTTGTATATCTTTGTTGCCTTTTTCTAATTCAGACCAAATAGATTTACTCAAATCAATTTCATTAGATAGTAATGATATTGATTTATTTCTTCTGTGTTTTTTTATAACGGCAGCCAGAGTGTTTTGTAATTCTTGTTTACGGTCTTGCATAATTTTTATTATTGTTCTAATATAAGAACAAATTGTTCTAGTACGAGAACAGAACTTGTATGATTATCAAAGGTAAATGATAAATGATATTTTGGAATAAGAATAATAATAAAATATTACTTCATAAGAAAAATGGCGACGTCTGCCAGGTTAACTATATTAATGGTTTAAGTATTAGGTTTAAAGGTAAAAATTCTGTGGTTGAAGTCTATGAGCCATTTTATTTTGTTAAATGGTTTGGTGAAAAAAGGTGTAAAATTCGAATAATCGGAGATAATAACCACATTATAATAAAGCCTACTATTTATCGAATATCTTCTATTCAGCTTTTGGGGCTTAAAGATAATAACAAGGTTATCATTGGTGAAAATTTATATTCAACAGGTGTAACAAAATTTGAGTTTACCGGTTTATCTAATTTAGAATTAAATATTGGCGATAATTGTATGTTTGGACAAAATGTAAAATTTATGCTTGGGGATTTTCATAAGGTTTATGATATAAACTCAAATATGCAAACTAATATTCCTAAAAAAGGAATTACTATAGGTAATCATGTTTGGCTGGCTCGGGATGTAAAAATATTTAAGGATGTTTCTATTGCAGATAATTCAATTGTTGCAAATAGTAGTATTGTAACTAAAAGCTTCAAAAAAGAAAATGTTTTGATAGGCGGTTGCCCTGCTAAGATATTGAAGGAAAATATAAATTGGGACAGATAGAGAAATAAATTCTTTATTTGTAATCATTTTTAACATGCTGCTTGCAAAAAAGTATTTTTGGGTTAGAATTTAGGTATATAGAGTGATAAACTAGCTAGAAAAGGAAAATAAATTATGGCAAAACATTGTGAAATATGCGGAAAAGCTCCAATTAAAGCAGCTAAATTGACTTTCTCTCATAAACAAATTGTTCATACTCAAGAACCAAACTTACAAACAGTTAAAGCTGTTGTAAACGGTACAACAAAAAGAATCAGAGTATGTACTTCTTGTATTAAAGCAGGAAAAGTTCAAAAAGCTATATAATTTAAGCTTTTGCAATTAAAAATTATAAAAAAGAACTCGAAAGAGTTCTTTTTTTATTGTTAGAGTTTACATTTCTTCATGTTTCATGAAAATCGTTTGCCTGTTTTTTATGAATGTAATAAAATGATATTGGGAATGTTTTTTAAGGGATAGATTAGAATGATAAAAGAAAATTTGAAAGAGAGAACATTGACACCTCAAGAGGTGCGAACTATTTTAAAAACTGATAATAAAGAGATAGTTGAGTTGTGTAAAAAAGCATCTATTAGACCTAGAAAAAATGCTAAAGGTCACACTTATTTCTCTTATGATGAAGTGAAAAATTTAAGAAAAATTCAGGCTCAAGCAGGCAGCAGAATGGTTTCAAATCCTATTTCTGCAAAAGTTCCTGTTTATGCAGGTGCTTCATCTTCTACTTCTTTAGCGGCATCAAATGCATCAGTTAGAAGTATTCTTACTTCTCTACAAGAATTAGAAACAAAATTAAGTGACAAAATTGCTAAAGTAATTGATGAAAAACTTGAAGGCATGGATGATGTTGTCGTTGAATTAATTCGCTGCAAAACAGATAACGAAACATTAAAACAAAAAATTGTTGACCTTAACAAAGAAGTTTATCAGTTGAAAAATGAATTAAACAGCTATAAATCTGTAGGTTTTGGTCTTTATAAGAAAAAAGAAGTATACGTTTGGGAATAAGAGGAAGTTATAATGGCAGTTAAAGAAGCACCGGTTGCAAATATTAGTGAAGAAAGAAGTAAAGCTTTAAAATTGGCTATTGAAAAAATCGAAAAAGATTTTGGTAAAGGTTCAATTATGAAACTCGGTGATAAGACAACTGTCAATGTTGATGCTATCCCTACAGGAGCTTTATCATTAGATGTAGCTCTTGGTATTGGAGGAATTCCTCGTGGTCGTATTATTGAAATTTACGGTCCGGAATCTTCAGGTAAAACAACCCTTGCTCAACATATAGTTGCAGAATGTCAGAAAAAGGGCGGTATTGCAGCGTTTGTTGATGCTGAACACGCTCTTGATCCTGAGTATGCAAGAAATCTTGGTGTCCAAGTTGATGACTTATTAATTTCTCAACCGGATACAGGTGAACAAGCTCTTGATATTACCGAAGAACTTGTACGTTCCGGTGCAGTTGATATTGTTGTAGTCGACTCTGTTGCTGCTCTTGTTCCGAAAGCTGAAATTGAAGGTTCTATGGAAGATCAGCAAATGGGGCTTCAAGCTCGTTTGATGTCAAAGGCTTTAAGAAAATTAACCGGTATTATTGGCAAAACTAATACTACAGTTATTTTTATTAACCAGCTGAGAATGAAGATTGGTGTTATGTACGGAAATCCTGAAACCACAACCGGTGGTAATGCACTTAAGTATTATGCATCAGTTCGTATGGAAATTAAACGTACAGAAACTCTTAAAGGTGATGAAGGCGAAATTGGTAACCATGTTAGAGTAAGAGTATTGAAAAACAAGGTTGCACCTCCATTTAGAACTGCTGAATTTGATATTATATTTGGTAAAGGTATTTCTAAAATCGGAAACATTTTAGATGTAGCTGTAAATCTTGATATAGTTAAAAAGGCAGGAGCATGGTTTAGTTACAATGAAGAAAAATTAGGTCAAGGCAGGGAAAAAGCTAAAGAATTTTTAGAACAAAATCCTGAAGTTCTTGCTGAAGTTGAATCTTTGGTTCGTGCTAAATTAGCAGAAGGTTAATAATTTAGTAAATTGTTACGAATTATAAATAAAGTAGCAAATTAATTTATTTACGTTATTTTAAACAACATCAATTTGTTATATATAACAAGGTTGGCAACGTAATATAAACCGAGTATATGAAAGACCTCTAACCAAGAGGTCTTTTTCATTACATAAACTATGTTATTTGCACATGCAAATCAAAGGAAGGTTCGGAAACGTAGTTTCTGATAATTTTCTTTCTTCGCCACATTTCTTTGACCGCAAAGAAACGTGGCACAAAGAAACTCTCTCCCATCACTACGTTCGCTAATAAATAGTAAATGCTCAACCTAAAGCGAGTAAACTCACTTGTATGTCACCCTGAACTTGTTTCAGGGTCTCAAATATTTACCGTTCAAACAATACTCGCTTCTGTTATTGTTTCGCATAACATTTATTGCTCACTTCGTGGAGGTCGAACCTTTATTGTATTATATGTAAGGGTTCGAGTCATCATGGGATTCCCCTGAACCCCCTTTCTCCTCACCGGAGTGGGTATTATGCTACCAATATTGGTATAAGTTTGGTTATCTGCTTTTACAACTGTCACCCTGAATTTAGTTCAAGGTTTCGTTATTTTGAGATTCCGAAACAAGTTCGGAATGACAAAAAGTTGTAATGTGTATAATGACCTTATTATATCGATTTGATATTTACCCCTAACATAGTTTATGTAACTATTCTAAAGTTATTTTTTCTTCCATTAAAAGTAAAATTTGGCTCAATCTTTCTGCATCATTCGTATGCCACCAACCTATTAAAGCCTCGAAAGCTGTAGCTTGACGGTATTCCGTTTGAATATTTCTTCTGCCTATTGGAATTGGTAAATTCCTTGCCCTTTTTGCTATTTCGTGTTCTTCATCTGTAAGATGTTTGTCTATATAATGTAAAAGTTCACTTTGAAAATTTGTTTTTACAAAATTTGTTGTCATTTGGTGCAGTTTTTTTGCATTATTCGTTTGACGGATGGTTTTTTCCCGTATGTATAATTCCCATACCGCATCACCTAAATAGGCATAATTTCTAAGGTTAATTTCTTGCATATTCGAATTCTACTACAAATATATCCTGTTTGATATTTTTTTATTTGAATATAAAAATAAAATTGTTTAAGAGGTTTGTTTTTATGTGGAAGAACTTGTTTATAGTATTTTTTCTGATTGCTGCTTTAGGTTCAACAACTTATGCAAAATGCCCGCTTGATAAAGATTTTGTAACAGTTGATAATAATGGGTCATTTTGCTATAAAAACTATATTATTAGAATTCAGCAAGATAGAGCAATTTTTTATAATGCTTTGAATTTGTCTGATGAACAAATAAAAAAAAGAGAAGAATTTTTGCAGGCAAATAGTGCGATTTATGAACAGAAATTTCAAGAATTGAAAAAAGAAAGTTTAAAACTAAAAGCCTTAAAATTGGCAGGTGCTTCTGAATGCGATATTTTTTGTCAAAAAAATGCAGTCAGAAAGGTAAAAAATGAAATTGATAATCTTTTACGTCAGGAAAATAAGGCATTTAAAAAATGTTTAACCCGAGATCAGAGGGCAAAATCTTCAATGATAAATAAATTGGTTCGGTTGGAGTGTAAGAGAAAACTATATTGCAAAAATTATTATAAATCGAATCCGCAAATGAAACATTTTGGAAATCCGCCTGTCGAATCTTGTTCTGTGTGTGAGTCTAAAAATTAAATATAAAGTAAATAAATGATGATTTTTTATAAAAATTTATTATAATGATGGTATGAATAAGTGTAAATTTATTTGTAAAATATTATTTGCAGTATTTTTGCTTTTGCAAGGTGCATTTTGTTGTGCAAAATCCTTACCTACAAGTACTGATGCAAAAGGATATATTGGAACATTACCTGACTTAACAAGAGAATATGAAGTTAAAGAATCTCCTAATTCTACTCCGGAGGTTAAACCGGCTAAAGATTTTAATTCGGAAAAAGCTTTAAAGCCTGTGCCTAGAGATAATCCTGCTTTTGTTAATATAATTCTAAAATCTGATAAAACTTCTCAGTATATAAATGACTTAAATGAATTTATTCCAATGCTTGAAAATATTGTAGATATTATTGACGATGATGAAAATGTTCAAGTTTTTAATGCAAAAGTCTTTTATTTCAATAAAAGTGCGGATTATTTTAGAGATAAATATGATAAAAAACCTGAAAGTCATTTTGCATCATATAAAAAAGTTTTAGACTTGAGTCTTCATGCTCGTTCTATTGCCCTGTTGAGAAATGAGGCAGTTAGATATAATCCGTATCTATCTTATGGTAATGCAGGTTATATTTATAATCCTAATAATATTCAGGAGCAGTTAGGGTTTTTAAAAACAGAAATTGAACAAACTATTTTGATACTCAAAGAATCTAATTAAAGTATTTGATAAAAACTTATTTTTGAATTAAAATCAAATTATTATGGAACGTTTAAAACAAGTTATAGAGTATTTAAAAGATAAATATAATAATACAAAAATTCTTGACAGATATTTGTTGAAACAGGTTATAGAACTTTTTTTAATGGGTGTATTTGTTTTCACAACAATTATTTTTGCATCAGATACTTTTATAACTTTGATTAAACAAATTGCTAAATTTGGTATTCCGTTTAAAATTGCTTTTATTATGATATTGCTAAATTTACCTTCAGTAATTGTAATGACAATTCCTATGGGTGTTTTATTATCAACTGTAATGACATTAAACAGATTAAGCCTTTCGTCAGAAATTACGGTTATGAGAGCGTGTGGTATAGGTCTTAATAGAATTGCAAAACCAATATTTATATTTGCAGTTATTATGTCGTTATCAAGTTTCTTTATAAATGAAACGGTTGTTCCTGTTATGACTAAACAGTCTAAAGATTTGGCTTTATGGGCATTAGGTCAGAAAAATATTCCTGATGGGAAGCAAAATTTTGTGTTTAAAGAACTAAATGATACCGGAGGATTAAAAAGGTTATTTTATGTTGGTTTATGTGAAAAGAAAACCTTGCATAATGTAACTGTTTTGGATATGGCTAAAAAAGATACTATTCAAGTCCTTCAAGCAAGAGAAGGTAAAACTTCACCGGATGGTTGGGTATTTGAAAAAGGTGCTGCTTATACTATCGGTAAAGAAGGTGAAGTATTAAATACAACTTTATTTGATACTTCAACGGTAAAATTTGGTTTAGATTTATCAAAACAATTAAACAAAAATATTGCAAAAGAGATGAATTTTGCACAATTGTTGAAATATTTAACGCGTTCTGATATTCAAGATTCGGAAAGAGCTGTATTTACGATAGAATTATTTGATAAAATTGCTTTACCTTTGACTACAATAGTTTTTGTACTTGTAGGTGTACCTTTAGCGATAACTCCGCCTCGTGTGAGATATAACAGAGGATTTTTGTTTAGTATTTTAATCATTTTTGCATATTATGTAGTGAGAGCACTTTCCATATCGTTTGGTGAAGCCGGTTCTCTGCCTCCATTCCTTGCAGCTTGGCTGCCAAATATTATTCTTGCGGTTTGGGGATCTTATTTGTATTACAAAAAAGTCTATACTATTGAATAAATTTTGTAAAATCATACTTTTAATGGTAAAAAAATTTTTATTCTTGTTTTAGAATATAGGTATGGATAGTAGTGGAAACAAAAATAACATATCTGAAAATATATTCAGCCAAAAATACGGATTTTCTCCTGTAAATCCTTTTGGCGGTGGTTTTAATCCTACAGAAAATGTTCAGGAGAAAGTTTCTACAAATCCTATCAGACGTTTGAACGGTTATGATTCTACAATTTTGAATAAAGCTAATATTCAGGATTCTGAAGGTGAAGAATTAAGTGTTGAATATAGAATAAAAGAGAAAGAATCAATATTAAAAGATTTAGAATCTAAAATCAAAATCGCAGATAATTATGGGACACAAAATGAAGCTTTAGGATTAAAAGCTAAACGTCAAAGAGTCATGGATGAGTTAAGATCTCTTCGAAAATTGCAGGCTTATGGCGGCAGAACTCTTGGTGAAAAGGCACATTTTCATGATTCTTTTAAAAAGAGAATGCCTTTGATTTATAAGGTTCAAGAATTTATATCAAGACAAATTTTAGCAAGGGTGTCTAAAAAGATTAATTCTGTTGTTACATTGAGTGATTCTCTTGAACAGCTTTCAGAAATTAGTCGTAGTGTTGATGAATTAATTGATATGAATGTTCCTTATGGTGAAAAGGTTCAGAATTATGAAAAATTGACTGAATATTTAAAACAAGCAAATATGATACATTCTAAAATATCTAAATCTATGACAAAACGAATTTAATTATAGTGTTAAATTTTTTCTTGTTATGTTTTTATATTTTATAACTGGAAAGATTTATAATGACTAAAATAAATATATCTGCTATAGATAAAACTTGTTCATCTGTTTTGCAAGATTTAGCCGAAAAACACAAAAAACAAGATTATAAACTTTTAACAAAAATTGAGAATAGTTCTAATTTTGATGAATTTTCTCCAAGCTGGGGAGAACTTTCTGATGATATAGGAACATATAGTTATGTGAAAGTTGGTAAAATTTCAGATAATGCGTTTTTCAAAGAAGTTATGACATTATATAACAAAGCCGGTGAAATTGTGAAACGTATTTTTAGAACTAACGGTTCTAATACAGCAGTAAGACAATATTCTTATCCGGAAGAAGATAGGCGAATAATAGAGTTTTATAACGGCGAAGGAAGGAAACTTGCTACTGAAATTCAGACTTGCAGGAAATGGATTGATAATACGCTAAAAAAATTTTTATCAAAAAGAATAAATTATTTAACAGATGAAAATAATAATCCATTAAGAGAAATAATTTTTACATTGGTGAATGAAGGTCATAAAAAGGTTGCCAGTGCAAAAATTTTAGATAAAGACGAAAAAAAATATTTGTTTGATTTTAAAAAATCAGGTTTTGATAATTCTGATTCTGTATCAAAGAAAGATAAATTTTTATTGGTAAGATTTCTCGACCCGCGTAGTGATGAAGGGTTAGAGTATTTAACACGAATGTTTTTAAATCAAAAGCATCTTTCAAAGTTAAAAATAAATATTTTTCCAAATTCTTTTTCTGTTTCATCAGATTCACTCGGGTATTTTTCTCCTGATAAGAGAAAGATTGCATATAGTCCGGAACTTAAAGATAAAGCAATACTTAGTGCTGTTAATACTGTTGTTCACGAGGTTGAACATGCTTTTCAGTATTCGCAAATAGGGCGATTGGGAAAAACCAGAACAACTTATGAAATGGATGCATACTTAAGGTTGGGAGATTTGGAGCATGAGAAAATTGGAGAGGCACTAAAATATGCTGATGCAAGAGATAATTATCCACGGTTTAACAATTTTAGTGAGTTAAGTGAAGCCAAAAAAAGGGAGTATAGAGAAAATTATCTTGAAGTTAAAGCAAGAGAAGCCGGACTTAATGCGGAACAGATTTATATAAAATCAAATGTAAATAATTATTTGTTTTTTGATGTTAATTTTGAGTAGGTATGTCCTTTAAAATCTAATCTTGATTGTATCCTATGTTTGTCTTACAATCAGTTTGAGAATTAGCTTTAAGGAGAAATTATGAACGAGCTGTTAAAAAAATCTGCTGTAGAGCAAAGCAAAGCTTTAAAAAATAAAGAAATTTCAGCTGTAGAACTTACAGAAGCAGCATTTGAAAGAATAGATTCTTTAGAAGATAAAATTGGAGCATTTAATTCTTTAACAAAAGAGACTGCTCTTAATACCGCTAAAAAAGTTGATGAAAAAATTGCCAAAGGGGAAGAATTACCGCTTCTTGCAGGTATCCCTCTTGCATTGAAAGATAATATGAACCTTGTTGGTTCTAAAACAACTGCATCAAGCAAAATCTTAGAAAATTTTGTTTCACCGTTCAATGCAACTATTACAGAAAAATTATTAAATAATTATGTTCCGATTGTCGGAAAAGCAAACTTAGATGAATTTGCAATGGGTTCTTCTAATGAAAATTCAGCATTTAATAAAGTTCATAACCCTTGGGATTTGAATAAAGTTCCGGGTGGTTCATCAGGCGGTTCAGCTGCCAGTGTTGCTGCTTGCGAAGCTACTCTTGCATTAGGTTCTGATACAGGCGGATCTATTCGTCTTCCTGCAAGTTTTTGCGGTATTGTCGGTATGAAACCTACTTACGGAAGAGTTTCTCGTTACGGCTTAATTGCCTTCGCCTCTTCTCTTGACCAAATTGGTCCTTTTGCAAGAACAGTTGAAGATGCCGCTAATCTTTTAGAAGTTATTTCAGGACATGATCCTAAAGATTCAACTTCATTAGACTTACCTGTTGAACATTATTCTCAAACTTTGAGCAATGATTTAAAAGGTAAAAAAGTTGGTGTTATTAAAGAACTTATGACCGAAGGTAATTCTCCTTGTGTTCAAAAAGCTCTTCAAAATGCTATTGAAACTTATAAAAAATTAGGATGCGAAATTGTAGAAGTTTCATTGAAAAAATTAAAATATTCAATTGGTATTTACTACATTTTAGCAACTGCAGAATGTTCTTCAAACCTTGCAAGATTTGATGGCGTTAAATATGGTTATAGAACAGCTAATCCTGAAAATCTTATGGAAATGTATACAAAAACACGTGCTGAAGGTTTCGGACCTGAAGTTAAACGTCGTATAATGCTTGGTACTTATGCATTGTCTTCAGGTTATTATGATGCATATTACAAAAAAGCTCAACAAATGAGAGCTTTAGTAACCGAAGAATTTGCTGAAGCATTTAAACAAGTTGATGTATTAATTTCACCCACTTGCCCTAATACAGCGTTTGAACTAGGTGCAAAATCATCTGATCCTTTAGCTATGTATTTAACAGATATTGCTACAATTAGTTGTAACCTTGCAGGTCTTCCTGGCATTAGTGTTCCTGCAGGTTTTGATACTGATGGTATGCCGATTGGTTTACAAATCCTTGCACCACAGCTTCAAGAAGCTAAATTGTTTAATTTTGCTTACCAATTTGAACAGGCAAATGATTTCTACACTAAATTAGCAAATATTTAGTTAAAATTATTTCAAATATTTAAAAGAGCCGTTTCAAGAATTGAAACGGCTCTTTCTTATTATAAGATTTAATTTAAGGTTTTTGGAAAACGAAAATATATTCATGTGTAAATATACTAAATCCGCCAGCTAAAGCTCTATATCTCCATAGGTTAGCTGTTCTGCCTTTTCCTCTTTCATTACCTTGAATATCTTTTACTATTGTTGATTTTAGTACGAAACCAAGTTTTCTCATTCTGTTCATACACTCAAAGCCGAGGGGTTGAACTTCTGAATTTTTATAACTATCACCGATTATTAAACAAGCAAATCTGCCTTTTTCTAATAAATCGTAACCATTTTTTGCAACTTTTTCAAACATATCATAGAATTCTTCTGTAGATTCACAGTTTGATAAATCTTCTTTTTTGTCAGAGAATCTGATAATGTCGTCATAAGGCGGATGAAGCATTAAGAATTGAGCTTTTTCTTCACCCATAATGTCTAGTCTTGCTTTAACTTTATCAACTGCCAATTGGCTTGTAGAATCCGCACAAATTATATTTACATCAGTAACGAGCTGTTTTGGTGTAAATTTTTCGGAAACGCTTTCGGCTAATTCTTCTTTTAGTTCAACACCAATGCAGCGTCTGTTCATATTTATTGCTTCAATACCTGATGTTCCTGAACCAAAAAATAAATCAAGAACAACATCATTCTTTTTAGTATATCGTTCATACATTTGTTGAGCGATTTGTGGAATATAATTTCCATGATATTCGTTAGAATGACCGTGTTCACGGAGTCTTGACGGGAATTGCCATAATGTTCCTGTTAAAATATGTGCGTAATCTCGCCATTTTTTTAAATTTATATCACTGTATTTGGTTGTTTTTACTTCATTCTCTTTTACAACTTTTAAATTAGGTTTAACCTGTGGTTGTAATTTTAGATTTGTATTACTTTTTCTAGCCAAAATGTCCCCCGTAATCTATAATTTTATAATTTACATGTCCGGTAATTTTATTTACCTACTAATCTTATAAAAATGTTTCAATATTGTAATCAAACATTTAGATGATTTTGTGTTTGCGGTAGATTTAGATTGAGGATGAGTATAGAGATTTAGACTTACGAAAGAGTATTATGGCAAGAATAAAACAGTTATCAAAACATTTAATAAATCAGATAGCAGCGGGTGAAGTTATTGAAAGGCCGGCTTCTGTAGTCAAGGAGTTAACTGAAAATTCAATTGATGCCGGAGCAACAAAAGTTAGTATTGAAATCACTAATGAATGTCGTGATATAAGAGTTGCGGATAACGGTTGCGGAATTCATCCTGATGATATTTTGCTTGCTTTTTCTAAACATGCAACAAGTAAGCTTCAGAATGATGAAGATTTATTTGAAATACAGACTCTAGGGTTTCGTGGTGAAGCTCTTGCCAGTATTATTTCTATAGCAAAGTTAACTTGTACTACCAGAACCAAAGATTTTGAAACAGGAACAAAGGTAAAATGTGAAAATTCCGAAGTTCAGCAGGTAGAAACAGGTTGTGCAGTCGGAACAATTATGGAAATTAAGGATTTATTCTATAATGTGCCGGTTAGATTGAAGTTTTTGAAAAGTTCGAACACCGAGTTTTCATATATTCAAGAAATTGTTCAATCAATTGCACTTTCTCATCCGGAGGTTTCTATTGAATTGAAAAAATTCGGTAAAACTGTATTAAAAACTACCGGTCAAAATAATCTTACTCAAACAATCAAAGAAGTTTATTCGTCAGATGTTACGAATAATTTAAAAGAGGTTTTAAAAACGGACGAGCTTTCAGGTTTGAAAATCTGCGGGTTTGTGAGCACTCCGGATTATACCCGATCAAGTAAAAAAAGTTACCATATTTATATTAATTCCAGAAGTGTTAAATGTCCGGTTTTTCAAAAAGCAATTGATATGGTTTATAAAAATCTTACGGCGAATAATAAATTCCCGTTTGTAGTTTTGAATTTAGAAATTCCGCCGCATGATGTTGATGTAAATGTTCACCCGACTAAAAAAGAAGTTCGATATAAAAATCCAAACCAGATTTTCAATTTTATTTATTCTTCAATTGAGGCAGGATTATCAAACTATGTTGAAAAATCTTATCCAAAAATTGAACCCGATAAGAGTTTAAATTTTAATATTTCAAATAATAATTCTAATGTAGTGCCGTTTACGACAGAAACTAAAGAAATTTATGTAGATGAAAAAAGTGATACTATTTATGTTTCAGATTTAGGGATGAAAAAAATAGAAGAGGATTATCTGCATAAGAATATATCTGTACAAAAAACTTTTGAACCGACTCAAACGCAGATTTTTACTAATGAAACGCAGTCTCCAATTGAACCTGATGAAAAAATTATCGGACAATATCATGATACTTATATTTTGATAGATACTGATGAAGGTTTGGAAATCGTTGACCAGCATATAGCTGAAGAGCGGTATATTTATGAAAAATTGAAATCTGAAAAGAATATTATTTCACAAATGTTGTTTGTTTCTGACGTTATACAACTTTCAATATCTGATGCGGCAATTATACGTGAAAACCTTGCAAAATTTGAACATTTCGGGTTTGAAATAGAGTTTCTAAAAGATACTGAAATTATTTTTAGAAAAGTACCGCAAGTTTTAGCAAAAGTTAATCCAAAAGATATTATTGCAGACATTTTAGATAATATTGAGGGTGATATTGATAATCTTGAAGAGAAAATTTTGATTACATCTTCTTGTAAGGCTGCAGTTAAGGCAAATACAAAATTATCGATATGGCAAATGCAAGAAATTATAAAAAAATGGCGGACAACTAAAATGCCATATACTTGTCCTCATGGCAGACCTATTTCAAAAGTTATTCCGCATAAAGAACTTGCCGGTTTTTTCCAGCGTGCAAAGTAGGGGTAAATATATCAGAATTAATTGATTTTTTATCGGGATTAGTTGTTTTACGGGTGTAAATAGCTTTAATAAGCTTATTAGAACTCTTATTTTAACAAAAGAAAAGGCAGATCGGATTACGAGTCTGCCTGCTTATTTAAACTATCTCTCTTCTCATACCAAATATTTATTGTAGAGATGTTCTCCACAATGAATCATTAAATTTGCTTTGTTGAACAGCTGTTGTATCTTCAGATAATGTTACGTTGCTTGGAGCAAATACGAACACTAAATCTCCAACTTTTTTAGCATTACCGTTAAGAGCTTGAGATGCTCCGCATACAAAATCGATTGTTCTTTGAGATTGTTCTTTATCTAAAAGATGTAAGTTTAACATAACAATTTTTCTGTCTTTTAAATATTGAACAATAGTAGCAGCATCATCAAAAGAACGTGGAATAACTGTCATAATTTCGTTACCGCCTCTATTAATGCTAGGGTGGCTAACAACTTTTGATTCTTGACGTTTTTCAATAACCGGTGCAGAATAATAATCCGGAGCAACTTCTCTTAAAGCACTTCCTTCTTCTACATATTCATAATCATCGTTATCATATTCATCATCGTTCATATCTTCAAAAGGATTTTCTCCACGAAATCCGTCCATAACGTAATTTACAACTTTTTTCAAACTATCTGCTATTGCTGCCACCGATTTTTCCTCCGTCTTTTATCTAAATAATTTTCTACCTACCCTAAGCATTGTCGAACCTTGTTGAGCTGCTATTTTGTAATCCTGACTCATACCCATTGAAATTTCTTTCAATTCACAGTTGAAATTTTTTTCTAAACTATCCCTAATTTGAGTAATTTCAGAAAATAATCTTTCAATTTCCTTGTCTTCAGCATTTAAAGGAGCCATGTTCATCACTCCTACAATCTCAATTCCATTCAAACTTTTTAATTGTTCAAATTTATCAAACACTTCATCTTTGGAAAACCCAAATTTTTGTTCTTCGTTCGCATTATTAATTTGAATAAGAACTTTTTGGATTTTTCCTAATTCAAGTGCATTTTGAGAAATAGTTTGTGCAAGTTTGACAGAATCTACTGAGTGAATGTATTCAAAAACCTTTAAGGCTTGCTTAACTTTATTGGTTTGCAAATGTCCTATGAAATGGAATGTTGAATTTTCTCTCACATCCTCGGGAAGATTCTCGATTTTTGCTGAAGCTTCTATTACTCTTGATTCTCCGAAGTCACGAATGCCTGCATTATATGCTGTAACAATCGCAGCTTCGTCAAAATACTTTGTAACTGCTATTATTCTGGGTTTACAAGGTGCGATTTCTTCTTGTATTTGTAAAAGATTTCGCTTTACTGTCTCATACATCATTCACCTCTACAAGAAAACAACTCAAACATGAGCATAATTTAATTGTACTTTATCTTTGCGGTATGTCCAAAATATTTATTTCCTGATAAATTTCGGATAATCGGACAGGGCTGAAATCATGTCACTGACATGATTTCAGCCCCATAATTAAAAGGTTGATGAGCTTAATAAAACTTAATAATAGCCATTTGTAGAGCATGCCAAAAGCATTGTTTCTATTGAAAGGCATGCTAATTTTTAAATTTAGCATCAACTTTTAGATTGAGGCATGCTTTTATAAAAAATTTTTGTCTTTTTTACAAAAAGTTACAGAAAAGTATTTTTATCCTTATACTTGGGATCTTGCTATAAATAAAACTTAATATATTATTGTATGAGTACATATTTATAATAATATTAAAGATGTGGATATTATTAAATTTGTGGAGAGATGACTATGCTTGATAAAAACGTTATTTGCATTAAATGGGGAGATAAATTTGGTCCGGAATACGTAAACAGATTATATAAAATGGTTGAAAAAAATCTTACTATTCCACATAGATTTGTATGTTTTACAGATAAACCTGAAGGTATTGATTCAGGTGTTGAAATCAGACCGTTACCGGCATTAAATGACGAAGGTCTTCCTGAAAAAGCTTGGAAGAAACTGGGTTTATTTACTGACCAGCTTGCAGATTTAGAAGGTCAAGCTTTATTTTTAGATTTGGATATTGTAATTATGCGTAATATTGATGCATTTTTCACTGTTCCTGGTGAGTTTTTAATAATTAAAGATTGGGATTTTGAAGATGATATTATTGGCAATTCTTCAGTTTTTAGATTTGATGTAAAAAAATATCCTGATATTATTGAAAATTTCTATAAAGAAGGAAAAGATATCAGAAAAAGATATAAAAATGAACAAGCTTTCCTTTCTCATCAAATGAATAATAAAGGTATTTTGTCATATTGGCCTCATCATTGGTGTGTAAGCTTTAAAAGAAATTGTTTACAGAAGTTCCCTATGAATTTCTTTAAAGAACCAAGAGAACCATGGGAATGTAAAATTCTGGTATTCCATGGTCGTCCCAATCCTGATCAGGCTTATCAAGGATTTATGGGTAAAGGCGGGTTACGTTATGTAAAACCTACCAAATGGCTTGACAAATACTGGGATAAAGTTTAAAAAGGTATTTAATTTTGAACAAGTTATTTAATTTAAATATCCAAGAGGCTGATTATTATAGAAAGTGTGTTGTTACAGTTTTAGGTATTCCCTTTAAAGTTGTAATACCTAAGTTGTCTAAAAATGAAATAAAAAAATTTAATGCAAAATACGAATTAAAATCAGAGGTGCTTTTAGTTCCAAAAGTGAAAGATAATTTTGATACTTTAGATGAATTGGTTAATACGAATAAATCTATATGCCGTTATGGAGATGGCGAATTTGCAATAATTTTTAAAAATGGGTTAAACTTTCAAGATTATCAAGAAGATTTAGGACAAAGACTGGCTGAAATATTACTTTCTGATGTTGAGAATGTTATGGTTGCGATACCTGACAGATTTTCTGCTTTAGATAACTTTGGGGAAGCAGAGAAATATTTTTGGCGAAAATATATGGTATACAATCGAGATAAGATAAATAAAATACTTAGATTTGATAAGCAATATTATGATGCTTGTGTTTCTCGCCCATATATGTCTTTTAGAGATAAATCACATTGTAAAACTTATTTTGAAAAGTTTAAAAAGATATATGCAGATAAAGATATTATTTTTGTTGAAGGTGAAGCTTCAAGGTTGGGTTATAAAAATGATTTATTTTCCGGGGCAAGATCAATAAAAAGAATTATTTGTCCTGCGAAAAATGCGTTCGATAAATATGATGAAATTTTAGAAACCTGTAAGAAATTTGCTTCAGAAAATACTCTTTTTATTCTTGCACTTGGACCTACTGCAACTGTTCTTGCGTTTGATTTGGCAAATGCAGGATATCGAGCTCTTGACTTAGGTCATATTGATGTTGAATATGAATGGTACTTAATGGGTGCAAAGAAAAAAGTTCCGATAAAAAATAAGTATGTAAATGAAGCTAAACATGGCAGAAAAAGTACTGTTATTGAAGATGGAAATTATATAAATGAAATTATTGCAAATTTAGCCTAATAAAATTAAGCTTAACCAAATAAATAGAATGCCTGACATAATTCCGACAATTGATAAGTGCCAGTTACCGTATTCCTTAGCAAGAGGAAGTAGTGTATCAAATGAAATATATGTCATAATTCCGCCGACTGCAGCCATCAAAAATCCGACAAGTATTTGCGGTACAAATAATCCGAAAACGAACATTCCTACTAATGCTCCAATTGGTTCTGTTATTCCTGATAATGCGGCATATAGCATTGCGTAACGTTTTTTACCTGTTACATGATATATTGGCAGTGCAACGGCAATACCTTCAGGAATATTATGAATTGCTATTGCAAGTGCAACTGAAAGGCCTAGTGTGATATTTTGAGTTGTAGTTAAAAACGTTGCCATTCCTTCCGGAAAATTATGAACACAAATAGCAATAGCAGTAAGCATTCCTGCTCTTTTGAGTTTGTAATGTTTAAAATGATTATCTTCTTCCGGAGCGTCCGGATGTAAAAGTTCTTCTGTATCGACGTGATCCGGTAGGAAATAGTCAATCAATACAGAAACAACAATCCCAAGTATAAATCCTCCAAAAACCAACCATTGGTATAAGTTTGGAAAATTGACTTTTAGCAAGGCTTCAGAGCTTGGAATAATGTCTACCAATGACACAAAAATCATTACACCTGCCGAGAAACCTAAGCCTACTGATAGTGTTTTCAGGTTATCTTTTTTTGTCACAAAAGCAATCGCACCGCCTATTGCGGTAGTTAATCCTGCTAACATTGTGAGGCTAAATGCTAATCCTATATTATTTGGTATATTCATTACTTACTAAATCCTTTGCAGTGTTTATATTATCACAAAGAAACTTTTTCATGAATAATTAGTCATAAATATTAAGGGAGTAAAAAGGAGAGATTTATGGAATTATTTAGTAACTTGATTTATGAAATTAAAAAAGGTATGCGTGATATTTCTTTATATACTTGTAGGAGAGATGATTTAGACAAATTTGTTTCTCATTTGGATAAGACTGATACAAAATATTTGTTAACTAATGCGGGTAAAGATAAAGTTAACATATTTTTCGGAAATCCTTTATGTCTCAGGATAATCGAACAATTTTCTACTGATGAGCTTAATAATTTAACTCCTTATGAAGATTGTCTTCTGGGAATAATGTTGGGGTATTCGAGACAGGAGCAGTATTCCAGATTTCTTTCAAAATCTGCGGTATAGTATAACATACAGAAATTTATCTTTGCATAATAATTATTATCCGTAGGATAATCAAAGAAAGGTTCGGAAACGTAGTTTCTGATAATTTTCTTTCTTCACCACATTTCTTTGACCGCAAAGAAACGTGGTACAAAGAAACTCTCTCCCATCACTACGTTCGCTAATAAATAGTAAATGCTCAACTTAAAGCGAGTAAACTCACTTGTGGGTCACCCTGAACTTGTTTCAGGGTCTCAAATATTTACCGTTCAAACAATACTCGCTTCTGTTATTGTTTCGCATAACATTTATTGCTCACTTCGTGGAGGTCGAACCTTTATTGTATTATATGTAATGGTTCGAGTCTTCAGGGGATTCCCCTGAAACCCCTTTCTCCTCGCCGGAGTGGGTATTAGGCTACCAATATCGGTATTACCCTTGGATAATGGTTCATTATCAGAGGAAATTCTGAAACGAGTTCAGAATGACATTATTATATCAGTTTGATATTTACCCCTAATAATTATTATGTAATTTTATTATTTTTAAACTGTGTAGTAAACCTGTAATGGAATTTAACAAAATTACAAAAACTATTGGCAAAAAGGTTTTTTTGTTGTATGTTAGGGCTACATGCAGAAATATAAATACAAAAGGAGAAATTTATTATGCAAGTTATATTAAAAAAAGATGTTCAAAATTTAGGTGAAGCCGGTGATATTATTAACGTTAAAGACGGTTATGCAAGAAACTTCTTACTACCTCAAGCTGTTGCTGAAGTAGCTACTGAAGGTGCTTTACAAAACAGAGAAAAAAATATCGCAAGAATTAAGGCTAAACAAGAAAAATTACATCAAGAAGCTTTAGAAAAAGCTGAAGCTATTGAAAAATTCGGTACTTTAGAATTATCAGCTAAAGCCGGTGAATCAGGTAAATTATTCGGTACAATTACTACTAAAAAATTAACTGAAGAATTAGCTGCTAAAACAGGTATTGAAGTTGATAGAAAAACAGTTTCTTTAAATGCTCCAATCAATAAAATTGGTAACTATACAATGTTAATTAAATTAACTTCTAAAGTTAAATGCGAATTAGCAGTTGCAGTTTCAGCTTCAGAAGTTGTTAAAGAAGCTATTGAAGAACAAACTGAAGAAGCTGCTGAATAGTATAACATTGAAGGAGAACAATGAGTCAATTGAATTTAAAATTACAAGCTTTAGCAATTGGTTCTCTCCCTCATAATGATGTACAAAAAGCAATGTCTGTAGTGAAAAAAGATTTTTCAAAAATTCCTTTTTTCCCACAGTTAGCAAATATTAGTAAAAACGAAGACATGATTGTCCAATTTTTGGAAGGATTGCCTTCGTTTTTGCATTCTAATGTAGAAAATTTCATTTTAAATAGTGAAAGTGAAGAATTTTTATCTGATTTGGAAGAATTTTTTTCAGACTATGAAGAAATTATTTCCGGTGAGAATTTGAAAAAGTTGGATAAATACGGTATTAGTAAACAGTTTTCATCGACTTTTGGCGAATTTGAAAAATTTATAACTGATACAAAGCCGCAGTATGCAAAGGCTCAAATTATAGGACCGTTTACCCTTGCAACATCATTAACTGATCAGAATGACCAGTGCGTTATTTATGATGAAACTTTAAAAGAAATTGTAGTAAAATTGCTTTCTTTAAAAGCCTTATGGGAAATAAGACGGATAAAACAGGCGAATCCGGATACGGTTCCGATTATTTTTATGGATGAACCTTCTGTTTCGCAGTTAGGAACATCTGCATATTTGACAATTTCTGAAGATGAGGTTATTAGTATGTTTGCGGAAATTTCTGACTTAATAAAGGAAAATGGCGGTATAAGTGCAATTCACTGCTGTGGTAAATGTGATTGGCGGATTCCTATTAATGCAGAAGTTGATATAATAAATCTTGATGCTTTTTCTTTTGCTCAGAATTTAAGTATATATAGTGAAAAAGTAGAAAAGTTCTTGCAAGATGGCGGAAAAATTGCATGGGGGCTTGTTCCAACTCTGGATAATAAAGCTTTGGAACAAATAACACTGGAGGATTTGATTGAAAATTTTAAAAAATCCGTAAAATATTTGACTAAAAAAGGTATTGATGAGAAACTTATTATAGATAATTCGCTAATAACGTCATCCTGCGGAGCAGGATCTTTGAACGAAGAGCTAGCAGAACATGCAATGGATTTGGTTTTTGAATTGTCGAAAGAATTAAAAGCGAGGTTTTAGGTTTGACAGTAAAACTGGCAATTACAGGAAAAGGCGGAAGCGGTAAAACAACAATAGTTAAGGCATTTATGCAGATTTTTCGTGAAATGTTTCCGGAAAAATCTATATTGTTATTCGATAATGATTTGACAAGTGAATTAGGTCATAGCTTTGGCTTGGATATAAGAAATACTATTTACGGTATTAGAAGCGGTAAACATGAATATAAAACAGGTATTCCTGAAGATATGACTAAGCAGGAGTTTATCGAATGGGCAATGGAAGATATTCTGGTTCCTCTTGATGATAATACAGATATTATTGTTTCGTGGCTTGTTGGTTCAAAGGATTGCAGATGTCCTGTGACAAAACAAATTAATGACGCTCTTGTGAAACTTATTAATCGTTATGATATTGTAATTTTTGATTGTGAATTTGATTTGAAATATTTAAATCAACTTGTTGACGTAGAGATTGATTCTACAATTATTGTTGGAAAACCTTCTGAGGAATCTGCACATCTTGCCAAACGTATTGAAGAATTTAGTTCTAAATATTCAGCAGGCAGTCAATTAGGTGTTGTTATCAATAAGGTTGATAATGATAATCTCGCATCTGTTTATGAATTGTTGAAAAAATATGACTTAGATGTTCTTGGTGTAATTCCTTTTGATAAAACATTGAAAGAAAATTCTATATCCAAAGAATCAAAAGTTGTTCAAGATGCAATTAAGGAATTTTATTTTAGATTAAATCTACCTCAGTTAAAACAATAGGAGTTTTATGGCACAAATTTTAGACGGTAAAAAATTAAGAGATAAAATATTAGAAGATTTGCGAATTAAGCTTGAAAAATTTTCTGTTAAGCCTACTCTTGTTGTTATTCTTGTTGGTGAAAATCCTGCAAGTAAGATTTATGTTAATAATAAGAAAAAAACAGCTGAAAAACTTGGTATAAATTCTGAAGTCATCAATTATCCGTCAAACATTTCTGAAACAGAACTTTTGGAAAAGATTGACGAATTAAATAATAATAAATCAGTTACGGCTATTCTTGTTCAATTACCTTTACCTGAGCATATTTCAAAAGAAAATGTTATGAACAAAATTTTACCGGAAAAAGATGTAGATGGTTTTACACCTTATAATTTTGGTAAATTATTTTCAGGTGAAGTTCCGACTGTATATCCTTGTACTCCAAAGGGAATTCTGCTTTTACTGGATGAATATGGTATTGATCCTGCGGGGCAGCATGTTGTAATTGTCGGTAGATCAAATATAGTTGGCAGACCTCTTTCTCAAATGATGCTAAACCGTAATGCTACAGTAACAGTTTGTCACAGCAAAACAAAAAATCTTGAACAAATAATAAAAACTGCAGATATATTGATTTCTGCAGTGGGGAAAAATATTATAGAAGGGAAAATGTTAAAATCTGATTGTGTGGTAGTAGATGTTGGGATTTTCAAAGATGAAAACGGGAAAACCCGTGGAGACGTAGACTTTGAAAGTGCATCCCAAATTGCATCATACATATCACCTGTTCCCGGTGGTGTAGGACCAATGACTATTGCGTCATTGATGCTTAATACTGTTGAACTTTTTGAAAAGCAGCAGTAATTATTATTTATTAACCACCTGAAGCTAAGTTTAAAGTACAGCTTGTTTTGATGTTGTTGTTTACAAGTGTTTTTAAAGATGAAATTTCGTTTTCAATTACAGTCATTTGCGAATCTAAAGAATCTTTTTCTGTTTGTAATTGTTCGTCTAATTGTTCATAGTATAGATATGTTGCGTTTTCGTCGTAATTCTCTCCTTCAGGAGTACTTTTTCTAACAGCTTCCATTTGTGCTGTTGCGTATTGAATGTCGTTTTGAATACCAATCATTTGATATTGTAAAAAGTTTTTCTGTAAAGTCAATAAACTCTTTTGACTTGCTAATGCTAAAAATGCCATATCTCGTCTCCTTATTTTTAAAGTTCTCTCTTCTATATAAAGTTTTTTCAAAATGATGAATTTCAGAAAAGTTTTTATTTGTAACATTTGTTTACAATTGTAATGTGAGACTATTCTGTTATTGAATATAAAATTTTTTGATTTTAGGTATTCTTTTAAGGCTACAAAAGAAAGGAGCAAATAATGACCTTTAATCCATTAAAAGAAAAAGGAATACATCCTGAAAAACAATTAAGAATCTGGCATGATATTGCACACCGCCATTTTAATAAAACAGAAGTAGATTGCTATACCAGAACCAGACAAATTTTAATGAATGGTATTGAAGTTGAAGCCTGGAATTTTAAACACAGTTTTGCAAGATTTACCGATGATGAAGAAACAAAAATGTTTCTTGCAATGACAAGACGTATAGAAGATATGCAGCAATCGACTGTAAATTGGCTTTCTCCTGCTGATCAATCAGTATTAGAAACTACATTAGGATACGAGCAGGTTGCAGTTGATTTAACCGCATGGCTTGCTCAGAATGAACCTGATCCGTATGTTAAAGAAACTTTTGATTTCGGATTACTGGAAGATTTTGATCACCTATATAGATATAGTCAATGGGCTTACATGGAACATGGGATTTCTCCGAATGAAATTTTACAAGGACAAACTGATGTTATTCTAAGTCGTCCAACACAATATCATCACAATGATAATATATTGAGATTACGTAAACCTTATGATAAAGAAACCGCATTACCTCAAACAAAAATAAATATTTTAACTCTTGTTGCAGGTGAGCAGCAAACTCATAATTATTATGCCGAACATGGTATGGAATATGGAAATGATTGTTTAAGGGAAACTTATGCTGAAATTAAAGACGTGGAAGAGGAACATGTTACTATGTATGAGTCTTTAATTGACCCTACTGAATCTTTATATGAAAAATTATTACTCCATGAATTTATGGAAGTTTGTACATATTACAATTGTTTAGAAGACGAAAAGAATGAAATGATAAGACCAATATGGGAAGAATTTTTAGACTACGAATTAGGACATCTTGCAATTGCTTCACAATTATTTAAAAAGCATGAAGGCAGAGATCCAGAAGAAGTTGTCGGTTCTGAAATAGTTTATCCTTGCAGGTTTATGTCACAAAAAGAATATGTATCAAATATACTTGTAAACGAAATTGATAAACGTTTAGGTATGGATAAGGATTATACTACAGTGAAAAAACTTCCTGAAGATTGGCCAAGTTATGAAGTTCAAGACACAGTTAACGATGAAGGTTCTCCGACAGAAAGAACTATTCAGCTTATAACAACGCTAAAAGATAGAGATTTAGTTACAGCTTCAGAGTCTCTAAAAAAAGAAATTCCAAAACTTCTTCAAAAAGCTTTGGAGCCGAAATCACAAGCTCCTGATACTGTGACAGTTGAAGAATATAAAGAAATGAATGAATATCAATTTGAATTTTAACCGTAAAAAGAGGGATTATTTTAATCCCTCTTTTTTGTACGAATTTAATAATGTTTTGTCATTCTGAACTTATTTCAGAATTTCTATCTGTAACTTTATTCAATTTTAGACAGTCCGATAGAGAATACCGATATTAGTACAGATGCCAGTAATGCACTCCAGAAGCCGTCAACATTGATTCCCGGAACTAAATATGCTGCAAACATAAATAACAATGCATTGATTACAAGTGTGAAAATACCCAGTGTTAAAATGTTAATTGGCAGTGTTAATAATAGAATAAGAGGTTTGATAAAGGCATTAATCAAAGCAATAACTACAACTGCAATTAATGCTGCCCAGATATTCTGTACATCAAAACCGGGAATAATCCATCCGACAAACATAATAATTAGTGCGAAAACAAGCCATTTTAAAATCATTGATATCATAGACGCTTTCTCCTTTTGTTAAAAGTTTAAAATTTTGAAATGGCAATTTCAATGTCCAAAAGTATAATATAAATTATTTTTTCTTGTCCTATAAGTTAATATTAATTATATTTATTTAGATAAGATCATCAATAATATCCAGTTTAGTTAAGTCTATTGGTAAAGTGAAACCAAATGTTGAACCATGGTTTGGCTGTGAATTAACAAAAACATGACCCTGATGGTGTTTTTCAATAGTTGTTTTAACCAGATGAAGACCCAGTCCGGTACCTTTAACACTATGGGTTTTGTTTTCTACACGATAGAATCTTTCAAAAACTTTTTTCTGGAATTCCGGAGCAATCCCAATACCTTCATCTCTGACTGTAACAACGATTTGATTATTAGGGGTATCTGAATATAATTTTACTTTTATTGTAGAATTCTGCGGAGCATATTTTATTGCATTTGAAAGATAATTTGTTAATGCTCTTGCGATACTGTCATAATTAAACATTAATAACGGAATATTTTCTTCTTTTTCGGTTTGAATAGTTAAATTGTGTTCTTTTAACAAGACTTCTACCTGAGAAACGCAGGCATCAACTAATTGAGAAATATCATTTTCAGATTTTTCGATTTTAGCATTGGAATCAAGTCTCGAAAAATCAAGAATATCATTTACCATACTATTTAAACGAATTATTTCAGTATTTAATGTTCCAATGAATTCTTTTTTAGTTTCTTCGTCAAATTCTTCTCCATAGTTGTATAGAGTATCAATATAACTTCTTAATACAGTAACCGGAGTTCTTAATTCATGAGAAACATTTGATATAAATTGAGATTTCATTTGATCCATTTCAGTTTCTCTCGTGACATCAATCAGTACAATTATGTATCCAACGTAATCTCTATTTTTAGTAAACATTGGAGATATAATTGCTTTTAAAATTCTTCCGTCAAGAGTTATGTTGAATGTAATCGGGCTTGAGGATTTTTCTTCAAGTGATAATTTTTTGTACTCTTCGATTTTTTCGTTAAAACAATATTCGCCTTGAGTATCAACATAATTTTGTATATTGGTGTTTAATAATTGATCATCTTCAAGTTCAAGAAGTTCTTTTGCGTGATCATTAATTAATACTACAGTATCGTTGTTATCGCATACAACAACTCCGTTAACAATACTCATTAAAACGGCTTCTAATTTGTTTCTTTCAAGTGTTAATTGTTCAATATTTTGTTCTTCGTAAATATTTAATCTTGTGGACATGTCGTTAAAAGAGTTAAACAATTCTTTTACTTCATCACTAACTTCTTTTTCTTCAATTTTATAACCGAATTCGCCTGAAGAAATTTTGTGAACACCTTCATGTAAAATTCGTAATTCTCTTGTTATAAGATAGGTATTTATTAATATAACGAATGCAAAAACAAGCCAAACAATTATAAATACAAATAATATAGAAGCTCTTGTTGTAGATGAAACTTTTCCGACAATTGAACCTGAAAGACCAACCGTTACTGAACCGATATTTGTATTATCCAAAACATTAATCATTGGGGATGTAACTGAAATATTAGGACGTTTGCTGTTTTGATGAGAATTATTTTGGGCTTTATATATCAAATCTCCTTTGGCATTATGAAATTCAATAAAAACAATGTCCTGATGTGATTTTAATATTGAATCAGAGTGAGATTTTAAAATTTCAAAGGTTTCTTTTTGCGATACATTTTTCGTCATATCAACACTTTCAATTGCAAGTGTTTTAGATATAACCTGACCAAAGTTTTGATAAACCTCGTTGAGATTTTTCTGAATATTTACGGTTGCAAAAATTGCAATTGCCATAATTAGCAGAGTACTCAAAATTAAACCGAAAATAATTAAACGGTTTTGTGTAGTATTGCTCATCTTCCGATTTTCTCTCATAAAATTATTATACCACTTTAAAAATAATTTAATAGTATATTAAATTTTAGAAATCAGATAGCGATTTTTATAATTTGTAGTTTTGTAAACTTTTTTTATGTAAATTTAGCAATTTTTTTTATCTTTTATTTTAGTATAGTTGTAGAAAAACAATTAAAGAAGGTTAAATATGTCAACAATTCAAACATCGAATGGTACCCAGTATGAAACTCCGGGATTTTGGCCATCAGCTGGAGCTTTTTTAGCCGGTAGTGCAACTCAAAGCTGTGTTATGCAAGGTCAAAGCATTATAGCTTCTCCTGCAATGAAAAAAATGAAAAAATTAAATGAAACTATAGACACAGTTCAAATTCAAAAACATTTAAAAGAGGCAATGGAAAAATCCGGAATGGCACAAAAAGGTGTTAAGTTTGTCGATTATACAGGTACTCCTCCGGTAAAACTTCATGATGTTGTTCAAGCAGAGGTTAAAAAATTAACTGAAAGTTTGAGTGATGTAAGTAAACCTTTTGGTAAAAAAGTAAAAGAATGGGGAAATTTTGTAAAAAATTTCAAAGATAAAATCATGCTTACAATGATTAAGAATGGAGATAATGCAGGTTTTGTTCCTAAATCAAACTCTGTTCATATTAATGTTGAAAAACTTGGTACATCAGGTTTCCACGAAATTGGTCACGCAATAAATTATAATAGCAGCAAATTCTGGAAAACAATGCAAAAAATGAGAGTTCCTATGATGAAAGTGGCAGCATTTTTACCTCTTGTAGCATTATTTAAACGTAAAAAAGCTGAAGGAGAAGAACCTAAAGGCAGATTTGATATTGTAACTACATTTATTAAAGAAAATGTTGGAAAACTTACATCTTTAGCATTTGTTCCAATTATTCTTGAAGAATTAAAAGCTTCTGCAAGAGGTAATAAATTGGCAAAAGAACTTTGCTCTCCTGAACTTCATAAAAAGGTAGTTAAATCTAACAGATATGGTGCTTTAACTTATGTTGCTATGGGTGTATTTGCAGGAGTTGCAGCATTTGCAGCAAATAAAGTTCGTGATGCAATAGCAAAACCTGAAGAAATTCGCTATGCTGCATAGTTAAATAAAGAAAAAGAACGGTATTTAATACCGTTCTTTTTTTTGTGATTTTAAGGCAAAAAAATAAGTTCCATATTTTCGGGAACTTATTTTTATAATTTAACTTTTATTTTAATAGTTTTGCAAAACCTTTGATTGCATGTCCAATACCGTATACTGCAACACCAAGACCCGGTATAGGGATAGGTGCAAATGAAGCGATAGTTCCGGCTAATGCAGGCAGTTCATCTTTAGTAAATTTTAAATTTTTTACTTCTTTTGCCACACCTTTTGTTTTAGCTCCAAATCTGATTATTAGATTTTTTGATGTTGTTGAATTTTTGCCATTTTGCCAACCTGTTTTGAGAGCAGTATAAACTCTTTTGTTTGTCCTTGCTAAATCAGAAGGAACTACTTTTGACAATGTAGATTTTATTGCGTGAATTGATACCATAATTTCTAATTTCCCTTTTAATCCCTTTATATTTATATAAAGTTTTTTTAGGTTGAAAATTGCTTATTGTAAAAAAATATATCATAATTGTTACCATACTTCAAAATATTTTCTTGCAAGTTCAATTTCTTGTTGTTTTTCCATTTTAGGATTTTCTATTTTTTCTTTTAATATATAGTCAAAACATTTTTGATATTTTTCAGAGGGGGTTATCCCAAGCTGTTGTAAATCCTTACCATTGATTGTTGGTTTTATGTCTCTTAAATTGTCTAAATATTTTTCAACTGCTTTATTATTAATTGTTGCAAACATCAAAATTGATTCAAGATTTAAATTTTCGAAGTTTTTATAGATTTCAAAATCAGTATTAAAAGTTTTGGTTTTTAATAAATTAAAATCATCAACAATTTTTCTTTCGATTTTTGTCAATGGCAGTGAAGATATATCAGGAAGTAATCCTATATATATTATCCAGATACAATTCGGTTTGTATTTGTTTATAAGATTTTCCAGATTTATGTTTGGCAATTCAAATTTTTGAGGAGCAATAAGTTTATAAATTTTTTGATTAATAAATTGTTCGAATGCCTTTTGAGAATTTAAATTAAATGTTTCAATTAATTCTTTTTTTAATCTTTTGAATGACATATCGTAATTTATATTATCTAGATATTTATCTTGAAGTTTTTTTGAATGTTTATCCAATTCAAAATTAAATCGTACAGCAAATTTTAACGCCCTTACAATTCTTGTAGGGTCATCAATAAAACTGTTATCATGTAAAACTCTAAGAGTTTTGGTTTTTATATCTTCTAATCCGTTTGTATAATCAATGATTTCACCTGTTAATGTTGATTGAGCCATTGCATTGATTGTAAAATCTCTGCGTAAAACATCTTCTTTTAATGAGCAGCCGATATTTTGAACAACAGGTAAATGTCCTTTTTGCGGATAAATTTCACTTCTTGTTGATGCTATATCAATTTCTTCTTTGTTATATTTTATTCTAACTGTGCCAAAAGGTTCATTAATTTGAAGAATTTTTGCATCAGGAATGTTTTTAGCAAATTCAATTGCATTGCCAATGTATGTTATGTCAATATCAAAACTTGGCTGTCCTAGAATTTTATCTCTGACAACGCCTCCTATGTAATAAAGATTTTCATCAACGATATTCATTGTATTTATTTTAGCAAAAATTATATAATAATTAAAGAAGTTATTATTGCAAAACTGTATTCTACTTGCCATATTTGTTAAGCTATAATAAAATAATGTTATAAAAAGTGAGGAAATATGGCGAAATATAATATAAAAGTATGTATGGGAAGTTCATGTTTTGCACGTGGAAATCTGCAAAATTTGAGTTTCTTGGAAGAATATATAAAAGAGAATAATTTAGATGCAGATATTGAATTAATTGGCGGTTTATGCGAAGAAAAATGTGAATCCGGTCCAAATATTTATATAAACGATAATTTCTATAATGAAGTTGATGAAGATAAATTAAAACAAATTTTAGAAGGTTTAATGATAAAATAAAAGCAAATTTAGGGGTTAAAAAATGAATAATCAACATCCTGTCTACACTCTAATAAATGAATGCCACGATTGTTATAGGTGTGTTCGAGAGTGTCCTGTTAAGGCTATTAAAATTGAAAACGATCATGCATCTGTAATTCCGGAAAAATGTATTTCATGCGGAACATGTGTAAAGGTTTGTCCGGCAAATGCAAAGTGTGTTCGGAGTGACTTGGAAAAAGTTAAAAATCTTCTAATAACAGGAAAAGATGTTTATGTTTCATTAGCTCCATCGTGGAGATCTGTTTTTGAAAATTCTGCTCAAAAAATGATAGCTATCCTTAAACAACTTGGTTTTAAAGATGTTTCAGAAACTGCAATCGGGGCTCAGGAAGTTTCCATTAAGACAGCAGAAATGCTTAATAATATGGATCAGGGTTTGTGGATATCGAGTGCATGCCCTGTAATTGTTGAATATGTAAGGCTATATAAACCTGAATTTGCAAAGCATATTACACCAATCGGTTCTCCTGCAAAAACTCATGCAAGAATGCTTAAAGATTTGTATGGAGATGATATTTCTGTTGTATTTATAGGACCTTGTATTGGTAAGAAAAATGAAGCAGATGAAGAAGATGGTCTGATTGATGTTTCAATAACTTTTGAAGAGTTAAAAATTTGGATTGCTGATAAAATTGGTGATATTTCAGAAATTAAGAAAGAAAGTTGTTTTGAATTTGTACCATACAGTGCCCATGAAGGAACTTTGTACCCGATAAATGGCGGTATGAATGAAACTATAAAAAAAATAGGTGTAAAACCTCAGGTTCAACTTATGGAAATTTGTTCAATTCCGGCATTTGAAAGAGCATTGGAAAATCTTGATGCGGATAAACTTACTGTGCCTGTCTTTGTAGAAGCTCTTGCATGTGAATCCGGATGTATTACAGGACCTTGTATTGCTTCTAATAACGCAAGTATCAGCTCAATTTCCGATGTTATGCAGAAGGTTAAAGTGAGAGACGAAATTCCAAAAGAGCCTCAAGTTGTTGTGGAATGTGATTATTCTCCAAAAGAAGTTTCTACTTCAAATTATTCATTAGAAGAAATTATGAAAACTTTGAAAAAAATCGGTAAACATACTATTGATGATGAATTAAATTGCGGCGGCTGCGGATATTCATCTTGTAAAGAACTTGCTGTTGCACTTTTGGATGGTGTTGCAGAACCTTCAATGTGTGTTTCTTATATGAGAAAAATTGCAATGAGAAAGGCCGCTGCAATGCTTCGCTGTATGCCTGCCGCAATTGTAATGGTAGATAATAATATGAATATTATTGAGGCAAATGACAGTTTTATGCGTATGTTTACAGGTGAAATGTACGATATCTTTAAGGCGAGACCTGATGGTTTGACTGGTGCTGCAATTGACAGAATTGTTGAATTCTCTGATATTTTCAGGACTATTTTGAAAACAGGAAAAGATTTGCACAAGGAACATTATGCTGTAAAAGACCGTCTATATGATATAAATGCATTTACAATTGAGGAAAATGAAATTGTTGGTGCAATTATAACTGACGTAACACAAACCGAAACAAACAGAGAAAAAATTTCAGAGAAAGCTAAGGAAGTTATTTCTAAAAATATTTCTATTGTTCAGGAAATTGCTTGCTTATTAGGTGAACACATGGTTGAAACCGAAACTTTACTGAATTCTATTGCCAACGATTATGATGATAAACCTGATGGAGGACCTAATCCGTAATGTTTATTGATATTGATTGTCATCAATTGAAAAAATATAATCAAAATGCTTTCGGTGATTACTTTGTCTCAAAAAGATATCCTGATGAAGCAAAATTGATTGCTGTACTTTCAGATGGTTTAGGCAGTGGTATAAAAGCAAATATTTTATCATGTATGACTGCAACAATGTTATTAAGATTTGTGGAAAATTCACAAATTCCAATTAAACACGCTGCAGAAATTGTTATGAATTCTTTGCCTGTTTGCAAAATTAGAAAAATCAGTTATTCTACATTTTCGGTTATTGACGTTAATGATGAAGGGGATGCAAAAATAATTGAGGAGGGGAATCCTGAATTTTTATGGATAAAGAATAACGAAGTTATGACACCTTCCTATGAGTCCATACCTTCAAAAACTTTCAAAAACAGATGTATGAAGAGTTACAAAATTCATCTGGAACTTGGGGACAGATTGATATTTTGTTCCGATGGTGTAACACAATGCGGACTTGGTAATAGCCGTTTAAAATTAGGTTTACGCAGAGAAGGATTAATCCAATTGGTACTTGCTAAATTAGCGGAAGAACCGGATATTTCAAGTTCTGATTTATCTGCGTATATTGTTCGTCAGGCTAAAAATATTGAAACTGACAGAAATCCGAAAGATGATATTTCTGCCTGTGTTTTATACTGTCGAGAACCTCGTGTGTCTTTAGTTTTTACAGGACCTCCGTTTTTGCAGAAAAAAGATGCTGAATACGCACAAATGTTTAGAGATTTTAAAGGTAAAAAAGCAATTTGTGGCGGTACCACTGCTAATTTGATTTCAAGAGAATTAAATATTCCGATAACTATGGATAAAGCTATTAGTGTAGGTAAACTTCCAAGCTGCTCTTATATGGATGGTGTAGATCTTGTTACAGAGGGGATTTTAACCCTTACACAAGCTTTAGAGTATCTTGAATCAGGGCAAACTACAGGTATTGACAATGCCGCAGGAAAGTTGGTAGAATTCTTATTAGATAGTGATTGTATTAACTTTATGGTAGGTGCAAAGTTAAATCAGGCTCACTACAATCCTGCATTACCGATTGAAATTGAAATCAGAAAAAATATTATCAAAAAAATGGCAGTTGTATTACAGGATAAATATTTTAAAAAAGTCAATGTACAGTATATGTAGCATATAAGAGGAAGGTAAAAATGGAAAAAATTAGTGTAAAAGTATGTTTAGGAACAACTTGTTTTGTTATGGGTTCTGCAAATCTTCAAGAGTTAATGGAAATCGTTCCTGCAAAATATGGCGATAAAGTTGATGTTTGCGGAGTACCTTGTCTCGGATTATGCTCTGTAGATTGGGAATTTTCAAAAGCTCCTTATGTAAAAGTTGATGATGATGTTATTAAGGAAGCTACAGTGGAAAAAGTTTTATCAGCAATTGAAACTAAATTAGCAAAAAAATAAGAAAATAAAGAAAAGGATTAAGAAAAATGGCTATGAATACCCCTAAACAAACTTCTCATTTAAAACGAGAAATTTTGGTAAGATTAATAAAAGCTTACTTAAGTGATAATTTTGAAGAAAATACAAGAAAAATTCCTTATGATATGCGTCCAAAAGGAAGTGAAGTTCCTTTCAGATGTTGTATTCATAAAGAGCGTGCAATTTTGAGAGATAGAGTAATTGCAGGTTTGGGATTATCAATTGAAGATGCGGACGATAGTGAATTGTTATCAGATCTTGCAAAAAAATCTCTTGAAAGAACTGAACCGGAAGAAAATCCATTGACTGTTCTTCATACTGCATGTCAGGGTTGTGTTCCTTCAAGAATCTATGTTACAGACCTTTGCCAAGGCTGTGTTGCAAGACCTTGTGAATCAACCTGTAAATTCGGAGCAATAAAAGTTGAAAACGGCAAATCTGTTATTGATCCGTCTAAATGTAAAAATTGCGGAATGTGTGCTCAGGTTTGTCCGTACCAGGCAATTGCAAAAATCATTGTTCCTTGTGAAAATGCTTGTCCTGTAGGTGCTATTGCAAAAGATGATGATGGTCATGCTCGTATTGATTTTGACAAATGTATTTCTTGCGGAAAATGTGTAAGTTCATGTCCGTTTGGAGCAGTTCACAAAAAAAGTCATATTATCGATATTCTAAAAGCAATGAAAGATGGTAAAAAAGTTGTTGCAATGCTTGCACCTGCAATTATGGGTCAGCTTCCATGTACACCAAAACAACTTAAACAAGCAATTCTTTCTATTGGATTTTCTGATGTTGTGGAAGTTGCTGAAGGTGCTGATATCACAACTAAAAATGAAGCAGCCGAATTTGCGGAAAGAATGGAAAAAGGCGATAAGTTTATGACAACATCTTGCTGTGCAGGATATAACGAACTTGTAGAAAAACATATTCCTGAACTTAAGCCGTTCCGTTCAGAAACAAAAACTCCTGCATACTATACAGCAGAAATGGTTAAAAAAGAAACTCCTGAAGCTGTAACCGTATTTTTCAGCCCATGTGTTGCAAAACGTCGTGAAGCAATGCAAAATCCTAACATAGATTATGTTCTTAATTTTGAAGAACTTGGAGCATGGTTTATTGCAATGAATGTTCAAGTTTCTGAGTGTGATGAAACTTCATATAGAAAAGAATCATCAGCTCAAGCAAGAAATTTCGCTGTAACAGGCGGGGTTGCAGGTGCTGTTAATACTTTACTTGAAGATGATAAAAAAGCTCAACCATATATCGTGGACGGGTTGAATAAACAATCAATAAGAGATTTGAAAAAATTTGCGAAAAACGGTACTTGTGAATTTGGGAACTTGATTGAGGTAATGGCTTGCCCTGGCGGTTGTTTGGGTGGTTCAAGTTCAATAAACTCTTATAAACCGGCTTTGAAACAATTAACTGCTTATGTTAATGAAAGCCCTGAAATTAAAGAAGTAATTGAAAAATAATATTTAAACTATATTTAAATAAAAGAGCGGATAATTCATATTTGAATTATCCGCTTTTTTATAATTCAATAGAATGATACAAAAATTTGCCTGATAGTATATAATTAAATTATGAATAATGAAGTTTTAAAAAATCTATCTTATGGTGTTTATGTAGTTACAACACTTTGCGATAAAAAACCCGTAGGCTGTATTGCAAATAGTCTTATACAGGTAACTTATAATACAATTGCAGTTAGTATGCATCATGATAATTATACAAATCAATGCATGAATGACTCTAAAAAATTTGCAGTATCAATATTGGGAGAGGCTGTTGATAACAAAGTTATTGGAACATTTGGCTATCGTTCTGCACGTGATATTGATAAGTTTACTGATATTAAAACAAAGGTTGTTGACGGACTTAATATTGTTGAAGATGCTATAGGTTATCTGGTATGTGAAGTTACAGATAAAATGGAAACTGAAACACATACAATTTTTTTGGGAAAAATAATTGACGGGGAAATGCTTCATAATGAAGAAAAACCTATGACTTATGCGTATTATCATGAAAATCGTAAAGGGTTAAGCCCTAAAAATGCACCGACATATATCGAAAGAAAAAAATAATATTATAAGTATTTCTATATAAAAGAGAGCTATATATGAACAAAAAAATATTATCTAATATGGCACTGTTTTTGACAGCTTTGATTTGGGGGGTATCATTTGTCGCTCAGAAAGCTGGCATGGATTATGTTGGTCCGTTTAGTTTTAATTTTGCAAGAAGTATTCTTGGCGGGTTGAGCCTTGTACCTTTGATATTTTTAGTAAAATTTACTCATGAGGATAGGCGTCCGAAAGAATATAAACATAAACAGCATAAATTATTGGCAAGAGCGGGTATATTATGCGGCTTAGCTTTATTTACGGCAATGAGTATTCAGCAATACAGTATGCTTTATGTAAGTGCAGGGAAAGCAGGTTTTATTTCCGCATTATATATAATCTTTGTACCATTAATTGCAATGTTTTTTGGTCAAAGAATTTCCAATGCTGTGAAAGTTAGTGTTGGTATTGCTCTTATAGGTTTGTATCTTTTATGTTTTAAATCTGGTTCCGCCGGTTTTAATTTTTATGATGGCGTCTTACTTATAAGTGCATTTTTCTATGGCGTTCATATTCTTGTGGTTAATTATTTTTCGAAACATGTTGATGCGGCAAAAGTATCCTGTTTGCAATTTTTTGTAGTCGGAATTTTGTCTCTTCCATTGATGTTGTTGTTTGAAAATCCTAATATGGATAGTTTTATAGCTTGTAGGGTCCCAATATTATATGCAGGGATTTTAACTTGCGGAGTTGCGTATACTTTGCAAATTTTCGGACAAAAATACACAGCTCCGACTATTGCATCTCTTATACTTTGTCTGGAATCAGTTTTTGCAGTTGTCGGAGGAAGTTTAATTCTGCATGAAACTATGACACTAAGAGAAGGGTTGGGCTGTGTATTTATGATTATTGCAGTTATACTCTCTCAAGTTAATATAAAGATTTTTAAGAAAGTGCCTCTACCATTTTTTCAGAGAGAAGAAGGGAAGATTGAGGATTCTGACCTGTAATAATATTTTTATCAACACAAACATGTTCTGACCACGGTTCGGCATCTTCAAATCTGGCACCGAGTTGTCGAATTTTTGTTTCTAAAAGGAATGGAACAGATTCATTCATTTTTGTAATATATTCTTCTTTGTTTGTAAAACTGGTGACTTTTTTGTCTTTAAATATAGAATCTCCGTGTTTATCTTTTGCTAATATTAATCCTGCCGGACCATGACAAATTGCGGCAATAATTTTATTGTTTTCATAAAAATATTCAACAATTTCTTTTAAAAACTCGTCATTTGCGAGGTCGAACATTGGACCGTGTCCACCCGGTAAAAATATTGCATCATATTCTTTGTAATTAACTTCAGAAAGTCTTGTAGTATTTCTTAGAATTTTAATACATTCATCCCACTCCATAGGATTTGAACAAGACATACTTTTTTCATCAACCGGAGACAATCCTCCTTTTGGGCTTGCAACGGTAATTTCATAACCTGTATCTTTAAATACAAGATATGGAACGGCAAATTCTTCCAAATATACACCGGTTTCTTTTATTGGAGAATTATCATCACCTGAGTAGTTGGTTGTTACAATTAGAATTTTTTTGTGTTCATTCATAAGTAAAACTCCTTTGTTTTCTAAAGGAGTTTACAATAAAGCTTTGAAAAATTTATGCCCTTAATGTGGTAAATTTATTTTCTATAAATAACACTTGCGTTCTTGGCCTTCAACACCGGCATAGAGTTCTACAAATTGTTTTGCAGGACTTACTTCAATTTTTTGCAGCAGAACTTCTTCAATCTGGAAGAAACCTACATCACCGGACATTTCAATATCAATTTTGATAGGTTTTCTTTCTCCTCTGTGGATACCTATACGGTTAATCGCATTAGCAGAATATTTATGAATATCGCCGACTCTTGGTGTTGTGTTAATTGCCATCGGAATTCTTGCTCTTCCTTTTGTCATATCACAACCGTCTGCAATTAATAAAATACCTGCTTCAACAGAATGAATTTTTCTGGAGGACATGTGACCTATTATGGCTTCAGTTGTTACTGCACGAATTACTACACGACGGTGCAAATCGTGTGGAAACATGTGCATCAATGTTCTTTCAATAATTGGCTGTGCCAAAAGAGCGGACATTTCTTCGTGTCCTTGACGTCCTATTGCCATACCGAGGTCATGCATCATACCTGCAAGTATTACTGCACACATACTGTCTTCAAATGTTCCCATTTCTTCTTTTTCAAGAGAAGTTTGAATTCCTGCTTCGTGTAATATATTTAGCATTTTTATTGCATTGCCGACAACCTGACGCATGTGAACGGGACCGTGGTCATTGTAACCAAGTCTTCTAATTGATACGCTGTTTGCATAATCTTGCATTTCTTGTAATTCTTCATCTGCAAATAAATATTTAACCATCTCCAAACATTGAGGATGTTTTTTTAAACGATTTAATATTTTTGTTTCTGTTGACAACTCTTTGACTGATTTCATAATAACCTTTTCCTTTTCAGTATTTATATTAATATAATAACCTATAATAGATAAAAAGTTAAGCCTGATGGTTAAAAATTTTTATTATATAATTTTGTTATGAGTGATTATAAATTTTATTTAGATAATGGAATTTTTAATTTTCGAAATGGTGATTTTGAACTTGCCGTTGAAAATATAAATAAATCTCTTGAGTTAAAAAATGATTGGGCAATACCGTATTTTTTCAGAGGTGCTGCTTATCAAGCTTTAGAAAATTTTGATGAAGCGATGCTTGATTATACTAAAGCGTTAACTCTTGATGATAAAATGGCAGATGCTTATTATAACAGAGCTAAAATTATTCTTTCACGAAAAGATATTGATAACCCAAATTTAAAAAATGCTGTTGCAGATTTAGAAAAAGCGTTGACATTGGATGAAAATTTTGTAGATGCCTTGTTTGCGATGGCGGCGGCACAGAAAAAATTAGGCGAATATCATAAAGCTTTGGAATATCTTGAAAAACTTTTACAAATTCAGCCGGATGCAGTTCATGCTAAAGCTTTAAAAAAACTTATCTTAAATAAATATATTATTTAAATATATTAGGAATAGCTGTGAAAAAATCTTTATTTATATTATTTTTGTTATTGTTGAATTCGTTATGCACATTTGCGGAAGATTCCGTAACTCTGTATGATAATGCAGATTTCAAAGAGCTTGTTCTGAATGATGTTCAGCATATCGATAATAATAAAACATATAAAAAAGAATTTTTTGAAACGTTTTCTGAACCTCAAGGGCAGAATCTTTTTGAAAATTCTAATAGTTTGACTACTCAGACAAAGATTTTTAGCGGAATATCCCAAGCTGCAAAAAATATATATAACTTGCAGGTTGACCAAATTAGTTCACCTCAGCCATTATTATCTGATTATTTAACTAAAAAATTTGATGAAGGTCCTGTAGAGAGTGTTCATACTTGGGGAGTTTTTCAATCAAATTTTGATACAACAATGACTGAGGGTGAACATGGAAGTACAAGATTTAACCCTGCACTGGTAAATGTTTTAATTGATACAAAAATGCGAGGCGGAAAAGATAATTTTCGCTTAATGCTTGATATGTCTCATCAACATAATAGGTCATTTATGAGTCAATTTGTGCAGGATGCATATTATGAAACAAAAAGAATACCTCATCATACGATTTTAATTGGTAATTCAAGAACCGGTACGGGTTACGAAGGGGCACAATCACCTTATACACTGCCATTCATTAATCGTTCTCAAATCTCGAGAAATCTTGCAAATATTAGAAAAGTCGGAGTACGGGTAAAGGGAAATTATTCATTAGTAGATTATGATTTTGGCGGATACAGTTCAGATACATTTTTCACAGAATTTATACCGGGATTGGAATTTGATGGCTGGGTTAACCTGAAACCTTTTGGTAAAACTGACGGAAGATACGGAAAACTTACGACCGGTACCGGATTTGTGCTAGGTAGAAGAAATTCGGTTGATTACTCTCTTGGCGGTGCTTATATCGGATATGAATATAAAAGATTTTGGACAAGAATGGAATATGCAATTTCTGACGGTTCCAACGGCGGTTCAGGGTTGACTGATAAACGCAGACAGGGTTGGTATGTTACTATCGGGTATAGACTTACAAAGAAAATAGAAGTTCTTGCCAGATATGATGAGTTTGATCCTGACAGAGGTGTAAAAGCCAATAATCAACGGGAATATACTGCCGGTGTAAATTATTATTTAAAAGGACAGGCTCTAAAATTGATTTTTAATTATATTTATTGTCAAAATGAGGCAAAACCGGATAGCCACAGACTTCTTGTAGGAACTCAGATTGCATTATAACATTTTAAAAGCTTTTTGGGTGATTTTAAAACTTTTATAGTAGAATATTATTGTGAAAGGTACAATTTAAGAAAGGGGTTGTCATGTTGACAAAAAATTCAAATGTTACTGCTAAATTCTCAGGAGTAGATTTTGGTAAATATTCATCAAAGGTTTCTGAATTCGTAAGTGAATTCTCTTCTCGTGCTAATCAAAAAGGTCAATTCTTGAACTGGGTAAATTTACCTTCAGAACAAGCTAAAAGAGTTGACGAAATTTATGAATTAGCATCAAATTTAAAATCACAAACAGGTGCTTCAAAACTTAGTGTTATGGGTATTGGCGGTTCAAAACATACTGTTGAACATATGTTATCTATCAATGGTTTAAATATTAAACAAGATTCTATTGAATTCTATTCAGATGTAGATTCTTCAAGTTTTGAAAGATTTTTATGCAGATTAGACAATGATGTTTTATCTTCAAATTATCTGATTGCATCAAAATCAGGTTCAACATTTGAAACAAAAGACGGTTTCCTAAGAGTGCTTAATATGTTAACTGAAGCATATAAATCTCAAGGTAAATCAGAAGAAGAAGCTAAAGCTGCTGCCAACAAACACTTTATTGCTGTAACAGACGGTAACGCTGAAAAATCAGAACTTAGAAGAACTTCTAATGAAAACGGCTGGTTAGGTGATTTATATATTCATGATGATGTTGGTGGAAGATTTTCAGCATTTGATGATCACGCTTTATTCACATTGGCTTATGCCGGAATGAAAAAAGAAGATATGGTTGAAATGTTAAATGCAGCTCAAGAAGTTTCATCTGAATCTTTAACTGCTGATTTAGATATCAATACAGCATTGAAAGAAGGTATTTTCTGGGCTGATGCTAAAATGAACGGAATTTCAGCTTCTGTTCACCAATATATGGGTTCAATTTTTGAAAATACTGTATACTGGCATGCACAAATGCAAAATGAATCTGTAAAAGATACATTGAAACAGGTTGCAAAAGTTCCTGATGCAATGCACCACTCAGCAGAAGCACACTTCAATCCTGCTAATAAACTTGTTTTTGCTTTAACTGTACCTCAAGATAACGGTGTTTGCAGAGAAAATGCAGAAAGCTATATTGATGCATTAACAAAATCTTATGAAGTAACAGGTGCATTTTTCTTAGAAGTTGCAAAGACTCGTGGTATGGGATTAACTCCTGCTGCTGCCGGTACTTTGACTCAATTAAGAGCATTTGCAACTGTTTATCAGGAAATTGTTGAAAAAATTATGTCAGGTACTTCATTCCCTGAAGTTTTAGACAGTGTTCTTCAACCGCACGTAGAATTCTACAAAAAGAATTTAAAAGGCGGCGTTGTAGTTCCGGGAAGAATTTCTTTATAATTTTTTCGAATTTAAAATTTTCCATTATGCCATTCTGAGTATATACTCAGAATGGCATTTTATATGAAATTAATTCCAATAATCGTTATTAATTTCATTTTCAGGATTATCTATCCAAACAACAGTAACTTCAGGTTGTCTGTAAAACGGATTAAACCAGTGGCTTTCGTCGGTGAAATCAATTATCGCATCATAATATGAGATTTTTTTAGCAATCTTTTTTGTGTATTCTAATAAGTCTGTCATAATTTTCCTAACTATCATAATACGTATATTGTCCTTTATTTTTCATTTGGAATAATCCCCAAAAAGTATCGAATTGGTGAATTTTACTTAACCTGATGTACTACTCCGGTTTCTAATTGAAATTTTTAATTCGGAAGTTTATTCTGTGAAAGATTGATGGAGGATTTATAAATGAATGAAAAATTAAAAGGTTCACGTACCGAACAAATATTGATTAATGCATTTGCAGGAGAAGCTCAAGCCCGTAACAGATATACATATTTTTCAAAGGTTGCAAAAAAAGAGGGATATGAACAAATTTCAGCAATTTTTCTTGCTACTGCAGAAAACGAATTAGAACACGCAAAATTGTTCTATAAACATGTTGGGAATAATCCTAATGCTCATGTTGACGGTTTTTATCCTTTTGAACTAGGTACAACTGAAGAAAATTTGCAAAGTGCAATTGCGGGTGAAGAAGAAGAATTTAGTGTTCTATATTATAATGGTGAATTAATTGCCAAAGAAGAAGGATTTGATGATATTTCAGATACTTTCAGACATGTTAGAGTTTCTGAACAACATCATGCTAAAAGATATAAAGAATTACTTGAAAATATTAAAGAAAATACTGTATTTAAAAAAGATAAGAAAGAAGAATGGATTTGCAGAAAATGCGGATATATTTATATAGGATTTGAGGCTCCTCATGTTTGTCCTTGTTGTGAGCATCCGAGAGCATATTTTGAACTTTTGTGTGAAAAATACTAGTTTTGTATGAGTTTTTTTATTGCACTGAAATGGCATATTATACTATAATAAATATAATATGAAGAGAAAATGGAAAATATTAACTGTAGTAGGAATTTTAGCAATAACTTGCGGAGCTTATACGTGGGGAATTCCTGCTGCTGTTAATATTAAAGCTCATAAAACTTTTATTGAACAAAAAATTTATGATAATTCCGGATTTATTGTTGATATTGGAAATCCGGAGTTATCTATGGGAACTTTTCCTTCAATATGGCTTAAATCGAATAATATTTCTGTTTTAAATAAAGATAAATCCAAAGCTTTATCTATAGATAATCCTAAGTTAAAGATAAAATTGCTACCACTTTTATGGAAAAAAATTGATATTTCCAATGTTTCTTCAACAAAAGAAGATGTTTTTCTTTTATTGTCAAAAGATTCTAAATTTATGCTTGGTGATTATCCATTAAAACTTCAAGGTAAAAAGGGTAAATTTAAGCTTTCTAAAATCGATTGGGATTTAGGACCGTACAATGTTTTTCTTAATGACAAATTGAATGGTCAAAGTCTTAAGTTACAGGGAGATTATTTTGAACATGGTAAATATGTTCAGAATAAGCATTTAAGATTTGCTACTTCCGGTAAATTGTTTGTTGGTGAAGATTTTACCAATTATATGTCTGATATTTCTGTGGATTTGCCAATAAACAGATTTTCAGAGGATAAATTTAAGATTATAGCTAAACTTGAGAATTTTAATCTTGCATTAATTTCAGATTATGTGAATATTTTAACTAAAGGGAAGTTGAAAAAACTTGGTGGGATTGTAAACTTTACTGCCGATACTAAATCTGATAAATTCGGACATAAAAATATATTTACAACTTTGGTTACTGAAAATTTAGAAATTGTAGGTAAAGATAAAGCATCATCTGTAATTTATAAAGATAAACTTACTGCAAAAATTAATTTTGATACGATTGAACGAGGAATTAATTTTAAAAATACAACATTAGAAGCTGAAAAAATTCACGCATTAGTAAACGGTAAAATTTATAATTTTGGAGACAAAGTTCCTCAATTAAATTTAACTGCGAAAGTTAAAAATACAAGGTTGGAAGATGTTGTTGCAATATTGCCTGGTTCAGAAACTCTTTTACCTGATTTTAATTTGTATAAACTGAAAAAATATGTTATTTACGGTAATGGAGAAGGTAGCGTTACTTTTAAAGGTCAGGGAAATAAACCTCATGTTACCGGTAATATAAAATTAAGTGATATGTATCTGATTCATCCTATGCGTTATGCTCCGGCAAATGCTGAAGTAAATCTGGGATTTATCGGTCACAAGATGAAGCTTGATGTCTTTGTCCCGACAAGTAAAGATCAGCATGTTACGGTGAAAGGACTTGTTACTATTGATGGTTCAAAGTACTCAGAACTTCAAATAGATAGTACGGATTCTGTTATGTTAGAACCTGCTCAGGAAATTTTAAATCCGTTGCATGAAATTTTAAAATTCCAGTTAGGACCGGTGCCAATGATGAAAATTTCCGGATTGGGAAATATTCACATGCGTTCTGCAGGTAAAAAAGTTGACCCGCATATTTGGGGCGAAATTAAATTTAGAAATGGTGTAGCTTCATTTAATGATGTTCATAATTTAGTTCTGACAAATGGCTCAGGTGAAGTTATTTTTAACGACACAAAAACTAAATTCAAAACTTACAATGCTTTTATTAATGGACTTCCTGTAAAAATTTGGGGAGATTGTGTTGTTTTAGGTAAGTTAAATGTTTATGTTTCTGCTAAAGGTCAGAAAATTCCATTGTTAATTAAGACAATTAATAGTTCCCCAATTTTAGTGGATGTTCAGAAGGCAGTTTCTCCATTCACAAAACCACAAGGACTTGCAGATGTATTTCTACATATATATGGTGAAGTAAAAAATGCAGAAGAAGTTGTATTTAATGAAGATTTATTCGCAAAAGGTTCTGTAACTTTGCATAATGCAACAACCGTGATGCAAGATACATTCCTTCCTTTTACAAAAGTAAACGGAGTTGTTAATTTTAATCAGTATGATTCAGATTATGATGTAAACGGCTATGTACGTAATTCAAAAGTGCATGTAACCGGAACCGGTAGTCAAAATCAAATTGATTTAGTCGCAAAATCTGATAAGTTTAGAATTGCTGATTGTAATGATTTGTTGTATCCGGATACGGATATGCCTTTTAAAGACGAAATAGGAAAATTAGATGCCTCTTTTGTTGGTTATTACAAAGGTATCGCTGATGCAGGGCAGCTTGACTACAACAAGGTGAAGGTTGACGGAAAATTTATTCCTAATAAACACTCTTCTGATACAATAAGGCTTGATGGCGGTACTTTTACTATTAGAAATGGTGTTTTAAAAACTTCAATGTTGAAAGGTTTGTTTAATAACAATCCGTTTAATATGTCTCTGGTGATTTCTGATATTTATAACACTATGGAAATTTCCGATTCGGTATTTAATTTTAAAAATTTTGATATAAGTTCTGTAAATGATTTTAAAGATCAGCTTCCTATCCCAAAAGAAGTGAAAAATCAGATTAATAATATTACAGATATGAAGGGTATAATTGATATCAATGGTAATATTAAAAAAGGCAAAATTTGGGCTAATACAAATTTAAAAGATACAAGTTTTGTATATAAACCTCTTGGAGCTGTTATCAGAGTTCTGAATGGTGAAGCTGATGTTCATGGCGATATCTTATATTTAAATAGGGTAAATTCTCGGATTAGTTCTATGCCTGTATTTATGGATGGCAGTATTTCAAATATTTATGGAATGCCTAATTTTAATCTTTTAGTAACAGCAAAACCTACACAACAGTTTTTTGACAGATTTTTCAATTCAAAATCCGTGTATCCTGTTAAATTGAAAGGTGATGTGAATTTTAATACAAGATTAAAAGGTCCTATGGATAAATTATGGTCAAAATCTAATTTAAATATAGGTGAAAATTCTTCAATATATTATATGGGGGCAACATTAGCAGGTGCTCCGACCGGAGTTACAGGTATGGAAATGACTACCAACCCTGTTTCTGTTGTTTCGGATATAGTTTTGTATCCAAATAAAGTTAAAATAAATTCTATGAGATATAATCAAACAATTACATCTCAAAATAAAAAGAAATCTGTACAAAATCAATTAATGGCATCAGGTGAAGTTTCCTTGTTAAAGAATAATGTACTAGGCTTTAAGAACCTGAAAATTAAAACATTACAGCCAACAAATGCAAAAATATTTAATGTTTTAACTAAAAAACAGGCTATTAATCAAGGGGTATTTACCACAGATTTAATAATAAACGGTACATCTTTAGCTCCGTCTGTTTCGGGCTATTTAAACCTTTCAAGTATAGATATTCCATTGCTTGATGCGACTATTCGCGATGTGAATATTGATTTTAAAGATGACTTTATCAATCTTGTGTCTAAAGGTGTTATTTTGACAAATGATTTACTGTTTACTGCCAAAATCAGAAATAATCCTACACCTCCAATTGTTATTGAAGAAGCTAATCTTCAAACAGAAGAGTTAAATTTGAATGTTATTTCAGATGCATTAAATGATTTTGATGCTGAAAATACCAGAAATAAATATTCTCAAACCCCTGACGTTTCTCAATTATCTCAAAATAAAGTTATTTTGAAAAACGCTACGGTTAGTGCAGATAAAATTTTAATCAAAAAGGCACTTGCAACAAACTTTAAATCTAATATTTCATTAGGCAGCGATAATATTTTAAATGTAGAAAACTATAGTTTTAATATTGCAAATGGTACTGTCGACGGTAAAATAGACTATAATTTAAACAATTTTGCCGGTAATGCTGAAATGAATATTAAAAATGCGGATGCTCAAATTATTAGTGAAAATTTCTTTGATATGCCGGGACAAATGTACGGAAACGTAACTGGTGATTTAAGGGTTGCCTGTAAAGGTTTATCCAGTGTTGATTGTGTTAATACTTTGTCTGGTGATGGTAATTTTGAAGTTACTAATGGCAGAATGCCTAAACTGGGTTCTCTGGAATACTTGTTAAAGGCAGGAAACCTTATTACAGGTGGAATTACAGGACTATCTATTAATGGTATTATTGATTTAATTACACCGCTTAAAACAGGTGATTTTGAAAGTATAAGCGGTAATATTAAAGTGAAAGACGGTATCGCTAATGATATTAATATTTATTCAAAAGGAAAAGATTTGAATATGTATCTTGAAGGCAGTTATAATATCTCTTCTCTAATTGCTGATATGGAGATTTATGGCAGTCTTTCTAAGAATTTCTCTACAATTCTCGGAAAGATTGGTAATTCCTCTTTAAATCGTCTGTTTAATACTATTCCTGGCATAAATATAAATGAAATTAACCCAACCTCAACCAGTAAAATTCATAAGATTCCTAATTTTGATAAATCAAATGTTTTACGTGTATTCAAGGCTGAAATATACGGTGATATCAACGGCAGTAATTATGTTAAGAGTTTCCGCTGGATAAAAGATTAATTAAAGAAAATGAATTGTAACGGTATGTAAAGAATATATAATTTTTATATCAAAATGGGCAATTAATTGCTTCAGGATTTGTTTATTATAATGTAACGAGGTACAATTAACATCATGGTTGAGAAGACTGAACAAAACTTAAGAGTAATTGAAGAAACTTCCACAGAGACGAGAGAAAAAGAAGTTATTGAACAACGTCAGTCAACTCGACAAACAAATCCTATTGCAAGAAAGTTGCTGGACTTTAGCTTGTCTAACAAAACCCGCAAATTTTCAGTCAAAGATTTGTTCACACGATAGGCTCGAGTAGCACAGTTTTATGAGGACTGATGCCCACGATTGTGCGGTTTGTGAAAGGCTGAACATTAGTTGTATTTCGTTACACTTTTATGTGTAGATTCTTTCGCCGGTTTCAGGGTTAAATTTATATAGGTCGGTTGTTTTTATTGAGAGGTCAATGGTTTTGCCAATTTGGGCATCTGTTTCAAATTTTGCAGAACACTTACTATCTCCAATATTGAAATAAGCGATTTTTTCGCTTCCAAGCATTTCAGATATTTCAACATTTACAGTTAATTTAATATCACCATCAGGTTTAGTCATTTTTTCAGGGCGAATTCCATATAGTATATTTTCGTCAAGCCCCAAATCTTTTCCGTTTATAAAATTCATTTGCGGTGAGCCGACAAATCCTGCAACAAAAGTGTTTTTAGGGTTGTTGTAAATTTCATCAGGACTGTCAACCTGTTGTATATCTCCGTTATTGAGTACAACAATTCTGTCTCCCATTGTTAAGGCTTCTGTTTGATCATGGGTTACATAAATAAATGTTGTTTGCAGTTTTTCATGTAATTTTTTGATTTCAGAACGCATTTGGACTCTTAATTTTGCATCCAGATTAGATAATGGTTCGTCCATAAGAAATACTTTTGGATTTCGCACTATTGCTCTACCTAGAGCAACTCTTTGGCGTTGTCCGCCTGAAAGTTGTTTTGGCTTTCTATCTAAATATTCATCAAGATTAAGAATGGCTGCAGCTTCTTGAACTTTTTTTTCTATTGTGGCTTTATCAACTTTTCTCATTTTAAGTCCAAAAGCAATATTTTCGCGGACTGTCATGTGTGGATATAGTGCATAACTCTGGAACACAAAAGCTATATCTCTGTCTTTTGGCGGAATGTTATTTACCTTTTTATCATCAATGTAGATTTCTCCTGATGAAATGTCTTCTAGGCCGGCAATCATTCGTAAAAGGGTTGATTTACCGCAGCCTGAAGCTCCAACCAGAACGATAAATTCTTTATCTTTAATTTCAAGATTAACATTATTTATGACTGTTTTATTGTTATCATAAGTTTTTCTGATATTTTTAAGTATAACTTTGCTCATCCTAATCCTTTTTTAATGGAATATAAATATTGTATTCTGCACCATTCATCATTTCAGATGTAATGTTTATGTATCCTTCGGTTCTTTTTGTTAAAATACTGGCTGTACCCAGTCTAATTGCTCTTAATAAATTTTTCTTTCCTTTTTCCAGTTGAGCATAAGGGTCACATAAATATTTCATTTCTTCTTCAGCTATTCCAACGCCTGTATCTTTTACGGATAGTTTCAGGTATTTGTCTTCACTAAATCCCAATTGGGAAATTGTTTCCTCATCCGGTTGGGATAATGTTACCATGATATATCCGGAATCGGTCATTGATACAGATGTTTCTAATATATTTTCAAATATTTTTTTCACAGCTTTTAAATCAGAATAAATGATTCTTTTTTCAAGTCCGCTGTGTTCAAAATTAAAGTTAATTTTTTTGTCTTCGATAATCGGTTCAAAGTCTTTTATAATAGCTTTTAAAGTTTCGACGATATCGAATTTTTGACAATCTTGTTCATATAAAGACGATTCGGTATAAGTAAATTCTAAAAATTTATCCATAAAATGATATAATTCATTTGAATTTGAATTAATTATTTTAATATATTTTTTCTGTTTATCTGTTAAATCACCTGCAATACCGTCTAACAAACCTTTTGAAAAGCCGATAACTGAACTGATTGGTGATTTAATTTCGCCTTCAATTTTAACCAGCATTGCATTTTTTTCACCGTTAAATCTTGCAATTTTTTCTTCTGTTTCAATTGAATTTGTCAGTTTGGTTAAATCTCTGATAGAAACACAATAGCTGTTTCTTTTTGCGTAGGTATTGATTTCTACCGGAAATTCTCTACCTGGAACTTTAGCAATTGCAGGCATTGGTCTATTTTCTTTTGCGGATGTATTCAAGATTTCCATACCGTTATAGATATAGTCATCTACTATTATAGGATTTTCTTCATCAATAACAAATCCAAATGTTTTAAATGCTTTTTTATTTGCGTGTTCAATAAAACCTTTGCTGTTAACATATATAATTGCATCAGGCAAATTGTTTATTGTATTAAATGCAGAAACAGACCACCAAATATTTTTTACCAATCCTAATAAATTCATAATTTGCATTACATCCTTTTATAGTATATAATACATCATAACATGAAAAATTATTGAGAAATTACATGTAAATTTTTGTAATTTTTTTTAACAAAAGTAGCAAAAAATATTATTTAGGTGTTTTCTAACAAAAAACCAACATGAAGATAAGACGAAAAATTTTCTGAAAGTAAGGTGATACTATGAGAGAAATCGACAACAACAAAATGAATAGTGTAAATTTTAAAGGTATTCAAAAACCTGCACTAGAAGAACCTGTAGCAGAACCAGCTCCTGCTGTGCCTGCTGAAACAAAAGAAATTAGTGATTTGTCTGCAATGCCTGCTGCTGCGTTGGGTAAATCTCAAGTTTCTTCTGATTCTTTAGAAAATGATATGAAATTTTTAGAAAAGAATCCAAAACTTGCTGAAGAATTAAATAAGGCAATTGATAAATATGCCGAAGAACACAGCGAAGAAGATACTCTAAAAATGATTGAAAAAATGCATCAAGAATTTGTTGTAAAAAAATAAACACGAATATAATCCGGTAGTATGTTTTTAACATCCTTCCGGATACAAAATGGACTTTTAGAGATAAAGAAGAATTTTAAATCAATTATAAATAATTCTTCCGTCAATTCGTTTCCTTTAAATTTTACTAATCATTTGCACTGGTTAAGAAATTAACCAATCCTTGCAGTCCCAGTTTGTAACTATCTGATTTGAAACCTGTAATTTGCCCTACGCAAACATCTGCAAACATTGAATTATGTCGGAATTCTTCTCTTTTGTATATGTTTGAAATATGAACTTCGACAGTAGGAATTTTTACAGATGTAAGTGCATCTCTGATGGCTACACTGGTATGTGTATATGCTCCGGCATTTAAAACTATTCCATCAAAATTCCCAAGTGCATATTGAATCTTTTCTATAATTTCGCCTTCAAAATTGCTCTGGAATATTTCAAGATTAATACCCAGTTCAAAAGAATATTCGTGTAATTCCATTTCTAAATCTTTGTAGGATTTAGAACCATATTGTTCCGGTTCTCTTACTCCTAACATGTTAAGATTTGGACCATTGATTATAAGGATGTTTAGATTTTTTTCCATAGCATAATAATAACATAAAAAATACGTTTTGTAAATTTTTGTAAAAAAATATACTTATCATGTATACCAAATTTGCATGCTTGACATATCATGCATGTACAAACTATCCCAAAATCTCCTCCCAAGATTATTGTTCAAGTCGCAAAAAGTTGTGACTTTTTTTTTGCCCCGAGGTCCTCACCGGACGGGGTACTCTGCCACCAATATCGGTAAGACTTGAGCAAGTTTGCATAACTTATCCTCGCCGGACGGGGGATTTTGCTATCAATATTGGTGGAGCGTTGTGGAATAGCCTCAAGGCTTTTCTCGTTGGACAGGGTATAATAAATAATATTTACCCCTTACCCCTCGTGTATACTCATCTGGGAAGATACTTCCGCAACAATTCTGGCAATATCAGAACCGCCAATTGATACTTCTAAAATTAATGGTGCATAGATTAATATTGTTTCACGGAAAGCCATTGTATCAACATCAATTACGCTAAATTCAATAAAATCATCACCGGCATAGATTAATTTACCATATTCTCCTCCGGTTGCCCATCTTATAAATAAATACTGGTTTTCAAATTCTTTAAGCTTCTCTACTAATTTCATAAAATACACCTAAAACCCTTACAATAATATCTTAACTATGTTTATTAATTAGTCAACCAACAGTTTAAATAATAAATGTTCTTAAAGAACCATCCTGATGGTATAATCCGCCGCCACAAACAGTTTCAACTACTTTTAAGATAACTTCACGTGGGGCATCAACTTGATTTAGAGTAAATTCTTGACCTGTATGTTTGATTTTGAAAATACATTTTTGATTTTGATCAGCAGGTACATATAGTGATGCAATTTCATTTTCGAGAAGTTTTACAATTTCGTCTTCTCTGTCTTTTGCATCTTTTATTATTTCGTTATAATTACCTCTTAATGCCATAATTCTGTTAGAGAAGATGTGTCTTCCGTCTTCCCTGTAAAGTGCTTGAGGTTGGAAATTACAACGGGTTGTAAAGCTCATTTTGTGCCATAGGATATTGATAATTGCTGTTGATTTGAGTGCATCAGATTCAACATATATATTTTGTGTGGTAACTCCGCGTGATGAGAATGACTGTTTTAAATTGTTAGAAACAAGTTCAAGACAATCAACCATTCTTGAAAATATATCGTTAGTGTTTACGGTTGAATGCTGGTAATCTAAAAACTGTTTATACATATGAGAAGAAACGAGTTCAACTCTTTCTTGTATAACAATATCTTTCTTTGTAGCTGTTTCTGAGTTATCAAAACTTTCAAAATTATTTAGCAATTTCGTATCCTTTTGTATACCATATTTTTAGAATAAACATGTTTTATTGTAAAGATTATATATTTTTTCGTTACAAAAAGGAATACTTATAAAGACTTATTTACAATAATTATTATTTGAAAAATTTTCAGAAAAGAGGCGGGCTGCAAATATTTTGC